>JAPWJW010000001.1:1200000-1800000 GCA_028283825.1 Azospirillaceae bacterium | reverse complement strand
TCGGCGGCGATCCGCGAGGAGTGCCCATTCGCGCACCCAGCTTTCCGGATCATTGGCCTTGATGCGGCCAAGGGCCAGAAAGCACTCGTTGACCTCGGCACCCCCGGTGCCCGCGACCATGAGCGTCCGCATGAAATTGAATTCGGCGGTGCCGATGTCCATGGCCTTTTTGCTGAAGTCGAGCTTCATGGCCCCCTCCTGCCGCCCCGCCGGCATATTTAATGAACGCTACCGTTCATTAAATATCCGCTGGAGCGTGGCGCCCGTCAAGGCGAAGGGCGGCGTCGCAAACGCTTGACCTACCGCAGCACCCGGCTGCCGGCCCGGCCAGGACGTTCGGACTTGATCGAAGGAATATCTGAGTGGGGCAAAAGAAAACCCCCCGGAACCTTGCGGTTCCGGGGGGCTCTATTGGCTCCCAGGGAGGGACTCGAACCCCCGACCCGGTGGTTAACAGCCACCTGCTCTACCGGCTGAGCTACCTGGGATCAGCGCGCCTGCTTCGTTTTCGTTTGACCGATCAGTCAGCGGCGCTGCGGTGGGCGGTGATATAGCAAAGCGTTTTTGGGATTGGAACCCCTTTGTTTGGCGAAATGGAAAAAAAATGACGGTTCCACATAACGCCTTGATCTAGGGGGTTTTCCGCGGGTGCTGCCAGATATGGTGGATGGGGGGTATCCGTCATCGGCGCTTTTGCCTTATCCCTGGCGTAACGCCGTCGGTCGCCAGGAAGTTCCAAGCATGTCCCGTGAAGCCCCGCCCCCGTCCGCCCTCGTGAACCCCTGGACCGTGCTGAGCCGGGAACTGAAGTATGAGACGCCGTGGATGCGCGTCTGGCACCACGACGTGCTGCGCCCCGATGGCGGCCCCGGCCTCTATGGCACGGTGGAACTCAGCACCGTGGCCGTGGGCGTCCTGCCGGTGGCGGAGAACGGCGACACCTGGCTGGTGGGACAGTGGCGCTTCGCCATCGGCCATTACAGCTGGGAGATGGTGGAGGGCGGCATTCCCCTGGCCGGCCCCAAGGCGGTGGGGCCGCTGGCGGGCGCGCAGGATGAATTGCGGGAAGAGGCGGGCTTGCGCGCCGAACAGTGGCTGGAGATCCAGCGGCTGGACATGTCCAACAGCATGACCAACGAGCACGCCCACCTGTACCTGGCCTGGGGCCTGTCGCCCGTGCCCGTGGCGCCGGACGACACCGAACAGCTGGTCATCCGTCGCCTGCCGCTGAAGGACGCGCTGGCCATGGCGCTGTCGGGTGAAATCCAGGACGCGATGACGGTGGCGGCCCTGCTGCGCGTACGTCTGATGCACCTGGAAGGCACGTTGCCGCCCGACCTGGCGCCCCTGGTGGCCGCCGGGTTCGTGGCTTAAGCGGGGGCAAAACATGCAAGCCTGGGGGATGGGACGCATGGGTGAAAACCCTACAAGCCTGAACGACGACATGGCTTTGGCCGAGGCGCTCGCGTGTGCCGACTTCGTGGCGATCGACTTTGAGACGGCGAACGCGAAACGGGACAGCGCCTGCGCGATCGGGGTCGTGTGGGTGTCGGGCCGGCGGATTGTCCACAGCGGGCACTGGCTCATCCGGCCCCGGGAAATGCGGTTCGACGCCCGCAATTCCATGATCCACGGCATCACGGCGGAGGACGTCCGGCATGCGCCCGAGTTTCCGCAGATTTGGGAGATGATCCGAAGTCATGTCGATGGGCGCCTGGTCATGGCGCACAACGCCAGCTTCGATATCAGTGTTCTCAAGGCGACCTTGGCCGGCTACGGGCTTATGCCGCCGAATGCCGGCGTGGCCTGCACGGTAAAGATTTCCGAGGCGATCTGGCCGGATCTCACCAATCACCGCCTGCCGACCGTGGCTGGGTATCTGGGGATTGATCTTAGGCATCACGATGCGCTGAGCGACGCGCAGGCCTGTGCCCACATCGCGATGCGGGCCATGGACCTCCGTGGTCACCCGACGGTGGATGAGCTTCTGCGGGGCCTCGGTGCGTCGGCGGGAAAACTGACGCCCCATTCTTATGATCCCTGTTCCTTCCGGGCGCCCCGCCCGGCGTCGGGTGTGCCGGCGCTGGACAAGCGGCTGGCACCGCTGGTCCGGGCGGCCGATGCGGGGCTGTTCCGGGGCAAGGGGGTGGTGTTCACGGGCACCCTTTCCACGCTTCCCCGTGAGACGGCGGGGCGTCTGGTGGAAGAGGCCGGCGGCCGCTGGCAACCGGGCGTCAGGAACGACACGGACATCCTGGTTGTCGGCCATGATCCGGGGGCGACCAAGTTGAACCTCGCGCGCAGCAAAGCGGCGAGACTCGGTCGTCCGGAGATTATCGATGAGCGCGAGTTCATGGCGCGCCTGGGGCTGCCGGCGCAGGACGGCAAACCCAAGGCGGCAGCCCGGTTCACCTGAGGACTGACGGCGCAATCCCGTGACTACCGGGTGATTACCCGACTGGCGTGTCTTCTGTGGATAACTCTGCTAAGTCACTGGAGGCACGGCCGGGAATCGAACCCGGATTCACGGATTTGCAGTCCGTTGCATCACCATTCTGCCACCGCGCCATCCACAGTGAACCGATCGCCTGAGCCGCTGGGGCGCCGTTGATCGGGGCAGGGCGCCTCTATAGCGTTGCCGTTCGGGGCGGTCAAGCGTGCCGGTGGTCCCGTTTTACGTTTCTGTTAACGCCATGCCCCGGAGGAGGCGCGCGATCCGGCGCGGCGCATGCGCCAATTGTCTTCGGGCGGCGGGCGGGATATATACCGATCCTGGTTTTTCAAGCGTGTGCGGGGCGATCGTCCCCATGCGCGCTCCCGCCCGATCCTTCCCATAAGACCGGTATATCCCATGGCCGCCGACTACACCGCCGCCCGCATCAACATGATCGAGGGCCAGATTCGTCCCAACAAGGTGACCGACCCGTTCGTGGTGGAGGCCTTCCTGGCCATTCCGCGTGAGCGCTTCGTGCCGGAGGCGCTGGCCGGTATCGCCTATGTCGATGAGGATGTGGCCGTGGCCCCGGGCCGCTACCTGATGGAGCCGATGGTGCTGGCCCGCCTGGTGCAGGAACTGGCCCTGACCCGGGCCGACAAGGTGCTGGCCGTCGGTGTCGCCACCGGTTACTCCGCCGCGTTGATGGCCGAGCTGGCCGGTTCCGTCGTGGCGCTGGAAAGTGACGCCGCCCTGGTGGAGGCCGCGCGCAAGGCCCTGTCCGGCGTTGCCGGCGTCACCGTGGTCGAGGGCGATCTGGCCGCCGGCCACGCCGCCAAGGCGCCCTACGGCGCCATCCTGCTGGACGGTTCGGTGACCGAGGTCCCGGCGGCGTTGCTGGACCAGTTGGCCGAAGGTGGCCGCCTGGCCGCCGTGGTCATCAACGACCGCGGCATCGGCGAGGCCCGCTATTACCGCAAGTTCGGCGGCGTGGTGTCCCACCGCACGCTGTTCGACGCGGCGGTGCAGCCGCTGCCGGGCTTTGAGCGCCGTCCGGAATTCGTGTTCTGATGAAGGCCGTCCCGGGGGCTGGCGCATAACGCCACCCCCGGGATGGAGTCCGTTCCCGTTCCGCCATTCGGCGCCGGCTGTAATCCCGGTGCCCTGGCGGCTCTTGGGAATGGTTTATGGTATCGGTATAGCCTGGTATCGGAAAGACAGCGGCACTGCCCATAAGTGGACCTATGCGCGGTCGCCGGGCGTGTTAATAGAAGGACATCGGTGTTGGCGCCGATGGGGAATAGGGCGCGGGCTTTTCCAGCTGGCCGTGCGTCGCAGTCGATGCTGTATATATTTGCTTAAGGTGTTTTGGGGAAAATGGCGATGCATGAGAACACCGCTGCGGGTGGGTCTGACGGCATGGGGGCTGAAGGCATGGGAACCGGAAAATGGGTGAAGCGGGCGCGCCGCCTGGTGGCGACGCTGCCGTTGACGGCGCTGGCCGTGGGGCTTGCCGGCATGGGCGGCACCGCCCAGGGCCAGTCGCTGCAGGACGCGTTGAGCCAGGCCTATCTGAACAACCCCACGCTGGAGGCCGGCCGTGCCGGGCAGCGCGCCGTTGATGAAGGCGTGCCCCAGGCCCGTGCCTCGATGCTGCCGACCGTGACGGCCTCGGGCAACGTGGGCAAGGAGCGCCTGTCCGAAGGCCGCTTCATTGAGCACATGAACCCCGCCCAGTCCGGCGTGACCGTGAACCAGGCCATCTACGCCGGCGGCACCATCCAGGCCAACATCAGCCAGGCCGAAAACCTGGTGGAGGCCGGCCGCGCCACCCTGCTGGATAATGAACAGACCATCCTGCTGAACGCCGCCACCGCCTATCTGGACGTGGTGCGCGACCAGGCGGTGCTGGATCTCAACATCAATAATGAGCAGGTGCTGACCCGCCAGCTGGAGGCGTCGCGTGACCGCTTCCGTGTGGGTGAGCTGACCCGCACCGACGTCAGCCAGTCCGAGTCGCGTCTGGCCGGCGCCACCGCCGACCGTATTTCCGCCCAGGGTTCGCTGGCCTCTAGCCGCGCCACCTATGCCCGGCTGATGGGCGAGATGCCCGGCTCACTGACGCAGCCGGCGCGCTTGGCGAACCTGCCGGTCAATGAGGATGAGACCGTGGCCGCCGCCGAGGTGTCGGCGCCGGTGGTCGTGTCCGCGCGTTTCAACCACGAAGCGTCCCGGGACGCGATCGACGCTGCCTTCGGCCAGATGCTGCCGCAGCTGTCGGCCTCGGCCCAGTACTACCGCAACTGGGACCAGTCCACGCCCAACACCCAGTACGACACGGCCGTCATCTCGGCCAACATCTCCATCCCGCTGTATGAGGGCGGCGGCACGTCGGCCAAGGTGCGTGGCGCCAAGCAGACGGAACAGCAGCGCCGCACCCAGATGATGGAAGCGGCCCGTTCCGCCCGTGAAACCGCCATCAAGGCCTGGCAGGCCCTGATCACCGCCCGCGCCGCCATCGAGGCGTACAAGAGCGCCGTCTCCGCCAACGAAATCGCGCTGGAAGGCGTGCGGCAGGAACAGGCGGTGGGCTCACGCACCATCCTGGACGTGCTGAACGCCGAACAGGAACTGGTGAACACCAAGGTGGAACTGGTGCGTGCCCAGCATGACGAGCAGGTGGCGTCATACCAGGTGCTGTCCTCCATCGGCGACCTGACCGCCGTGAAGCTGGGCCTGAACGTGCCCCTTTACGACGTGAAGGCGCACTATGAGGAAGTGAAGGACAAGCTGTGGGGCCCCGGGGTTGACGAGAACAAGCCCATAAGCGCCCGCAACTGAGCGGTCGCTTTCGACTTTACGGCACGCGGGCGGTACCTTCCCCGGAAGGTGCCGCCCGTTGCGTTTTTGTAATGGACGTGGCCGGCAGGGCAGGGGAAGTGCGTTGGCGGAATGGGCGCCTCCGGCACAGTAATTAACCCAATGGCATTTTTACTGTTCTTGCCCTAGGCTGCCGGTCACGCCGGTATAAGTTCAGGCCGTAGAGGTCCACGCCGTTATAGGGGCAGGTTAGGCAACAATGGCTGACAAGTCACAACAAGAACCTTCGATGGAGGAAATCCTCGCCTCCATCCGGCGAATCATTTCCGAAGACACCGATGCGCCGGCGGCCGAGCCGGAAGCGCCGCCCCCGCCTCCGCCCCCTCCGCCACCCCCGCCTCCGCCACCGCCGCCCCCCGAGGATGATTTCTTCGAGGCGGTGCCCATGCCGCCGCCCCCACCTCCTCCCCCGCCGCCGCCGCCCCCGCCGGAAGACGACGTGCTGGAACTGACCGAGGTGGTGCCGGATGAGCCGTTGCCGGAACCCGAGCCGTTCCCGGATCCCTTCGCCTATGATCCGCCGCCCCCGCCGCCGCGCCGTCCGCCGCCCATGGATGACGATGACGGCCGGCTGATGTCGCAGTTCACCGAGGACGCGGCCAGCCGCGCCTTCGCCGGATTGTCCAGCTTCCGCCGCGGCGGCCCCAGCCTGACGGGGGAGGGGCCGATCGGCCGGTCCGACACCACGCTGGAGGAGATCGTGCACGTCCTGGTCCGGCCCATCCTGCGGGAATGGCTGGATGAGAACCTGCCGTCGCTGGTCGAGCGCCTGGTCAAGCGCGAGATCGAAAAGGTGGTACGGCGCGGACTCGACTGAGGCGCGCCGCTTCGATAAACCTTGGCTTTGATCAAGGGCGGCGCCGGACCCCGCGCCGCCCTTTTCCTTTTTCCGCTTTTGAGCCCGTGATTCAGGTGCCCGCCATGCTGGACAAGACCTTCTCCCCCGCCGATGTCGAAAGCAGCCGCTATGAGCGGTGGGAGCGCTCGGGCGCTTTCGCCGCCCATGTGGACAGCAACGCCCAGCCCTACACCATCATGATGCCGCCGCCCAACGTGACGGGCAGCCTGCACATGGGCCACGCGCTGACCTTCACGCTGCAGGACATCCTGATCCGCTACAAGCGGATGACCGGTCGCGACGCGCTGTGGCAGCCCGGCACCGACCATGCCGGCATCGCGACGCAGATGGTGGTGGAGCGCAACCTGGCCAAGGAAGGCAAGACGCGCCACGATCTGGGCCGCGAGGCCTTCCTGCAGAAGGTCTGGGAATGGAAGGCGGAATCCGGCGGCACCATCACCCGCCAGCTGCGCCGCCTGGGCGCCTCCCCCGACTGGTCGCGTGAACGCTTCACCATGGATGAGGGGCTGAACGCCGCCGTCCGCAAGGTGTTCGTGGAGTTGTTCCGCCAGGGTCTGATCTACCGTGACAAGCGCCTGGTCAACTGGGACCCCAAGCTGCACACCGCCATCTCCGATCTGGAGGTCGAGCAGAAGGAGGTGAAGGGCAGCCTGTGGTACTTCCGCTATCCAGTCGAGGGGCTGGCGGACACGTTCATCACCGTGGCGACCACCCGACCGGAAACCATGCTGGGCGACACCGGCGTGGCCGTGCATCCGGAGGATGAGCGTTATAAGGACCTGGTGGGCCGCAACGTCATCCTGCCCATCACCGGCCGCCGCATCCCCATCGTCGCCGATGAATATGCCGATCCCGAGACCGGCACCGGTGCCGTGAAGATCACGCCTGCCCACGACTTCAACGATTTCGAAGTGGGCAAGCGCCACAACCTGCCCATGATCAACCTGTTCGACCGCGACGCGAAGCTGAACGAGCACGTGCCGCCGGAATACCAGGGGATGGACCGCTTCGTCGCCCGCAAGAAGGTGGTGGAGGAGATTGAGGCCCTGGGCCTGCTGGAGAAGATCGACCCGCACACCCTGATGCAGCCGCACGGTGACCGCAGCGGCGTGGTGATCGAGCCGTGGCTGACCGACCAGTGGTATTGCGACGCCGTCACCCTGGCGAAGCCGGCGCTGGAAGCGGTGGAGCAGGGCCGGACCCAGTTCGTGCCCAAGCAGTGGGAAAACACCTATTACGAATGGATGCGCAACATCCAGCCGTGGTGCATCAGCCGCCAGCTGTGGTGGGGCCACCAGATCCCCGCCTGGTTCGGGCCTGACGGCAAGTTCTTCGTCGCGGAGATGGAGGCCGAAGCCCAGGCCGAGGCCGATGCCCACTACGGCGCGCCGACCCTGCTGAACCGCGACCCGGACGTGCTGGACACGTGGTTCTCCTCCGCCCTGTGGCCGTTCTCTACCCTGGGGTGGCCGGAACAGACGCCGGAGGTGGCGCGTTATTACCCCGGCGACGTGCTGGTCACCGGCTTCGACATCATCTTCTTCTGGGTCGCCCGCATGATGATGATGGGCATCCACTTCATGGGCGACGTGCCCTTCCGCACCATCTACATCCACGCCCTGGTGCGGGATGAGAAGGGGCAGAAGATGTCGAAGTCCAAGGGCAACGTCATCGACCCGCTGGACCTGATCGACCAGTACGGCTGCGACGCCCTGCGCTTCACCCTGACGGCCATGGCGGCCCAGGGGCGCGACATCAAGCTGGCGACCTCGCGGGTCGAGGGCTATCGCAACTTCGCGACCAAGCTATGGAACGCGGCGCGCTACGCCCAGATGAACCAGGTGGCGCCGGTGGCGGGCTTCGCACCCACCAACCTGACCCAGACGGTCAACCGCTGGATCGTGGGCGCCGTCGCCGACTGCGCCACCCAGGTGACGGAGGCGCTGGAGGGCTATCGTTTCAACGATGCCGCCAACGGCCTCTACCACTTCGCCTGGGGCAGCTTCTGCGACTGGTACCTGGAATTCACCAAGCCCATCCTGCAGGGCGAGGATGAGGCGGCGAAGGCCGAGACCCGCGCCGTCACCGCCTGGGTGCTGGACCAGATCCTGCACCTGCTGCACCCCATCATGCCCTTCCTGACGGAAGAGCTGTGGGAGCAGCTGGGCGACCGCCAGGCCGATGCCGGCGACGGCCTCATCACCGCCGTCTGGCCACAGTACCCGGCCGCCTATAAGGACGCCGGTGCTCAGGCCGAGATGGACTGGGTGGTGCGTTTCATCTCCACCATCCGCACCATCCGCTCGGAAATGAACGTGCCACCGTCGGCGCAGCTGCCCTTGCTGGTCAAGGACGCGGGCGATGTGACGGCCGCACGCCTGACCACCCACCGCGACCTGATCCTGAAGCTGGCCCGCCTGTCGGACATCACAACCACGGCCGAGGCGCCGGCGAGCGGTGCCGTGCAGGCGGTGGTGGACGACGCGACGCTGGTCCTGCCGCTGGCCGACTTCATCGACCTGGACAAGGAAAAAGCCCGCCTGGCCAAGGAAATCCAGAAGCTGGTGGGGGAGATCGCCAAGGTCGACGGCAAGCTGGGCAACCCCAACTTCGTCGACAAGGCCCCGCCCGAAGTGATCGAGGAACAGCGCGAGCGTCGCGCCGAGGCCGAGGGCACCCGCGCCAAGCTGGCCGAAGCGCTGGCCCGCCTGGGGTGAGGTGCGTGGCGGACAGCGTTGATCGCCTTGATCAATGCTGTCCGCCACCACACCCGTGTCTGTGTCCTGGTATCGGCTTGACGCGCCTGTTTTCGTATATACAATTATGTATCTACGGAGGGCCTGTTATTGACCTGGACGTGGGATCTGGAAAAGGCCCAGGCTAATCTTGTGAAACACAAGATCAGCTTTGAACTGGCGGAAAGGGTCTTTGGCGATCCTTGGGCGATAACGCTTCCCGATTCCCACCCGGATGAAGAGCGATGGTGGACCATTGGTCGCCCTTACGCGGATTTGCCGGGCGTCTTGTTTGTCGTTCACACCGACGCTGCCAGTGATGGCGGAACGGGCCGCATCATCTCCGCCCGCCGTGCCACACCCGCTGAAAGGAAAGCCTATGAAGAAGGGTAACCCTCAGCCGCTGGAGCCGCATCTCAGGGCCGAGCTTGAGGCGCTGTCGGCTGATGACAGCCCGATAGACACCAGTGACGCTCCAGAAGTCACCGATTGGTCCGGCGCCAAGCGGGGGATGTTCTATCGCCCCGTCAAGACGGCGTTGTCGCTGCGGTTGGACGCTGATGTGGTGGATTGGTTCCGGCGGCAAGGGGACGGGTACCAAACCCGCATCAACGCCGCGCTGCGTGAGTATATCCAGGCCCATGGTGGGCCTGATCGCAGCGGGCGATAAGCGCCGGCTCGATCAAGCTGCTTCCTTGGGCCAAATGTGCTGGGTCAGCATGCGACCGCCCAGGCAGAGGAACGGTACCAGCTGCAGCAGCACGCGGGTTTCGCGCAGTTCGGCGGCGATGACCAGGGCCACCACCTGCACCAGCACATAGGCCGCCAGGCCGGCGGCGCGATAGCCGTGGCGCACGACCAGGGCCACGGCGATGCCGGCGCAGGCCAGCAGCATCAGCGGCACCAGCACCTGGAAGGAATAATCGAAGGACGTGAACCACTGGCCCAGCAGGGACAGGTTCTGGAACAGCTTCAGATGGATTTGCGCGCCGGTGTTGCTGGTGTCCTGGAATATCTCCGGCCCGATCTCGCGCACTAGTAGGGCGCTGCGGATGACCTCGGTGATCTCCAACCCGGCGATGCCGCCCAGGCCGCCGGCGGCCATCAGGCCCCAGCGCCAGCGGCGCCAGTCCAGCCTGTGGTTGGCCAGATTGTCGGCCAGGCCCTGCACGCCCATCCACACGCCGATGAAAAAGCCGCTTTCATGGTTCAGGAAGGCGATGGCCATCAGGATCAGGTAGGCCCACCACGGCGCGCCGGCGATCATCAGGCGCAGCAGGGCGAAACCGGTCAGCAGGATCAGGAAGTCCCAGATGTACAGCCACGGCGGCGCCTGGGTCAGCAGAAACAGGGCGTGCAGGGTCAACATCGCCGCCCAACCGCCGGTGCGCGTGCCGCCCAGCTTGCGCCCGGTCTCGAACGCGAGGACGCTACAGCAGGTGAGCAGGACGATGGTCACCAGGAAATAGGCATTGAAGAAGCTGAGGCCGGTGAAGCTGACCAGTTTGACCAGTGCCGGGCCCAGCAGGCGGGATTGGTACACCCGCCAATGTGGCAGGCCGATCAGCACGCCGTTGGCCGCATCCACCCAACGCGCGACGCCGGTGCCGGAAAAGTAGAACAGCATGTGCCGCCATTGCGCCAGGCACAGCAGTAGGGCGGCCCCCCAGGGCAACAGGGTTTCCATCCGCCGGCCGGTCAATGGGCCGGCCCCGGTATCCGTCTTCCCGTCACTCATCGTCATCGTTGTCCCAGGTCCCCACGCACCGGCCGCCGGGCCCCCCGCCCGCGCCATGCCGGCACCATATGGGGCAGCGGCCTCTCAGTCCAGGGCCGCCAGTGCCGCCGGCAGATCGGCGAACCGGTCGATCAGGCGGTCGGCGCCCAGTTCCGTCACCGGCATGCGCGGATACCCGAAGGTGACGCAGACCACGCGGGCGCCGGCGGCGCGCCCCGCCGTCACGTCGTTGGCGCCGTCGCCCACCATGACCGTGCGGGCCGGATCAGCGCCCAACTGCGTCATGGCATGCAGCAGCGGTCCCGGATGGGGCTTGCGCGTGGCCAGGGTGTCGCCCCCGACCACGGCGGCGAAATGCCGCGCGAGGTCCAGTGCCTGCAGGACGGCGTGGGTCGCCCGTTCCGGCTTGTTGGTCACCAGGCCCAGCGGTACCTGGGCACTCAGGGTCGCCAGCGTTTCCGCCACGCCCGGGAAAACACAGGACGGGTCGGCCGGCAGCGCCTCATAAATCGCCATATAGCGGTCGGTCATGGCGGGTAGGGCATCGGGCGCCAGGGGCCGGCCGGCGGCGGCGAAGGCGCGGGTCACCAGCATGGGGGCGCCGTCGCCGATGAACTGGTGCACCTGCGCCAGGCTCAGGGGCGGCAGGCCTTCGTTTTCCAGCAGGCGGTTGACGCCCGTCAGGATGTCCGGCGCGCTGTCGATCAGGGTGCCGTCGAAGTCGAACAGCACGGCGTCAGGCGTGAAGGTGGCGGGCGGAATCGTCATGGTGTCGGTCATCCCGGCAAAGGCGGTTTCGCTGGTACCCACCGTTGTGGCAGTAAGGGGGCCCGGATGGCAATGGCGTCCGACCCGGTCGGCGCCTGCCTCATCCTATGGAACGACAGCACCCGAAGGCACAGCCGATGACCGTTTCGACCCCGAAATCAAATGCCCTGGCCTGTATCGTCCTGGCGGCCGGCAAGGGCACGCGGATGAAATCCGACCTGCCCAAGGTGCTGCACGCAATCGCCAACGAGCCCATGCTGGCCCACGTGCTGCGCGCGGCGGCGGCGCTGTCGCCCGACCGTGTCATCGTGGTGGTGGGCCCGGGTCAGGAGGCGGTGGCCAAGGCGGCAGCCCCACACGCCAGCGTGTTGCAGGCCAACCAGCTGGGCACGGGCGACGCGGTGAAGGCGGCGCGCGCGGCGCTGGGTGATTTCGACGGCGACGTGCTGGTGCTGTTCGGCGACACGCCGCTGGTGCGGCCGGAGACGCTGTCGCTGCTGCTGGATGCCCGGCGCGGCGCCGGCAACCCCGCCGTGGCGGTGCTGGGTATGCGCCCGGCCGACCCCGCCGCCTACGGCCGCCTGGTGCAGGATGCGGACGGCAGCCTGGTCAAGATCGTGGAATATCTGGACGCGACGGCGGATGAGCGGGCCATCGGCCTGTGCAACGCCGGCCTGATGGCCTTCGACGGCCGGCGGCTATGGGGCATCCTGGACGCCATCGGCAACGCCAACGCCAAGGGTGAATATTACCTGACCGACGCCGTGGCCGTGGCCCGCGCCCAAGGGCACGCCTGCGCCGTGGCGGTGGGTGACGCTGACGACGTCGAGGGCGTCAATTCCCGCGCCGAGTTGGCCAAGCTGGAAAAGATCATGCAGGGTCGCCTGCGCGACCGGGCCATGGCCAACGGCGCTACCCTGGCCGATCCGGACACGGTGTGGTTCTCATCCGACACGGTGCTGGGCCGCGACGTCACGGTGGGCCAGAACGTGGTCTTCGCCCCTGGCGTGGTGGTGGAGGATGGCGTCACCATCCGGCCCTTCTGCCATCTGGAGGGGGTGACGGTGCGGCGTGAGGCCATCATCGGCCCGTATGCCCGCCTGCGTCCCGGGTCCGACATCGGCGCCGGCGCCCATGTCGGCAACTTTGTGGAGATCAAGGCCTCAACCCTCGGCATCGGGGCCAAGGCCAACCACCTGGCCTATGTCGGGGACACGGATGTGGGCGAGGGCACCAACATCGGCGCCGGCGCCATCACCTGCAACTATGACGGCACCTTCAAGTACCGCACCCAGGTGGGCCGCAACGTCTTCGTCGGCAGCAATGCCACCCTGGTGGCGCCGGTAGCCATTGGCGACGGCGCGTTCGTGGCCGCCGGCAGCACCATCACCGACCCCGTGCCGGCCGACGCCCTGGCCCTGGGGCGTGGCCGCCAGGCGGTGAAGGAAGGCTGGGCCGCGGCCTTCGCTGCCAAGCAAAAGGCGCGCAAGGCCGCCCAGAAGAAGGGCTGAGGGCGAAGGATAACGTCACCGGCACGAGATTGGTCTCGTGCCGGTGTAGGCTGCGACCGCAGCCGCCGGAGCCTTCCGGGGAACGGAGTGGACTGGAAGGCGAGGAAGCCAAGCCGGCGGATGCCGGCGCCCGGCGATTGAGGGCACGTTTTAACGGAACCAGACACTGTCCCGCCTGTTCGTTGGATGGGCAGAGGCGCCCCGGCCGCTTTCAACCGTGTGGCCGGCGACCTATCTAGTAAGAAGGTTAACAACCCCAGAAACGTTCTGCCCTCCCTGAAACCGGAGTTCCCATCCCATGGATACGTCTGCCCCCCGTTCCGCCCGCGCCTCGCTGTCGGCCATCGCCACCAAGCTGGGCCTGGCGGACCATGATCTGCTGCGCGACCAGGCCTATGTCGGCGGCGCCTGGGTCGATGCCGATGACGGCGGGACCATCGATGTGGACAACCCGGCGACGGGGGAGATCCTGGGCACCATTCCGGCTATGGGTGCCGCTGAAACCGCGCGCGCCATCGATTCCGCCAACGCCGCCTGGGGTGCCTGGCGCGCCCGCACCGCCAAGGATCGCGCCGTGGTCCTGCGCCGCTGGTACGACCTGATCATGGCTGCCCAGGACGATCTGGGTCGCATCATGACGGCGGAGCAGGGCAAGCCCCTGGCCGAGGCGAAGGGCGAGGTTGCCTACGGCGCCAGCTTCATCGATTGGTTCGCGGAGGAAGGCCGGCGCGTCTATGGCGATACCATCCCCAGCTTCGCCAACGACAAGCGCATCGTGGTGACGAAGGAGCCCATCGGCGTGGTGGCCGCCATCACGCCCTGGAACTTCCCCATCGCCATGATCACCCGCAAGGTGGGCCCCGCCCTGGCCGCCGGCTGCCCCATCGTGGTGCGCCCGTCGGAGGTCACGCCCTACAGTGCCCTGGCGCTGGCCGTGCTGGCGGAACGGGCCGGCGTGCCGGCCGGTGTGCTGAACGTCGTCACCGGTCATCCCAAGCCCATTGGCGGTGAGCTGACGTCCAACGCAATCGTGCGCAAGCTGTCCTTCACCGGCTCCACGCCCGTGGGCAAGCTGCTGATGAAGCAGAGCGCCGACACGCTGAAGAAGCTGTCGCTGGAACTGGGCGGCAACGCCCCCTTCATCGTGTTCGACGACGCCGACCTGGACGCGGCGGTGGAGGGGGCCATGGCCTCCAAATACCGCAATGCCGGCCAGACCTGCGTCTGCGCCAACCGCCTGCTGGTGCAGGACGGTGTGTATGAGGCCTTCGCCGCCCGCCTGGCGGAGGCGGTAGGTCGCCTGCGCGTCGGCAACGGGGCGGAGAAGGACATCACCACCGGCCCGCTGATCAACGGCGCTGGGGTGGAGAAGGCGGAACGCCATGTGGCCGACGCGGTGGAGAAGGGGGCCCGCGTCGCCATGGGCGGCCATCGCCACGCCCTGGGCGGCAACTTCTTCGAGCCCACCATCCTGCTGGACGTGACGCCGGAGATGGTGGTGGCGCGGGAGGAGACGTTCGGCCCCGTGGCCCCGCTGTTCCGCTTCAAGGATGAGGCGGAGGCCATCCACATGGCCAACGACACTGAATTCGGCCTGGCTGCCTATTTCTACAGCCGCGACATCGGCCGCGTCTGGCGGGTGGCGGAGGCGCTGGAATACGGCATGGTCGCCATCAATGAGGGCATTCTGTCCACCGAGGTGGCGCCCTTCGGCGGCGTGAAGCAGAGCGGCCAGGGCCGCGAAGGTTCCAAGTACGGGATCGAGGATTACCTGGAGGTGAAGTACCTGCTGATGGGCGGCCTGAAGGCCTGACCCCAAGGGCGGGCATCCCCGGGCGGCCTTGCATCGCAGGGCTGTCATGTTACGGAATTACCGGAAAGTCGCCCTTGCCGTTACATCGGGGGTGATTTTCCGGTGGCGCTTCCGGGGATTTGTGGTAGTGAAATAACCGCATAATTGATAACGGGTGGATGGCGCTCCAGCCATCCCTGGGAAACCAAAAGCCAAGGCGCCATCATGGCTGAAGTGCTTCAAGTCAATCCCTTCGACTTCATCGTTTTCGGCGGCACGGGCGATCTCGCCATGCGCAAGCTGCTTCCCGGCCTTTACTACCGGGAGCGCGATCGGCAGATGACGGACGAGAGCCGCATCATCGCCGTCAGCCGCACCGACCAGACGGTGGAGGATTTCCGCGGCACGGTCTGGGCGGCGCTGCAGCGCCATGTGCCCGAGGCCGACCTGGACTCCAAGGTGTGGGAGCGGTTCTCCGCCCGCCTGGACTATGTGGCGCTGGACGGCACCAAGGACGCCGGCTGGCAGCCGCTGCAGGAACTCCTGAACGGTCATGAGGACAAGGCGCGCGTCTGCTATCTGGCGACCGCCCCCAGCCTGTTCGGCGCCATCTGCCGCAACCTGAAGAAGGCCGGCCTGGTCAGCGAGAATTGCCGCGTGGTGCTGGAAAAGCCCATCGGCACCGACGGCAAGTCGGCCAACGCCGTGAACGAGGAAGTGGGCGCCGTCTTCCCGGAAGACCGCATCTACCGCATCGATCATTACCTGGGTAAGGAGTCGGTGCAGAACCTGATGGTCCTGCGCTTCGGCAACGCCTTCTTTGAGCCGCTGTGGAACAGCAGCTGGATCGACCACGTGCAGATCACCGTGGCCGAGAGCGTGGGCGTGGAAGGCCGGGCCGAGTATTACGACAAGGCCGGCGCGCTGCGCGACATGGTGCAGAACCATTTCCTGCAGTTGCTGTGCCTGGTGGCGATGGAGCCGCCGGCCCACCTGTCGGGCGACCAGATCCGCAATGAGAAGATCAAGGTGCTGCGGGCGCTGCGCCCCATCACCGCCGGTGATGTGAAGACCAAGACCGTGCGCGGCCAGTACCGCGCCGGCTCCATCAACGGCCAGCCGGTGCCGGGTTACCAGGATGAGCTGACCCGCTCGTCCAACACCGAGACCCTGGTCGCCATCAAGGCCGAGATCGAGAACTGGCGGTGGAGCGGCGTGCCGTTCTACCTGCGCACCGGCAAGCGCCTGCCGGTGCGTTATTCGGAAATCGTGGTGCAGTTCAAGGACGTGCCCCACAGCGTCTTCCCCAAGGGTTCCGGCGACCTGATGGCCAACCGCCTGGTCATCCGCCTGCAACCCGATGAAGGCGTGCAGATGAACATCATGACCAAGGTGCCGGGCCCCGGCGGCCTGCGCCTGCGGTCGGTGCCGCTGAACCTGTCCTATGCCGAGACCTTCAAGGACCGCTATCCGGAGGCGTACGAGCGGCTGCTGATGGATGTGGTGCGCGGCAACCCGTCGCTGTTCATGCGCCGTGACGAGGTGGACGCCGCCTGGTCGTGGATCGACACCATCCTGGCGGGCTGGGAACAGGCCGACCTGCGCCCGGACCCTTACGCCGCCGGCGGCTGGGGCCCGATCAGTGCCGCCCTGCTGCTGGACCGCGACGGTCGCCGCTGGCACGACCCCGAGCTGTAAACCGGCCTGGGGCCTTGAGTTGATTTTACTGCCGCGGGGACTGGGGTGCCGCATCGCCCCAGTCCGCGTGACGCCTGCTTCACGCCTTGCCAGGGAGGATCCCCATGGCCTTACACGACGCCTTGCGGCGGGTCACCGACCGTATCGTTGAGCGCAGCGCCCAGAGCCGCGCCCTTTACCTGAAGCGCCTGGACGCCCAGAAGGGCCAGAACCCGCGCCGTGGCGCGCTGGGCTGTGGCAACCTGGCCCACGGTTTCGCCGGCTGCGCCCTGGACGACAAGGCGGCCCTGTCGGCTGGCCGCAAATCCAACATCGCCATCGTGTCCGCCTATAACGACATGCTGTCGGCCCATCAGCCGTTCGAGCGTTTCCCCGCCCTCATCCGTCAGGCGGCGCATGAGGCGGGCGTGGTGGCCCAGTTCGCCGGCGGCGTGCCCGCCATGTGCGACGGTGTCACCCAGGGCCGCGACGGCATGGAACTGTCGCTGTTCTCCCGCGATGTCATCGCCCAATCCACCGCCATCGCCCTGTCGCACGACATGTTCGACGCCGCCCTGTACCTGGGCGTGTGCGACAAGATCGTCCCGGGCCTGCTGATCGGCGCGCTGACCTTCGGCTACCTGCCGGCCATCTTCGTGCCCGCCGGCCCCATGCCGTCCGGCCTGTCCAACCCGGAAAAGGCCCGGGTACGCCAGTTGTACGCGGAGGGCAAGGCCACCCGCGACGATTTGCTGGAGGCGGAGTCCAAATCCTACCATTCGCCGGGCACCTGCACCTTCTACGGCACGGCCAATTCCAACCAGATGCTGATGGAGATCATGGGCCTGCACCTGCCCGGATCTTCCTTCATCAATCCCAACACCGAGTTGCGCGACGCCCTGACCGTGGCCGCCACCCACCGCGTGGCCCAGCTGACGGATCAGGCCGGCAACTACACGCCCATCGGCCGCCTGGTGGATGAGCGCAGCATCGTCAACGCCATCGTGGGCTTGCTGGCCACCGGCGGGTCGACCAACCACACCCTGCACCTGGTCGCCATGGCGCGCGCCGCCGGCATTCGCATTGATTGGCAGGATTTCAGCGACCTGTCGGGGGCGGTGCCCTTGCTGGCCCGCGTCTATCCCAACGGCGTTGCCGACGTGAACCATTTCCACGCCGCCGGCGGCTTGCAGTTCCTGATCAGCACCCTGCTGGACGCCGGCCTGCTGCACGGCGACGTCACCACCGTGGCCGATGGCGAACTGGGCCAGGGCCTGGACGCCTATCGCCACGAGGCCTGGCTGAAGGACGGCAAAGCCACCTGGCGTCCCGGCACGCCCGCCAGCGCCGATACCAGCATCCTGCGCCCGGCCAGCGATCCGTTCGACCCGTCGGGCGGCATCCGCCTGCTGACCGGCAATGCCGGCCGCGCCATCATCAAGGTCTCGGCCGTGAAGCCGCAGCATCGCATCGTCGAGGCGCCGGCCATCGTGTTCGACGACCAGGACGATGTGCTGGCCGCCTTCAAGCGCGGTGAGCTGGAGCGCGACTTCATCGCCGTGCTGCGCTTCCAGGGCCCCGCCGCCAACGGCATGCCGGAATTGCACAAGCTGACGCCGCAGCTGGGCGTGTTGCAGGACAAGGGCTTCAAGGTGGCGCTGGTCACCGACGGCCGCATGTCCGGCGCCTCGGGCAAAGTGCCGGCCGCCATCCACCTGACGCCGGAGGCGCTGAAGGGCGGCTCATTGGCGCGGGTGCGCACCGGCGACATCGTCCGCCTGGATGGTGAGGCCGGGACGCTGGACATCCTGGTCGATGCCGATGAGTTCGCCGCCCGCGAACCCGTCACCCCCGACCTGACCGGCAACACCTGGGGGACCGGTCGCAGCCTGTTCGGGGGCATGCGGGCGCATGTGACCGGCGCCGAGGAAGGCGCCCACAGTTTCGGAGAGGATTTCGCATGAGTTCGCAGACCAAGCCCCTGAACGTCGGTGAAATCCTGGCCCTGGGCCCCGTCGTCCCCGTCCTGATCATCGACAAGGTGGAAGACGCCCTGCCGTTGGCGGAAGCGTTGCTGGAAGGCGGCGTGCGGGTACTGGAAATCACCTTGCGGACCGAGGCCGCCCTGGCCGCGATGGAGAAGGTGGCCGCCGCATTGCCCGACGCCGTGGTCGGTGCGGGCACGGTGGTGACGCCGGACCAGGTGGGCCGCGTGCGCGACGCCGGTGCCAAGTTCATCGTCAGCCCCGGCTGCTATCCCGCCCTGCTGGATGAGGTGCTGGCCAAGGGCGTGCCCTTCCTGCCCGGCACCGCCACCCCGTCGGAGGTGATGGCCCTTCAGGCCCGGGGCCTGCGGCATGTGAAGCTGTTCCCGGCCGAGGCCGTGGGCGGCCTGAAACTGATCAAGTCGCTGGCCTCGCCCCTGGCCAACGTCACCTTCTGCCCCACCGGCGGCATCACCGTGAAGACCGCACCCGACTACCTGGCCCAGCCCAACGTGGCCTGCGTCGGCGGATCCTGGCTGACCCCGGCGGATCTGGTGGCGGCCAAGGATTGGGCCGGTATCACCAAGCTGGCGCGTGAGGCTTCGTCGCTGGGCAAGTAAGCATTTTCCAAAACAAAAGCCCCGATCGGTCTGAACACCGGTCGGGGCTTTTTTTGTCTCATTCTAGCGGCACGAGATTTTGGATCGTGCCGCTGTAGGACGCGACGGCGTCCGCCGGAGATTTCCGGGGAGCCGCAAGCGGACTGGAAATCGAGGATAAGCCAAGGCAGACGGATGTCTGCCGCCCGGCGCGTGAGGGGGCATTTGAACGGTCGCGTTCAAATGCCGCACGTACCAGGAGGTCAATCGGCGGGGTGCTTGGCGTTCCAGAGCTTCAGCTTGGCGGTCTTCTCATACCCCTTGCCGTTGGGATAGCCGACCAGTTCCATCTCCGCCCCCCAGGGCGACAGGAAATGCACCCAGGTCTCGCCCGCCGTGTCGCCACTGGGCATGGTGATGGGCTCGCCGATGATGAGCAGGCCCTTGGCCTTCAGCGCCGCGACACCGGCCTTCACGTCGTCGGTATAGAAGGCGATGTGCGACTGCCCCAGATCCTCGTTATTGGGGATGACGGTCGAGCCGGTCGAGTCCTTATACGCGAACAGTTCGATGTTGGACCCGGTGCCGCAACGGAGCATGGCCAGCGACAGGCTGGTCGCGCGGGGCGCCACGGCCTGCCGGCGATCCGGCGACAGGGAAGTACCCACGGGGAAGGGGCCGATGTGGGTGACGGGCACGCAGCCGAAGGTGGATGAGAAGAATTCCTCGGCCTGCCGCAGGTCGGGCACGGTGATACCGACATGGTCGATGCCGGCGACCTTCACGTCCTGCGCATGGGCCTGGGTGCCGAAAGCCAGCAGGCCGGCCACCAGCAGGGTGTTGACGATTTTCATGATCTCTCTCGGGCGGGCTTACTTGTTCAGGAAGACGCGAAGGCTGGATATCTTGCCGCCTTCGATGGTGAAGATGTCTTCGCCGGTGATGAGGGTGGGGTTGTCAGCGGGGCCGTAGCCCCAGGTGACGCGGCCCAGGCCGTGGTTGATGGCGACGGGCTTGGGCGTGAAATGGAAACCGGGATGGGCCGACTGGACCTTCTGGATCAGTGCCACCACGTCGTCGTAGTTCCGGGCCAGGCCGCTATAGTCCGCCATCAGGAAATTCTTGGCGTAAATCTCATCGTAGGCCTGCCGGTACTTGGACACGTCGTTGCTGTTCCACAGCGCGAAGTGCTTGTCGATCAGCGTCTGGGCGGAGGCGATCTGCTCATTCGTCGCCGGCGCGGTGTCCAGCACTTGTGTCTGGGCTCGGGCGGCATGGGCGCTATGGGTGGCGGCAGCGGCCGTGGAGAACAGGGCCAGCATCAGCAAGCCGAATTTCGAGGGGGTTTTCATCGCCTTGATCCTTCGCGGGGGCAACGGGCCGGTGCCCGTTTCGATCTGGGCAAACCGTACCCCGGCGAGGATTGTTTGATAATAAACGCAATAATGAAAACATTGTTTCCTATTGGAAACTATCAATGCTTACGGGAATTGGCTCCGGACGTGTGTTTCGACGTAAGAGACGAAGGTCTGGATCTTGGGCGATCTGAAGGGCTGCTTCTGGTAGACGAGGTGGATGGGCGTGGCGCCCATGGACAGTTCGGGGAGGAGGACGACCAGCTTCCCGGTGGCGATCTCCTCCTGGCAGCTTGAGACGGGCAGCAGCGTGATGCCGGCGCCCAGCACGGCCAGCGTCTTGATCATCGAGATGTTGTTGGAGATGAACTTGACGCCCGGTTCTATCCGCAGCCGGCGCTCGCCGTCCTGCAGATGCCAGACCCGCAGTTCGGGCTTGGGCGCGAAGATCAGGCATTCGTGATCCCGCAGGTCGCCCGGTTCGCGCAATGCCGGGGCGCGGTCGAAATAGGTGGGGCTGGCCAGCAACTGGAAGACCTCACGCCCGATGCGGCGGGACATCAGCGCGGAATCGCTCAGGTTTCCAATCCGGATCGCCACGTCGATGTTGTCCATGACGAGGTCCAGCGGCTTGTCCGTCAGGACAACCTCAAGCGTGATCTTCGGGTATTCCCGCATGAAGCCGGCGAAGACCGGACCCATGATGGCGGGCACGAAGTCCGCCGGGCAGGTCACGCGCAGATGCCCCCGCGGTTCCGTCCCCGCTGCCTGGGCGCTTTCCGCAGCGTCACGCAGGCCGGCGAGTGATGCGGTGCATTGCTCGTAGAACTCCGCCCCCATCTGGGTCAGTTGCAGGCTGCGTGTCGTGCGCCGGATCAGGGTGGTGCCGAGGTAGGCCTCCAACTCGCTGATCTTCTTTGAGATGGTGGACTTGGTCACGCCCAGGTCCGTCGCCGCCTTGGAAAAGCTCTGCGCCTTGATGACGGCGACGAACATCGCGATGGCGTTCAAATCCATGGCACCCACCCATCGTTCTCTATAAGAAACAATATGGCTGAATTATGCGCCAATCTCGCCGGCCGCCAATTCCTAAATTTTCGTGACAAATGGCGTTTGTCACACAGTCCGCGCATCTAGGGACCAGTGCTTAGATGCGGGGCGACGTTGACATCCACCAAGCAGATTACGATCGAGCGGGCGCATTGGCTGGCGCTGCACGTCGTGCCGCATGAGCCGGCGCTGCGCGCCTGGCTGAAGCGCAAGGCGGGCCTGCACTGCGACGTCGACGACGTGGTGCAGGAAACCTACGCCATCCTGGCCACCAAGGCGTCGATCGACGGCATCCTCGATCCCAAGACCTACACGTTCCAGGTCGCCTATTCCGTCATCCTGCAGCAGTTGCGCCATTCCCGCGTGGTCCCCATCACCGCCGTGGCCGACATCGGCATGCTGGAGGCGGCGGTGGACCAGCCGTCGCCGGAGGACACGGTGCTGGCGCGGTTCGAACTGGCGCACGTGCAGCGCGCCATCGACGCCCTGCCGCGCAAGACCCGCGCCGCCTTCATCATGCGCCGGGTGGAGGGACTGTCGCAGCAGGAGATCGCCCGGCGCCTGAACCTGTCGCAGCACACCGTCCAGAAACAGGTGGCGCGGGGCATCAAGCTGTTGCTGGCCCAGTTGGGCCGGACAGAGGCCGGCGACGACGGCGTTGCGGATCGGAAAAAGAAGACAAGGTCGGTAGAGCGTGATCACGCAGCGGCAAAACGCAAAGTCCATTGATGAGGCGGCGGCCCGCTGGGTCGCCCGCCTGGACGCCGGCGACCTGACCCCGGCGGAGGAGGCGGAACTGTCCGCCTGGCTGGACGGCGACATCCGCTGCGTCGGCGCGCTGGCCCGCGCCCGCGCCGTCTTCGTCAGCCCGCGCATGACACGCGCGATGCGTATCCTCAGGCAATCGCCGCCACCGTCGGCGTCCGGCTGGGTGGGGCTGCACCGGCGCGCCTTCCTGGGCGGTGCGGTGGCTGCCTCCGCCCTGGGGGCCGCCGTCGTCCTGCGCCCGCGCACCGTCCAGCCGGCACAGCGGTATGTCTCCGCCCTGGGCGAGGTGCGGCAGATACCCCTGGCCGACGGATCGCGCATCACCCTGAACACCGACAGCGCGCTGGAGGTGGACTATCGCGAAGATCGCCGCCTGGTGCGCCTGCTGCGCGGCGAAGCCTTTTTCGAGGTGGCCAAGAACCCCGACCGGCCCTTTGTCGTCATGGGGCCCAAGGCCCAGGCGCGGGCGGTCGGCACCGCCTATGCCGTGCGTCTGGCGGGGGAGGACGGCGGCATGCGGGTGCAGGTGGCCTCCGGCAGGGTGGCGGTGGAACTGCCGCAGCCGGAACCGGCCGCGGGCCCGTGGGGCACCGTACGCCAGGTCTGGTCGCAGCTGGTCGCCACGGCTGTGAACGGCACCTATGTCAGCGCCGACCAGGAGGCGGAGGTGCGTGTCGGCCATGCCGGCTCAGGCGGGGAGGAGATACAGGTCTCCATCCGTGATGTGCCGTCCGCCGTGCTGGGCCGCATTCTGATGTGGCGGGAGGGCCTGCTGTCCTTCGAAGGCGTGACCCTGGCGGAGGCCGCCGCCGAGTTCGCCCGCTATTCCCGCCAGAAGATCATCCCCAAGGGGGCGGTGGCGCGCGAACGCATCTCCGGCCTATTCGCCGCCACCGATCCGGCCGGGTTCGCCCATGCCGTCGCCCAAGGCCTGCGCATCAAGTCCAAGGCGGAGGGCGATGGGATCGCCCTTTATAAGTAGAAATACGCCCTTCGGGTATAATGTTTGCCGTGAAATGGAAAATAAATAAACAAAACTGGAAATATAAAAGTTTCATTACGGATGGCGTGGTTCAGCGGCGGAAATAATCTAGTGAGTGTGAAGGGTCGACGGGGACCCTGACGCTTCCAGAAACCGCACACTGATATTTTTGGGGGATTCAGTGCAGATGTTCAAATCCTTGCGTCCGGCGCTGCTGTGCGGCGCCGCGTCCATCATCATCGCCTTGGGTGGGCCGGCGATGGCGCAGACGCGCAGCTTCGACCTGCCGGCCCAGCCGGCGGTCAGCGCCATTCCCATGTTCGCCAAGCAGGCGGGCATCCAGATCGTGGCACCGGCGGGGCAACTGGCGGGCATCACCACCCAGGCCATTCATGGCGAGATCGACCGCCATAAGGCGCTGGCTACCCTGTTGCAGGGCACGCCCCTGGTGGTGTCGTCCGACGACGGCACGGTGGTGGTGCTGCAACTGGCGGAAAAGAAGGCCGGCCCCCGCGCCGACCGCCTGCCCGGCGGCGACGAACCGCCGCCGCCGGTGGAGGAGGTGGTGGTCAGCGGCTTCCACGAAAGCCTGGCGCAGGCCCAGGCCATCAAACGCGAGGCGGTGATCGCCGAGGACGTGATCGTGGCGGAAGATATCGCCGCATTTCCCGACCTTAACCTGGCGGAATCCTTGCAGCGTATCGCCGGCGTCACCATCAACCGCGATTCCGGCGAGGGCCGGCAGATCACCCTGCGCGGCCTGGGGCCCGATTTCACCCGCACCCAGTTGAACGGGATGGAGGTGCTGGGCAACACGGCGTCGGGCATGGACAACCGCGGCGGCGTCAGCCGCACCCGCAGCTTCGACTACAGCCTGTTCGCCTCGGAACTGTTCGACCGGGTGACGGTGCAGAAATCCTACGCCGCCGAACAGGATGAGGGCGGCATCGGCGGCACCGTGCAACTCAGCACCGCCAAGCCCTTCGACTATCCGGGCTTCAAGGCGGTGCTGTCGGCCAAGGGGCAGAACAACAGCAACACCGACAGCGTGACGCCGCGCATCGTCGGCCTGCTGTCCGACCGCTGGGGCGACTTCGGCGCCCTGGTGTCCGTCGCCTACAGCATCAACGACAGCAATGAGTACGGCTACCGCAACTGGGGCTGGGGCGCCATCAAAGTCAACGCCGCCAACATCGGCCCGGGTGTCAGCGCCGCCGATGCCGCCAAGCTGGAATCCGGCACCATCTTCGCGCCCCAGGCCGACAGCTATTCCACCTGGTACGACCACCGCACCCGCCTGGGCAGCACGATGGCCCTGCAGTACGAACCCGACAACGGCCTGAAGCTGGGGTTCGACGCGCTGTACAGCCGCCTGACCAACGACCGCCAGGACTATTCCATCGCCGCCGGCGGCACCAATGCCCTGACCGGCAACATCTCGGGCACGCAGGTGCTGCAATCCGCCGTCATCCAGGGCAATTCGCTGGTGGCGGCGCATTACACCGGCGTGGACATGCGCGATGAGTACAACACCGAAAGCGACAGCACGGAATTCTACCAGGCGGTGCTGCACGGTTCCGACCAGGTGACGGACCGGCTGAAGCTCAGCGGCATGGTGGGGTATTCGCGCTCGGACTATGAGCTGCCGTACTTCGACAAGGTATTCCTGGAATCCAAGAACCAGGGCATCGCCTTCGACGACCGCACCACCATGCCGACCAGCACCTATGACTTCAACACTGCCGACCCGTCGTTGTGGAAGCTGATGCGCCTGGACACCCAGGCCAACAAGATCGTGAACTCCTACACCAACGGCAAGTTCGACGGCGAATACGCCCTGAATGACGCCTCAAGCATCAAGGCGGGCTTTGAATACAAGAATTTCAAGGACCAGGGCGCGCAGTACAACAACAAGGTCTTCTACAACGTGCCGGACGACAAGGTGCTGCCGGCCAACCTGAAGTACCTGGTGCCCTATGACACCAACGTGCCCTACATCGTCGGCGACGTGAACGGCGTCTATAACCTGATCGGCCAGACGCGGAACATCATGTCCACCGCCTATCTGTCGCCGGGGTCCGACTATCACGTGACCGAAGAGACGATGGCCGGCTTCGTGCAGTATGACCTGGACACCAATGTCTGGGACCACCGGGTGATGGCCAACGCCGGCGTGCGGTATTACAGCACCGACCTGACCTCCGCCGGCTCGGTCAATTCCGGCAGCGGTCTGACGCCGGTGTCGGTGCAGCACACCTACAGCGGCGTGCTGCCGGCGGCCAACGTCGCCGTGTTCCTGGAACCCGACCTGGTGGCCCGCGTCAGCGCCGACCGTAACATCAGCCGCCCGGCCCTGTCGGACCTGGCCGCCGCCGGCACCATCACCACCGCCCCCTTCGGCGGCAGCCTGACCATCGGCAATCCCAACCTTAAGCCCTTCACCGCCGACGCGGTGGAAGGCTCGCTGGAATATTACGACGGCAAGGTGGGTTTCCTGTCCGTCGGCGCCTTTTACAAGAAGCTGAACTCCTTCATCAGTTCCACCACGGTGCAGGAACCGTATTCGGAGACGGGCTACCCCACCTCCTTCCTGTTGCCGGGACAGACGGGGACCATCCTCTACAACGTCACCCAGCCGGTGAATGTCAGCGGCGCCAGCATCAAGGGGGTGGAGGTGGCCGCCCAGCGCGACTTCGACTTCCTGCCGGAACCCTTCAACCATCTGGGCATGGTCGCCAACGGCACCTTCGCCGACGGCAGTTCGGCGGCCCTCATCGGCGGAAAGTCGGTGAACCTGCCCCTGACCAACCTGTCGCGCTTCTCCGCCAACGCCACCCTGTATTATGAGACCGACAGCTGGGGCGTGCGCGTCTCGGAAGCCTATCGCGGCCAATACCTCAGCAGCATCGGCAGCAACGGCAATGTGGGCGAGGGGTTCGAGCCCACCAACAACATCGACGTCTCCGCCCACTACAACATCAACCGGCATCTGAAGGCGACGGTGGAGGGCCTGAACCTGACCGACCAGCACATTGTGCAGTTCACCGACCTGACGGCCCGCCGCATCCTGGTGAACACCTCCAGCGGCCGCACCATCCTGTGGGGCCTGACGTGTGAGTTTTAGCGGCGGCATGAGGCAAAGCTTCATGCCGCCGTAGGCCGCGACTGCGGCCGCCGGAGATTTCTGGGGAGCGATAGCGGACTGGAAATCGAGGATTAGCCAAGCTGACGGATGTCAGCGCCCGGCACATGAGGGGCATTTGAGCAGCTACGATCAAATGCGGTGAGCATAAGTAAAATGGGCGCCGATGGTTCCTTACCGTCGGCGCCCTATTCTTTTTTGTCGCGTGGCTTCGGCTTGCGCGGCCCCGGTCCGTACCGGCACAGTGCGGGTATGCTTGATCCCCAATTTCCCCTGCACCTGACCCTGGATGACGACGGCATCGCCGTCGCCACGCTGGAGGCCGCCGGCCGCGCCAACCTGCGTGGACGACGCCCTGATCGCGGCGTTGGATGAGCTGGCGGAGGCGCTGGAAACCCGCGACGACGTGCGTGGCCTGGTCATCACCTCCGCCAAGGGCCACTTCCTGCTGGGGCGGGAGCCCAACGGCCTGCTGGCTCTGGCCGATGCCGCGCCGGTGATGACGGATGAGGCTCTGCTGGCCGCCATCGCGCCCTATGGCGCGGTTCTGCGCCGGCTGGAGGGGGCGGCCAAACCCATCGCCGCGGCACTCAACGGCTCCGCCCTGGGGCCGGGTCTGGAATTGGCGCTGGCCTGCGGCCATCGCGTCGCCAGCGACCATCCGGGCTTGCGCCTGGGCTTTCCCGACCAGCGCCTGGGCCTGATGCCCATGGCCGGCGGGACCCAGCGCCTGCCGCGCCTGGTGGGTTGGATCGCCGCCAACGATTTGCTGACGGGTGGCCATAGCGTGACCTCGGCCGTGGCTTTGACCACCAAGCTGGTTGACCAGGTGGTGCCGGCCAGCCACGTCCGCTCCGCCGCTCTCAACTGGGTGCGGGGTCAACTGGGCCGGACGGTGGAGCCACCCTTCGTCGTCTTCAGTCCGCGCAAGCCTATGGCCGTGGCCTCCACCGCCGCTGCCATCGATGCCGCCATCGTGCAGGGCCTCAGCCTGTCGCTGGATGAGGGTCTGGCGCTGGAACGGGCCCTGGCCGCCGGCCTGCTGCGCCGGGGTGAGGTGTCGGCCCTGGTGCGCACCCTGGTGCTGGCCAAGGCGGAGGCCGACAAGGCCGCGTGGCGCCCAGCGATGCCGGTGGCGGAACTGTCAAGGGTGGCGGTGCTGGGGCGCGGGCCGGCGGCGGACGCCGTGGCCCTGGCCGCCCGCCGCGCCGGGCTGGACGTGCACGCCGTGGCCGATGCCGAGGGGCTGGCCGGCTTGGCGCCGGAAAATCTGGGCGGCCACAAGATCGAGATCCTGTTCGATGCCACGCGCGAAGACCTGATGGCCAAGCGCGCCCTGCTGGCGCAGGCCGAAAAGGCGCTGGGCGACGATGCCCTGATCGCCCTGACGGGCCCGCGCCTGTCGGTGGCGTCGGTGGCGCGTGGCCTCGCCTGGCCCGACCGGCTGGTGGGCCTGTACCTGCCGGCCGATGGCGGGGTGGCGGAGGTGGTGGCCGGCCCCGCGACATCGGCCCCCGCCTTGTCCATTGCGGTGGATGCGGCACGGCGCCTGGGCCGTACGCCGTTCCCGATCGAGGATGGCGACGGCCGCTATACCGCCCGGCTGAACGCCGCCTATTTGCGCGCGGCCCTGGAGTTGGGTGATGACATCGCCCCCGCCGACCTGGACGCCGCCGCCCTTGCCGCCGGCCTGGCGGAAGGGCCCTGCGCCCTGGCCCGCCGCCTGGGTTATGCCGCCGTGCTGGATTTGATGGGGGATGAGGCGGCCGCCGCCGTGCTGGCGGCGCTGAAGCGCCCCGGGGGCGAAGCGGCACCGGCCGATGCCGGCGCCCGCCTGCTGGCCGCCGTGCGCACGGCCGTGGTGCAGGCCCTGGCGGAGGGCTTGCTGAAGGACGGCGCCACCGCCGACCTGGCGGCGGTGCTGGGTTTCGGCTGGCCGGCTGCCACCGGCGGCCCGCTGGGCAGCTACGCCTGGCGGCGAAGCGCCTGAAAGAAAATCTCAACCCACCAGCTTGAGATCCAACAGGCTGCGCGCGGTGCCAAGGATGGCGTCCCGTGTGCTTCTCGGCTGCCAGCCCAGGTCGCGATGGGCCTTCTCATAAGACGCGCTTTTTCGCTTGCCCAGTTCCGGCATCACCGCCCGGACCTGGGCGTCGAACAGGCTGAGCACGCGCAGCAGCGGGCTTGGCAGCACGCGTGTCGGCACCTTGGCTGCCGCCGCACCGAGATTGTCCCGGAGGATGCCGGCGACGTCGCGCATGCTGACCGTCAGGCCGGCGGTGGCGAGGTAGCGGTTCCCGGCCGCGGCGGGTTCCGTCATCGCTTTCAGGTGCAGGGCGGCGACGTCGCGGACATCGACCGCCTCAAACCACAGATCGAGGCAGCCCGGTATCGAGCCATCCAACAGCCGCTTCACCACCAGGATCGAGGTCGAATAGTCCGGACCCAGCACGGGCCCGAAGATGCCGACGGGATTGACCACGGCAAGTTCCAGCCCGCCACCCTCCCGCGCGATGAAATCCCAGGCGGCGCGTTCGGCGATGGTCTTGGATTTCTGATAAGGCTGGACACGGGGACTGCCCAGGTTCGTCCAGTCGTCTTCCGTGAATGCCGCCGTCCGGCTTTCATGCCCATAACCGATGGCGGCGAAGGACGAGGTCAGCACCACGCGCTTGACGCCGGCGTCGCGGGCCGCCCGCAGGACACGCAGGGCGCCGTCCCGGGCGGGGATGATCAACTCGTTCTCATCCTTAGGCGCCCGATCCGGGAAGGGGGAGGCGACATGCAGCACGAAGTCGCAACCCTCCATCGCTTGGGACCAGCCGGCGTCCTGGGTCAGGTCGGCGGCATACAGGGCCAGCCGGTCCCCCACGTCGCCGGCGCCGCCTTGGGCAAGCATGGCCCGCACGTCGCCCTCGCGGGCAAGATTGCGGACGGTGGTCCGCACCGCATGCCCCGCCTCAAGCAGTTGGATCAGGCAGTGGGCGCCGACGAAGCCCGTCCCACCGGTAACCAGAACGCGTGACATTCAAACCCTCCGACTTTTCAACCCGAGGGCAAGTCGCTACACCTTAAACCCAGGTTTAAGGTCAAGGGGTTTTCCAATGCGGATCGGTGACGTGGCCACGCAGTCCGGGTTGAGCGCGTCCCGCATCCGCTTTTATGAGAAGCATGGCCTGATTCCGCCGGCCGCGCGGACCGGCAACGGCTACCGCGACTATCCGGAAAGTACGGTGGGCACCCTGCGCCTGATCGATGAGGCGCAGGGGCTGGGTTTCTCACTCACCGAGATCGCCGCCTACCTGTCCCAGCCGGACAGGAGCAACCGGGCGAAGAAGCGGGAGCTTTACGACGCGCTGCGGCACAAGCTGGAAACCATGGATCAGCATCTTCAGGAGGTGATGCGCCGTCGCCAGCGCGTCGCCGGCCTGATCCAGCGGATGGAAGAGATGTATTCCTTTCAGGAATGAAAAAGGGCCGAGCGACAGCGCCGCCCGGCCCCTTTCCATCACGGGGATACCTGGCTTCAGGCCGCGCGGCGGCGGCTGTAGCCGAAATAGACGCCGAAGCCGAAGATCATCCAGATGATCAGCCGCAGCCAGGTGTCGCCCGGCAGGCCGTACATCAGATAGCCGCAGACCAGGACGCCCAACGGGCAGACCAGCCAGAAGACCGGCGTCTTGAACGGGCGCTCCAGTTCCGGCCGGGTGATGCGCAGCACCAGCACGCAGGCGCAGACGATGGCGAAGGCCAGCAGGGTGCCGATGGACACCAGCTCACCCAGGATGTCGATGGGGAACAGGCCGGCCAGCAAGGCCGCCAGCACGCCCGTCACCACCGTCGCCACGTGGGGGGTGCGGAACTTGGGGTGCACCTTGCTCAGCACGTCGGGCAGCAGCTTGTCGCGCGACATGGCATACAGCACGCGCGACTGGCCCAACATCATCACCAGCATGACGGTGGTCAGGCCGGCGACCGCGCCGATGTCTACCGGCAGGGCCAGCCAGTGCAGCTGCCGCACATTCTCGATGGCGACCACGACGGGGTGGGGCACGTTCAGTTCGGTGTAGGGCACCAGTCCGGTCAGGACCAGCGACATCAGGATGTACAGGATGGTGCAGAACACCAGCGAGCCCAGGATGCCGATGGGCATGTCGCGCTGGGGCCGGACCGCTTCCTGCGCCGTGGTGGAGACGGCGTCGAAGCCGATATAGGCGAAGAAGATGACGCCGGCGCCGCGCAGCACGCCGCTCCACCCGTAGTGGGAGCCCTTGGCGTCCACCACCTCGGGCGGGATCAGGGGCGACCAGTGGGCCGGCACGACGTACATCAGGCCGAAACCGATCACCAGGAACACCACCAGCAGCTTCAGCAGCACGATGGCGCCGTTGACGCGGGCGGAGTTGCGGATGCCCATGTACAGCAGGGCGGAGATGACACCCACAAGCACCACGGCCGGCAGGTTCAGGATGGCGCCCGTGGTCTGGAAGTGGAAGCCGTCCTTGACCGTCAGCGGGGCGGAGGTGAGGGCCGCCGGGATGACAATGCCGAACTGTTTCAGCAGATCAACGAAATAGCCCGACCAGCCGACGGCCACCGTGCCCGAGGCGAACAGATATTCCAGCGCCAGGTCCCAGCCGATGATCCAGGCCAGGAATTGCCCGACGGTGACATAGGCATAGGTGTAGGCGCTGCCCGCCACCGGTACCATGGCGGCGAATTCGGCGTAGCACAGGCCGGCGAACAGGCAGGCGGTCGCCGCCAGCACGAAGGACAGGACGATGCCGGGGCCGGCGTACTGGGCCGCGGCTGAGCCCGTCAGGACGAAGATGCCGGCGCCGATGGATGGCGCCGACGCCCAGGGCGGTCAGGTTCCAGGCGTTCAGACTGCGTGCCAGCGTGGGGCGGCCCTCGTCGCCGTCACCGTCGGCGCTGGCCTCTTCAATGGTCTTCTTGGTCCAAAGGCTCAAAACCACCTCTCCCGTCGTCGTCCATACCATCGGCGGGGACGGTTTCGTCCCTTGGTGCCTCCGGTGTGATGTGATGCCCCGCGTATTGCTTGCCTGTGGATGTACCTGCTGCCAGGGGCGCTGTCACCTTAAACGGCGGCCAAAAAAATTGATGGGCAAAGATTTTCACCCGGGGTGTCGTTTCTGACAATTTTATGCAATTCGGGCACCAGATCCGGTCTATCGTTCGGCGTGCGCCGCGACGCGGGAGTGATTTTGTGCTGTCGGTGCGGCTTTCCCGCACAGCGCTTCCCCGCTGCCGGGCGGGGCCCCCGGGGCCCGCCGCAAATGACGGTGGGGCGCGTCGCCGCCGCCTGCTACCATGGGCGGCCTCATCACCAGGAGCTTAAGCCCGTGCCGCGCGCCGATGCGACCCAATCGTGGAAGAAGCAGCCCGACAAGGGGCGGCTGTACACGCGCATCATGGCCGACATCCGGCAGCTGGAACAGTCGGTGGCGGCCCTGCAGCGCACTTGCCAGAGGGTGGCGCGCACCCGGGACCTGAACGCCTTCCGCAAGCTGGGGGTGGAGGCGGGGGACACCCTGTCCTTCATCACCATCCTGGCGGCCAAGGGCGAAGGGTTGGACGAGGCCAAGCGGCCGGCCACCCTGATCCGCCTGGCCCAGCTGCGCCAGACGGTGACGGAACTGCACATCCGCTCGGTCGAGCCCGTGCTGCAGGCCCTGGTCGGTCATGATGAGCCCATGGGCCTGGGCGTGGGCTATGTCATGGAAAAGTGGGTGGCCCACCTGGATTTGACGGCGCAGGACGTTGGGCAGGCCGTCGGTGAACTGGAACGCTTGCGCGACGCGGCGTTGCAGGTCGCCGCCCAGGCTGAGGCGGCGCCCGCCGGCGATGGCACCGCCCCCCTGTTGCAGCGGGACGCGGCCGAGGCCGCCTATCTCGCCACCGTGGCGGGGTACGGCCGGGTGACCGGCGCCATCGTCCGGTCGCGCGTGTTGGCGCAGCAGGTCGTGCAGTCGGCCCCCAGCCTGCCGGATTTCACCAATGGCCGGCAGGAACAGGTGGTGCAGGCCTATCTCTGGGGGCCGCCCCCCGACGTTCCCGGTGCCAAAGGGGCGGTCGCGGTGGCGGGCAACCGCGCTGCCGCGTTGCCCGGACCGGGCCAAGCCGGCGCGTCGGCGTCGGGCACGCTGTACCTGGTGCGCCGCGAGGGCAAACTCTACATCGACCCGGAAATGTCGGCGGACGCGGTGAAGTCCCTGCGCGGCAAGGGCCTGATGGAGGAGTTGGCCAAGCGGGTGGACATGCCCCGGCACAAGCTCACCACCCTGCTGGCCGGCCGCGACGGCATCAACTTCACCTTCCTGACCAAGCTGAAGAATGGGGTGGAGGGCGTGACCGGCGTCCAGGGCGTCAAGGTCGAGGTGCTGCAGGTCTGACGGCCCCGGCCCCTGAAATGGCGGATTGCCTTGGCGCCCAAGGTCTGCCCCTATTCCGGCATGAAGGATTTCGCATTTGACGGTGAAGGCGGCATGACCGGTTCCGCACCCCAGCCCGAAGACGGTGTCGCCCAAGAGGGTGTGGAGGGCATCAACCCGCTGGAGCTGGACCGGCAGCTGTGCTTCGCCCTTTACCAGGCGACCAACCGCATCACCCGCGCTTACCGCCCCATGCTGGACGCGCTGGGCCTCACATATTCCCAATACCTGGTGCTGATGGTGTTGTGGGAGGGGGCGCCCGTCACCGTGGGTGAACTGGGCGGCCGGCTGGACCTGGATTCCGGCACCCTCACACCCCTGCTGAAACGGATGGAGGGGGCCGGCCTGGTGGCGCGCCGCCGCGACACGGCGGACGAACGCCGGGTGCTGGTGGATTTGACGCCGGCGGCGTGGGAATTGCGGGAAAAGGCCCTGGCCATCCCCGGCGCCATGCTGTGCCGCCTGTCCATGCCCCTGGCCGACCTGGCCGACCTGCGCGACCGGGTCCACCAGCTGTCGGCCAGCCTGGGCGAAGGCTGATGGACGCCAGCGGCACGAAATTCTGATTCGTGCCGCTGTAGGACGCGACCGCGTCCGCCGGAGCTTTCCGGGGAACGGAGTGGACTGGAAAGCGAGGAAGCCCAAGCCAGCGGATGCTGGCGCCCGGCGCCTGAGGGGCGGCGTTTGAACAAACGCCGCGCGCATTATTACTTCAGCGGCACCAGCTTGATCTCGAACAGCTTGGGCCAGCGCTTGCCGGTGACGAACAGGCGGTCGCCCTTGGCGTCGTAGGCGATGCCGTTCAGCACGTTGTCGGCATCGGGCCCGGCGCCCGACATCTTGACCAGGCCCGCCAGGTCGATCCAGCCGGTGACATTGCCGGTGGCGGGATCGATGCGGGCGATCAGGCTGGTCTGCCAGATGTTGGCCAGGATCTCGCCCTTCACAAACTCCAGCTCATTCAGGTTGCGGATGGGATAGCCATTGTCGGTGACGGTCAGGCGGCCGGTTTCCTTCAGCGTCTCCGGATCCAGGAAGCGCAGTTGCGGCGTGCCGTCGCTCATGATCAGGCGGTGGCCGTCCTGGGTCAGGGACCAGCCTTCGCCAGGATACTGGAAGGTGGCGTGCTGCTTGAAATCCCCGAGGCCGTACACGAACCCCACCTGGGTGCGGTAGGTCAGCTGGACCAGCCGGTCCTTCCAGTTGACGATGCCCTCGCCGAAATACTGCGGCGCCAGGGTCTGGGTCTGCACCACCTGGCCGGTCTCCAGCGCCACCTTGCGGATGTCCGACCGGCCCTCCAGCCCCGTGCTCTCATACAAAAAGCCGTTCAGGTAGAAGAGGCCCTCCGTGAAGGCCTGGCGGTCGTGGGCATAAATATGCACGACCTCGAACCCGTATTTCTGCGGCGGCTGTTGCGCCCAACCCCGCACGGGCAGGGTGGTCGCCAGGACCAGTAGGACAAGGGCGGCAAGGGCGCGGAGGCGGGATGGGGTCATGAGGGCAGGCCAGTCTCAAAAGGCGGGATTGCGGATGTTTATACCAGCGGCACGAAATTTTGACTCGTGCCGCTGTAGGCCGCGACCGCGGCCGCCGGAAGTTTTCGGGGAGCGTAGCGGACTGAAAACTGAGGAAGCCCAAGCCAGCGGATGCTGGCGCCCGGCGTTTGAGGGGGCATTTGAGAGGTTACGATCAAATGCCACGCGCATTATACGGAGTTGGCTCACGCGGCCGGCGGTGTGTCGGGATCGACGGCTTCGGCCAGCGGGTCCGGCGCTTCCGTCGGCAGGCCGTCGGCGTCCAGGACGGGTTCGGGCTTCAGGCCCTTGCCGCTGACCTCCACCCCCCATTCCTCCACCAGTTTCTGGCGCTGGTCCTCCAACTCGCGTATGGCGGGCCTGGTCGCGGGCGACGGACCAGCCGGCGACCAGCGGCGGGATGCCGAAGTACAGCAGCCAGCCCACACCGGCGGCGGAATACATCACCAGCCAGGTCACCGGCTGCACCAGCAGGCCGGAGGCGTACTCCATGGTATGCCCGTGCTGCCACAGCTGGATGCAGAAGGGCATGACGCCACAGATGTTGAGCGCGCCCACCGTCACGGCCGCCGGCTTGTCCGGATCGCGGTCCACGATCAGGGCGACCAGGGTTGGGATCATGCCGACGACGCCCAGCACGGTGGTGGGCATGACCAGGGCCCCCAGCGGCAGCAGCAGCACGGCCACGGCCAGCAGGCTGCCGTAACTCCGTCGGTGGGAAGGGGCGGCGCGATTCATGATACCACCCTGGCTCACTTCAGCCCCGCCATCAAGGTGACGATCACGGCCAACCCGGCCAGGGAGATGCCGCTGGCCACCATGGCGGCCACGCGCTTGCCTTTTGAGGCCGCGATCTCGCTACGATCGCCCAGCGTATCCTCGATCTTGCCGATGCGGGCGGTCAGCCCCTCATGCTTGCGCATGGCGTCGATGAAGCCGTGATGGTCCTGGGTCAGGGCCTTGGGATCGTCCACGATGCTGAGCAGGGCGTCCAGCACACCCTCCCGCGCGGCCTTCTGGGCGGCCTGCCGCACCTCTTCGCGTTTGCGCAGATTGCGGAACCGCTTGAAGGATGGCTCCAGGATGCCGGTCATCCACGTTGCCAGGCCTGGCACCTTGGGCGGCCCGGCGCGGCGCTGGGTGTCGGCCAGGATGGCCAGCACGCCCACCGGCCGCCGGGCCGACTCCGCCGCCAGGGTGGCCAGCAGGCGCTCGTTCAGCTTGGGGTTGCGGGTGGCGATAAAGGCGGCCACGTGCCGGTCCATGGGGTCGCGGCCGGTGGTGCCGCCGGTCTCCGCGGCGTCCAGTGCCGCCATCAGGTCGCCCAGGGTCAGGGCGTACCAGTCCGCCACCGTCGGGCTGTAGCAGGGCGCCATCTGGTTCAGGGAATAAAGCGCGCGTTCGATGCCGAATCCGGGGCTGGTATTCTCCAGCACCGCCCGGACGGCATCGAACTGGTGGATCAGCAATACTTGTTCCGGCCGGTATTCGGCCTGGACGCTGATCCAGAAGGCCGGCAGCTGGCCGGTGATCATCTCCGCCACGGCCTGTCCGCCCTCGCCATTGGCGATGCCTTCCGCCAGCGCGCTGCCAAAGCCGTCGGGCATGATGGCGCGGCCCTTGTAGCGCAGGGGCGCCGTGGGATCGAGGGCGGTGCACACCCGCGCCACCAGCCGTTCCTCCATGTTGGAGGCGCGGCCGCCGGAAGTGGCGCTGCGGATGGCGTTGGTCACGCTGTCGGCCCTCGCCTCATCGTTCAGCGACCGGCGCAGCCAGCGGTCCAGGTCGCCGCGCTCGATGATCTGGGCGGCGGCGATGGGCGCCTTGGAAAAGGCCCAGGCCGCCCCGCGGACGTGCCAGATCTCCTTGCCCTGGAATTCCAGCGGGCGGGGCGCCCGCTTGGGCAACTGCGCCTGCTTGGGGCTGAGCCGCCGGCCCTGCATCCACATGTCCAGGTCGTTCAGGGTCCAGCGCTGGCGGGGGTCGTCGGTGATCAGCCCGCGCAGCGGTTCCACCAGCGACTGCGGCACGCGCACGCCGGCCGTCAGCGTGGCGTAGGTGCCCCGGTCCATGCGGGCCTGCAGCAGGCTCTGCTCATCCATGCCGCGCGCCGGGGCGCGGCCCAGGTACAGGGTCAGCAGGGTGACGCCCAGCGCGAACAGATCGTCGGCGATGGTGCCGTTGCCCCGGCCGTTGCGGTCGGCCAGCGCGCGTTCCAGCGGCTCGAACATCAGCGGCTGGGCGTACCCCGGCGGCAGGCTGACGCAGTCGCCCAGCACCACGGCGGCGGCGGCCGATTCCCGGATGAACAGGTTGGTGGGGTTCAGCGCGCCGCAGATGAGGCTGCGCTGGGCGATGTCGCGCAGCACGGTGGCCAGCTGCGGCATCACCACCCGCAGCAGGGCGTCGTCGGCCACACCCTCGATCACATCGTCCAGGCGTTCCATGATGCGGCGGCCGGACGGCCGTTCGAACACGCAGACGAAGCGGCGCCGATTCTCCGGCGACCAGTCCACCACGCCCCAATCCATGAGGTGCAGCAGGTTGTTGTTGTCGATGGCGCGAAAGCTGCTCATCGCGTCGATGCGGGGCGGCACCGACCGGTCGCAGACGATGGCGAACAGTTCCGTCTTCTTTTCCCGGGCGCGGTGGCACAGATAGGCGCGGCCGCCCGGCGTGTCGAAGGCGGGCAGGGGGGCCCCCGGCTGGATCTCGGCCCGGCCGCCCAGGTCGATCGGTCCCAGGTCGGAACCCAGGGAATCTTGTTCTGCCGCCATGGTACCCCGTTTGGGTCATTCTGTCCGGGCGTGGCCGCCCGGCGCGCCTTGATGCTCTCCTGCTATCATGCCCGACGGCGGGTTGCGGTAACAAGACAGCCAGCCGGAATAGGCAATGACATCAATGACGTTTCAGGGAAAGTTGCAGAATTCCCATTCACGCCAAACCAAGGTTTGCAATACCTAAGCTTCAGTTTTCTTAAGCTTTTCTCAGCGCTTGGGCGGCATCGTCGCCGGATTGCGTTGGATCAAATCCTCATCACCGGGCTTGACGCATCATGTCTGTCCCGTACGGTCTGGCCAGCGCATCGTTCTCCAGACCAATGATCCCGTTGCCTTCAGGCCCACCGCTTGCAGAATCGCCTTCATCCCCCCAGCCTGCTGGTGTCCCTTCTTCCTTCAGGAACCAACGCCATGTTGCTTTCCGGCGATGATCCTTCCGACCCGGCACCGTCTCCGGAGCTCGCGGCCCCGGTGGCGAGGGGGCGGCGGTGGTCCCCCTTGGCGACCGGGACCAGCCTGGCCGTGCTGTCGTTCACGGGGCTGTTCGCCGCCGACCTGGGGCGCGAGACCGGCATGGGCGGCGCGCTGGAGGCTGGGCTGGTGGCGGTGGGCGTGGTGTCGGGCCTGACCCTGGCGGCCTTTGTCCATGGCCGCATCCGCCGGCATGAGGTGATGCGCGGCCTGGTGCGCCAGCGCACGCATGAACTGGAACAGGCGCGCCATCAGGCGGAGGCGCAGGCGGCCGAACTGGCGCTGGCCAACCGCGACCTGCGCGTGGCCGGTCGGGTGATAGAGCACAGCGTCGATGGCATCATCGTCACCGACGCCGCCAACCGCATCGTCCTGGTCAACCGCGCCTTCACCGACATTTCCGGTTACAGCCCGGCCGACGTGCTGGGCCACGACCCGCGCATGCTGAATTCCGGCCGCCAGGGCCCCGAATATTACCGCGTCATGTGGCGGTCCTTGCGGGACGAGGGCACCTGGGCCGGGGAAATCTGGAACCGCCGCAAGGACGGCACGATCTATCCGGAATGGCTGCGCATCACCCTGCTGCGCGATGATGCCGGCAACATCACCCACCACATCGCCGTCTTCAGCGACCTGACGGAGAAGAAGGAGGCGGCGGAACGCAGCCGCCACCTGGCTTTCCACGATCCGCTGACCGGCCTGGCCAACCGCACCCTGCTGATCGGCCGCGTGCGCCTGGCGCTGGCGGCCAGCCGGCGCGAGGGCGCGCCCATGGCCCTGCTGCTGATCGACCTGGATCATTTCAAGCTGCTGAACGACACGCGGGGCCATCCCGCCGGCGATGCCGCCCTGATCGCGGCGGGCGAACGCATCCGCCGCACGGTGCGGCCGGGCGATACCGTGGCTCGGCTGGGCGGGGATGAATTCGCGGTCATCCTGACCGGCGGGGCCGCGGCCGGCAGCAGCGACATGATGGACCGCGACGGCGCCATCACCACCGTCAGCCAGGTGGCCGCCCGCCTGGTCGCGGCCTTCCAGCAGCCGCTGTTGCTGGACGGGCCCGGCGGGGGGGAGGTGCGGCTGGCCTGTTCCATCGGCGTGGCGGTGGCGCCCGGCGACGGCGACACGTGGGAGACCTTGCTGCGCCATGCCGACGTGGCGCTGTATGCCGCCAAGAGTGCGGGCCGCGACCGCTATCATTTCTTCACGCCGGAGATCGGCGACCGCGTGCGTGACCGCACCTGGATCGAGGAAGGCCTGCGCGTCTCGCTGGAAGGGACGGGGACTGGAAGCGGCCAGGGCGCCGACACCGACGGCTTCAGCCTGGTCTACCAGCCGCAGTACCGGCCCGATCCCAGCGGCCTGGGCGGTACCCTGATGGGGGCGGAGGCGTTGGTGCGCTGGCGCCATCCGGAGGATCTGGCGCCGGTGTCGCCCGCCCGCTTCATCCCGGTGGCGGAGGAGACGGGCCTGATCGTGCCGCTGGGCGACTGGGTGTTCCGCACCGCCTGCCGCACCGTGCGCGCCATCCGCGCCCGGGGCGTGACCGGCTTCAAGATGGCGGTCAACCTGTCGGCCGTGCAGTTGCGCGATGGCGGTTGCGGCGACCGCCTGCTGCGCATTCTGGAGGAGGAGGGCTGCACCTCGGCCGATATCGCCCTGGAGATCACCGAAAGCGCCCTGATGGGCGACGCGGAAGGCAATTTGCAGGCGGTGCATGAACTGCGCGCCAACGGTTTCCGCTTTGCCATCGACGATTTCGGCACCGGCTATTCCTCGCTGGCCTACCTGCGCAAGTTCGCGGCCACCTATGTGAAGATCGACAAATCCTTCGTCGATGGCCTGCCGCATGACGAGGCCAGCCGCCAGATCGTGGCCGCCGTCATCGCCATGGCCCACCATCTGGGCCTGGAAACCATCGCGGAAGGCATCGAGACCGAACCCCAGCTGGATTGCCTGCGCGAACTCGGCTGCGACATCATCCAGGGCTACCTGCTGGGCAAACCCATGCCGGAAGCCAACCTGATGGCCTTATTGCCGGCGCCTGGGACAGAAAAACCATAGGACGCGACCGCGTCCGCCGGAGTTTTGCGGGAAGCCGAAGGCGGACTGCAAAACGAGGATAGCCAAAGGGCCGGACGGCCCTGCCGGCGCCTGAGGAACAGAAAAACCATAGGACGCGACCGCGTCCGCCGGAGTTTTGCGGGGAGCCGAAGGCGGACTGCAAAACGAGGATAGCCAAAGGGCCGGACGGCCCTGCCGGCGCCTGAGGAACAGAAAAACTCAGGGCACGCCCGGGATCTCCACGCCGGCCTTCCATTCGGTTCCGGCCTTGTAGATGCCCAGGCGTTTCATGTCGGCGGTGAAGCTGTCCCAGCGGGCGGCGGTCATGTGGCCGATGGCGTCGGGGATGGCGGGTGTGCCCTCCACGATGCCGTTGTCCAGCAGCGCCTTGCGGGCATAGGCCAGGGTCTCCAGGTCCATGTCCGGGTTGGCCTTGTGGATCAGGGCGTCGGCGGCGGCCGCGTCGCCGTGCAGGTAGTGGCGCCAGCCCTCGGCCGTGGCGTCGACGAAGGCGCGGACGGCGGCGGTGTGCTGGCCGAGATAGGCCTGGTTGAACATCACCAGCCCGCTGTAGCCGTCATAACCCTGGTCGGCCAGCAGGAAGATCTTCACGTTGGCGCCGGCCTTCTTGGCGGCGGCGGGCTCGCTGGTCACATAGCCCTGAACGGCGGCGGTGGGGGTGGTGAGGAAGGGGGCGATGTTGCCGGTGTAGCGGCGGATCTGGTCATCGCTGTAGGGGTATTTGCTTTTCAGCCAGCGCCACAGGGTGTTGATGCTGGGGTCGCCCAGGAACACGGGCCGGCCCTTCAGGTCGGCCAGGCTGCTGGTGTTCTGGGCATGGGCCATCAGGATGGTGGGGTCCTTCTGGAACATGGCGGCCACGGCCTTCACCTTGGCGCCGGCCTCCACCAGGTTCAGCACGTAAAAGGCGTTGGACCCGATGGTGCCGTCGATCTTGCCGGCGGCCAGCAATTGCTGCGCGCTCATCCCCGGGCCGCCGGGCACCAGGGTCACGTCCAGCCCGGCCTTCTGGTACAGGCCCTCGGCCACCGCCTGGTAATAGCCGCCGTGCTCTGCCTCCGCCTGCCAGTCCAGCATGAACACCAGCTTTTCCGCCGCTTGCGCGGCGCGCGCGGCCCCGGTCCAGGCGGTGGCCACGGCCAGCAAGGCGATGCCCGCCTTCAACAGGGTGCGGCGGCCATGATGGCGAGCGGAACGGACGGACATCGGAATTCCCCATTCTTCTGAAACGGTTGTGTCCAGGCGCCGGGAAGGGCGGCCAAGGGCGGCAGCATAGCGGCGACGCCGGGGGGAGGGAAGCGGTGGCCATGGGGGCGATTGCCGCGCCCGCCAGACAGCCGGCTGGGGGGCTCCGGGATTTAGCCGCTTGCCGTGGGGGAAAGGCGGCCTGTAAGACTCTGATGGCCTCCACCCCGTCTTCGGAATCCCATGCCTGCTGTCGTGCCATCCTTCGCCCGCCCGAACGTCTCCGTCCCCTCACGGGGGCGGGCATGAGCCGCTGGCTGCTGGTAAGCGGCGGGGCCAAGCGCCTGGGCCGCCTGATCGCGCTGACGGCCGCCGGCAGTGGTTGGGACGTGGTGTTGCATTGCCATGCCTCGGCCGATGTCGCCGCCACCACGGCGGAGGAGGTGCGGGCCTTAGGCGCGCGGGCGGCGGTGGTCCAGGCCGATCTGGGCGATCCGGCGCAGGTGGAAACCCTGGTGGCGCGTGCCGCCGAAGCCGCCGGCGCCCCGCTGGCGGGCCTGGTCAACTCCGCCTCCTTGTTCGAATGGGATGACGCTGCCAGCCTGACGGCGGACGGTTTCCTGGCACACCAGACGGTGAACGTTTTGGCGCCTGTCGTCCTGACCCGCGCCCTATATCAGGGGCTGGGCGCGGACCAGCGGGGGGCGGTGGTCAACATCCTGGATTTCAAGCTGGCCAACCCCAACCCGGACCACCTGTCCTACACGCTGTCGAAATACGCGCTGGCCGGTGCCTCTCGCGTGCTGGCGCGCGCCCTGGCGCCGCGCGTGCGGGTCAACAGCGTCTCACCGGGCTACGTCCTGCCGGCCCCCGGCCAGGATGAGGCGGAATTCCGGCGCCTGAGCCGCCGCAACCCCCTGGACCAGACGCCCGACCCGCAGCAGGTGGCCGACGCCGTCGTCTTCCTGCTGAACCACGACACCATCACCGACCAGGACATCGCCGTCGATTGCGGCCTGCGTTTCCTGAACCTGGCACGCGACGTAGGGCTGGCGTGAGCGGCAACGCCACGAGTTCTGATATGGCAAATTTGGAAGGAAAGATTGAGGAAGCAGATGGTGGGCGCGGTAGGGATTGAACCTACGACCCCCGCCGTGTGAAGGCGATGCTCTCCCGCTGAGCTACGCGCCCATCTGCTTCAAGGGCGGCCATCAAATGGCCGTAACATGATCTAAGTGCTTGATCATGTTACTTTCAACGAATGGTGGGCGCGGTAGGGATTGAACCTACGACCCCCGCCGTGTGAAGGCGATGCTCTCCCGCTGAGCTACGCGCCCATTCGTCGTGGGGGCGGTTTGTAGAGGGCGGCGGGGCGGGTGTCAATATGCTTGTTCGGGCGGAACGATAAATCCATTCTGGGGGCGTTGGCGGGCCGGACGGCCGGCTTTGGATGTTGTCTGGAAGGGATCGGAATGCGCGTCGCCTTGTGCCTGAGCGGTCAGCCGCGGACCTGGCGCCATTGCATCGACAGCTTGCGCCGCTTCGTCGATGGGCATGAGGTCACCACCTTCCTGCATCTGTGGGATGAGGTGCCGGAGGATGAGGTGGCGGCCCTGGTGGCGGCCTATCGCCCGGCGGCGCACCTGGTGACGGCGCGACCGGCCTTCGCCGATGAGAAGCGGCGCATGGCGGAGCGTTGGCACTACCGCCCGCCCTTTTCCATCTTCGACATGTTCCATGCCGTCGGTCTCAGCCTGGGCCTGGCGCTGGCGCACAAGGGGCCCGACGGCAAGGCAGCACCGTTCGATGCCATCCTGCGCGTGCGCTACGACAGCCGCTTCGACGACCATATGCTCGATGCCTGGTTTCAGGAACGGGCCATCGTCACGCCCGACAGCTGGCACCCGGAGCAGGGGTACAACGACCAGTTCGCCTTCGGCCGGCCGGCCTTCATGCGCCTGTACGCCGCCTTCGCCAACTGGCTGCCCCGGGGGATGGAGACCTATCGCTACAACGTCTTCCAGCCCGAGATCATCCTGCGGCAATACCTGGATGGTGTGGCCATGGTGCCGGTCAAGGCCCTGCCGCTGCGCATCACCCTGCTGCGCGAAGGGCAGGAGGACCTGTCCTTCGACAAGCTGACCGACCAGCCCATGGTCCACGCCCAGAAGGCGGAGAACTGGCGCCGGTACGCGGCGGAGGTTTTGCCGGCCGATCTTGTGGCCAAGCTGGACTTTTCCCACTACGCCGAAACGCCGCTGGCGGTGGACAAGCGCCTGGATGAATTGCTGGCTCCGCTGGACGCCACCGCGCAAGAGCGCCTGCTGCAGGCGCCCTGGCCGGAGCGCATCCTGGCGGCGGATGCCTTCCTGGGTGGCCAGGTGTCGCAATTGTCGGGCAACGGCATGCTGACGGCGGAGGAATACGAGCGGCTGAGGCTGCTTTGCGCCGCCTTGATCCACCGCATGCCGCGCGATGAGCCGATGGAGGCCGACGCCGCCATCCTGCACGCCCTGTCCTGCAACGAATCCGACGCCCATCGCGCGGCGGAGTGGCTGCGGCTGTTCGGGGCGCCGGGCCTGGCACGGATGGAACAGCGGGTGGGGCGCTTGGACGTGCTGGCCCGCGCCATGACCCATGCCGATCCCTTCCGCCAAGCCTTCTATAAAGGCTGGCGGCTGGACTGATGGGACTGGCGCCTTCTTAAGAGACAGGCTCCAGTTCCCGCCGCAGGGCGGCCAGCGCGTCGGGCGTGTCCACGTCCAGGTGCACGCCGCCGTCGGCCGGCACCTCAACCACCCGGGGGGCATGGATCGCCAGCAGGGCGCGGGCGCCCTGGTCGCCGGTGATGGCGTTCATGGCCGGCAGCAGGTCGCGGGGCCACAGCACGGGGTTGCCGCGCCGCCCCTCGGCCACCGGTACGACGATGGCGCCGTTGCCGCTTGCGGTTGACAGCGTGAAGCGGCCCAGCAGGCGGCGGTGCACGTCCGCGTCCACGCGCGGCATGTCGCCCAGGCAGACCAGCACGCCGGCATCCCCCGGCGCCACGGTGGCCAGCCCGGCCTTCAGTGAGGCGCTGAGCCCCTGGGCGTGGTCGGGGGCCTCGACGAAATCCACTTCCAATCCGGCCAACGCTGCCCGCACCAGGTCGCCCTGATGGCCCAGCACCACGGTGACCCGGCTGGGGTTGGCGGCCACGGCGGCGGCTACGGCATGGCGCACCAGGGGCTGGCCGCCGTATTCCGCCAGCAGCTTGTTGGCCCCCATGCGCCGGGCCGACCCGGCGGCCAGCACCAGGGTCGCCACGTTCGGTGCGGCCGGCTTGGCCTGGGGCGGCGCCTTGGGTGCCCGGGGCATGGGACGGTCGGGGATGTCCACCAGCAGGCCGCCCACGCCCATGCCCATGATGTCGGCGGCCGTGACGTCCAGCCCGGCCGCCAGACGCTGCAATATCCAGTCGAAGCCGTTGAGATGGCTGGACCGGGCGCAGCCGGGCAGGCCCAGCACCGGGGTGGTTTCCAACCGCGCCAGCAGCATCAGGTTGCCGGGATCCACCGGCATGCCGAAATGCAGCACATGCCCGCCGGCCCGCTCGATGCCGCTGGGCAGGACATCGCGCCGGTCGGTGATGGCCGAGGCCCCGATCACCAGCAGCAGGTCCAGCCCGTCCAGTTCCGCCAGGGCGGCGGCGACGGCGGCGGCATCGTGGGCGGTGCGCCGTTCCGCCACCAGCGTGCCGCCCACGGCGGCCAGGCGGCTGGCGGTGACGGCCGCCGTCTTGTCCAGGACCGAGACCTTCAGGCCGGGCAGCCGGGTTTGCACCAGGCCGGCACGCACGCCGGTCCAGGGTACCAGGCGCAGGGCGGGCCCCGTCTCGCCGGCGATGCGCTCCACCCGGTCCAGCAGGCTTTCGGGAATGGCGAAGGGAATGAGCTTGATGGTGGCGGCCAGGGCGCCGGCCGCCAGCGGCGCGTACGCCGGCACGGTCGCCACGGTCACGGCCTCGTCCACCCGGTTCAGGCGGTTGATGGCATCGGCGTCGGCCAGCAGCAGGCCGGGGGCGGCGGCCGTCAGGTTCACGCGGCCCGTCACCGCCGCCGTCAGGTTCAGGCCCGGCCCGGCCAGGACGCGGGCCACGCGGGTCGCGGCGCCATCCTCGCCTACCTCATCCGCATCGGGGCGGGCGACCACCACCTCCGCTACCCCGGCGGCGGCCAACTGGGCCAGATCATCGGCCGTCAGCGCGCGGCCCTTGGGCAGGCGCGTATCGCCAGCCTTCACACTGTGGGCCAGCACGGCCCCTTCGGCATCGGCGAGGGTGAGGGGGCCGAAACGCATGGTGGCATCACGCTCCGAAACAGACGGCCTTGCGGACCGCGCCGGATGGCACCGAACGGCCGGCCTTGGCGCCGCGCAGCGCCAGGGTCACTTGCGCCAGGATGGAAACGGCGATCTCCGCCGGGGTCAGCGCGCCGATGTCCAGACCGACGGGCCCGTGGATGCGTTCCAGGGCGGTGGGCCCGAAATCCGCCAGCCGTTCCAGGCGGCGGTGGTGGGTCTTGCGGCTGCCCAGGGCGCCGATGAAGAAGGCATCGCTTTCCAGGGCGGCGCGCAGTGCGGGCTCATCCAGCTTGGCGTCATGGGTCAGCGTGATCACGGCCGTGCGCCGATCGGGCGCCAGGGCGGCGACGGCGTCGTCCGGCCAGTCGCCGACCAAGCTGACACCCGTGGTGGTGGGAAAGCGCGCGGCACTGGCGAAGGCGGCGCGCGGGTCGACCACCGTGACCTCATACCCCGCCAGCCGGGCCATGGGGGTCAGCGCCTGGGCGATGTGCACGGCGCCGATGATGACCAGGCGCAGGGGCGGGTTCCACACCTGCGCGAACCATTCGCCATCGGCGTCCCCATCGCAGGTGATGAGGGCGGAATGGTCGTCGGCGATGGCATCCAGCACCGCGTCGCGGACGGAGACGGGCAACGCCACCTCCCCCAATTGCCGGTCCCCTTCCGCACGGGGCTCCAGCAGGGTTTGCTGGCCGGTGGCCAGGTCGGTGACCAGGGCCGCCGGGCGCTTGGCGTCGGCCGCGGCGACCAGCGCCGACAGCAGGCGGCGGCGGCTGATGCCGTGGCCGGGTCCGATGGGGGCGACATAGATGCGCACGGTGCCGCCACAGGCCAGGCCCACTTCCCACGCGCGTTCGTCCGGCACGCCGAAGGTCAGCAGCCGGGGTTCCCCATCCGCCAGCGCGCGCAGGGCCTCTTCCACTACCGCCCCCTCGACGCAACCGCCGGAGACGGACCCGATCATGTTTCCCTGGGCATCCACCGCCAGCTTGCTGCCCACCGGACGGGGGGAGGAGCCCCAGGTGGCGATCACCGTGGCGATGGCCGCCACCTGGCCTTGGGACAGCCAGCCGTCCACCGTGCGCAGGATGGACAGGTCGTCCACCGGTGCATCGGGCACCGGGGCGGGTGAAACGGATTGCGGGGGAAGGGTGTCTGCGGCCATGGGGTCCCGAAGCGTCAAATATGCCCGGACGGGCCACCAGCCAGATGGGGTCCGGCCCGCCAATCCGCCAGGGGGGCATCCCAGGTTTGGCCGATGAACCCCACCGGGCGCAACTGGGATTATGCCATATCCGCGACGATGCCGCCCGGTGCTTCAGCAGGCCGCCACCGCCCGGCGCGCCGTGGCGGCCGCCACCAGGGCGCGGTAGGCGGCGATGACGTGCCCGTCGCTGCTGAACGCGCCCGTGTCCAGGGCCAGGCCGGCCAGGGCGTCGGGGCTGAAGTCCTGATCCAGCGCGTCCTCCGCCGCCGTCCAGCGAAAGATGCCCGGGGCGCCGCCGCTGACCACCACCCGGGCGCCCGTCTGCGTATCGGCGACGAACACGCCGACGATGGCCTGGTGATCCTGGGGGGTACGGAAACGGGCGTAGGCGGCCCGACGCGGGCGGGGGAAATGCACGGCCAGCAGGGTATCGGGCGCCACCGCGTTCCCGGACAGGAACTCCTGCGCCGCCAGCCGCCGCCGGCCGGCCGGGGCGGCGGCATGGAGGGTGGCGTCCAGGGCCAGCAGGGCCGCGGGATAGTCGCCATCGCCCTCTTCATCCATTGCGCCGCCGGGCCGGATATTGCCCAGCCGTGCGCCGATGGTGTCGTGATCGCGGTTGCGGCGGTCGCCCACGCCGCCAGCCAGGCGGCCCAGGGCCGGCAGGATGCGGGCGACCAGCGGACTGGCGGCGATGGTGGTGTGGGTGGCGAAGGCGCCGACCATCAGGCCGTCGGCGGTGGCGGCGATGCCGGTCAGGGCGGGGACGCCCTGGTCGGGGGGCCTGGATGCCGGGGTGGGTCGGGTCGGGTGGTGAAAGTCCACGGGATGCATGGGCGTTCCTCCTTCAGCCGGGCCGTTATGGTCGCTGGTCCTGGTCGTCTTCGTGCTGTCGTTCTGGTCTGGCCTCTTCAGCTTACTCGCGCCGGGGTGTCATACCGTGCGGCGCCATCGGCCGCTGCGACGGCCCGCCACACCCAGGGTGGTATATATCCCCCGCTCTCGCCTAAGGCTAAGGGGGGTGGCGTTCGTTATCAATAGGACGGCGGGGTGTAATGCCAATGGCGCGCGGGACCGGAGCCCCGCGCGTCGAAGTCACCGATGTTTCCTGGGGGCCCTCTCAGCGGATCAGGACGATCAGCAGCAGCAGGATCAGGACCAGGATGGGGATCCAGATCATGGGGCGCAGGCCGGGATGGGGCTGCGGCGGCGTCAGGGCCGGTGGGGACACGCCGTTGGGGGCGGCCGGTTCCGGCGGCAGGGAGATGCCGGCGGAGCCCAGGGCCTCGGCCTCCGTCGGTCGCACCTGGTGTTCCACCGCACGGGCGTGGGCCTCCGCCGCCGCGTGGGCCTCCGCCTCTGACATCGGGGCGTCGATCTCCAGGGTTTCGGCCTGCGCCGCCTCCTGGGCGGTTTCTGCCTTCAGCGCCGCCTCTTCCTGGGCGGCCAGCATCAGGGTTGGGGCCAGCGCCTCGCTCAGGGGGGCCAGTTCCACCAGGGGGATTTCCTCCGCCTGGGGCGGTGGCTCCTCCGGTGCCGGCGCCGACAGCGGCACCGCCTTGGGTTTGTGGGTGCGCTTGGGCTTGGCCTCCGCGATGGGCGTTGCGTCGGCGGTTGCGGTTTCCTCCGGCGGGACGGTGGGTTCAGGCATGGTTTCCTCAGGCACGACTTCGGCGATGGCGGCGGCGTCCACGGCGGGTTCGGCGAAGACCGGATGGGCGGACGCCAGGGTGGCCGCGAGGTTGTTGATGAAGGTGCCGGCCAGCGTGGCGGCGGCGGTGTGCAGGGGCCGGGCCCCCACGTGCAACAGCGCGCCGCTGACGATCAGATCGGCGGCATAGGTCAGCAGCGTGTGCCCGTTGGCGGCGTCGTGCAGCGCAACGCGGACGGTACCCTGTGCCACGGCGTCCGCCCCCTGGCGGATGTCGAGGGTGAGTGTTGCGGCCTCGGCCGGCACCGGCTCCGACACGGTGACGGCGGTGTGGAAGCGGCCGGCCAGCGGCCCGTGCGCCGATGTCGTGATCAGGCTGAAATTGCCGTCGCTGGCCTGCTCCACCTGTTCGGCGCCGGGAAGGCTGAGGCCCAGGAGCCGGACGTCATGCAACGCGGCCCACACCCGGTCACGGGGTGACGCGATCAAATATTCGCCGTTGATGTCCACGATGACCGGTCCTTTTTATTGGCCCTGGCCCGCGACCGTAGCGGGCGCGCCCGGCCGGGGCAAGCCCCCGTCCGGCCTATGACAGCCTCCTGCTGGAAAAGGGCCGTGCGGCTGACAGGAAAGCGTTGTCGGGCGATCTAGACCATAAGGCCGGTGGCCTGGCAGCCCCTTTACCCGGACCATCATTATTACGACCTGTAAAGAAGGCACTGGATAAGGGCACAGGAATTGGCAGTGGTTGGGTGAAATCGTTATTGCCGGTGTCGTCATCTATAAATTTCGCCATGAATCCGTTTTTCCATTTTCGGCTGGCGGCAGATGGAGAACGGTGCCGCTTGGCCTGGTGATCTTTCAATGATTGTGATGGATGCGGGGGATGGCCGCCCAGGCATGCCAAAATTTTGCCCCAGTCCATGGTGTCTATTGAGGAAATCGCCGTGCCATCTTGCCGGCATTTCCGATTCGCGCTACGGTGGTGAGATCATGATTGTCACGCCCGTCCCCATTCCCGATATCAGCCCCGCCCATCCGCCGGCGGCGCAGCTGAACGTCAACCGGGTGAGCGCGGTGAAGGAACGTGAGGCGCGGCAGCAGGACCGGCGGCGCCAGCGGGACGGCCAGCCCCAGGAAGGGCAACGCCACGGCCGGTCGGTATTCGACGACATCGTGGATGAGGTCGACCCCACCGGCTCCCTGGCGCCCGACCATCTGGAACGGCTGCAGCAGAATTTACGCGGCCTGGTGCGTGACGGCGCCCCGATGGCGGAACCCCAGCCCGGCATGGAACTGGCCCACATCGTGGACCACCTTGCACCCCAGCACGCCGGCCTTAGCGATGCCGAGCGGCTGGAGAATGCCCGTCTGGCCGACGCCCTGCGCCAGTGCCTGGCGGTGAACAGCGATGGCGCCCGCAAGATCTCAACCTACCTACAGGCGCTGCTGGCGCAGAACGCCGAGATCCACCACGTGGAACTCACCGTCTGAGTTTTCCTCACGCCCCCTGTTTGATCCGCCGCCCGGGGCGCAGCAGTGCTTCGCGACCCCGTTCCTGGCGTTGGCCATGTGCGCGGGCGGCCAGCAGGTCCCGCCGGGCCACCAGGCCGACCAGTGCGCCGGTATCGCGGTCCAGCACCGGCAGGCGGCCGTGGCCGCTGTCGGCCATGCGGTCGGCCACGGCGCCGACCAGTTCATCTTCATAGGCGGCGGCCAGCGGGCTGTCGGCGCAATGATCGGCCAGGGTGTGGCCGTCATTCGCCTGCCGTGTCCAGACCAGGGCGTCTGCGCGGGATGCCATACCCAATACCCGGCCGTCCTGGTCCACGACGGGATAGCTTTTGTGGCGGTCGGCGCCGTCCAGGAAAAAGGCGGCGGCGTCGGCCAAGGTCATGCCGTTGGCCAGCGTGTCCACCCGCCGCACCATGATCTGGGCGACACGCAGGGTGTCGAAGGGATCGACCCCGTATTCACGCACGATGTGATGGCCGCGCCGGGCCACCTTCTCCGTCAGGATGGAGCGTTTCAGCAGCAGCACCGTGGTGCCATGCGACAGGGTGCAGGCGATGGCCAGCGGTAGCAGGGCGCCCATGTCGTGCGACAGTTCCAGTGCGAAGATCATGGCGGTCAGCGGCGCCCGCATGGTGCCGCCCATCATCGCCGCCATGCCCACCAGGGCCCAGTCGCCGGGCGTGCCGTAAGGGACGGTCAGGCCGAACACGGCGCCCAGGGCGCCCCCCATCATCAGCAAGGGCGCCAGCACCCCGCCGGAGGTGCCGGACCCCAGGGCGATGGCCCAGATCAGCGCCTTGACCACCACCAGGCGCAGGGCGTCGTCCATGCCCATGCCGGCATGCAGCAAGGCGGCGATGTTCTCATAACCCACGCCCAGGGCGCGGGGATCGACCAGGCCGCCGATGCCGACCGCCAGGCCGCCGATCATGGGCCACCACATCCAGTGCAGGGGCAGGCGGGCGAACAAATCCTCGAACCCATAGACCAGGCGGGTCAGCACGCCCGATCCCAGGCCGGCCAGCACACCCAGCACGGCGCACAGCAGCAGGCCCAGGGCCGGCAGGGGCGCGCTGTCGGCCAGGGGGAACAGGGGGCCGGCCCCCAGCAGGGCCGGGCGGCAGGCGGCGGCCACGGCGGCCGCCACGGCCACGGGGATGAAGCTGCGCGGCTTCCATTCGAACAGCAGCAGTTCGACGGCCAGCAGCATGGCGGCCACCGGTGTGCCGAAGGTGGCCCTCATGCCTGCGGCCGCACCCGCCACCAGCAGGGTCTTGCGCTCCGCATCCGTCAGGTGGAACAACTGCGCGAACAGCGATCCGATGGCCCCGCCGGTCATGATGATGGGGCCCTCGGCGCCGAAGGGACCGCCCGACCCGATGGAAATGGCGGACGACAGCGGTTTCAGCAGCGCCACCTTGGGTTGGATGCGGCTGCGGCCCACCAGGATGGCCTCCATCGCCTCCGGAATGCCGTGGCCCCGGATCTTTTCGGAACCGTAGCGCGCCATCAGCCCGATGATCAGGCAGCCCGCGACCGGGACCAGGACCATCCACCAGCCCAGCGGGCTGTCCACCGGCCGGGCCGGGGCCACGCTGATCCGGCCGAAATAGGCCAGGGTTGGTGGCAAGGTCGATCAGGCGCAGCAGCACCCAGGCGGCCCCGGCCCCGGCAGCCCCCACCAGCACGGCCATGGCCATCAGCATCGGCAGGCGCCGGTCGGCGCTGAAATCACCCAGGGCATGTCCCGAGGTGGGCGGGAGGACGTCATCGGCGCATCGCTTGCCATCATCGTTACCGCTTATAAGGGAAGGGCCGGCGTTCCCGCCGGTTCGCGCCCTTAATATATCGTACTGCGATATTTATAAAGGCGTCGATTTTTCAAGGCCGCCCGGACTCCGCCTCATGACGCACCCCCAAAACCCCGCCGACACCCCCGCCTTGGACAAGGCCGACTACGTGCTGTTGGCGGAATTCCGCCATCTGTTGCGGCGCTTCCTGTCATTCAGCGAGGATGCGGCGGCGGGGGCGGGCCTGACGGCGCAGCAGCACCAGGCCCTGCTGGCCATCAAGGGTTTCCCCGGTCGTGACCATGTCACGGTGGGGGAACTGGCGGAGCGGCTGTGCGTCCGGCCCCATAGTGCGGTGGGGCTGGTGGATCGGCTGGAAAGCCATGGGCTGGTCGTGCGCCGGCCGGGGCCGGGGGACAGGCGCCAGGTGGTGCTGAGCCTGACCCCGGCGGCGGAGGCGGTGCTGGCCGCCCTGTCGCTGGCCCATCGTCAGGAAATCCGCCGCCTCACGCCATTGATCCGGCCCCTGTTCGATCAGCTTTCGGTGCAGCCCCCGAGCCAATCCGATCCTTCCGTATAGGTGGTCCGGGGTACCTCGTTCGCCCAAGCTTAGGTGGCAGACCTGCATTGATGTTCCGGCCGTCGTCGGGACCAGCGGGCCAGGGGGTACCGGGGTGTCTGGGCAATTCAAGGGTTCAGGGTTTTTCAAGTCCGTGCGTATCGCCGTCCTGCTGAACGCGGTGCTGGGCATCCTGCTGGCTGTGCTGGTGGTGGTGCTGGGCATCGCCACGGAAAGCGCCTACACCGACTATCGCCGGGCCGCGCGCGCCGCGCGCATGGGCGACGCGGTGGGCGACGTCTTTCGCGCCCTGCAAAGCACCCGGCTGGAGCGCGGCGCCGTGAAGCGCCTGATTCCTGAAAAGACCCTGGCCTCCCCCGCCGCCATGGCCGACGTGATGGCGCTGCGCGCCAAATCCAACGCTGCCATGGATGAGGTGATCGCCGAGTGCACCGTGCTGGATTGCGGTGATGGTGTCAGCGCACCGGCGCTGAAGGCCGCGCGCAAGGCCCTGGATGAGGTGCGCGCCGTTGCCGATGCCGCCGTGGCCCAGCCGCAGGACCAGCGCCCGGCCGACCTGTTCAAGAACTGGTCGGCGGCGACCGACGCCCTGGTGGGCAAGCTGGAACAGGCGGGCACCAGCGTGGGCGCCCGCATCAGCCATGAAAGCCCGGCCTTCGCCAGCCTGATCGCGCTGAAGGACGCGGCTTACGTCACCCGCGACACGGCGGGCCTGGAGCGCAACCTGCTGATGTTCGCCTTGCAGGGCCAGCCCTACACCCCGGCCATGCAGATCCAGTCCGCCGGCTATCGCGGCCAATTGGAGGCCGGCTGGCGCCTGACCAAGGCGCTGAGCCTGCGCGAGGACATTCCCGACAGCGTGCGCCAGGCCATCGCCGCCGGCGATGCCGCGTATTTCAAGGAAGTGCTGGGCCTGCACGAGACCATCGAGAAGGCGGTGCTGGCCGGCACGCCGTCGCCCGTGAGCCTGGACCAGTGGATGGCCCGTTCCAATGCCTCGTTCGAGGTGCTGGCCGCCGTCTCCACCGCAGCGCTGGACGCGGCGGACAGCCTGGCGCAGGCGCAGGGCACGGCCGCCGCCGTGCGGTTGGCGGTGGATGGCGCCCTGGTGGTCATCTGCCTGTTGCTGGGGGCCGCCGGCATGGTCATGGTGACCCGCCGCGTCACCGGCCCCATGACCGCCATGACCGGCGTGATGCTGCGTGTGGCCAAGGGCGACCTGGCCGCCGACATCCCCTATGCCGACAACCGGGATGAGATCGGCGACTTGGCTGGCGCGCTGGCCATCTTCCGCGACAACGCGTTGGAGCGACAGCGCCTGGAAGAGGCGCAGCGGCAGGAGCATGAGGGGCGCGAACGCCGCGCCCGTGCCGTCGATGCCCTGGTGGGTGAATTCGACCGCCAGGTGCAGGAGGTGTTGCAGTCCGTCAACGCGTCCTCCGGCCACCTGACGCAGATCGCCGGCGCCCTGGGCGGCATGGCGGATGCCACCTCCAGTCAGGTGGTGGCCGCGGCCTCGGCGGCGGAACAGACCTCCGGCAACGTGCAGACGGTGTCGGCCGCGACGGAAGAGATGGAAAGCTCCGTCCGTGAAATCGGGCAGCAGGTTGCCCATTCCAGCGCCATGGCCGCCCGGGCGGTGGGTGAGGCGGCACAGACCAACGAGACCGTGGCCAGCCTGGCGGAGGCCGCGCGCCGCATCGGCGACGTGGTCAAGATGATCACCGACATCGCCAGCCAGACCAACCTGCTGGCGCTGAACGCCACCATCGAGGCGGCGCGGGCCGGTGAGGCCGGCAAGGGCTTCGCCGTCGTGGCGCACGAGGTGAAGCAACTGGCCGGCCAGACCGCCAAGGCGACGGAGGAGATCGGCGCGCAGATCACCGCCATCCAGAAGGCGACCGACCAGGCGGTGGGCGCCATCGGCACCATCGGCCATTCCATCCGCGACATGAGCGAGGTGTCGACCGCCATCGCCGCCGCGGTGGAGGAACAGGCCGCCGCCACCGGGGAGATCAGCCGCAACGTCCGCCAGGCGGCGGACGCCACCCGCGACGTGTCTCTCAACGTGGCTGAGGTTTCGGCCGCGGTGGGTGAGACGGGCCGGGCGGTGTCCGACATGCACGCGGCGGCGCACGGCCTGACCGGCGATGCCAATCGCCTGCGCGAGGCGGTGGACCAGTTCCTGAACGGCATCCGCGCGGCTTAGGGTGCCACCACCACCCGGGGGTCCTGTCCCCCCACGTACCGGGCCGCCACGCCCATCTGCGTGATGGCGGCGGCCCATTGCGGCCAGCGGTCCCCGCCGCTGCCCGTCAGCAGCAGGGCCAGCGCCCTGGCGGCGGCGGGTGAGGGGGCCACGGCCTGGCGCAGGGCGTCCCCGGCGGTGGCACCGTCGCGCGCCGCCATGTCGGCCCACAGGGCGAACAGGCGGGTGTCGTTGCCGCCCGCACGGCCGGGGCCTTGGCGCAGGGCGGTGTCGACGATCCAGTGGGCGACGAAGCCGCAGGCATAGGGCATGCGGTTGCGGGCCACGGTGGTCGGGCTGTCCAGTGGCCGGTCGGCCAAGCTGGTGACGCACAGGTCCAGTTGCAACTGCACCTCCCCCAGGCTGGGTGGTGCGCCGTGGCGGATGACCAGGCCGGCGGCGTAATCGGCCGCACCCTCGTTCATCCAGTCGGGGAAATCGGCGTTGTCGTGCCGGCGCAGGAACAGGTGGAACACCTCGTGCGCCAGCAGGCGGTTGCGTTCCGGTCGAATCTCCAGCCGGGGCACCCGCCAGACGCCCCCCACCTGCAACAGCAGCATGCCGCCGCCGGTGACATTGCCGCGCAGCACCGGGTCGGGCCGGTCCTTGTAGACGACGATGGGTGTGACGCCATCGCGCAGGGGCAGGCGTTGGCGGTAATAGGCCAGCGCCTCCGCCAGGCCCGGCGCCACCTCCGCTTTCCATTGCGGCGGCAGGTCGGGCCGCGCCACCAGCCGGCCCAGGTCCGGCCGGCGGGCGTCCACCGGTGCGATGTAATTGGGGGCGCCCACGAAGACGTAGCCGCGCAGGGCGCTGTCACCGTCCGGCAAGGTGGGGACGGATCCTTTCGCCAGCAGGGTTGCGGTGCCGGATGTGGCCCGCAGGAAGGGGCCGTAGACCAGGAAACCGCCATCGCCCAGGCGGATCAGCACCGGGTAGGTGCGGTCCACCACCCGGCGGTCCTCATTCACCACCAGGGTGAATTCCTTGAACGCCCGGCCGTCCGCCGCCCGGACCTCCTGGTTCTGCAGCACCATGCCCGGCGTCGCCACCCGCCACACCGGGTTCTGCCAGGCGACAGGCCCCTGGCCCAGGTGCAGGCTGGTGACCGGCTGGTCCAGGCGATAGTCGGCGCGCAGGCTGGCGCCTTGGAGGCTAAGGGTGATGTCAGCGCGCGGCGGGCTTCCCGCCGAAGCCTGAAAGAAGAGCAGAAAGACGAGTATGGCGGCCAAGGACGCCAAAAACGCGCCGCGGGCCTTCATTGCTTGCCGAACCTGCAGGGTGATTGGAAGTCCATGGCATGGCTCGTCATTTCAGGGCCCGTGATCAAGAGTAGCATCCTCAAGATCAACTGCCCTGCCGGGAAGCGCCCCTCATCCATCATGGTTAGATGATTTACAATTAGTAAGGCGCATGTGACTATTAAATTCTCGCCGTAATATTCCCCTGAATCGAGGAGACTGGAAATATGGTCACGGAGAGCGTTGGAAAATCAGAAGATGCCTCTTCCGCTCCGTTATGGGGGGTGGCGATCAATGGGGGAGCGGCCTCCTCCGGCAATATAATTATAGGCGCGGCGGGAACGCTCAGCATAAATTTCGAGAGTGGTGGCAACGGTAGCACGCTACAGATAAACCACGGCAATATAGTTGTTGAGAAGATTTCGCTTGGGACGGCTGTTAAGGTTCCAGTTTATGCCGGATATACCATCGCCTACGCCACGTCTGGCGGTGATATTCTTTTCGCTTACTCTTTGGAAACTTCTTCGTAAGCGCGGGGCTAAAGGGGGCAGGCGGTTAGATGACGCGTCGTGATCCACCAAACGTCAGCGCCAGGAACAGGGCCAGTGCCGCCAATCCTGGCCAGAACAGCAGGTGGTTCAACCCTTCCCAATGCGCCATGTCGCGGATGGAGGTGTAGGGATTCACGAACAGGTCGACCTTTTCGCTGAAGCTGAGGTCGCCTGCTTTGAATTCCCCCGGTGATCGGCCGAAGACCTGGCCGATGGCGCCCGCCATGTCGGCGATGGCGCGCGACGGGGCGCGGATGCGGTCCACCGCCTGCTGATAGGCCAGGACGTGGTTGCCGCCCAGGCCGATGATCGCCACCCATTTGGCGGCCTGGCGGATGCCGCCCCTGTCATTCGCCATGATCGTCGTTTCCCCATCGTCCACCGTATCGGCGCTGACGCTAGCCGGGGAAGGGGTGTTGGGCAACAAAGCAAAACGGCGCGGCCCCGAAGGACCGCGCCGTCTCGATACTCAACCGATCCGAAGAAGGATCAGGCCTCGGTCTCTTCCGTGGCCTCATCGGCGGCTTCCACCACCTCTTCCTCTTCGTCCTCGTCATCACGACGACCGGCGACCATGCCACCGCGCGCGGCCTGCAGGCCGGCTTCTTCGGTGGTGCGGGCGACGTTCACGGTGATGGCCACGGACACTTCCGGGTGCAGGACCAGGCGGACCTTGAACAGGCCCAGGGTCTTGATCGGGGTGTCGATGGCGACCTGGCCACGCTCGATGACGGTGCCGGTGGCGGTGACCACTTCGGCGACGTCACGGGCGCTGACCGAGCCGTACAGGATGCCGGTTTCGCCGGACTGGCGGATGATGATCACCGACAGGTCGGCGATCTTCTTGGCCAGTGCTTCGGCTTCAACCTTGCGCTCGGCGTTCTGGGCTTCCAGCTTCACCTTCTGGCTTTCGAAGAAAGCCAGATTGTCCTTGGAGGCGCGCAGGGCCTTCTTCTGGGGCAGCAGGTAATTACGGGCGAAACCCGGCTTCACCGACACCACTTCGCCCATGCGGCCGAGCTTCTCGACGCGCTGCAGCAGAATGACTTCCATCGTTCCTACTCCTTACTTCACAATGTAAGGCAGCAGGGCGAGGAAGCGGGCGCGCTTAATGGCGCGGGCCAGCTCACGCTGCTTCTTGGCCGAAACCGCGGTGATGCGGCTGGGCACAATCTTGCCCCGCTCGGAAATGAAGCGCGACAGCAGCTTCACGTCCTTGTAGTCGATCGCCGGAGCGTTCGGACCGGAGAACGGGCAGGTCTTGCGACGGCGGAAGAACGGACGACGGCCACCACCGCCGCCACCAGCGGCGCGCGGCGCACCAGCGCCCGGGCCAGCATTACCCTGGGTGAAGCTCATGCCCGGTCTCCTTCAGAAGCTTCGGTGCGACGCGGCGGGCGGGGGCCGCGATCGCCACGATCACCACGGTCTTCGAAGCGACGCGGACCGCGGTCGCCACGATCACCGCGTTCGCCGCGCTCACCACGATCGCCCTTGTTGGACAGCATCGCGGTCTGACCTTCCTCGATCTTTTCGATCCGGGTGGTCATGAAGCGCAGGACGTCTTCGTTCAGGCCCATGTTACGCTCCATCTCGGCAACGGCGGCCGGGGCGGAATCGTGGGCGAAGTAGACGTAGTGACCCTTGCGGTTCTTCTTGATCTTGTAGGTGAGGGTCTTCAGACCCCACTGCTCGACCTTGGCAACCTGGCCACCGTTCTCCTTGAGGATACCGGTGAAGGTTTCGGTCAGGCCTTCCACCTGGGCGGACGTGATGTCCTGCCGTGCGATCAGCACGGTCTCATACAAAGCCATTTGATACTCCCCATGGCTGTTACGTGGTCCGCCGCTGTAGCCGCCCCAGGGTGCCGGATCATTCCGGCATCGCGGGATGGATCAGCCGCACGGACCTAGCCGGCGCCATGGCTTAGGCACCGGCAAGGAGCGGTTGAAGCGCGGGTTTATACAGGAAGGGGCGGCGGGCGGCAAGCCCTGATTCGCCCAAGGCCGGCCAGCCTTTCCGCCGCCTCGGCCACGTCCAGGGCGGGCCCGCGGCCACGCCCTATCACCGCCATGCCGGCGAACCAGGGCCGCACGGGCGTGCCCAGCATGGTCCAGTCGTGCGCCGTGCCCACCCGCCAGCAAGGCACGCCCAGGGCGCCCGCCAGTTCCCCTACCGCCGTGGGTGCGGTGACCACCAGGTCCAGGCTGGACATCAGGGCGGCCACGCCCTCGATATCCGCGCGCAGATCCAGGTCGGGCCAGCGGTGCAGCGTCAGGTCCAACGCCTGCTCCACCGGCCGGATCTCGTCTTCCGTCGCACTGTATTGCAGCGTGACCGGCACGATGCCGGGCAAGGTCAGCAGCGGCGCCCAGTCCGCCAGGGCGGTGTAAGCGCCCGACCGGTCGCCGCGCATCAGGCCGCTGCGCCAGCTGATGCCGACACGCAGGCCCGGCGGCAGGGCGGCCAGCCGGCCCCGCCACAGGCCGGCCAGGTCGTCGCGTGGCGCCAGGAAGGGGGAGCCGGTCCAGCCGGCCAAGCCGGGGCGCAACAGGCCCGGCAGGCTGCCCATGGGCACATGCAGGTCCATGTCGGTCAGCGTCGGGGCGCCGGGCGGGGATGTCGGCGCCCGCACCACCACGCCCGGCAACGCGCGGCCGATCAGGCCCACCAGGCGGGGGGCGCATTCCACCACCATCTGCCCGCCCTCCGCCGCCACGCGGGCCCGCAAGTCGGGCAGCAGGCTGGCGAACAGGATCTCATCACCCAGGCCCTGTTCCGCCCAGACCAGCAGGCGCTTGGCCGCGAGAGGTTCCCCCTGCCATTGCGGCACGGGAAAGGGGCGCCAGTGCGGGGCCAGCTGCCGGCCCTGCCAGCGCGCGCCGTAGCCATCCCAGCCTGCCGCCAGGTCGCCTGCCGCCAACTGGGTCAGCGCCAGGTTGAAGCGCGCGTCGGCGTGGGCGGGCGACAGCGCCACCACCCTTTCATACAGGGCGGCGGCCTCATCCTGCCGGCCCAGCAGTTGCACGGTGGTGGCCAGGTTGTTCAGCACCTCCCCATCGTCCGGCGCCAGGCCGGCGGCCTGGCGGTACAATTCCTCCGCCTCCGTCAGGTGGCCTAAGCGCTGGGCCACGCTGCCCAGGTTGTTGAGGGTGACGGCGTGGCCGGGGCGCAGCACCCGCGCCCGCTCCAGGTGCGATCGCGCCTCCTTCAGCACAGGCTCGGGCGCCATCAGGTCGGTGGCCAGCAGGATGCCCAGGTTCATGTGCGCATCGGCGTTTTCCGGCGCCACGGTCACGGCCCGGCGCAGGCAGGCCGTGGCGTCGGCCGCCCGTCCCAGGGCCTGCAGCACGGCCCCCAGATTGGCCAGTGCGTCGCCATTGGTGGCATCCAGCGCCAGCGCCTGGCGCAGGCGGGCCTCCGCCACGTCCAGGGACCCCAGTTCCACCAGCACCTTGCCCAGATTGACCAGGGCCAGCACCAGGCGCGGGTTCAGGTCCAGGGCGCGGGCGTAGTGGCCGGCCGCATCCTCCAACATGCCCTGGGCCTGGCGGACGCTGCCCAGGCCGTTGTGGGCGTTGGCGTAATCGGGCTTTTGCGCCACGGCCCGCTGGTAATGGGCCGCCGCCTCGTCCAGCCGGCCCAGATCCTTCAGCGCGTTGCCCAGATTGTTGTGCGCCTCCGCCTGATCGGGCTTCAGGTCCAGGGCGCGGGTGAGGGCGGTCACGGCGTCGCCCGTGCGGCCCAGGGTCGACAGCACCGTGCCCAGGGCGGCATGGAAATGGGCGGCGTCGCCTTTGGCGGCGATGGCCTGGCCCAGCAGATCCGCAGCTTCCCCCGGGCGGCCGGTCTGATGGTGGATCACACCCAGCAGGTACAGCGCATCCGCATGCCGGGGGGCCAGGGCCAGCACCTGGCGGTAGCCGGCCTCCGCCTCCGCCAGCCGGCCGGCCTGGTGGTGCTGGGACGCCTGGCCGAACAGCGCCTGCGCCTGGGCGCCGGGCGGCGGGCCGCCCTGCTTCTTGTCCAGGCGGCGCTGGTTGCGGTTCATGGGGCCGGGACTTTCCTGAAAGACACATCCGCGCCTATAAAGACACATCCGCGCGGGAGGGCAGACTAGCCCGCGCATGCCATGGCCGTCGATCAGGAAAGCCGGCAGGATTGCCAGGAATTGTTGTCGGCGAGATCGGCACTCCCCATCTACCCTGGCGGGGTACGTCGACAGAAACACACGCGTTGATAGAAACCGTCATGTGGGCGGTGCACCATGGCGCATCCGCCCCGCGATGGAGGTGCCCGATGTGCCCGTCCCCTGTGTCCGCGCGCGCCTGGTGCAACAATGAAGTGGCCTATCTGGCGTGGCGTCCGGATGCCCGCATCGACGGCCTGCTGGGTTTCATGATCGTGCGCGTGCATCAGGATGGCGAGCGGCGGCTGTTGCCCACCTGGGTGGCCTTCCAGGGTCAGTCCAATCCTGATTGGCGCCAGCAGGACACCAGCGTCTGGCCGGTGCAGAAGTTTTCCTGGCGCGACCTGACCTTGCGGCGCAGCCGGGACAGCCTGGATGTCCGGCAGCCCTTCACCTGCCACTACGAGATCGTTCCGGTGGGCTATGCTGCCCCCGGCCGGCCGTCGGCGGCGGATTGGGTGGCGCAGACGGGAACCTTCAGCAGTGCCCAGCCCGGCGCCTATACGGGCACGCCCCTGCCCCTGTTCGTCTGCGGCCCGGCGCTGACCACCGACGCCATCACCGTGACTTGGGAGTACGGTGATTTCTCCGCCGTCTTCACCAATGGCATCCTGTCGACGCAGAACTTGCGCCAACAGCTGCACACCCCGGCGGGCCAGGCGCCCAGCAAGGGTTATGTGCTGGACCAGGTGAAGCAGCCGGGAAACCCCATCCGCACTTTCCTGACCGGCGATGTGCTGCCCACCCTGACGGATTTCCTGCAACGGGTGGGGCCCGACGACACCGTCCACGCCGCCCTCTATGAACTGTCGGACGCTGAACTGGTGGCCGGGCTGACGGGCCTGGGCAAACGCCTGCACCTGATCCTGTCCACGGCGGGGGAGGGGACCAAGACCAACCCCGCCTGGGACCGCACCAACGCCGCCGCGCGCACGGCCCTGCACGGCACGGCGGCGGAAGTCGTGGACCGGCTGTTCAACAACAGCGCCCATATCGGTCATAACAAGTTCCTGGTGCACACCGACGCGGAAGGCCGGCCGCTGGCCCTGCTGTCGGGCAGTACCAACTGGACGCCCACGGGCCTGTGCACCCAGTCCAACAACACCATCACCACCACCCGGGCGGACCTGGCACAAATCTATCTGGATTACTGGAACCGGCTGAAGGCGGACACAGGCAGCTTCCCGACGCAGGTGGACACCGGTGCCCCCAACCACAACGTCCAGCAAAAGCCCCTGCGCCAGGCGGGCGGCCACGCCTTTCCGGCCGCCGGCGCCAACCCGCGCATCTGGTGCGCCCCCACGACGATGGCCACCACCAAGACGTCCGCCACCCCGCCGGACCTGGCCGACGTCTTCACCCTGATGGATCGGGCGCGGCACGCCATCCTGTTCCTGACCTTCTACCCCTCGCTGGAAGGCAAACAGAGTATCATCGAGGCGGCGGTGGATTTGGGCAGGCAGCGTCCCGACCTGATGGTCATGGGTGCTGTCAGCAGCCCCCTGGCCCTGCCCATTGAGGGGGATGCGGATGACAAGGACGAAGGCGGCGACGGCCAGGCCAAGATCCCCAGGCCGTCCGTCTATGCACCGGCCGACGCGCCGCAGGTGCTGGTGGTGCGCGCCGCCGCCATCGATACGCCCACGGGCGACCTGCAACCGGAACTGCTGACCGCCGGGGCCGCCATCATCCATGACAAGATCGTGGTGATCGATCCCTTCGACGAAGACTGCGTGGTCGTTACCGGCAGCCACAACCTGGGCTACAAGGCGTCATACGCCAACGACGACAACCTGCTGGTCATCCAGGGCAACCAGGCCCTTGCCCAGGCCTACGCCGTCCACGTCCTGGACGTGTATGAGCATTACCGCCAGCGGGCCATCCTGGAAGAACGGCTGCGCGACGCCCTGCTCAAGGGCCAGGCCGCACCGGTGACACCCCAGGGCGGTTTCCTGTCCACCAAGGACACCTGGCAGGACGCCTATCTGGCGGGGACCAGGGGCAAGGAACTGGCGTACTTCCTCAGCTGACGGCGTCACCGTTTCAGGTTCACCAGGATCACGCCGCCCAGCGCCATCAGGCCGCCGACCACACCCATCACCGTCGGCACCTCGCCCAGCCAGAGGAAGCCCATCAGCGTAGCCAGCGGCGGGGCGCAGTAGAGGAAGTTGCTGGCGCGGGCGGCGGGCAGGCGCGACAGCACGATGGACCAGGTGGCGTAGGCGACCAGGCTGGGCATCACGCCCAGGTATAAGGCCACCACCAGGCCCGGCGCGGCGGCGCTTTGCGCCTGGGCATAGGCGCCGGGCAGCCAGGGCGACAGGGCCAGCGCCCCCACCACCATGTTGGTGGCCGACACGGTCAGGGCCTTGTGGCGGGCGAACAGGGGCTTTTGCACCACGGTGGTGACGGAGTTGCAGAGGGCCGCCCCCAGCACCAGCAGGGCGCCCCAGCCCAGTTGCAGGCCGTGGCCGGTGCCCACCGCCTCATTCAGGGCGATCAGGCCGATGCCGCTGAACGACACGGCGGTGCCGATCCAGCCCCAGCGGCCGAATCGCTCCCCCAACAGGGATGAGGCCAGCACGGCGGTGATGATGGGGTTGATGTTGATGATGAAGGCGGCGGCCCCCGACGACACCGTCTTCTCCCCCATGTTCAGCAGGCCGGTATAGAGGGCCACGAACAGCAGGCCGCCGGTGGCGAAGCGCCAAAGCTCCGCCACGCGGGGCAGGGCCGGGCGGGTGATGGCCAGGTACAGGGCCGCCGGCACCGCCGCGATGCCGAAGCGCGCCGCCCCCAGTTCCAGCGGCCCGAAGGCGGTCAGGCCGGCACGGATGGCGGGAAAGGCCGACGCCCAGATGATGATGGTGATGACCACCGTGGCGAGCGTCGCGCCGTCCAGGCGCGGGGTGCCGGAGGCCGGCACGGCGGCCGGGGATTCACAGGTGGCGGCGACGGGCGTGGGGGACATGGGCGGAAACCTTTCGAGCCGGAACTGTTGACGGGAACAACCGCCGGCCCCCACTAGGCCCGGTTGACTGATGATTGACAATCGAACAAATCGGCAGCCAACTGTGAGCATGGATCACAGCTCAGCCCCCTTGCCGCCGCTGGACGCGCTGCGCGCCTTCGAGGCGGCGGCCCGCACCGGCAGCTTCTCCGCGGCGGCGGAGGGCCTGAACGTCACCCATGGCGCCGTCAGCAGGCAGATCGCCAAGCTGGAACAGTGGCTGGGCCTGCGCCTGTTCCACCGCCAGGCGCGCGGTGTCGCCATGACGCCCGACGGCCAGCGCCTGTTCCAGCGCACCAGCGAGGCCTTCGCCCTGATCGCCGGCACCTCCAACCGCTGGACGGAGCCGCGGGGCGGGGCGGTGGTGCGCCTGACATCCCTGCCGTCCATCTGCGGGCTGTGGCTGATGCCCCGCCTGACCGTGCTGGAGGGTAAGGACTCCGATCCGGGGGGCGCACTCCGAATCTTGCTGTCGGTGGATCATCGCGCCCTGGATCTGGCGGATGAGGGCATGGACCTGGCCATCCGCTGCGGCTGGGGCGCCATGCCGGGCCGGGTGTCGCTGAAGTTGTTCGAGGAATGGTGCTACCCCATCGCCGCCCCCGGCCTAGCGGATGGGATCGGGGCGGGGGATCCGGAGCGGTTGCTGGCCTTTCCCTTGATCCACGACTCCGACGCCACCGGCTGGCGGGCGTGGTTCGGTGCCCATGGGTTGGACTATCGCCCCCGGCCGCAGGATCGGCGGTTCGAGGATTACAACCTGGTGCTGGACGCCTGCGCCTGCGGGCTGGGCATCGCCCTGGCGCGGCCGCCGCTGGTGCAGGGCAAGTTGCGCGGCGGCCGGGTGGTGCCGGTCGACCCGCGCACGGTGCTGAACCCCACGGGGTATTGGCTGGACCGGCCGCCGGGGCGCCTGCGGACGGCGTCGGCCACCCTGGCGCGCCGCATCGCGGTGGAGGCCGGGGTGGATGCGGACGTGCTTGCCGCCTTCCTGGCGGAGGAGGCGCCGGAGGGGCGTGGGCGGCCTTTCATCCCCTGGACGGCGGCCTGACGGGGTAGCGTGGGGCCGAAAACCCAGGCGCAGCCCACGTCAACTTCCCATCCCCCCTTGTGATGACGATTGACAGATTGATTGCAGACGGTATGCATGGCGCGACTTGCGGTGCCGGCTTCCGGCCATGGCGGGGCTCATCGTCATGGGCCGTGCTTGGCGAAGGCGCACCGAACCGGACTTTAGTTTCCCAGGGTATTTGCAAATGACGCGCGCTTTCGTCTTTCCCGGCCAGGGCAGCCAGGCCGTGGGTATGGGCCGTGACTTGGCCGACGCCTTCACCACCGCCCGCGATGTCTTCGGCGAGGTGGATGAGGCGCTGAAGCAGAAGCTGTCCGCCCTGGTGTTCGAGGGCCCGCTGGATGAGCTGACCCTGACGGAGAACGCGCAGCCGGCCCTGATGGCCGTGTCCGTGGCCGTCGCCCGCGTGCTGGAGAAGGACGGCGGGCTGGACCTGGCCAAGGCCGCCAAGTTCGTCGCCGGCCATTCCCTGGGTGAATATTCCGCGCTGTGCGCCGCCGGGGCCCTGACCCTGGCCGATACCGCCCGCCTGCTGAAGCTGCGGGGGCAGAGCATGCAGCGCGCCGTGCCGGTGGGTGTCGGCGCCATGGCCGCCATCATCGGCGCCGATTTCGACGCCGCGCGCAGCATCGCGCAGGACGCCGCCCAGGGTGAGGTCTGCACCGCCGCCAACGACAACGCGCCGGGCCAGGTGGTGATCAGCGGCCACAAGGCCGCCGTGGAACGCGCCATCGCCATCGCGGCGGAGCGGGGTTTCAAGCGCGCCGTGCTGCTGCCGGTGTCCGCCCCCTTCCATTGCCCGCTGATGCAGCCGGCGGCCGATGCCATGGCCGACGCGCTTGCCGATACCGCGATCAAGGCGCCGCGCGTGCCGCTGGTCGCCAACGTCATCGCCAGCACCGTCACCGACCCCGCCGAAATCCGCCGCCTGCTGGTGGTAACAGGTCACCGGTTCCGTGCGTTGGCGCGAAAGCGTGCTGTTCATGAAGGAACAGGGCGTGGAACAGTTGGTGGAACTGGGCGCCGGCAAGGTGCTGGCCGGCATGGCCAAGCGTATCGACAAGGAAATGACCGCCGTGTCGCTGGGCCTGCCCGCCGACATCGAAGCTTTCCTCAAGGCCTGAACTTTAGGACGATAGGGGACATCCCATGTTCGATTTGACCGGCAAGACCGCCCTCGTCACCGGCGCCTCCGGCGGCATCGGTGCCGCCATCGCCCGCACGCTGCACCAGGCCGGCGCCACCGTCGCCCTGTCGGGCACCAAGGTCGAGGCGCTGGAGGCCCTGGCGGCCGAGTTGGGCGACCGCGCCGTCGTCGTGCCCGCCAACCTGTCCGATCCGGCGGCCGTGGAGGCCCTGGCCAAGGACGCGGAGACCAAGCTGGGCCAGGTGGACATCCTGGTGAACAATGCCGGCCTGACCCGCGACGGCCTGATCCTGCGCATGAAGGATGAGGACTGGGCGTCGGTCATCGACGTGAACCTGACCGCGTCCTTCCGCCTGTCCCGCGCCGTGGTGAAGGGCATGATGAAGCGCCGCTGGGGCCGCATCATCGGCATCACCTCCATCGTCGGCGTCACCGGCAACCCGGGCCAAGTCAACTATGCCGCCAGCAAGGCCGGCATGATCGGCATGACCAAGGCCCTGGCGGCCGAGGTCGCCTCGCGCAACATCACCGCCAACTGCGTGGCGCCCGGTTTCATCGCCACCGCGATGACCGACGTGCTGCCCGACGCGCAGAAGGAAAAGCTGACCGCCGGCGTGCCGGCCGGTCGCCTGGGCACGCCGGACGAGATCGCGTCCGCCGTGCTCTACCTGGCCTCGACCGAGGCCGGCTACGTCACCGGCCAGACGCTGCACGTCAACGGCGGCATGGCCATGATTTGAGGCCTTGGGGCTTGGCCTTTGACCAGGTCGGTCCCAAGTACGGCGGGTGCTAGGCAAGACGCGCCCACCTGTGGTATCTGACGGCACTTTTCCAAAGGATGGGCGCTCAGTTTCGTCCGTGCCGGACGTGCCACGCCAATCAACCAAGTTTGTCAAGCAACCCCAACTGTGAAATTCGGGAAGGTATAGGAAATGAGCGACATCGCCGAACGGGTGAAGAAGATCGTCGTCGAGCACCTGGGTGTGGAAGAGGGCAAGGTCACGGACACCGCCAGCTTCATCGATGATCTGGGTGCCGACAGCCTCGACACCGTCGAACTCGTCATGGCCTTCGAGGAAGAGTTCGGGATCGAGATCCCGGACGACGCGGCGGAGAAGATCCTGACCGTGAAGGACGCCATCGACTTCATTTCCAGCAAGCAGGGCTAATCCCCCTTCTTTCCCGGGAAATCGGGTGGCGCACCGCCATAGGGCTGGAAGCGCCACCCGAGACCCAGCCGCCGCAAACGGCGGGGAATGGGCGACCCGGGACGGTCTTTGCTGGACTATCTTTTTCTGGAACTAGGTACAGGTCTACCCATGCGTCGCGTCGTCATCACCGGACTCGGGATGGTCACCCCTCTCGGCACGGGCGTTGAGCACACGTGGAAACACCTGCTCGACGGCCAGTCGGGCATTCGCGCCATCGACACCTTCGACGTGTCGGACCTGCCCGCCAAGATCGGCGGCATGGTTCCGCGGGGCGACGGCACCAACGGCACCTTCAATGCCGATGAATTCGTGCCGCCCAAAGACCAGAAGAAGATGGACGACTTCATCCTCTACGGCATCGCCGCGGCGGCCCAGGCGGTGAAGGACAGCGGCTGGGAGCCCCAGACCGAGGAAGAGCGTGAACGCACCGGCGTCATGATCGGCTCCGGCATCGGTGGCCTGTCCGCGATCTATGAGACGTCCATTCTGCTGAAGGAAAAGGGGCCGCGCCGCGTCTCCCCGTTCTTCATCCCCTCCGCCCTGATCAACCTGGTGTCGGGCCATGTCTCGATCAACCACGGCTTCAAGGGCCCGAACCATTCGGCCGTCACCGCCTGCTCCACTGGCGCGCACGCCATCGGCGACGCCGCCCGGCTGATCATGTGGGAAGACGCCGACGTGATGGTCGCCGGTGGTGCCGAAGCCGCGATCAACCGCCTGGGCGTGGCCGGCTTCGCCGCCGCCCGCGCGCTGTCCACCGGCTTCAACGAGACGCCGGACAAGGCCTCGCGCCCCTATGACAAGGACCGCGACGGCTTTGTCATGGGCGAGGGCGCCGGCGTCGTCGTCCTGGAAGAGCTGGAGCACGCGAAGGCCCGCGGCGCCAAGATTTATGCCGAGGTCGTGGGCTACGGCCTGTCGGGCGACGCCCACCACATCACCGCCCCGGCGGATGATGGCAACGGTGGTTATCGCTCCATGGCCATGGCGCTGAAGCGCGCTGGCATGACCCCGGCCGACATCGACTATGTCAACGCCCACGGCACTTCCACCCCGCTGGGCGACCTGATCGAACTGGGTGCCGTGAAGCGCCTGTTCGGTGAGGCCCTGAACACCGCCTCCATGTCCTCCACCAAGTCGGCCACCGGCCATTTGCTGGGGGCGGCGGGCGCCATCGAGGCCATCTTCTCCATCCTGGCCATCCGCGACCAGGCCGTGCCGCCCACGCTGAACCTGGACAACCCGTCCGACGAATGCGCTGGCGTTGACCTGGTGGCGAAGGTCTCCAAGAAGCGCCGGGTGCGTGCGGCCCTGTCGAACTCCTTCGGGTTCGGCGGCACCAACGCCTCGCTGGTCTTCAAGGAATACACCGGCTCGTGACCGCCAAGGCTCAGGGACCGGCACCGGCCGGTCCCCGCAAAGGGGGCAGTTCCTGGGGCCGCCGTCTGTTCCAGGCGGCGGCCTTGGTGATTCTGGTGTCCGCGGCGCTGGCCTGGATGGGCTATCACCGCTACGTCGATCCCGGCCCCCTGGCGCAGGATAGCACCGTCATCGTCGGCTCCCGCGGCGGCCTGCAGGCCATGGCCCGCACCCTGGCCGATGCCGGCGTGGTGCGCGGCGACATGGACCTGGTGGCGGCCGCCCGCCTGAGCGGCAGCACCCAGGCGCTGAAGCCGGGGGAATACGCCTTTCCCGCCCGCATATCGCTGCGGGACACCATCGCCCTCCTGCGCAGCGGCAAGACCGTGGTGCATCGCCTGACCATTCCGGAGGGGCTGACCGCCGCCCAGGTGGTGGCCCTGATCGAGGCGGAGCCCGCCTTGTTCGGCCCCGTCACCGAGAAGCCGGCGGAGGGCAGCCTGCTGCCCGAGACCTATTTCTTCGGCCTGAACTATCCCCGGGCGCAGATGGTGGAGCGGATGCAGGCCGCCATGCGCAAGGCGGTGGATGAGGCCTGGGCCGCCCGTGCCGCCGGCGTGGCGCTGAAGTCGCCGGAGGAGATGGTGACCCTGGCCTCCCTGGTGGAGAAGGAGACGGGCGTGCCGGCCGAGCGGCCGCACATCGCCGCCGTCTTCTACAACCGCCTGCGGCTGGGCATGCGCCTGCAATCCGACCCTACGGTCATCTACATCCTGGCCAAGGGCACGGGCCCGCTGGACCGTACCCTGACGCATGCCGATCTGGCGGTGGAGTCGCCCTACAACACCTATGCCGTGACCGGCCTGCCGCCCGGCCCCATCGCCAACCCGGGCCGTGCCGCCCTGCGTGCCGCCGCCAATCCGTTGAACAGCGACGACCTCTATTTCGTCGCCGACGGCAGCGGCGGCCACGCCTTCGCGTCCACGCTGGCGGAGCATAACCGCAACGTTGATAAATGGCGTGACCTGCGGGAAAAAGCGCAGCGCTGAGCTAGCCGGCCAGGACCGGCTCATTGCCATAAAGCGCCGCCAGCAGATCGGCGCTGGTGATCAGGCCGGTCAGGCGGCCATCCTTGTCCACCACCATGGCCTCGAACGCCCCGCTGGTCATGGCCGGCAGGATGTTCACCACCGGTGTGGCGGCCAGGGCGGTGACGGCGGGCTGGATCAGGCGGCGTACGCCCTGGCGGCCGGGGACTGTCGCGGCCTGTGCCGGCACCACGCCCAGCAGGCGCCCCGTTTCATCCGTCACCGGCACGCTGCGCAGGTGATAGTCGGCCAGCAGGCCGCGCACGGTGGCTACCGTGTCCTCCGGTCCCACCGCCACCGGCACCTTGGCCTGGATGGCGCCGCAGCGGATGTCGCCATGGCGGCGCTGGTAGGCGCGGGCCTCCACCTGGCGGAAGACGGCGTCCAGATCGTCGCGCGCCACGTCCAACTGTTCGCCGTACTGGGCCAGCACCAGGTCCAAATCCTCCGCCGTATAGCCGGGGCCCTTGGCGGCGGCTTGCGGCTGTGCCGGTGCCACGTGGGGATAGCGATGGCGGGTCAGGTTGTTGAAGGCCAGGCCCATGATCACCAGCAGGGCGGTGTTCACCGCCACCGGTGCCGCCACGAAGCCGAAGCCCGCCGCCTGGATGGCCGGCCCGCCCAGCACGGCCGTCAGGGCCACCGCCCCGCCCGGCGGATGCAGGCAGCGCAGGCACGACATCGCCAGGACGGCCAGGGCGACGGCGCAAGCGCCGGCCAGCATGGGATCGGGGATCAGCCGGGCGCATAGCACGCCGGCCAGACCTGAGACCACATTGCCGCCGAACACCGCCCAGGGCTGGGCCAGCGGCGTGGCCGGGGCCGCGAACACCAGCACGCTGGACGCGCCGATGGGCGCCACCAGATAGGGCAGGCCGGACGCGGTGCCCAGCCACCAGCGGCTGACCAGCGTGGTCAGCAGGATACCCAGCAGGGCGCCGGCGAAGATGCGCAGGCGGGCGGCCATGGGCAGGGCTGGCTGGGTGGGACGGAAGGAGCGAAGATAGGGATGCATGGGGGCGGCACAGGTGGGTTTAGTGTTGGATAAGATGTAAATTGAATCAATCTTATCGTGCCACGATGTATCACGCCGGGCGATGGGGTGGAACCCCAACCATGGGACTGCCGCGGGTACGAAAAAAGCCCATTCCCCGGGGGACGGGGAATGGGCACGGGCGGACGGTGGGTTTGGGGACCGGATGGATGGGAGACCACCCGGGCAGTCAAGCCGCCGCCCGATTGGCAAACAGGATGACGGACGGGGCTCAGTTCACCGTCGTCTGCGCGTGGCTGACGGCGGCGGTCAGGCGGGCGACGCAGTGGCGATGGTCGGTGCCGTCGGGGGTATGGCCCATCTCGGCGCAGGCGCGGGCCTCGGGCACCGGTTGCTGGGCGGCGGTGGCCTGGTTCTTCAGGCTGTCGACGCATGCCGCAAATTCGGTGTTGGCGGGGGCCAGGCCCAGGGTGTCGCGGCAGACGCGGCGGGCGGCGTCGGTCTGCGCCGCCGTCACCGTGACGGCCGGGATGGTGTTGGTGCCGGCGGCCAGGGCCAGGCCGGGGATGGCAAGGACCGCCGCCAGGGTGGTGACGGCCAGGGTTTTCCGAACGATGGATCGCATTTCTCTCTCCTTGTGATGAAAGGGATGGGCGGTTCAGCCGTGGCTGACCTGTAGTTTGGCGGCCAGGGCCTGATGGCGCTCGACCGCGCCGTCGTCGATGGTCACGTGCTCCCCCTGGCTGCGGCGGCGGTCCATCCAGCCACTGATCAGTTCGGCGCAGGTGTGGTCCACGAACCAGAGGGAGCGCAGGCGCAGGGTGACGCGGGCGGCGGGCGGCACGCCCTCCAGCGCCTGGGCCAGGCGGGGCAGTTGCACCAGGCTGGCGGAACCCGCCAGCACCACCTCCCATTCGCCGGGCGCCTTCTCGCGGGTCACCACCAGCAGGCGCAGGCGGCGCGCCCAGGGCAGCAGTTCCAGCAGGCTGAGGCCCAGGCCCACCAGCACGCCGGTCAAGAGATCGGTCGCGACGACGGTGACCAGGGTGACGGCCCAGATGGCGGCCGGCAGGGCGCCGTAGCGTTCGAACAGGTGGCGGGCATGGGCGACGCTGACCAGGCGATATCCCGTGACCACCAGCACGCCGGCCAGCGCCGACATGGGGATGGCACGCAGCAGCCAGGGCAGCAGGGCGACGGCGCCCAGGATCCACACGCCGTGCAGGATGGTGGACAGGCGGGTGGTGGCGCCGGCCTGGACATTGGCGGAACTGCGCACGATGACACCGGTCATGGGCAGGGCGCCGGCCAGGCCGCACAGCAGGTTGCCCACGCCCTGGGCCGTCAGTTCCCGGTTGTAGTTGGTGCGCACGCCGTCATGCATGCGGTCCACCGCCGCCGCCGACAGCAGGGTTTCGGCACTGGCGATGAAGGCGATGGCCAGCGCCATGACCAGCAGCTGGGGCTGCGCCATCACCGACAGGGCCTCATTCAGGCTGGGCGCCTGGATGGTGGCCCACAGGCTTTCCGGCACGGCCACGCGGGTGACCGGCAGGTGCAGCATGGTGGCCGCCAGGGTGGCCACGGCCACGCCCACCAGGGCGCCCGGCACCAGCCGCAGGCGCTGGGGACGCGCCCATTCCCACACCAGCATGGTGGCGATGGTCAGCAGGCCGATGCCCAGCGCCGCCTCGGCGGCATCCCCGCTGAACGGGAACAGGCCGAAATAGGCGGCGGGGGCGGCCACGATGTTGGCCAGGCCGCCCGCCTGGGGCTTGGCGTCCAGCATGACGTGCAACTGCCCCGCCACGATCAGCACGCCGATGCCGGCCAGCATGCCGTGCACCACGGCGGGGGAGATGGCGCGGAACCACTGCCCCAGTTTCAGCAAGCCAGCCGCCACCTGGATCAGGCCGGCCAGGATCAGCACGGGGCCCAGGGCACCGATGCCGGCGTCGCGGATCAGTTCGAAGACGATCACCGCCAGACCCGCGGCGGGACCGCTGACCTGCAAGGGCGATCCCGCCAGCAGGCCCACGACCAGGCCGCCGATGATGCCGGTGATCAGCCCCTTTTCAGGCGGGGCGCCGGAGGCGATGGCGATGCCCATGCACAGGGGCATCGCCACCAGGAAAACCACGATGGAGGCGGGAAGGTCACGCCCCAGCGTGGCGGGCAAGAGCCGCCGCGTCATCGTCCCGTCCTCACTCGGCCGCCGCCGGTTCCAGCGCCGGTTTCGCGGCGGGGTGATGCTTGCAGCAGGGCGTGTCGGTCACCGCTCGGCGCAGGCCGCGCACGGCCACCTGCAGGGTCTGGTTGCTGTCGCCCACCGGCTGGAACTTGCCGGTGTCGCCGTCCAGCGCCAGGATGTGGCCGTTTTCCAGGTCGAAGAACCAGCCGTGCAGGTTCAGTTGGCCGGCGGCCAGCCGGGCGGCGACGGAGGGGTGGCTGCGCAGGTGGTTCAACTGCGCCACCACGTTCTCCATGGACAGCAGGCGTGTCGCCTCCTGGTCCGTCAGTGCCGCATGGTCGTAGGCCTCATGCAGGACGCGGTGGGCGGATTCGGCGTGGCGCAACCAGGCGGCGACGTTGGGCATGTCCTTCAGCGGTGCGGGGTGCAGCAGGGCCTTCATGGCGCCGCAGTCGGAATGGCCGCAGACCACGATGTCCATCACGCCCAGGCCCACCACCGCGTACTCGATGGCGGAAGAGACGCCGCCGTTGGCCTGGCTGAAGGGCGGCACGATGTTGCCGGCGTTGCGGCAGACGAACATCTCGCCCGGCGCGCTCTGGGTGATGATCTCGGGCACGACACGGCTGTCGGCGCAGGAGATCACCAGGGCCTTGGGCCGCTGTCCGTGGTGGGCCAGCTTCTTGTAGAGGGACCGCTGCTCCGGGAAGACAACGGATCGGAAGTGCGAAACGCCGTCGATGATGCTGTCCATGATGGGAAGACCCTCGCGTTCGTTGATGGTCCCCTCTCGGGGTCACCAAGAAACGTAAGGCCCCAGTTTTTCCCGGATGCGTTTCGTTTATGACAAAGTGTGTCTGGCGCTTTTTTGCGGGGCCGCATCCTGTTTCGGTATCGTAATGGTCACCGTCAGCCCGCCCTCCGGCCGGTTGCGCAGGGCGATGGTGCCGCCGTCGCGCCGCACCGCCTGGCGGGCGATGGTCAGGCCCAGGCCGGTGCCGCCGGTGGCGCGGTTGCGGGATTCCTCCATGCGGTGGAAGGGCTCGAACACCATCTCGAACGCGCCGTCGGGGATGCCGGGCCCGTCGTCGCTGATGGAGATGAGGGCGGAGACGCCGGTGTCGCGCACCTCCACCCGGGCGGTGCCGCCATAGGCCAGGGCGTTGTTGATGATGTTGGACAGGGCGCGGCGCATGCCCAGCGGCCGGAAGGTCAGGGCCAGCCGCTCGGGCCCGTCGTAGCTGGCGACGTGGCCGGCGTCGGTGGCGTTGTCCACCAGGGTGTTCAGCAGGGCCGGCAGGTCGCTGCGCCGCGGCTTCTCCGGGTCTTCGTCACCGCCCAGATAGTCCAGCAGGTCCTTGACCATGGCCTCCATCTCATTGAGGTCGGCGTCGAAGGCGGTGCGTTCCTCCGCGTTCGGCAGGAAACCGGCGCGCAGGCGCAGGCGGCCGATGGGGGTGCGCAGATCGTGCGATACGGCGGCCAGCGCCTGCGTCCGGCTGCTGATCAGGCGGTCGATGCGCTGCTGCATGGCGTTGAAGGCCTGGGCCACGTGGCGGATTTCCTGTGGTCCGCGCGGCGGGATCAGCACGGGCGGGCCGTTGCCGATGGCGTCCGCCGCCTTCACCAGCGTTTTCAATGGTGCCGCCAGGGTCTGGACCAGCAGCAGGGCCATCAGCAGCACGCCGATGGACAGCAGGGCGATGGACCCCAGCTGGGCATAGATCACCGGCACCGGCGATTGCAGGTTGGTGAGGTGGAAGGACAGGATGCTGCCGTCCACCAGCCGCAGGTCGCCATCGAAGGCCTTCACCGGCGGCTGGCTGGTCGCGCGCAGGCGCAGGTCCAGGTCGGCCAGCGCCGGTTGGTGGGTGATCATCTCCCGCCGCAGGCGCCGTCCGTCCGGGGTGTCGCCCTGGACCACGCGGGCATTGGGGACGGTGTTCCAGGTGAAGGCGAGATAACCGGTGGACAGCGAACTCGCCACGGTGGCGCGGCGGGCGGGATCGATGGCCACCAGCACGTGGCCGGCCGTTTCCACCTGTTCGGCGATGTGCCAGGCCTGGCTCTCATCGCCGTAGGTCTGTTCCGCCTGGCCCAGAACGACGGCGTTGCCGATGACGGCCAGCAGCACGGCGCCGAACAGCACCACGGCCAGCCGGCCGATCAGGCTGCGCGGCCACAAGCGGCCCAGCCAATGGCGCAGGCGCCTCATAACACCGTCACGTCGGCGGTGAAGATATAGCCCACGCCGCGTATCGTGCGGATCAGCCGGTTGTCATCGTTCAGCTTGCGGCGCAAACGGCTGACCAGCACATCGACGCTACGGTCCGACACGTCGCCCAGGCGCACGCGGGACAGTTCCAGCAAGCGGTCGCGGCCGATGACCCGCTGGCGGTTCTCCAGGAAGCTGACCAGCAGGTCATGCTCCGCCCCCGACAGCTCGACCGCGACACCTTCGGGGTCGGTCAGTTCACGGCGGCGGCGATCCAGGCGCCAGCCGGCGAATTCCATCGCGTCCTGCGGGGTGGTGCCGATGGTGCCGCCGGCATCGCCGTTGCGGGGGTGCGCCGCGCGGCGCAGCAGGGCGCGGATGCGGGCCAGCAGTTCCTTGGCGCTGAAGGGCTTGGGCACATAATCGTCGGCCCCCATCTCCAGCCCCAGGACCAAATCGATCTCCTCGCCATGGGCGCTGACCATGATGATGGGGACGTGGCTGTCGCGCCGCAGGTCGCGGCAGATGTCCAGGCCGCTCTGGCCCGGCAGCATGACGTCCAGCAGGACCAGGTCGAAGGCTCCCTGGCCTAGGGCCTGGGCCATCTCCCGCCCATCGCGCACGCCCAACGGCTCGAACCCGTTCTCCCGCAACACGCGCACGATCAGGGTGCGCATGGCCGGGTCGTCCTCGACCACCAGGATGCGCGCGATGGATAGGCTGTTCATCGGCCTTAGATAAGGATGCGCGCCGCCGGTTCCAGGGGGCGGGCGCCCGTCCATGCTGCATATGCACAGGGGAAGGGCGCTGGTTGACGACTAAGGAGGATGGGCAGATGATGACCATGGATGGTCATTTTAGGATGGACGCCATGGGTACGGCCGTATCGATCGCACAGGCCAAGGCGGAGTTCGCGTCCCTGGTGGCCCGGACGGAGGCGGGTGAAGAAATCATCGTGACCCGCAACGGCCGGCCGGTGGCGCGATTGACAGGCTTGGCCAGTCAACCGGTCACCTATGACGACTTGGCGGGCTTGCGCATTGATGAGGATTTGGCGCTACCGGAAGACATGATCGCCGACTTCATGCCGGGACATGACGATTTATGAGCAAGGCCGTCTTGCTCGATACCCACATTTACCTATGGCTGCGAACGGATTCGGCGCGCCTAACACAGGATGAGCGCGCGCATATCGATCAGGCGGTCATCCGCTATGTAAGCGCGGTTAGCCTATGGGAAATCGCTTTGCTGATGGGGCTGGGGCGCATTGACGACGATGCCCGTCTGTTCACGCTTCCTCACGGCATAGACCTGTTGCTGGTTACGCCAGCCCACTGCCAAGCAGTGCTGGCCTTGCCCGCCATTCATCGCGACCCGTTTGACCGAATGCTGATCGCGCAGTCGCGCGTCGATAATCTGGCGCTGCTGACCCGCGACGGAAAAATCCTAAGTTATGGGGCCATTGCCGGCGATCCTTGATGCCCTGTCACGCCTTGCACCAGTCGAAAAACTTCGGCGACAGCCGCTTTTCCAGGTAGCCGCCGTTTTCCTTCAGGTTCCACAGATCCGTCTGCCCGTCCGTGTCCCAGGTCCAATAGGCCCAGCCGGCGAAATGCAGGGCGCAGGACTGGCGCAGCACGCCCCGCAGGGTGGCATCGACCTGGCCGATGTCTTTGATCTCGCCCTTGAACGCGCCGGTTTCCGCTAGCAGCACCGGTTTGCTGTCGCGGGTGGGGGAATATTCCAGCGAGGCCAGTTGGTCGTCCAGGGTGGCCCCCGCCGTGTGGGGATAGAGGTGGATTTCCAGGAAGTCGGCCTTTGAGTCCTGGATGGCCGACAGCCGCAGGGGCTGGCGCGGGTCGCCCCATTTCGCGTCGTGCTGGAACACGCCGACATAGCCGGGGCGGAAGACGTCCAGGGGGCTGAAGACACTGGCGGTGAACAGCATGCCGGGTGCCGCCTGCTTGGCCTCCGCGATTACGCCGTCGATCCACCGCGTGGTGGCCGCGTCCGCCAGGCGTTGGCGGCTGGTGGCGTCGGACAGGTCGATGACGCTGCCATCCTCCGCCGTATAGCGGCCGGTCTCGCGGGAGAAGGGCAGGTCCTTGGACTCAAAGCCCAGTTCGTTCCACAGATCGACGCAGAAGACGGCGGACAGCAGGTGCGGGTCGGCCGCCTTGATGGCCGCCAGCACGTCGGCGATATAACGGCCGTAGGCGTGGCTTTCCCCCCGGCTCAACAGCATCTCATTGATGCCGGCGGTGTTCTGTCGGTCCGGTTCCGGGAAGCCGTCGCGGGGTACCAGCATGTAGTAATTGGCGGGCAGCCATTGCCCGGTCGGCTCCACATACAGGCCCTCGGCCGCGGCGGCACGGATGAAGTCGATGACATTGGCCATGTAGGTGGGGTTCAGGCCGAACGTTCCGGCGGGGCCCGCGATGCCGACGGCGTCCAGCCGGATACGGACGAAATTGAACCCGTCGCGGGCGATTGCCCGAAGGCTTTGATGGATGGCCGTGCGATGGGCCGGGTAATAGTCCGGGTTGAAGCTGATGTTCTGCTGGGTGGCGGGTGTGCCCGGTGAGACCACCACCCAGTTGACGCCCTGCGGGATGAAAGGGCGACCATCCGCCGTGACGAACCGCGCGTGGTTGTCGGCGTCGGTCGCCACCGTGATGGCGGGTAAGGCGGCGTGCGCCACCGGGCTGAGAACGATGGCCAGCCCGCAAACCAAACCCGCTACGCGCCGCGTCAGTCCCATCGCCCATCCCCCGTCTGTTCGGACGATGGTAGGGAAAGCCGGTGCCAAGGCAATGGCCGCTCCGCCGGCCGTTACCAAAAATAACCGGCCGGCAACAACGGCGTATTGGTGGGTTTCCGGCTGGTTGCGCGTTCCGCCTTATCGCGCCAGGTGCTTGTTAAAGAATCGCCAGATGACGTCGTAGGCCTGTTTGGCCTCATCGCTGCCGACGACGTAGGTGAACTCGCCATGGCCCAGGCCTTCCTGCACGAACAGCTGGGTTTCCACGCCGGCCGCCAGCAGGCGGGTGTTGGTGATCAGCGCGTTGCTCATGGCGCTGTCGCGGGTGCTGGTGACCAGCAGGGTGGGCGGGAACTTGGCCAGCACCTCGGGGAACAGGGCCGGGCTGATCAGCGGGTCGTTCTGGTCGCGGCCGGCCAGGTACAGGCTGCCGGCGCCGTTTTTCATGTCGTCGTCGGTCGCCTGGAGGCGGGCGTTCATCATCTGGGTGGTGGCGAAGGAATCGCCGCCGTACCAGAAGCCCGGCATGGCACCGGAACAGAAGATGCCGACGGCGCCCGGCATGGGTAGCTTGCGGCTTTGCAGCCACGCCACCGACTGCGCCACCAGCGTGCCGCCGGCCGAACAGCCGTAGATGCCGATCTCCGCCGGTTTGTACTGCTTCAGCAGGGCGCGGTAGACCTGCTCCACATCCTCCGACGCGGCGGGGAAGCGGTTCTCCGGCGCCAGGCGGTAATCGACGGTCACCACCTTGATGCGGCCGCGGCCAGCCACCGGCACCGATTCCGCCAGGCCGCCGGAAACGGCACCGGCGAAGAAGCCGCCGCCATGCAGGTTGATCAGCACCCGGTGCTGGTTCTCGGGCGCCACGCCGCTGGCCGGCGTCACCACGTCGGTGCGCACGCCATTCATCGTCACCGTTTCGATGCGCGCGGGATAGACGGCCAGCCATTTGGCCGTGACGGCTTTCTGGAAGGTGTCGGTGCCGGCGCGGGCGGCCGGGACGCCATCTTCGCGCAGCACCGGTACGGGCGGGCGCACCAGGCGTGCCGCCTGTACCGCCTTGGCTTCGGGGCTCAGGAAATCCGACAGTGGCACGGCCAGGCCGTCGACATGGATGGTGCCGTCGGCATCGACCGTGATGGCCTCGGGCTTGGGCGTGCTGGCCGCCGGCTCCGCCGCCATGGCGGCCAGCGGGACGGAGAGGGACAGGGGCAACAGCAGGCGCGCGATCGATGTAAGCAAAGCCATCATGGGTCCCCGTCCGGAAAGATGCCGATGGGGCAGGCTCAACCATAAGTCTGTTCTGCCGACAGGCCGGCGTCCAGGCGTGGCCGCCAGGTGGTCGAAAGGCTGTCAGTGCTGAAAAGAAAAGGCTTTCAGGCTTTCTTTTCCCAGCCCTTCTCCGTCTGCTGCCAATAGGTGAGGTCCAGGCCCAAATCCTTGGCGGCCTTCCAGCGCAGGCGGGCGGCGGTGACGGCGTCGGGATCGGCGCCGTCGAAGATGTCGCAGACGCGGGTGTATTCGGCCATGCGCGCGCTGGTGGCGCCGTCGGTCAGGAACAGCACCTGGGCCTCATTGGGCCGCTCATCCGTCGTCGTCAGCCAGACCGGCTGGTCGGCGGCGTGCCCGTCCTTGGCCGTGCCGTGCGGCAGGAAGCTGTCCGGCCGCCAGGTCCACAGGTGCTGGGCCAACTGCTCCGTCCGCTCCTCCGCCGTGGACAGCACGACGGCCCGCCAGCCGCGTGCCAAAGACCGCTCCAGCAGGTCGGGCAGGGTCTGTTCCAGGCTGCGCCGTTGCAGGTGGTAGAAGTTGACCTCGGTCATCATTGTCCCGGCCGCGAATGAAAAGGGGCGGCCCGCTGCCGGACCGCCCCCGATCTTACCCTGACAACATGGGGCGTTGTCAGCCTTCGTAATAATCCGCCACCAGCCGGTCCAGCAGGCGCACGCCGTAGCCTGACGCACCCTTGGGCACGGTGGCGCCGTCCTTCTTGGTCCAGGCAGTGCCGGCGATGTCCAGGTGGGCCCACGGCACGTCGTTGACGAAGCGCTGCAGGAACACCGCACCGATGATGCTGCCGGCCTTGCCGGGGCTGCCGATGTTCTTCATGTCGGCGACGTCGCAGTCGATGTCCTTGTCGTAGGCGGCGCCCAGCGGCATGCGCCACAGGGTCTCACCCGTCTTCAGGCCGGCGTCGGTCAGGCGCTGCGACAGTTCGTCGTTGTTGGAGAACAGGCCGGCATGCTCATTGCCCAGCGACACGATGATGGCGCCGGTCAGGGTCGCCAGGTCCACCATGAACTTGGGCTTGAAGGTGGCCTGGGTGTACCACAGCGCGTCGGCCAGGATCAGGCGGCCTTCGGCGTCGGTGTTCAGCACCTCGATCGTCTGGCCGGACATGCTGGTGACGACGTCGCCCGGGCGCTGGGCGTTGCCGTCGGGCATGTTCTCAACCAGGGCCACCACGCCGACCACGTTGGCCTTGGCCTTGCGGCCGGCCAAGGCGGCCATCAGGCCGATGACGGCGCCGGAGCCCGCCATGTCCCACTTCATGTCTTCCATGCCGCCAGCCGGCTTGATGGAGATGCCGCCGGTGTCGAAGGTGACACCCTTGCCGACGAAGGCCACGGGGGCGTCGGCCTTACCGCCGCCGTTCCAGCGCATGATCACCAGCCGGGGCGGACGGGACGAGCCCTGGCCCACGCCCAGCAGGGCGCCCATGCCCAGCTTGGCCATCTTCTTCTCGTCCAGCACCTCGATCTCGACACCCAGGTCGGCCAGGGCCTGGCAGCGCTCCGCCAAGGTTTCCGGGTAGATGACGTTCGGCGGTTCCGACACCACGTCGCGGGTCAGGAACACGCCGTCGGCGATCTTCTCCAGCTTGCCATAGGCCTTCTTGGCGCCGGCATGCTCCGCCGTCGCCAGCGTCAGCTTCTTCAGCGTCGGCTTCTGGTCCTTGGGCTCCTTGGTCCGGTACTTGTCGAAGCGGTAGCTGCGCAGGCGGGCGCCGAAGCCGACGTTGGCGGCGAAGGTCGCGGCCGGCAGGGCCACGCCGTCATGGCCGTCCAGCACCAGGGTGACGTCGGAGTCGCCGGCCTTGGCCAGGCTGACGGCCACGGTGCCGCCCAGCGACTGGGCGGTCAGGTCCGTCGCCTTCTCCGGCGTGCCGATGCCGACCAGCAGAATGCGGGTGTAGTCGGTGCCGACCGGGGCCAGCAGGGTCAGCGTCTCATCCGCCTTGCCGGTATAGCGCCCGGCCTCCATGGCGCGCACCAGCGCGCCGCCGGCCTTCTGGTCCAGTTCGGTGCCCAGGTGGCCCAGCCCGCGCCCCTGCGTCACCGTGATGGCCAGCGTGCCGGCGGCGGGCAGGGCGGATTGGGCGTAAGCGATCTTCATCTTGGCCTCTCTTGGTGGTCCCTGGCGACGGGCCGGAGGATCGTCCCCGCCGCGAATGACTGCGCCTTATGGCGTTTACCCAGCTATACAGGATTTCTCAATGTTGTACGCCGTTACTCAAAGTCCAGGGCCGCCTGAAATCCAGGGGCGAAATCCGGCCCTGCGGCGCCCCGGCGGTTGTTTCTGGCAACAGGAGTCGATAAGAACACCGTGCCATCCTCTGTCAAGGCGCGCGTCGGTCCTCGTATGCCCCGGTTTCGCCAAAATGCGGGGGCCTATACTGGCCGGGCCGGCGGGCCCCCATATGGGAACGGTCTTGGCGTTTGAGGTGTGGTGAGGGAACCACCGGCGGGGTGCCGCCGGGCGGGCCCGTTTTTATGCGTTGTGGAGTACGATGAACCTGATCGGTCGGTATTTGTCGCGCAACCTCGTCGTGGCGATGGTCTTCGTCACCGCCGGGTTGTCTTCGACCATCTGGATGACGCAATCCCTGCGCCTGATCCAGCTTGTGGTCGAGGGCGGCGCCCCGATCACCATGTTCCTGCGCCTGGCGTTCTCCACCCTGCCCACCTTCCTGGCGCTGGTCATGCCCTGGGGCGTGCTGATCGCCACGCTGTTCACCTATAACCGCCTGACGCTGGACAGCGAACTGGTGGTGATGCGCGCGGCCGGCATGGGGCCGCTGACCCTGGCCCGCCCGGCCTTGCAGATGTCGGCCGTGGTGCTGGTGCTGTGCCTGCTGCTGAACCTGTTCCTGGCGCCCGCGGCGCAACGCGAGTTCGTGCGCCTGCGCGAGGAAATTCGCACCGACTATTCTTCCGTGCTGCTGCGTGAAGGCATGTTCAACGACGTGGGCGAGGGCAAGACCGTCTACGTCCGCCAGCGTGGTGCCGAGGGGATGTTGAGCGGCCTGATCATCTATGACGCCAGCAAGCCGCAGCACCCCATCATGATCATCGCGGACCACGGCATCCTGGTGACGGCGGAGGCCGGGCCCCGCGTCATCGTCTATGACGGCGTGCGCCAGGAATACGACCGCGACACGGGCCATGCCTCCAACCTGGAATTCCAGCGCTATACCGTGGACCTGAAGGTGCTGAACGCCGGGGAGCCGCCGCGCTGGCCGGACCCGCGTGAGCGGCCGCTGAGCGACCTGCTGTTCGACACCGGGATCCCGATGGACACGATGCTGCGCCCCCGCCTGAACCAGGAACTGCACCAGCGTTTCGCGACGCCGTTGCTGGCCCCGGCCTTCGCCATGCTGGGGCTGACCGCCCTGATGTCGGGTGAATTCTCCCGCCGGGGGCAGGCGCGCCGCATCGCCCTGGCCGTGATTTTCGGCATGCTGCTGCAGGCCATGATGCTGGGCATTTCCAACCTGGCGGTGAAGACCCAGGCGTTCAACGTGGTGCTCTACCTGGTGGGTATCGTGCCGGTGTTCGGCGGCTATTGGTATCTGCAGAACTGGCGGCGGCTGAGGCGGAGCGGGCCCAAGCGGGCGGCGTCCCCGCCCTCCGGGACGCTGGGTGGAAAGACGGCCTGATCCCATGCGCATTTCCCCGACGCTTTCCGTCTACATCACCCGCCAGTTCGTCTTCTGGTTCATCGTCATCCTGGGCGGCATGCTGGCGCTCGTCTGGCTGCTGGACACGGTGGAGCTGTTGCGCCGTGCCGCGGCCAAGACCGACGCCACCTTCCAGATCGTGCTGGGCATGGCCGTGCTGAAGCTGCCGGAGATCGGGCAGCAGATCTTCCCCTTCGGCGTGCTGTTCGGCGCCATGTACACCTTCTTCCGCATGACCCGCAGCGCCGAGCTGGTGGTGGTGCGCGCCGCCGGCATCTCCGTCTGGCAGTTCATGACGCCGGTGCTGCTGACGGCGCTGCTGGCCGGGGTCCTCAACATCACCCTGCTCAGCCCCGTCTTCGCCACCATGCTGACCCGGTATGAGCAGCTGGAAAGCCGTTACTTGCGCGGCCAGCAGAGTTCGCTGGACGTGGCGCGGTCCGGCGTGTGGCTGCGCCAGGTGCAGGAGGGGGAGAACGGCAACTACCTGATCCATGCGGAATCGGTGGGACCGGGCAAGCCCGTGAACCTGCGCACGGTCACCATCCTGCTGTTCGGCGCCGACAACGACCATGTCCCCATCGGCCGGCTGGATTCCGAGACGGCCGAGTTGCAGAAGGGCCAATGGGTGCTGCGCAACGCCTGGCTGAACCGCCCGGGCCGGCCGACCCAGCATGTGGACGTGACGGCGCTGCCCACCGACCTGACCGAGGCGCGCATCCAGGAAAGTTTCGCCCAGCCGGACACCCTGTCGTTCTGGGAACTGCCGGGCTTCATCCAGACGCTGGAGCAGACGGGCCTGTCGTCCGTGCGCCACCGCATGTACTACGAGTCGTTGCTGGCGGTGCCGGCGTTCTTCTGCGCCATGGTCTTCCTGGCCGGAACCTTCTCGCTGCGCCATGCGCGGCGGGGCGGCACCTTGCAGATGCTGGGCACCGGCCTGGTGACCGCGCTGGTGCTGTTCGTCAGCCAGAACATCATCCTGGCGCTAGGGCGTAGCGGTGTTTTGCCCGTGTTCCTGGCGGCCTGGGCACCGGCCGGCATCTGTCTCATGCTGGGGGCCGCGGCCCTGCTGCATCTGGAGGACGGCTGAGCGGCCGGCCCGATCCGGATTTGCCATCCCGGCCCGGCGCCCCGTTTGCCTTCGCATTCCCTTGGCACTATAACGTTCGTTCCTCGCTTTCTCGGTAAGGTCAGATGATCCAGTTCTCCCGCCGTTCCGCTGCCGCGTTTGCTTTTGGCCTGACCTTGACCACCTGCCTGGCGGCGCCCGCGTGGGCGCAGTTGGCCGGCCCCCGGACGGTGGCCGCCGGCGGCGGCGCCACGCTGCCGGGGCCCCGGGTGTCGTCGGTGGCCGAGCCGGAGGAGCGGATCGTGGCCGTCGTGAATGACGAGGCCATCTCCCAGACCGACCTCAGCGGCCGCATGCGCCTGGCCATCATCAACACCGGCCTGCCGGACACGCCCGACGTCAGCCAGAAGCTGAAGCCCCAGGTGCTGCGCCTGCTGATTGATGAGAAGCTGGAACTGCAGGAAGCGCAGAAGAACAACCTAGTCGTGACGGATGAGGAAGTGGACCGCGAGTTCGGCCGCCTGGCCAAGCAGAACAAGGCGTCCACGCCGGAAGAGTTCGCCGCCACGCTGGAGCGCAGCGGCGTTCCCGTTTCCTCCCTGAAGGAGCAGATGCGCGCCTCCATCGCGTGGAGCAAGGTGGTGCAGCGCCGCATCCGCCCCACCATCCAGGTGAGCGATGAGGAGATCGACAGCCGCACCCAGCGCATCATCGCCAATGCGGGCAAGCCGGAATACCTGCTGACGGAAATCTTCATCGCCGTCGACAACCCCAAGGCGGACCAGGAGTCACACCAGCTGGCTGACAAGCTGGTGGGCGAAATCACCCATGGCGCCAACTTCGCCGCCGTGGCCCAGCAGTTCTCGCAGAGCGCCACGGCCGCCGCTGGCGGCGACATGGGCTGGGTGCAGCAAGGCCAGTTGGAGCCGGCGCTGGATCATGCGTTGCAGCGCCTGCCCACGGGCCAGGTGTCGGTGGCGCTGCGTGGCGCCGGTGGCTACTACATCTTCCTGGTGCGCGATGAACGCGTGGTGACGGCCGGCGATCCCAATGACATCCAGGTGGCGGTGGGGCAGGTGGTGGTCCCCGTTCCCCCCGGCAGCGACCCCCAGGCCCTTGGCCAGCAAATCAAGAAGATCGGCGACAGCGCCCATAGCTGTGAGGCGCTGGCCGCCGCCGCCAAGGCCAACCTGCCGGGTGCCGCCACGCGTGCGCAGGGCATGACCCGCCTGGGCGACATCCCCGGCGACGTGGCCAAGCTGATCGGCCGCCTGGGTGTTGGCCAGGCCACCGATCCGCTGGAAACCCAGGCCGGCCTGATGCTGCTGATGGTCTGTGACCGCAAGGTTCCGGAGGGCAGCGCGCCCGGCCGCGACCAGATCGCCAACATGATCGGTGGCGAACGCATGGACATGCTGCAGCGCCGTCAGCTGCGCGACCTGCGTCGGTCCGCCACCATCGACATCCGCAGTTGAGGACAGGGGGCGGCCAGCCCCCTGTTTGCGCCATGACCGCCCCGTCGTCGCCCCAGTGCCCGCTCCCTCCCTTGGCCCTGACCATGGGGGAACCGGCGGGAATCGGCGGGGAGATCGCGTTGATGGCCTGGCGCCTGCGGCATGAGCGGGGGCTGGCCCCTTTCTTCCTGATCGATAGTCCCGAGCGGTTGGCCGCGCTGGCCGCCGCCATAGGCCTGTCCGTTCCCGTGGTTGAAATAGCGGAGCCGGCGGAGGCCGCCGGGGTGTTCGATCACGCCTTGCCGGTGCTGCGCCAGGATCTGGCCGCCCCGGTGGTGGCCGGCCGGCCGGATCCGGCCAATGGTGCCGCCGTCATCGCCAGCATCGACCGGGCCGTGGCCCTGGTGCGGGGGGGGCAAGCGGCGGCGGTCGTCACCAACCCCATCCAGAAAAGCAGCCTCTACGCCGCCGGCTTCCGCCATCCGCGGCCACACCGAATATCTGGCCCATCTGGCGGGGCTGACGGATGAGCCCATCATGCTGCTGGAGGGCGGGGGGCTGCGGGTGGCGCTGGTCACCATCCATGTGGCGCTGAAGGACGTGGCGGCGAAGCTGACGCGTGAGGCCCTGCTGCACACCGCGCGGGTGACCTACCAGGCCTTGCGCCGCGACTTCGGCATCGCCCAGCCCCGGCTGGCCGTGGCCGCCCTGAACCCGCACGCGGGCGAGGGCGGCGCCATGGGGCTGGAGGAGATCGAGATCATCGCCCCCGCCGTGGCGACGCTGCGGGAGGAGGGCATGGCGGTGTCGGGTCCGTTGCCGGCCGATACCCTGTTCCATGCCGGCGCCCGGGCGACCTACGACGCCGTTATCTGCCAATACCATGACCAGGGCCTGATTCCGCTGAAGACCCTGGATTTCGACACCGGCGTCAACATCACGCTGGGCCTGCCCTTCATCCGGACCTCGCCCGACCACGGCACCGCCCTGTCGCTGGCCGGCACGGGCAAGGCCAGCCCGTCCAGCCTGGTGGCGGCCATCCTCTCGGCCGAGCGCTTGGCTCGGCAACGTGCCGCCTCTGCCTGACCCTGTTCTCCTTTAGCGATTCCCCATGACCGATCTTTCCCATCTGCCGCCGTTGCGCGACGTCATCGCCCGTTTCGACCTGGGTGCCCGCAAGGCGCTGGGCCAGCACTTCCTGCTGGACCTGAACCTGACGGCGCGCGTCGCCGCCGTTGCGGGTGACCTCAGCGGGGTGACGGTGGTCGAGGTCGGCCCCGGCCCGGGCGGCCTGACCCGCGCGCTGGTGGAAAGCGATGCCAAGGCGGTGGTGGCGGTGGAGCGCGACAGCCGTTTCGTCGCCGCCCTGGCCGATGTGGTCGAGGCCGCCGCCGGGCGGCTGTCCATCGTGGAGGCCGACGCCCTGGCCGTGGACATGACCACGCTGGCCCCGGCGCCGCGCGCCATTGTCGCCAACCTGCCCTACAACGTGGGCACGCCCATGCTGATCGGCTGGCTGAAGCAGATCCAGGAGTTCCGCAGCCTGACGCTGATGTTCCAGAAAGAGGTGGTGGAACGCATCGTCGCCAAGCCGCGCACCAAGGATTACGGCCGCCTGGCGGTGATGAGCCAGTGGGTGGCCGATGCCAAGCTGGTGTTCGATATCCCGCCGCAGGCGTTCTCACCCCCGCCCAAGGTGGTGTCGTCGGTGGTGCACATCACCCCGCGCGTCATGCCCGCCGATGCGCCCGCCTTCGCCGATATGGAACGGGTGGTGGCCGCATCCTTCAACCAGCGCCGCAAGATGCTGCGCGCCGGTCTGAAGGGCCTGGTGCCGCAGCCGGAACCGCTGCTGGCGGCGGCGGGCATCGATCCCACCTGGCGGGCGGAAGAGGTGGATGTGGCGGGCTTCGTCCGCCTGACCCACGCCTGGCGGGCGCAAAAGGACGCGTGACCGGCGCCACCTTAAGGGGTGCCACCGGCGGTTGCCCCGGCCGCCGCAGTGTCCTTGATCACAATCGGCTCATGCGTGGCGCGGTTGGCACGCATGCCCGGCGAAATCCGGCTTTATGACGACCGTCACTCCGTACAACCCCCGCGTTTCGTTACCTTCCGCTACGGGACGACGCTGAATATCGGGGGCCAAGATCATGAGCCATAAGATCAATCACTGGGTGAAACGCTTCCTGCCCACCATGGGCGTGTTGCTGCCCATCGCCGCGTGCACGGGCGTGCCGGACCATGACTATGTCCAGGTCGCCGATGAGAACCCGGCCTTTTCCAGCTGCAGCCAGTCGGCTTTCGACCTTTATCCCGGTAGCGATCAGGGCACCTTGCGCGCTGACCATCTGAACGCCTGCCTGGCTGGCCGTGAGATGGTGGCCAGTGACAGCCTGGCGGTCGCCCGCATCCACAGCTTCTGAACGACGCCCTTTCACTGAGGCCGCTCACCCGGGCGTCGTTCCCCGCCCAAATCATTGCATTTCTCCCAAGAATCCTGATTGATTTGCGTCACGGATGTTCGGCCGTGACGGAGGGGGCATGACCCTGAGCGAAATGCCGGAGACGGCGACAAGGCCTTCGGCCTGGGCCCGGCTGTTGCAAGGCCGGTCGTCCGGCACCATTTCCCTGGCCATTGGCCTGCTCAGCATCGCGTCCGTGCTGTGCCTGCGTTATCCGGCCTGGCTGACCACGCCGGACCTGCGTCCCCACTACAACATGGACTTGCTGCGCCTTGTCCTGGCCCTGGCCATGGGGGTGGGCGCCACGTTCGGCCTGGCGGCCGTGGTGCTGGACCGCCGCCGCCGGCAGGGCGCCCTGGGCCTGTGCGGCGTGCTGCTGGCCATGCTGCTGGGCGGGCCCTATGTGCCGTATGAGGATTTCGACCAGGCGCGCACCTGGGTGGGGCTGGACTGGTTCGTCCTGGACCTGTTCTTCACCGGCTGCACCTTCATCCTGCTGGAACGCATCCTGCCCCGCGTGGCGCCGGACCAGCCCGTCCTGCGCGACGGCTGGCAGCTGGATTTGGGCTATTTCGCCGTCAACCACCTGCTGATCGGCGCCTTCCTGCTGATCTCCAACCACTTCGCCCACGATGTCTTCGGCTGGGCCATCAACGGCTGGCTGCAGGCCCAGGTGGAGGCGCTGCCGGGTGTGGTGCGTTTCCTGCTGGTCATCCTGGCGGCCGATGCCGTCGAATACGCCAGCCATCGCGCCTATCATGAGGTGCCGTGGCTGTGGCGCCTGCACGCCGTCCACCATTCGCCCCAGCACATGGACTGGCTGTCCGGCTCGCGCCTGCATGTGCTGGAGGTGCTGTTCACCCGCTCGCTGATCCTGCTGCCGATCTTCCTGCTGGGTTTCCCGCAGGACACGGTATTCGCCTACATCATCTTCGTGTCGGTGCAGGGCGTGCTGATCCATTCCAACATCGCCATGGATCTGGGCTGGCTGCGCTACGTCATCGTGACGCCGCAGTTCCACCATTGGCACCATGCCTCTGATGAAGAGGCGCTGGACCGCAACTACTGCGCCCACACGCCCCTGTGGGACCTGGTGTTCCGCACCTATCACCAGCCCAAGGACCGCTGGCCCCAGCACTACGGCACGGTGAAGCCCATCCCCGGTGGTTTCTTCCGCCAACTGCTGTACCCGCTCAGCGGTCCCGTGGAACTGCTGACGGGCAAGCGGGAGGGGTAGGGGCGTCGCAGCAATAAGTTTGGGGATAATGGATTGGCTATGATGACATCGCAGGTGATGTTATATTTGTTTGATGATGAGAGTGGTGCTCGATACCGACGTGGTGGTCGCTTCATTGAGAAGCCCTCTCGGGGGTTCCGCCGCGCTGATGTTGGCGGTGGACCAGGGGCGTCTTGGCGTTCTGGTCACCGTTCCCTTGTTCATTGAGTATGAGGCGGTGTGCCGGCGACCGGAACACCGATTGGCCGCCGGATTGACGGAAGAGGACCTCAGCGTCTTCTTCAATCGTCTCGTTGATCTGGCGGAGCCGGTTGAGACTTGGTTCTTATGGCGCCCGCAATTGCGGGATCCAGGGGATGAACTGGTATTGGAGGCTGCGGTCAATGGGCGCGCCGATGCTTTGGTGACGTTCAATCGGCGCCATTTCCTTCCAGGTATGGACCGTTTCGGTATTCCCGTGTTGCTTCCCGGGGAACTGCTGACAAGGATGCGATCATGAGCACCAAGACATCGACCTATCCGTTGCGGCTGCCCGTTTCCATCAAGGCCGAGGCGGAACGTCTCGCCGCTGAAGACGGCACGAGCCTCAATCAGTTCGTCGCGACCGCCGTCGCGGAAAAGTTGGCGGCCTTACGGACTGCGGCGTTTTTTGATGAGCGGCGTGGCAAAGGGGATGGCGACGCGTTCCGGCGGCTGCTGACCCGCGACGGTGGGCAGGCGCCTGGGGCAGGGGACGAACGCCCTCAGGATTGACGGGGCGGCGCCCGTCAGTCCGCCAGTTCCAGGATCACCGGCGTGTGGTCCGACGCCTTTTCCTGGCCGCGCGGCCCCTTGTCGATGCTGCAACCGGCCAGGCGGTCGGCCGCTTGCGGGGACAGCAGGAAGTGGTCGATGCGCAGGCCCATGTCGCGGGGCCAGGCGCCGGCCTGATAGTCCCAGAAGCTGTAGGCGCGCTCGGCATCGGGGTGGACGGCGCGGAAGGCCTCCGTCAGGCCCAAATGGGTGATCTCGCGGAACTTGGCGCGGGTCTCGGGGCGGAACAGGGCGTCGGTCATCCAGGCGGCGGGGTCGTAGACATCGCGCGCCTCGGGGATGACGTTGTAGTCGCCGCCCAGCACGAACGGCACCTGCTGCGCCAGCAGGTCGGCGGCATGGGCCTTCAGCCGGTCCATCCAGCGCAGCTTATAGGGATATTTCTCCGTGCCCACCGGGTTGCCGTTGGGCAGGTACAGGCTGGCGATGCGCACGCCGGCCACGGTCGCCTCGACATAGCGGGACTGTTCGTCCTCATCCTCGCCGGGCAGGCGGGTGATGACGTCCCGGGGTTCCTCACGCGACAGCAGGGCGACGCCGTTATAGGCCTTCTGCCCCACCACGGCGCAGTGATAGCCCATATCCTGGAAGGCCTGCAGCGGGAAGGCCGCCGTCTCGCACTTGATCTCCTGGAACAGCACGACGTCCGGCTTGGCGCTGTCCAGCCACCCGGTCACGTTGGCCAGGCGGGCTTTGACCGAGTTCACGTTCCAGGTGGCGATGCGCATGGGGAAGCTCTCTTAAGGCGGATTTGTCCGCACCTTAGAGCCTCGCCCGGGCCAAGGCGAGAAGTCTCCGTAATCAGCGGCATACCGATGCCGCTGTAGGACGCGACTGCGTCCGGCGGAAGTTTCCGGGGAGCGTAGCGGACTGGAAACTGAGGAAGCCTAGCCCGCGGATGCGGGCGCCCGGCGTCTGAGGGAAAACTTAAAGGGAAAAACTCTGCCCGCAGCCGCAGGAGGAACCGGCATTGGGGTTGTTGACCTTGAAGTACGACCCGGCCAGTTCCTCGACGAAATCGACCTCGGCGCCGGCCAGCAGGTCCAGCGAGGTGTCGTCCACCACCAGCCGGGCGCCATCGCGCTCGAACACGTGGTCCTCATCCGTGGTGGCGGCATCGAAGCTGAAGCCGTACTGGAAACCGGAGCAGCCGCCGCCCGACACCGATAGGCGCATCATGTATTGGGGCCCGCCCTCCATCTCCGCCAGCTTGCGCACACGCTTGGCGGCGCTGGCGCTGAGGCTCATGGCCCGGGGCGGGGCTCCGACGGGGGCGAGTTCGGTCACGGCGATGTCGGTCATCGACAGGTCTTTCCGGTTGCGGGATGGCGGCCCCGCTGCCCCGTACGCTTGAAAAGGCGACTGGACAGGGGCCACGTTCCTCTGTAACGCCCATATTATGTAGGCGCTCCCAATGGTTCCGTCAAAGGACCATGAACCGTTTGGTGCCCGCACGGGCATGGCATGAGGTATGCGGTGATGATGAACTGGAACCGCCTGTTGTCGCGCAAACGCCTGGCCAAGACCACGGCCGACCCGGAGTTGCCGCACCGCAGCGCCTATGAGATCGACATCGACCGCATCACCTTCACCACCAGCTTCCGCCGGCTGGCGGATAAGCAGCAGGTGCACGGCATCGCCGGGTCGGATTACGTCCGGTCCCGCCTGACCCATTCCATGGAGGCGGCACGGGTCGGCCGCTCGCTGGGCATGTGGGTGGGGCCGGCCATCCTGGCCAGCGCCGGGTATGAGATCAACGCCACGCCGGGCGACATCGGCAACGTGGTGGCCGCGGCCTCGCTGGCGCACGATGTCGGCACGCCCTGCTTCGCCCATACGGGCGAGGACATCATCTCCGACTGGTTCGCCACCAGCGCCATCGGCCAGCGCATCCGCGACGGCCTGGATGAGGTGCAGCAGGCCGAACTGTGCAAGTTCGAAGCGAACGCCCAGGGGTTCCGCGTGCTGACCCGATTGCAGGGCTGGCGCGGCGTGGGCGGCCTGCAACTGACGGCCGCCACCCTGGCCGCCGGTGCCAAGTACCCCTGGGGGGTGGAGGTGCCGGGTGGCGACCTCAAGCGCCCGCACAAGCGCAAGTACGGCTTCTTCGCCAGCGAACAGGACGTGTTCGCCGAGGTGGCGGCCGAGGCCGGCCTGGTGGAGAAGGGCCCGGGTGCCTGGTGCCGCCACCCGCTGGCCTACCTGGTGGAAGCGGCGGACGACGCCTGCTACCACGTCGTGGACATCGAGGACGCGGCCAAGATGCGCATGCTGAGTTTCGAGCATGCGGAGGATCTGCTGCTGGCCTTCTTCCGCGATGACACATCCAAGGATTGGGCCGCCGACTACAAGACCCTGGAGGATGAGGACCGCAAGCTGATCTTCCTGCGTGCCCAGGCCATCGACCGGCTGGTGCGCGACGCGGCCGAAATCTTCCTGGAGCGCCTGCCCGACCTGATGGCCGGGGAGTTCTGCAAGCCGCTGCTGACCCTGTCGGCCCGGGCGCCCGCCCTGCGCAAAATCGAGCAGGTGAGCCACGAGCGCATCTACCGTGGCCATCAGCGCTGCGAGACCGACATCATCGCCGCCCGCACCATCACCACCCTGCTGGACGCTTACGGCGAGGCACTGCTGGATCGTGAGGCGCTGGGCCCGCATACCAAGCTGCCCCGCCGCTGGGCCTCGCTGCTGGAGACGGTGCCGGAGTCGCGGCAGCTGCCCTACGACCGTGCCGGCTGGGTGCAGGGCCTGCTGGACTACGTCGCCGGCATGACCGACCGCTTCGCCATTCGTCAGGCGCAGCTGATCGCGGGGTAGGGCGTGGCTTCGTGTCCCGTTTGTGCTACCTAGGAGGGATATTCCTGGAACATTGGCACATAAGAGGATTGGATGCGGGGCAAGATCATTGGATATGACGACAGGACATTTACCGGCGCGATAACAGGGCATGACGGGCGGCGATACGACTTCACCCCGTGATGCTTGGCGAAGTGAGAAGCCGCCCGGGACCGGCGCTGAAGTGGATTTTGTCGCCGATGAGGATAGGGCGCGGGATATTTATCTCTTGGCGTTGCAGCGGGCGCCGTTCACGTGGCCTTGGTTCTTATTGTCCCTGAACGGGCGGGTTTCCCGTCGAGAGTTCTGGCTGAAATATCAGGTCCCGCTATTCATCCTCTATGTCTTCGTCGCCGGCTGGTTTTTCTCAAGCATAGACTTCGGCGCGATTGCCCAGGGCGCTGATCCGCATGCCAGTCCGGGCGCCGTATTGGCGATGACGGTTTTCAGCCTGCTCACCTTCTGGCCGGGATTCGCCGTGCAGGTGAAACGCTGTCACGACCGTGACCATAGCGCCTGGTTCCTTCTGGTGGCGCTGATTCCCTTTATCGGGGGGATTTGGCTGCTTGTGGAGCTTTGGTTCCTGCGGGGCACGGTGGGCGACAATCGATTTGGGGCCGATCCTCTCGCGTGAAAGGCCCCAGGGGCGATCGGTTGCGGATTGACATGAAATGGGGGGCGGGGTTTGGTGGACGCACCCCTCAAACTCCGTCCGTGACCTAAGCGGTTGGAACCTTGTATGGTGCCCCGCCGCCGGTCACCATGATCCGGCGAACGCTGTTCTTTTGGATTTTGCCGGTTTGATCACCATGAACGTCTACAAGGATTTCGAAGCCCTGGTTCGCGGCGCCCTGGCGGCCCTGGCGGCCGAGGGGGGCATTCCCGCCGGGCTGGACCTCTCCCGCGTGACGGTGGAGCCGCCGCGCGAGGCGTCGCATGGCGATATCTCCACCAATGCCGCCATGGTGCTGGCCAAGCCGGCGGGCAAGCCGCCGCGCGCCATCGCCGACGCGCTGGTCCCGCACCTGCGGGCCCTGCCGGATGTGATCGAGGTCAGTGTCGCCGGCCCCGGCTTTGTCAACCTGCGCCTGGCGCCGGCCTTCTGGCGCGCCCGCATGACCGACATCCTGACGGCCGGCGTGGCCTTCGGCGCCAGCACGCGCGGCCAGGGCGTCCACGTCAACGTGGAGTACGTCTCCGCCAACCCCACTGGGCCGCTGCACGCCGCCCATGCGCGCGGCGCCGTGGTGGGTGACGCCCTGTCCGCCCTGCTGGAAAAGGCGGGCTACAGCGTCACGCGCGAATATTACATCAACGATGCCGGCGCCCAGGTCGACGTGCTGGCGCGCTCCACCCACCTGCGTTACCGCGAGGCCTTGGGTGAGGCGGGCATCGAGATCCCGGCCGGCATGTACCCGGGCGAATATTTGAAGGACGTGGGCCAGGCCCTGGCCGCCCGCGACGGCGCCAAGTGGCGTGATCTGGATGAGGCCGAATGGCTGGCCCCGGTGCGCGCCTTCGCCATCGACCAGATGATGACGGGCATCAAGGAGGATCTGGCCTCCCTGAACATCCACCACGACCTGTTCAGTTCCGAGCGCGCGCTGGTGGACAACGGCGCCGTCGACCATGCCTTCAAGGCCCTGGAGGATGCCGGCCTGATCTATGTCGGCGTGCTGGAGCCGCCCAAGGGCAAGAAGCCGGATGATTGGGAGCCGCGGCCCCAGACCCTGTTCAAGGCGACGCAGTTCGGCGATGACGTCGACCGCCCGCTGAAGAAGTCCGACGGGTCCTGGACCTATTTCGCCAACGACATCGCCTATCACTACGACAAGTACCGGCGCGGCTGCCCGGTGCTGATCGACGTGTGGGGTGCCGATCACGGCGGTTATGTGAAACGCATGGCGGCGGCAACCAAGGCCATTTCCGACGGTAAGGCCGAGCTGGACGTGAAGCTGTGCCAGCTGGTCCACCTGCTGCAGAATGGCGAGCCGGTGAAGATGTCCAAGCGGGCGGGTACCTTCGTCACCCTGCGCGACGTCATGGACGCGGTCGGCCGCGACGTGGTCCGCTTCATCATGCTGACCCGCCGCAACGACCAGACGCTGGAATTCGACTACGCCAAGGTGACGGAACAGTCCAAGGACAACCCCGTCTTCTACGTGCAGTACGCCCACGCCCGCTGCCGCTCCGTCCTGCGCCAGGCCGCCAGCCTGCACGCCGATTGGGACCTGAAGCCGGCGACCCTGTCGGCCGTGTCCTTCGATGGCCTGTCGTCCACGGCCGAGGTCGATCTCATCCGCCTGATGCTGAACTGGCCGCGCACGGTTGAGTCGGCGGCCGAGGCGCATGAGCCGCACCGCATCGCCTATTATCTGCAGGAACTGGCCGCCGCCTTCCACGGCTTCTGGAACCAGGGCAAGGACGATGCCACCCTGCGCTTCATCATCGAGGGTGACGAGGCCGTCACCCGGGCCCGCCTGGCCCTGGTGACGGCGGTGTCCCTGGTCATCGCGTCCGGCCTCGCCATCATGGGCGTGGTCCCGGCCGAGGAGTTGCGCTGATCCATGAGTGACATGCACGACCATCACGGCGATCCCGACTACGACTACGATCCCGGTTACGACTGGCAGGGCCGGCGGCGCCCGCCGGCACCCCGCCGGCGCGGGCTGCTGAGCCTGGCCGTGGTCGTGGCCGCCGTGGGGTCGTTCGGCGGGCTGATCTACTTCGTCTACACCCAGGGCCAGCGGGCGGGGACGGAGGCTGTGGCCCCCGTCATCCATGCCGACCCGGGCCCGACGAAGGTGAAGCCGGACCAGCCGGGCGGGATGGAAGTGCCCAACCAGGATCGCCTGATCTATGACCGCCTGCGGGGCGACGGCAAGACGGACCCGGGCGTGGAACGCCTGCTGCCGCCGCCGGAGGTGCCGATGGAACGGCCCAAGGCCTCGCCGCCGCCGGTCAGCCAGCCGGTGACCCCGGAGCCGCAGCAGCCGGCGGCTACGGCGCCGGCACCTGTATCGACACAGGCTGCCCCCACCGTGCTGCCGCCCACCGTTGGCAAGGCGGCCCCGGTTCAGGCGCCGCCCGCACCGTCGTCGCCGACCCCGCCGCCGGCGACCACCGCGCAGCCACCGGCCGGCGCGCCCACCCAGCTGGTGCCGCAGCAGCCCAAACCCGTGCCGGCGCCCGTGGCCGCGGCGCCCAAGCCGGTGGAAAAGCCCGCGGTCGCCGCACCGGTCGAAAAGCCCTTGCCGCCGCCCCCGGTGGCGGCCGGCACCGGTTCGGTGAAGCTGCAGTTCGCCTCCATCCCGTCCGAGGCGCAGGCGCAGGAGGAATTGCAGCGCATCCAGCGCAAGCACGCGGCGGCCTTGGGTGGCCTGTCCCTGCGGTTGGTGAAGGCCGACCTGGGCGCTAAGGGCATCTATTACCGCGTGCAGGCGGGGCCCGTGGACGAGGCCCAGGCCAAGCGCATCTGCGAGGCGGTGAAGGCGGCCAAGGACGGCTGCATCCCCGTGCATTGACGGCGGCGGCCCCATGACCATTCTCCAAACGCCGGTCGCGACCCCACCGGCCGCTGTCATCTTCGGCTGCACCGGGCCGGTGCTGACGGATGCTGAGCGTGCCCTGTTCGCCAAGGCCGGTCCGCTGGGCTTCATCCTGTTCCGGCGCAATTGCCAGACGCCGGAACAGGTGGCGACCCTGACCGCCGCCCTGCGCGACAGCGTCGGCCGCCCCGACGCCCCCATCCTGATCGACCAGGAAGGCGGGCGGGTGGCGCGCCTGCGCCCGCCGCACTGGCCGTCATTGCCGCCGGCGGGCCGCGTGGGTGCCGTGGCGGACGATGAATTGGCGGCGGAGGCGGCCTGGCTGCACGGCCGCCTGCTGGCCGCGATGCTGGCGCCCCTGGGCATTGATGTGGATTGCGCCCCGGTGGCCGACGTGCCGCAGTCGGGCGCCCACGACGTCATCGGTGACCGCGCCTTCGCGCTGGACCCATCCCGCGTCGCCCGGTTGGCGGGGGCGCAGGCGGAAGGCTTGCTTGCTGGCGGCGTGCTGCCGGTGGTCAAGCACATCCCCGGCCATGGCCGCGCGGGCGCCGACAGCCATAAGGAACTGCCGCGCGTCACGGCTGACCTGGATACCCTGGCGGCGGTGGATTTCCCGCCCTTCCAGGAGCTTGCCGGCCTGCCGCTGGCCATGGTGGCCCACGTGCTCTACACCGCCGTGGACGCCGACCGCCCGTCCAGCGTGTCGCCTGTGGTGATCGCGGAGATCATCCGTGGCCGCATCGGCTTCGACGGCCTGCTGATCAGCGATGATCTGGAGATGGAGGCGCTGTCCGGCACTGTGCCGGAACGCGCCGCCGCCACGCTGGCCGCCGGCTGCGATGTCGCCCTGCACTGCAACGGCACGGTGGCGGAGATGGCGGCGGTCGCGGCCGTGGTGCCCCACCTGACGCCGGAAAGCCAGGCACGCTGGGCGCGGGCCTTGAACCGCCGCCCCGCCGCGACGACCTTACCGGACGCGGCCACCGTCGCCGCCTGGCGCGCCCGCCTTATCGACCTTGTCGGCAACTGGGATTGACCCCTTTGGATACCGCGACTTTTCAGGAACTGGTCGTCAACCTGTCCGTCATGGCGCTGCCCATGGTGATCGCCATCACCCTGCATGAGGCGGCGCACGGCTGGATGGCCATGAAGCTGGGCGATAAGACCGCCTATTACCAGGGCCGTGTCACCTTCAACCCGGCCAAGCACATCGACCCGTTCGGCACCATCATCCTGCCGTCGATGATGTTCCTGACCACGGGCGCCATGTTCGGCTGGGCCAAGCCCGTGCCGGTGGACTTCCGCAACCTGAACCGGCCCCGGCGCGACATGATCCTGGTGGCCCTGGCCGGCCCCGGCATCAATATCCTGCTGGCCATCCTGTGCGCCCTGCTGCTCTACACCGTGGAATACGTGCCGCAGGACGGGCGGGAATGGGTGGGCCGGAACCTGATGACCGGCATCCAGATCAACCTGTTCCTGGCCGTGTTCAACCTGCTGCCCATCCCGCCGCTGGACGGCGGGCGGGTGGTGACCGGCCTGCTGCCCCCGCGTCTGGGCCAGCGCTTCGCGGCGCTGGAGGACAAGGGCATCATGATCATGCTGACATTCTTCTTCCTGTTGCCTTACCTTTTCGACCATATGGGATTGAGCGCTCTCAACCCCCTGCGCTGGGTGGTGGGCGTACCGGTGGCCTTCCTCTATGACATCATCACCAGGCTGACGGGATTGAACTGATGGCCGAGGGCCAAGCGGCAGCGGAGGGGGAGTGGGAGGCCGCCGAGGTTGGCGAGGACGAGCCCGCCCTGCTGGTCGATCTGGGGGAGTTCGAGGGCCCCATCGACCTGCTGCTGACCCTGGCGCGCGACCAGAAGGTCGACCTGACCCGCATCTCCATCCTGGCCCTGGCCGAGCAGTACCTGAAATTCATCAATGAGGCGCGCCGCCTGCGGTTGGAGGTGGCGGCCGATTACCTGGTGACCGCCGCGTGGCTGGCTTACCTGAAGTCGCGCCTGCTGCTGCCGACGCCGGAGACGGAGGAGCCCAGCGGTGAGGAATTGGCCCAGGCCCTGGCCTTCCAGCTGCAACGGCTGGAGGCCATGCAGAACGCTGCCGCCCGCCTGATGTCCCGGCCACGCCTGGGCCGCGACGTCTTCCCGCGTGGCGCGCCGGAGGACATTCCGGTGTTCGAACGCCGGGTGGCGGAGGTCACGCTGTACGACCTGCTGCGCGCCTATGGCGACATCAAGCGCCGGCAGCAGAAGACGGGGCCGTTGCACCTCCCGCCGGTGGATTTGTTCACCATCGAGGACGCCATCCGCCGGGTGGAGGCCATGCTGGGCCGCCTGCCGGACTGGACGCGGCTGGACCGCTTCCTGCCCCCCGACTGGCGTGGTGGCAGCAGTCGCGAGGACAAGCTGAAGGCGCGTTCCGCCCTGGCCGCGACCTTCGTCGCCACCCTGGAACTGGCCAAGGCCGGCCAGCTGGAGGTGCGGCAGGACAGCGCCTTCGGCCCCCTCTACGTCCGCCGCACCGAAACGCCGCCCACTCCCTCGCTGGCCAAGCCCCCGGAAGACACGCCATGAGTACCGAGACCCTGTCCCCGGAAATGCTGCAGCCGGAACTGGAGGGCTTCGACCGCCACGCCGAACAGCTGCGCCTGGTGGAGGCCGTGCTGTTCGCCTCGGCCGAGCCGGTGGAGGAGGCGGCATTGCAGGCCCGCCTGGGGACCGGGGCCGACGTGCGAGGCCTGCTGGCGGAATTGCAGGCGCACTACAGCCCGCGCGGCGTGCACCTGGTGGCGGCCTCCGGCCGCTGGGCCTTCCGCACCGCGGCCGACCTGGCGCCCCTGTTGCAGCGGGAGACGGAGGTGTCGTCCCGTCTGTCGCGCGCGGCGGTGGAGACGCTGTCCATCATCGCCTATCACCAGCCGGTGACCCGGGCGGAGATCGAAAGCATCCGTGGTGTCGCCACCAGCAAGGGCACGCTGGACATCCTGATGGAAGCCGGCTGGATCAAGCCGGGCCGCCGGCGGGAGACGCCGGGCCGGCCGCTGACCTGGCTGACCACCCCGGCTTTCCTGGATCATTTCGGTTTGGAATCGTTGCGCGACCTGCCGGGCGTGGATGACCTGCGCGCCGCAGGATTGCTGGACGCCCGCCCCGCCGTCACCACCCTGTTCTCGCGCGGCGACGATGCCGCCCTGCCGCGCGCGGTGGAGGACAGCGTCGATGAGTAACATCGGCGGCACGAAATTTTGATTCGTGCCGCTGTAGGCTGCGACTGCAGCCGCCGGAGCGTTTTGGGGAGCGTCAGCGGACTGAAACGCGAGGATCAGCCAAGTCAGCGGATGCTGGCACCCGGGCGATTGAGGGCCGGCATTTGAGCGGTCACGCTCAAATGCCGCGCATATAAAACATCAGGCGTCGTTGGCGATGCAGGCGGTCAGCGCCTCTTTCACCAGGGCGTCCAGTTCCTTGTCGCCGGTCTTCGCCCAGGTCTTCAGCGGCTTTACCAGGTCGGGATGGCCACACAGCGCCGCCGCCTCGAACAGGGGCGCGTAGGCGTCGTCGCCGTTCAGTTCCCGGATGACCAGCGGGCGGGCCTCATCCGGTGCCCGCTGCGCCAGGCCGACCAGGGCCTCGGCCCGGACCGAGCCATCCTCGTCCTTGGTGGCGGCCAGCAGGGCGGCGCGTACCGCCGGGGTGTCGGCATCCGATTGCGCCAGCAGGTAGACGGCCCAGTCCCGGTTGGCTTCATCGCGGTCGGCGCACAGGGCGATGACATCCGCCAAGCGGGGATCGGCCGCCTCCATCTCCTCATCCTCCTCGGCCAGTTCGCGCAACAGGTCGGAGGGGGGAAGGTGGTCTTTCATGCGTGTGATCCTTGAATGTCGGGCGGCCTGATTTCCGCTGTAGTTAGCGCGTGGCCGCCGGCTGGGCAAGGCCCTGGGGGCGCATGGCGCCTTGACCCGATGTGCGCCGGGGTTCCAAATGGCCGCTTCTGCCGGTTGCCTTGGGATCCGCCATGCCCCGCCCATCCGCCCGCCGCTCCGCCTTTCGTTGGGCGGGCCCCGTCTTGGTGCTGGCAGCTGTGGCGGTCGGCGTCTGGGGCATTGCCGGCCGACCAGGGACCACTCCCAGGGCCGGGTTGCCCACCGTGGCTGACATCGGCGGCCCCTTCGACCTGGTGGACCAGGACGGCAAGCCAGTCACCGACCGCACCTACGCCGGCAAGACCCTGATGGTGCTGTTCGGCTATACCAACTGCCCCGACGTCTGCCCCACCGGCCTGGCGTCGATGAGCGCCGTGCTGGATGACCTGGGCCCCGACGCAGGGCGGGTGCAGGGCCTGTTCATCAGCGTGGATCCGGCGCGCGACACGGTGGCGGTGCTGAAGGACTACATCGCCAACTTCAACCCGCGCATCGCGGCACTGACCGGCACGCCGGCGCAGATCGCCCGCGCGACCGCCAGCTACAAGGTGGAATACCGCAAGGTCACGGCCGACGGCGCGCCCCTGCCGGCCGCCAGCACGGCCACCGACTACGCCATGGAGCACAACGCCGCCATCTTCCTGATGGACCCCGACGGCCATTTGCGCAGCGCCATCAACCCCTTCGACCCGCCCGCTATCGCGGAAGGCAAGGTGCGGCATGCGTTGGGCTTGCCGGTGGCGGCCAATTAGAGCGGAACGCGATCAGATGGAATCACCTGATCGTGTAAATCCGCTCTATCATGAACAGCTTACGAGCAAGATGCGATCATGCCTGATCGCATCTTGCTCTAAAAAAGGCCGCCACCAGCCGGTAGCGGCCTTTCTTCGGGGGTGTTTCCCTACTACTTCGCCAGCGGCGCGTAGGCGCCGTCGTGCCAGCTGTAGATGACGTAGTCGTTCTGCTTGCGGTCGCCCTTGGCGTCGTAGGAGACGGTGCCGACGGCGGTGGGGAATTCCTGGCCGCTGTGCAGGACGGCCGCCACCTTCCTGGGATCGGTGCTGCCGGCCTTGGCGGCGGCCTCCGCCCAGACCTGCACGGCGGCATAGGCGTAGAGGGAGAAGATATTGGGCTCGCCGCCGTTCTTGCGGAAGCCTTCCAGCGCCTCCTTGGCGGCGGGGCTCTGCCGGACGTCGGCGTTGTAGGCCATCATGACGCCTTCGCCCATGGTGCCGGCGGTGGTCCAGAACTCATCGCTCGCCAGCGTGTCGCCGGCCAGGAAGGCGGCCTTCAGCCCGGCGGTGCGTGACTGGCGCACCAGCAATCCCGCCTCCGGGTACAGGCCGCCGTAGAACACGGCGTCCACGTCCGCCGACTTCAGGCGGGTGACCATGCTGCTGAAGTCCTTCTCACCCGCCGTCAGTACGCCGTTCAGCGCCACCGGCACGCCGCGCGCCTTCAGGGTGGCGCGCACGGCGTCGGCCAGGCCCTTGCCATAGGTGGTCTGGTCATCAACCACGGCGATCTTGCCGGTCTTGTAGTGGTTGGCCAGGTACGTGCCGATCACCAGGCCCTGCTGGTCGTCGCGGCCGCAGGTGCGGAACAGCGTGTCCCAGCCCTGGGCGGTCAGTTCCGGGCTGGTGGAACTGGGGGTGATGACGATCATGCCTTCATCGGCATAGACCTGGGCTGCCGGCATGGTGGTGCCGGTGGTCATGTGGCCCATGACCATGGCGACCTTGTCCGTCACCAGGCGGTTGGCGGCGGCGACGGCCTGGGTGGGTTCACCGCCATCATCCACCGCGTCCACCACCAGCTTCTGCCCCAGGACGCCGCCCTTGGCGTTGATGTCGTGGACGGCCTGGTCCGCACCCCGGCGCAGCTGCGTGCCCACCGCCGCCAGCCGCCCGCTCAAGGGCACCCCCACGCCGATCTTGATGTCCGCCAGTGCTGGCAGGCTGATCGACAGCAAGGGCAAGGTGAGAAGGGCGGCACGGGCGAGGGATGATACGCGCATCGAACTGTGGTTCCTGAAACGACGTGTGTCTAATTCACACTATTTGACCTCGGTATAAGACCCGTCGCGCCACTGGTAAACTGTGTAATCGGCAGTGGTGCGATCTCCTTTTGCATCGAAGGCCAGGGGGCCGATCACAGTCTGGAAGGTGGATTTGTGCAGGACGGCCGCCACCTTGTCGGGCGACGTGGTCTTGGCCTCGGTCGCGGCCTGGGCCCAGGCCTGGACGGCGGCGTAGGAATAAAGCGTGTAGGCCTCGGGCTCGTACCCGCCGTCGCGGAACTTCTTCACCACGTCGGCGGCCTGCGGGCGCAGGCGGTAGTCGGGGCCGAAGGTGTTCAGCACGCCGTTGCCGCTGGGTCCGGTGATGCCCCAGAACTCGTTGGAGATGATGCCGTCGCCGCCGACGAACTGGGCCTTCAGGCCCTTGTCCGCCATCTGGCGCACCAGCAGCCCGCCCTCGGTATGCACGCCGCCGAAGAACACCAGGTCGATCTGCGCGTCCTTCATGCGGGTGATGATGGCGGACATGTCGCGGTCGCCCACGGTCACCGCCTCATACAGTATTTCCTTCTTGCCCAGCTTGTTCAGGGCGTCGCGGGTGGCGTCGGCCAGGCCCTTGCCGTAGGTGGTCTGGTCCTGGACGATGGCGATGCGGGCGTTGGGGAAGACACGCGCGATGTAGGCCGCCGCCACCTGGCCCTGCTGGTCGTCGCGGCCGCAGGTGCGGAATGTCGTCGTGTAGCCCATCTCCGTCAGGCGCGGGTTGGTGGAGTTGGGGGAGATCTGGATGACGCCTTCCTCGGCATAGACCTTGGCGGCGGCGATGGAGACGGCGGAGTTGTAGTGGCCGAACACCGCCACCACGCCCTCGGTCACCAGCTTGTTGGCGACGGCCACGCCCTGGCTGGGGTTGCTGGCGTCGTCGCCCTTGGACAGCACCAGCTTCTCACCCAGCACGCCACCCTTGGCGTTGATGTCGGCGATGGCCTGTTCGGTGCCCCGGCGCATCTGCTCGCCCACCACGGCGTTGGGCCCCGTCAGGGGGCCGGCCAGGCCCACCTTGATATCGGCCCAGGCCGCACCGGTGGCCATGGTGGCCGTCGTCAGCGCCAGGGCCGCCAGGGCCCCCTTCATCACCGCCGGACCGTGTCCGTCATTCCCCTGTCCCCATTGCTATTTTTCAGTGTCGGCCGGCATCCCCGTGCCGGCGGCAGCCGACGGTAGCATAGCGGCCGGTTTCCTCATCCAAATTCGTTGCCGCCGAATATTGTCCGGGTGCGACTTGATCGGGCGTCGCCCCATGGGACCCAAGGGGCTATAACGGCGCGGACGATGGTTTGAGGGCGGAATGAGATGACCCTGAAGAAAACGATGCTGGCGGCCTTGGCCCTTCTGACCGCGACGCCCGCCCTGGCGAACGACCTTCAGCCCTCGCTGACGGTGTATTCGGCGGGCAGCGCCGGCGGTGTGTTGAAGGCCATGCTGAAACGCTACCAGGCGGAGACGGGGCAGGAGGTGGACCTTGAGACCGGCCCCGCCGGCGTGATGCTGGCCCGCATCGAGAATGGCGAGAAGGTCGACGTCTTCATCTCCGCCAACATGGGCCATCCCCAGACCCTGGCCAGTGAAGGCAAGGCGGAGCCCACGGTGGTGTTCGCGCGCAACAACCTATGCGTCGCGGCCCTGCCGGCGGTGGGCCTGACCGCCGACAACCTGCTGGTTCGCCTGCTGGACCCCAAGGTGCGCATCGGCACCTCCACGCCCAAGGCCGATCCCGGCGGCGACTACGCCTATGCATTCTTCGACAAGGCGGACGCCGTCCAGCCCGGCGCCACCGCCGTCCTGAGGGCCAAGGCGCGGCAGGTGGCCGGGGGTGCCGGGCCGAAGCCCAAGGCCGACGCCACGGCGGCGGAAAAGCTGGCCCAGTACGGCGTGGACACCATGATCGGCTATTGCAGCTCCGGCAGCACGACGCCCGACACCAGCGTCACCAAGGTTGAAATCCCGGGCAAGCTGGCCATCCGGGCCGATTACGGCATGGCGGTCATGACCACCTCCCACAACGCCGGGCGGCAGGCGGCGGCGGACCGCCTGGCCCAGTTCCTGCTGAGCCCGGCGGCGCAAGCCATGCTGGCGGATTATGGCTTCCAGACCGCCCTTGCGCCAAAGGGGTAACATCCCGACATTTGGCAAGCCTGTCGCACCATTTCCACGCCCAACCAACAGGAACCCCGGCCATGGCCGCCTATGACTACGATCTCTTCACCATCGGTGCCGGTTCCGGCGGCGTGCGGGCCAGCCGAATCGCGGCGGGCCACGGCGCCCGGGTGGCGGTGGCGGAGGAACGGTACCTGGGCGGTACCTGCGTCAACGTCGGCTGCGTGCCCAAGAAGTTCCTGGTCTACGCCGCCCAGTACGCCGCCGGCTTTCAGGACGCCGCCGGCTATGGCTGGGACGTGGCCGCCAAGGACCATGAATGGCAGCGCCTGATCGCCAACAAGGACGTGGAGATCACGCGTTTGAACGGCATTTATCGCCGTTTGTTGGAGAATTCCGGCGCCACTATATTGGAAGGCCGTGCCACTATCGTGGACGAGCACACGGTGGACGTGGGCGGCCAGCGGGTGACGGCGGAGCGCATCCTGATCGCCACCGGCGGCTGGCCGGAACTGCCCGACCAGCCGGGCGTGCGCGACTACGCCATCACCTCCAACGAGGTCTTTCACCTGGCGGAGCGGCCGAAGCGCGTCGCCATCGTCGGCGGCGGCTACATCGCCACGGAGTTCGCCGGCATCTTCAACGGCCTGGGCTCCAAGGTCACCCAACTGTATCGCGGCGACAAGCTGCTGCGCGGCTTCGATGAGGACGTGCGCGACTTCCTGAGTGCCGAGGTCGCCAAGACCGGCGTTGATCTGCGCCTGAACTGCACCATCGAGCGGCTGGACAAGACCGGCGACTGCCTGCGCGCCACCTTGTCGGACGGCAGCGTGCTGGAACTGGACGCCGTGCTGTACGCCACCGGCCGCCGCCCGCACGTGCAGGGCCTGGGGCTGGAGCGCGTGGGCATCGAACTGAACGAGCGCGGCGCCATCAAGGTGGACGAGCAGTACCGCACCACCGTGCCCAACATCTACGCCCTGGGCGACGTCACCGACCGGGTGAACCTGACCCCCGTCGCCACCGCCGAGGGCCACGCCCTGGCCGACACCCTGTTCGGCAACCGCCCGCGCGGCGTGAACTACCACAACATTCCGACGGCGGTGTTCTCCATCCCCCCCGTCGCCACCTGCGGCATGACGGAGGCACAGGCCCGCGCCGCCTACCCGGCGGTGGACATCTACCGCACCAACTTCAAGCCGATGAAGCACACCCTGTCGGGCCGTGACCAGCGCATGCTGATGAAGCTGGTGGTGGACCGGGCCAGCGACCGGGTGGTGGGCTGCCACCTGGTGGGCGACGACACGCCGGAGATGATCCAGGGTGTGGCCGTGGCCATGAACGCCGGCGCCACCAAGGCCATCTTCGACAGCACCATCGGCCTGCACCCGACGGCGGCGGAAGAGTTCGTGACCCTGCGCACCAAAGTACCCGATCCGGAATGATGCGTGGGCGGAGGCATGGAATTCATACCATGCCTCCGTAGGCCCCGACTGGGGTCGCCGGAGGTTTCCGGGGAACGTGAGCGGACTGGAAACCGAGGATCAGCCAAGTCGCCGGACGGCGACGTCCGGCGTTTGAGGGGGCATTAAGCCCGGGAGGGCTTGTTGGCGCCGATCCCCACCTCCACCAGCTCGGCCAGGCCCGGCACCATCTCCTGCCGCAGCCAGTCCAGCTTTTGCCCCGGCGCGCCCTTGGCGGCGTTGGGGAAGGCGCGTTTCCAGCCGCCCAGCTTCACCGCCAGGCCGCAGCACAGGGTGCCGACGCCGGTGTGGTGGGCCTCGATCTCCCGCCGCATGGCCTGGAAACCCTCGGCCGTCATGTCGTCCCACAGCTGGTTGGTCATGCGGTCGAAGCTGCGGAAGCAGCCGTCCAGCTGGGTCATGATGGTGTCCAGGCTGGCGCCCACCATGGTGATCAGGCGCTGGGCGGCATTGTCGGCTTGGATGAGGGAGGACCGCTTGAGGTCCAGCAGCCAGCGCCGCACCTCCGTCATCAACAGGTCGGCCCCGTCGCGGCAGCTGCGGAAATAGGCGACCGACAGGAAGATGTCGCCGTACTGCGCCAGGAATTCCGGGATGGCCGCCAGTTGCAGGCCCAGGCGCCCGGCGATGTGGCGCAGATTGGCCAGCGTCTCCGCCCGATCCGGGTTGGACAGCAGGGCGGTCAGGTCGCCCATGTTCTCCACCTTGCCAGCTTGCTCGCCATAGACGCGGCGCAGCAGCGGGCGGGTGAAGCCCTGCATGTAAAAGGTCAGTTCCTCCTGCTTTTCCGGCGACAGCACCAGGTGCTGGTGCTCATCCACCGGAATGCCCAGGGCGCGCAGCTCGATGCGCAGGGAATAGACGTCGAACGAGCCGGCGCGGCCCAGGCGCAGCAGCAGGGCGATGTCCTGGTCCAACTGCGCCTTGTCGGCCGCGAATTCCCGGCCCAGCCCTTCGATCTGGATCAGGCCGGCGCCGGCGCGGGCGTCGCGGAACAGCTCCACCATCGTTTCCAGGCGCGCCGTCTTCACCAGCCGCGCCCGCTTCAGCCCGCTGGTGGCCAGCGGCAGGACGTTGAGCGGCAGCAGGTGCAGGGCGTCGGTCTCATCCGACCAGGCGTCGGCATCGTCCACGCCGCGCTTCAGCGACACGCCATCGGCGCGCGGCGGTTCCAGGGGAGGACGGTGCGTCGGGGCGCCGGTATTCGGGTGGGTGGGTGGCATGGGGACCCCTCATCCTGTTCGGCCGCCACGCCGCTTGAGTCGTTGGCGCCAAGCCGCGGGCGCCGTCTGCCCACGGCCGAACCCACCAGCCGAGCATAAGTCGTATCCAGTATCAGTAAAGTACTAAACCATGCCGCTAGGTCATTATGTCTTTGGTGTCGGGACAATGTGACGATTACTGAGAAATATCAGCAAATTCATCGTAATAATTTGTCACATTTTATCGTTTTCCATAAGCAAATACCCCTGCGCTGCCCCAGTGGTCCTGAGCCAAATGCAGGTGCCATGCTTGCGCTGCATCGACCTTGGTGGGCGGCATCGGCGGCGGGGGCAGCATTGCCCGGCCGACAGTCATGCCGATCTTGCTTGCCGGCGGCGGCGGGGCCATAGTCCGGCCCCGATACGGCGGCGCCCCCGTCACGAGAGCACTCGGGTATTGGGGCGGAACCGTCGCTTCAGATATCCGTTCCGACTCCCATGGGGATCCCATGCGCTTTCCGCACCGGCACCTGCTCGGCATCGAGGGCCTCAGCCCGGCCCAGATCAACACCATCCTTGATCTCGCCGACACCTATGTCGACCAGAACCGCAGCCCCAACAAGAAGACCGACATCCTGCGCGGCAAGACGGTGGTGAACCTGTTCTTCGAGAACAGCACCCGCACGCGCACCAGCTTCGAGCTGGCGGCCAAGCGCCTGGGCGGCGACGCCATCAACATGTCGGTCGACGGCTCCAGCGTGAAGAAGGGCGAGACCCTGCTGGACACCGCCACCACCCTGAACGCCATGCACCTGGACGTCCTGGTGGTGCGCCATCCGGAATCGGGCGCGGTGAAGCTGCTGGCCGACAAGGTCAATTGCGCCGTCATCTCCGGCGGCGACGGCGCGCATGAGCACCCGACCCAGGCCCTGCTGGACGCCCTGACCATCCGCCGCAACAAGGGCCGGCTGGACGGCCTGACGGTCACCATCTGCGGCGACATCCTGCACAGCCGCGTCGCCCGTTCCAACATCATGCTGCTGAACATCATGGGTGCCCGCGTGCGCGTGGTGGCGCCGCCCACCCTGCTGCCCCGCGCCATCGGCGAGTTGAGCGTGGAGGTGCACCACGACATGGCCACCGGCCTGAAGGACGCCGACATCGTCATGATGCTGCGTTTGCAGATGGAGCGCATGCAGGGCCAGTTCGTGCCGTCCGTGCGCGAATACAACCGCTTCTTCGGCCTGGATTACGAGAAGCTGGCGGCGGCCAAGCCCGACGCCCTGATCATGCACCCCGGCCCCATGAACCGCGGCGTGGAGATCGACAGCCTGGTGGCCGACGACATCCACCGCAGCGTCATCCTGCAACAGGTGGAATTCGGCGTGGCCGTGCGCATGGCCTGCCTGGACCTGCTGACCCAGCACGGCCGCAACGACCCGGCCTGACGTTTGTCTGCCCCCCTGGCCGTTTCGGTTCCGCCTTCCCGACGATCCGCTTGCTGAGAGCGCCCCCCATGCCCGCCCATACCCGCACCGCCATCCTGAACGCCCGCCTGCTGGACCCGGACAGCCGCCTGGATCAGCGCGGTTCCCTGCTGATCGACGGGACCAAGATCGCCGACCACGGTCCCGGCCTGTTCCGCGACGGCGTGCCGGAGGGGATCGAGGTCATCGATGCGCAGGGCGCCTGCGTCGCCCCTGGCCTGGTGGATCTGCGCGCCCAGGTGGGTGAGCCGGGGCATGAGGATAATGAGACGCTGAAGACCGCCAGCCAGGCCGCCGCCGCCGGCGGCGTCACCGCCCTGGCCTGCCTGCCCGACACCGACCCCGTCATCGACGACGTGGCGGGGCTGGAGTTCATCGCGCGGCGGGCGCGCGAGGTGCGGCTGGTCAAGGTGTTCGCCTATGCCGGCATCACCCGCGACCTGGCTGGCCGGGAACTGACCGAGATGGGCCTGCTGGCGGAAGCCGGCGCCGTGGGCTTCACCGACGGCGGCAAGGCGGTGGCCGACGCCCTGGTGATGCAGCGGGCGCTGTCCTACGCCAGCATCTGGGGCCGCCCCATCATGCAGCACCCGGAGGAACCGCGCCTGTCCGGCAACGGCGTCATGAACGCCGGCGAGATCGCCACCCGCCTAGGCCTGTCCGGCATCCCGGCGCTGTCGGAAGTGATCATGCTGGAGCGCGACCTGCGCCTGGTGGAGGCGACGGGCGGCCGCTATCACGCCGCCAACATCTCCACCGCCGAGTCCGTGGCGGTCATCCGCGCCGCCAAGCGTAAGGGCCTGAAGGTCACCTGCGACACCGCCCCGCCGTACTTCACCCTGACGGAGCGGGACGTCGGCGACTACCGCACCTTCTTCAAGCTGTTCCCGCCGCTGCGCAGCGACGACGACCGCGCCGCCATCGTGGAAGGCCTGGCCGACGGCACCATCGATTGCATCACCAGCGACCACCTGCCGCTGAACCAGGACGCCAAGCGCGTGCCCTTCGCCCAGGCGGCCTTCGGCTCCGTCGGCCTGGAAACCCTGCTGCCGCTGACCCTGGACCTGGTGAACAAGGGGCATATGAGCCTGCTGGACGCCCTGGCCGCGGTGACGGCCAAGCCGGCCGCCGTGCTGGGCCTGAATCTGGGCCGCCTGCGCACCGGTGCCGCCGCCGACCTGGTGATCTTCGACGCCGAACGGCCGTGGAAGGTGGAGGCGGAGGCGCTGCACAGCAAGTCCAAGAACAGCTGCTTCGACAAGCACCCGGTGCAGGGCCGCGTGCTGCACACCCTGGTGGACGGCCGCACCGTCTTCAAGCTGGCGGCCTGACCCCCATGGACGGCACCACCCTGGGTCTTGTCCTGGCCGGCGGCTATCTGCTGGGCTCCATCCCCTTCGGCCTGGTGCTGGCCTATCTGGGCGGCCATGGCGACATCCGCAAGATCGGCTCCGGCAACATCGGCGCCACCAATGTGCTGCGCACCGGCAACAAGCCGCTGGCCGCCGCCACCCTGGTCCTGGACAGCGGCAAGGGCGCCATCGCGGCCCTGCTGGCCATGGCGTTCGTGCCGTCCGATCTGGCGCCGCTGGTGGCCGGCGGCGGCGCCATGCTGGGCCACACCTTCCCGGTGTGGCTGGGCTTCAAGGGCGGCAAGGGGGTGGCGACGGCGCTGGGCGTGCTGCTGGCCACCAGCTGGCCGGTGGGCATCGTCGCCTGCCTGACCTGGCTGGCCATGGCCTTCCTGTTCCGCATCTCCTCCCTGTCCGCCCTGATCGCCCTGGCGCTGGCGCCGGCGGTGGCGTGGGTGCTGCCGGCGATCTGCCCGGCGGCGGCCGGCTTCGGCGCCGGCCCCAGCGAGGGCGCCCTGGCGCTGGCCATCGCCATCCTGGTGTGGATTCGCCACCACGCCAACATCCGCCGCCTGCTGGCGGGAACGGAGCCCCGGATCGGGCAGGGGAAGAAGAAGACTGAAGCGGGTGAATGATTTGCCTCAGTGCGTTTGAACCTTGAAGGGGCCATCCTTATTTGAGGGACAGGCCCCTGAGGAGGAACGACGATGAGCACCAAGCCCACCAAGACCCACAAGGATGAAGGCAGCATCCTGGGCAACATCATCCTGGAAGAGGTGGTGGAGGCCATCGAGGAGGCGCGGTCCCCCACGCCGGACATCTTCCCGCCCATTCCCCATGAGGCGCCCAAGGCCAAGGAAGAGGCCGGGGAGAAGAAAGACGGCCACCATGGGGCGGAGAAGAAGCGCCCTGACTCACCGGGCCATCACAGCCGGTAATGCCAGCGGCACGAGACTATGAATCTGCCGCTGTAGGACGCGACCGCGTCCGCCGGAAGTTTCTGGGGAACGAAGTGGACCGGAAACTGAGGAAGCCCAAGCGACCGGATGGTCGCGCCCGGCGACTGAGGGGCGGCCTACCGCAGGGTTTCCAGGCCGGCCAGGATCAGGTCGACGCCGGCCAGGAACTGCGCGCGGTCGTCATGATCGCGCAGTTGCGTCGCCACCTGGCGCACGAACGGATATTCCCCGGGGGCGAGTTGCATCCAACGGTCGGTGACGGCCGCCAGGAAGGCCGACCGATCCGTCCCGGGGGGGACAAGGCGGGCGTTCGCGGCGTTTTGCGCGCCCACGCCCAGGATATAGTTCAGCAGGGCGGAGGCGCAGTTGAACTGCGCCGACGCCGGCACGCCCAGTGCCGGGAGGCGTCCGCCGATGCTTTCGAAAATCTGCAGCATGGCCGACTGCCACGGCGCCCGGTGTAGCTGGGTGCCCACCCACGGGTGCGCGTCGATGGCGTCGAACAGTCCAAGCGCAATGGCGCGGATGGCCTGGCGCGGTGCCGCATCGTCGACCACGCCGGCCATGACCCGGTCGATGACGTGGTTGGTGGTTGCCGCCAGCAGATCGTCCTTGTCGGCGACATGCCAGTAGATCGCCCCGCTTCCGGTCGCCAGGCGGGCCGCCAGCGCGCGGAAGGTCAGCGCGTCTTCACCGCCCGTGTCCAGGATATGGATCGCGGCCTCGACGATACGTTCTTTTGAGAGCGCGTCGCCGCGCCGCGCCGCCCGTGGGGTCTTGGTTGTCATGAATGCCATCTTGACAGTCATGGAACAACGTTCCAATAAATATCCATGGAACGGCGTTCCATATGGGCGATGCGGCCCCTGATCCTAGGGACAAGGAAAGCGATGACGACACCGGTCACGATTGTCGGGGGAGGCCCCGGCGGTCTCATCCTCGCCAACGTTCTCCACCGCCACGGCATTTCCGTCACGGTTTATGAGGTGGAGCCCTCGGCCGATGCCCGGGGGCAGGGCGGGCAACTCGACATCCACCAGCGCACGGGACAGTGGGCGCTGGAAGCCGCCGGCCTGACCGAGGCCTTCCGCGCCATCATCCATCGGGGTGGTGAGGCGACGCGCGTCCTCGATCGGCAGGGGCGGGTGCTGCTGGACCAGCCCGACGACGGCACCGGCGGCCGGCCCGAGGTGCTGCGGGGCGACTTGCGCCGCATCCTCATCGACGCCCTGCCCGACGGGACGATCCGCTGGGGCAGGAAGCTGGCCGGCGTGGCCGCCCTGGACGACGGCCGGCATGCGCTGACCTTCACCGACGGATCGGTGGTGACAACCGATCTGCTGGTGGGGGCGGACGGCGCCTGGTCCAAGGTCCGCCCGCTGTTGTCCGACGCCCAGCCCGCCTATGTCGGCACCGCGTTCATTGAAACCTATCTGCACGATGCCGACCGGCGGCACCCCGCCACGGCCGCGGCGGTCGGTGGTGGCGGCCTGATGGTGCCGGCGCCGGGGCAGGCGATCTTCACGCATCGTGAGGCGGGCGGCGTTCTTCACGCCTACATCGCGCTGAAGCGACCGGCCGACTGGATCGCCAACCTGGATTTCGGGGACGCGGTTGCCGTGAAAGCCAAGGTCGCGGCCGAGTTCGACGGCTGGGCCCCGGCGCTGACCGCCCTGATCACCGACAGCGATGCAGGCCCGACCTTGCGCATGATCCACACGCTGCCGACCGGGCACCGCTGGGACCGCACGTTGGGGGTGACGCTGCTGGGGGACGCGGCCCATCTGGCGCCGCCGGCCGGTGAGGGCGCCAACCTGGCGATGCTGGACGGGGCCGAACTGGGAAAGGCCATCGCCGCCCATCCGGGCGATGTCGAAACGGCACTGGCCCTTTATGAGGCGGCGTTGTTTCCGCGCAGCGAGGCGGCCGCCGTGGGTGCGCACCAGATCCTGGACCTGATGCTGAATGAACGGGCGCCCGCAGGGATTCTGGAAATCTTCGCCGATGCCGGCATGGGGACGGGCGGCTAGCGCCGCCCATCCGCCCGGCCTTTGGTGTTTACTAGAAACGCAGATCGGTGAAGACGCCGAAATAGTTGCCGGACTTGCCGCCATGCGCCGCGAATTCGCTGTCGGCGGTGAAGTAGGTCTCGAAGATGCGGAACTGGATGTTCTTGGTCGCCTGCCAGGAGGCTTCCAGGTTCAGGTCGGTGCCGATGAAGCGGCCGGAGGAATAGGGCGCGATGGAGGCGCCGGAGGATCCGATGTAGACGCCGTCGGCCATGCTCTGGCGCCACAGGAAGTCGGGCCCGATCATGATGGTGACGTCCTCACGCGGCTTCACCGTCAGCGAGGGATAGAAATCCATCAGGTCGGACAGGTTGAAGAACGCGGCCTCGCTGATCAGGGGCAGGCGGGGCGATGCCGCGACGAAGGTGCCGGCGGTGCCGTCCTTCAGGTCGCCGTCGCCGCTGAACAGGTTGGCCTTGGCCCCCAGGCGGGGCGCCAGGATGGTGTCGGCGAAGGTATAGCCGCCTTCGAACAGCACGGCATAGGCGTCGATCGCCTTGTTGGCGAAGGTGCCGCCCTGGTAATCGCCTTCCAGGTCGAAATCCCACCCGTCGGCCCGCCGCCACAGCCGGGCGCCGTAGTTGGTACGGTTGTCGTGGCCGGCCCCTTCACGCAGGGTGCCGGCGGCGCGGTCGACCTCATAGACATAGCCGTCGGTGCCGAAGCCGAACAGGCGGTTGGGCGCGCTGACGTAGATGCCCTTGTAGGTCGTGCCGCTGTTGGGCCCGTCGTCGAAGCTGCTTTCATGGATGTTGATGGGCCGCACCGCGAAGGTGTCCACCGACACCTCGCCCGGCAGGATGTAGGTGGCGCGCACACCCTGGTAGGTGAAGCGCATGTTCAGGCCCTCGCGCACGCCCATCAGCTTGCCGTTGCCCAGCGGCATTTCGAACCGGCCGGGGCGGACGGTGATCTTGCCGTCGTCACCCAGCGGGGCGGTCAGGTCCACGAAGGCCTGGTAGATGTCCATCTGGTCGCGGTTGGGTGGGGTCTTGGTCGTCCACTCGAACTCCCGGTTGTCGCCCAACTCCAGGTAGGTGCGCACATAGGGACCCAGGTGCAGGTCGGCGATCAGGCGCAGCCGCGACTGGGTTGGGGCGTTGTCGTCGTTGGCCCTCAGGCCCAGGGTCGAATGGTGCCAGTTGGTGTAGTAGATGCGCTCCTCCCCACCCAGCGACAGGTAGAAGTCGGGGTTGGTGCCCAGCGCGATGTGGCGCATCTGGTCCAGGAAGGAGGCGTCGTCGGCCGGCGGCTTGGACCAGTCCTCCGTCCAGCGGATGGATTGGGGTGTGTTGGCGGGGCCCGCCTGGCCGCCGGGCAGGGCCTCAGCCGGCTTTTTCTGCGATTTGGGCGGGCGCACGCCCGGCGGGCTCTGGCCGGCCAGGGGACCGCCGGCGGTGCTTTGTTGCGGCGTGTCGGGCGCCACGCTCTGCGCCCCGGCCAGCGTCGCCCACATCAAGGCGGGCAGGCAGACGCAAGCCTTCAGCAAGGTGGTGTGACGGCGATTGGCAATACGCGGATGTGTCTTCAACATAGCATGATTCTCCCCGCACCGCCGCCATGTACGGCGGCGGCTGTTTCTTGTCAGTTGATGCGGCGGCCCCAACCCCGCCGCTGGTTCAGCTCAGGCGACGCTGCTTTCGCGGTAGCGCGCCGTGGCCAGGCACAAGCCGCCGATGGCGGTGCCGCAGGCCAATGTGGCGGCGACGATGGGCAGGCCCCAGCCGGCGGTGAACAGCAGGCCGGCGACGATGGGGCCCAGGGCCGCACCCGCCCGGCCCAGGCCGATCACGAACCCGGTGCCCCCGGCGCGCAAGCTGGCGGGGAAGGATTGGGCGATGACGGCGTAAAGGCCGGCGGTGGCGCCGTTGGTGAAGAAGCCCCCGACGCAGGCGATGGCGGAGATGCCGCCCAGGGTGGTGAAGCCCTGGCCGAACACCGCGACGGCGACCGCACCGCACAGCATGGAGCCGACCACCAGGGTGCGCACGCCGAAGCGCTGGGTCAGCAGGCTGAGGGTGAACGCGCCGGTGGCGCCGCCGACATTGGCCCAGACCAGCACGCCGCCGGCCAGGGCGGGGGCGAAGCCCATGTCCACCACGATCTTCGGGATCCACTTCACCAGGAAGTAGAAGGTCATCATGTGCCCGAAGTAGGACAGGGTGAGCAGCAGGGTGACGCCGACCATGGCGGGCGCCAGCAATTGCGCCACGCTGAAGCCCTTCTTCACCACGTCCAGCGGCGGCAGGGCGGCCAGCGGCTCACGGCCCTGGCGCACCATGGTGTGGTTGATCCGGGCCAGGGCGTTGGCCGGACGCTTGTGCAGCAGGAAGGCGATGGTCTCCGGCACCAGCCACAGCACCAGCGGAATGAAGCACAGGGTGCAGATGGCGCCGAATTCGAACACCGACTGCCAGCGCCCGGTGACGGCCAGCAGCCAGGATGCAGCCGACCCGCCCAGGATGGCGCCCATGGGGTAGCCGCCGGTCATGATGGCGACCGCCAGGTTGCGGCGCTTGGCGTTGGAACATTCGGCCACGATGGCGTTGGTGGCGGCCAGCATGCCGCCGATGCCAAGGCCGGTGAACAGCCGGTAGGCCGACAGGATGGGCACGTCGGTGGCGGTGGAGGCCAGGAACATGCCCAGCGACATGATGCCCAGGCAGCCCAGGATGGTGGGCCGCCGCCCGATGCGGTCGGCCAGGGTGCCCAGCAGCAGGGCGCCCACGCCCATGCCGAACAGTTCCATGGACAGCACCAGGCCCAAAGCCGCCCGGGTGATGCCCCAATCCTTGGCGATGCCGGGGGCGGCGAAACTGATCGACAGGACGTCGAAGCCATCCAGCGCGTTCAGCGCGGTGGCGATAGCGATGGCGAGCACCTGCCGGTAATGCATGGGCTCGCGGGCGATCAAGACGCGTGGATCTTCCATAGTCCTCCCCTATGCCGGCACAGGTGTGCCGGCCCCGCGTTTTATTGTATTTATGAGGCCGGCCCCGTCTTCTTGGGGTCCGTGGCCGGCCGTATCCGGTCTGGCTGCTAATCAGCGCATGATCAGCTGCCCGGCTGGGCGGCCACCGAGTAGGTGACCTGCTGGTTCCGGGTCTTCTGGAAATCTTCCAGCGATTGGCCGCGCATGGCGGCGTAGATGTGCAGGTTGGACACGCCGACCACGGCACCCAGCTTTTCCAGCAGGAAGAAGATGGCGCCGTAGTGGATCAGCCCGCGCCAGTCCAGGCGGCGGATCAGGTCGCGTTCCTCCTCCGACAGGCCGTGTTCGGCGAACAGGGCCTCCGGCTCCGCCTTGAAGCGCGCCCGGAAAGCCGGATCGATCAACTGGTGCAGGAAGCTGTTGATGCGGAAGCCCTTGGCGCTGCGCTCCAGCGTGTAGGGGTAGGTGCCTTCCAGCCCCTCCGCCCCGCGCAGCTGTTCGCCCATGCGTTCGCGATGCGCGTCCAGCGCGGCGTCGGGCAAGGGGGCCGCCTCATTCTCATAGATCGCCGTGGCGATGGCGGTCATGGAGGGCAGGTAATAGCTGCGGTGGACGCGGCGGACGTTGGCGGACAAGGCCCCGCGCATCACCAGCCACATGATGACCTCCGACCCTTCCATGCCGCCCAGGCGGGCATAGTCGGCATGGGTCAGGGTGGTCAGGGCGACGGGATCCTTTTCCAGCAGGTCCAGGAACTGCTCATCCCATTCGGTGTTGTTGAAGCCGCAGCGCTCGCCATGCACCTGGTGCGACAGGCCGCCGGTGGCGACCAGCGCCACCTTGATATCCTCCGGATAACTCTCGATGGCGACGCGCAGGGCCTGGCCCAGTTTCCAGCAGCGCTTGGCTGTGGGGATGGGGAATTGCAGCACGCCAACCTGCAGCGGCACGATCTTGAGCGGCCACTGGCCGTCCTCCGGCGTCATCAGCACGGACAAGGGGGAGAAGACGCCGTGGTCCAGGGGTTTGCCCCGGAAGGTCGCCATGTCGAATTCATCGGTGAACAGCGACTGGACGATGTGCCGCGACAGGGCCGCGTGGCCGCCGATGGGGGGCACCCCGCGCACCCCGCCGCCCTCATCCGCGACCGGATAACGGTCGTCCACGCCCAGGGCGAAGGCGGAATACTGGTCGAAGAAGAAGGACGTGATGTGATCGTTGTAGATCATCAGCAGCACGTCCGGCCGCTTCTCCGCCAGCCAGCGCTGGATGGGGCGGTAGCCTTCGAAGATCGGTTTCCAGGCCGGATCCTCCTGCTTGCGCGCGTCCAGGGCGAAACCGATGGTGGGGGTGTGGGATGTGGCGATGCCGCCGATGATCTTAGCCATGGATATTACCGCCGTTGAATGGCGTGGCCGGCGGGATCGGATGGGACATGACGCTGTCCCCGGCGCGCGGGATGCGGATAACGGCCATCGCACTCATGAAAAAGCGACCTCCCAAATTTTGGGAAATGCTGCGCCGGTCGCCGCCGCCACGCCAGATCGAATCATGTTCATGGTATAAGTTGGTGCTATAGTTAAGCCAACGTCGTATCGGGCGGCGGCCCGCTTCGGCCCACAGACAGGGCCAAAGCCGCTGATGCGTGATTTGACAACCACCGGGTCCACCCTCCCATTCCCCCTATGCCCCTGATCCCATGCACGGCCCTTTCGACTTCAATTTGCGCCACCTGGACGCAACGCTGGCCATCTCTCAGCACGGCAGCCTGAAGGCGGCGTCGGACGCGGTGAATTTATCCCAGCCCGCACTGACCCAGGCGTTGGCGAAGCTGGAGAAAAGCCTGGGCGTGCACCTGTTCGAACGGCAGGCCAGCGGCACCACGCTGACCGCGGCGGGGGCGCTTTTCCTGCCCCGCGTCGCCCGCGCCATCGAGCGGCTGCGGGACGCTGGCCGCCGCCTGCGCCGGTCCATGCGGCTGCCGCCCATCCAGTTTTTCGAACGCGTGACCTCCATGGGCCATCTGCAGGCCCTGGTCGCGGTCGAGGGGACGGGCGGCTATGTCCTGGCCGCGCGCACCCTGGGCCTGGCCCAGCCCTCCGTCCACCGGGCGGTGAAGGAATTGGAGGCGACGCTGGGCATGCCCCTGCTGGAACGCGCAGGCCGGGCCATGCGGCCGACGCCCCAGGGGGAGCGGCTGGTCGTCGCCATCCGCCTGATGGCATCGGAACTTCAGGCCGGCTTGGATGAGCTGGCGACGGCGGCGCGGGTGGGGGCCGCCCGCATCCGCATCGGCGCCTTGCCGCTGTCGCGCTCCGCCCTGCTGCCGGACACGCTGGCGCTGTTCATGCGCGACCATCCCCAGACCGACATCACCATCATCGAAGGGCCGTATGAGGAACTGCTGGCCGCCTTGATCGGGGCCGAGATCGACTTCATCGTCGGCGCGCTGCGGCACCCAGCACCCACCAGCGCCATCGTGCAGGAACCGCTGTTCGCGGAGGATCTGTTCATCGTGGCCCGGTCCGGCCATCCTTTGGCCGGATCCGCCGACGCGACGGCGGCGGCACTGGCCACATATCCCTGGATCGTGGGGGCGACGGGGTCGCCCATGCGCCAGCGCTGGGACGCCATCTTCGCCGATAGCGCCAAGCCGGCGGTGCAGATCGAAAGCAGTTCCATCCTGCTGGCGCGCGGGCTGATCATCGATGGCGACTGGCTGGCCCTGATGTCCAAGGATCAGTTCCGGATTGAGCGCGCCACCGGCCTGCTGGCCCCGGTGGGTGGGCCGGTGCCGGGGTCCCGCCGCCTGATCGGGGTGACCACGCGCACCGACTGGCTGCCGACCACGGCGCAGGCGGCGTTGATCGCCTGCCTGAAGCAGAAGGCCGCGGTGCGGTCGTCGGTGTCCTGAGGGCGCGCGGCCGGCCTTGTGATGCGAAGGCCGGCCGCGCCCACGGCAACTCAGCTGCGGCCGGCGGCCTTCAGGATCAGGCCGGCGATTTCCTGCGCGTGCGACACCAGGGTCAGGTGGCCACCGTCGACCTCGATGGTGGTGGCGTTCATGCGCTTGGCCAGGAAGCGTTCCAGGTCGGGGGCGATGGTCAGGTCCTGCTTGGACACGGCGTAGAACACCGGCTTCTCATGCCAGGCGGCGGCGGTGGTGCGACCGGCGAAGATGCTGGCGGCGGTGGGTTCCTGTTCCGCGTACAGCGCCTTGGCCTGGGCGGGGGCCACGCCGTTGGCGAAATAGTCCAGGAAACCCTTCTCGGAAATGACGGTCATGCCGTCATGGTTCTGCACCTCGCCCCGCACCGGCATGGTGGGGAACTTGGCCGACAGGGCGACGAAATCCTCATCCGCGTCCGGCGCGCGGGCGGCGACGTAGACCAGGGACGTGACCTTGGGGTCGGTGCCGACATCGCTGATCACCGTGCCGCCCCAGGAATGGGCCACCAGCACGGTGGGGCCGTCCTGCTGCGCCAGCACGGCGCGGGTGGCGGCGTCGGAATCCGCCAGCGAGGTCAGGGGGTTCTGCACGGCGGTGACGTGCAGGCCCTTGGCCTGGAGGATCTTGATCACCTCATTCCAGCTGGACCCGTCGGCCCAGGCGCCGTGCACCAGCACGACGTTGTTGGCGGGCGCCGGCGTGGCGGCCACCGCCGGCAGGGCGGCGGCGCTGACAGACAGGGTGACGGCGGCGATGATGGACAGCATGCGGGACATCTGCGATTTCCTTGATCGGGGGACAGGGCGAAACGGTTGCTTCATTCCTGTCTTCGATGCCCCGGCGGCTTTCGTAACAGCCGCCGGCGAATTTTTTTCGACACCCCCTGTAACAAATGGCCGCTCGCCGGCGAAGGATGGATATGGAGGCGGTGGAGGAACGATGGGCGGCGGCGATGCGCGCGGAACGGCGCGGCGACGCCGTGGCCTATCAGCGCTTCCTGGCGGAGGTGACCACCCTTCTCCGTCGCATCGTCAGCAAACGGCTGGGGCGCTTCGGCCTCGGCACGGCGGAAACGGAAGACATCGTGCAGGAAATCCTGATCGGCCTACACACCAAGCGCCACACCTGGGACCCGCAGCGGCCGCTGATGCCCTGGCTGCACGGCATCGCCCGCTACAAGTTCCTGGATGCCGCGCGCAAGCTGCGGCGCGAGGTGCGGGCCACGGCCGATTTCACCATCGATGATTTGGCGGAGGTGCTGGCCGCCCCGGCGGAGGATGCCGACCGCGCCGGCCTGGACCTGAACCGCCACATCGGCCAATTGCCGGCCAGCCAGCAGGGCGTGGTGCGGGCGCTGGCCGTGGACGGCCTGTCGCCCCAGGACGCGGCCCAGCGCCTGGACCTGACGGAAGGCTCCGTCCGCGTGCTGTTCCACCGCGCGCTGAAGTTCCTGTGGAACGCGGCGGAGGGCGTTGAGGCGAAGGACAAGCGACCCGGAAAGGACCGGTCATGACACAGCCGACGGAAACCCTGATCCAGCAGATGTCCGCCCAGGCGGGTGGGCGCGCCGGTCTGCGCATGGAGGTCTTTCCCCGGGTGCTGGCCCTGGTGGTCCTGCTGGCCCTGGCCTGCGCCATCGCCGTGGTGCTGGTTCTGGAAAACGTGCGGCCGGACATCGCCGTGGCCGCGACGCAAGCGCCCTTCCTGTTCAAGCTGGCGGGCACCGGCGTGCTGGCACTGGCCGGCGCCTGGCTGGTGTCGCGCGCGGTGGCGCCGGGGCGGGGCGGGGCGCCCGTGGCCCTGCTGCTGCCGGGCCTGGCCATCCTGGCCTTCCGCGCCGCGACCGACCGGTCCGGCCTGTCCTGGCTGGGCCTGCATCGCTACTCCGCCCCGATCTGCATGGGCATCATCATCGCAGCGTCCCTGCCGGCCCTGGCGGCGCTGATCCTGCTGCTGCGCCAGGGCGCGCCAACCCGCCCTGTCCGTACTGCGGCCCTGGCCGGCGCCCTGGCCGGCGCCCTGGGCGCCATGGCCTACGCCCTGGCGTGCGAGAACGACGCCGGCAGCTTCGTCCTGCTGTGGTACGGCGCCGCCATCGCCATCGTGGCGGCGGTGGGGGCGCTGGCGGGGCGGGTGGCGCTGCGGTGGTAGGTTATGCTCGCATGACCACGTGTGGGCATCATTTTGTGGAAATAGTCAACTCTAGGAGGTATGTTGCAACGGTTTATGAGATCGCGCCTACGCCAGCGCCACTAGTCATATGGTCGGCGCCTAAAAACTAAAAATTCAATCATATTGGATAAATAATATGAGATTTAAGGAAATAATCTGCCCGTCCTGTCAAAAACTCATACCGATCCCTAATGATATTAGTTCACTTGAGTGCCCTTATTGTAAATTTCTTATTAAGGAATCAGCCGCTCCTGGCGCAACAATATCAACATTATTGGGGTTGGCTCGTACCGCTATTGCGGCTGGAAACATGGTTGAGGCGCTTGATTATTTTAACAGAGTTCTTGAATCTGATCCAACCAATGCAGAGGCTTGGTTTGGAAAAGGAAAGGCTGCAGGCTGGCAATCGACAATCGCAAATATTAGATTGCCGGAAATGTTAATTGCATTTAATCATGCCATATCTAACGCTAATGATGAAAGAAAAGAGAGTGTTGTTCTCGAGGCGATCGACGAGGCAAACCGTATAATAGTTGCCATATATGGAATGGCGCGTAAACATATGCTTGAGTACGTTTCCCTTAATAATTCCTGGCCTGCATACGTACAGCAAGTTGCCAATCTAGTGGATTGCCTGTCACAGTTAAGCTCAATTATGCCCTTAAGCAAAACGACCCATGAGAATATAGTTTATCTATGCAAAGACAATATTGAAGGCGTCAAATATAGAGATAAATTTAATAACAATTACGCAAAATCATGGACTCTTACTCCGCAATATGAAGAGAAGCTACGTTCAATAATGGAAGTTTCTGTGGGGAGCTTAAGGAAAATCGATCCGGAATATGAGCCCCCTGTGATTGAAAAAAATGTGGCTGATGCTTGCTTCGTTATCACTGCTACGATGGGGGACGCTAATGATCCTACGGTCATATTTATGCGACTTTTCCGAGATGAGTGGCTTTTGTCGCGCAAATGGGGGAGATTGTTTATAGATTTATATTATTGCTATGGCCCAAAGCTTGCCAATTTCATTGCAAAAAAGCACATTAGGCAAAAGGTGGCGTTCATTTTAATTGTGAAGCCGGCTGACTGGATTGCCCATAAACTTCTAAAGATCTAATTACTGAGATGTGAAGTGCCAATGGGAATCCTCTTTATTCACTTCCGGTTCTGCTGAGCGATTTTTGATCAACTAAAACTTGATATCCCTGATCCATTCCACCAGCGCCCGGTTGACCGCCGCCGGCTGTTCCAGCGTCGAGGCATGGCCGCAGTCGGGTATCACTACCAGCCGTGCGCCGGGGATGGCCGCCGCCATCTCATGGGAACGGGCCGGCGGGATCAGCGGGTCGCTGTCGCCCACCAGCACCAAGGGTGGGCACGGCGATGGCGGCCAGGCCGGGGCGGGAGTCCGGGCGGGCGATGATGGCCGCCGTCTGCCGGGCGAGGCCGTCCACGCCCACCGCCAGGCCTATGCGCAGCATCACCGCCTCCAGCGCCGCGTCGCCGCGGCGGGCGGGATGCAGCATGTTGGGCGTCACCTGGCGCAGCAGGCCGCCGAAATCGCTGGATCGGGCCAGGGCCAGCAGGCCGCGGCGCTGGTCCGACTGCTCCGGCGTGTCGGGCTGGGCCTGGGTGCTGATCAGCGCCAGCTTTTCCACCCGCTCCGGCGCCTGGCGCATGATCTCGAAGGCGACGTAGCCGCCCATGGAGATGCCGGCCAGGGCGAAACGGGGCGGGGCCGCCGCCAGGATAGCGGCCGCCATTTCCGCCATCGTCTCGCCGGCCAGGGTGTTGGCCACCATGACCGGGCCATGGGGCCACAGCGCCGCGATCTGCGGCGCGAAGATCTCGGCGGTGCACAGCAGGCCGGGGATGAGAACGATGGGCGTCATCCCCGGTATCATGCCCCCTTGGCCTTGCGTTTCTTCGGCGCCACCACTTCCACCGCCGGTGCCGCCTCCGACAAATAGGGCTTCAGGTAGCGGCCGGTGTGGCTTTCGGGCGCGTCGGCCACCTGTTCCGGCGTGCCTTCGGCCACGATGCGGCCGCCGCCGGCGCCGCCCTCCGGCCCCATGTCGATGATCCAGTCGGCGGTCTTGATGACCTCCAGGTTATGTTCGATCACCAGCACGGTGTTGCCCTGGTCCACCAGGGCGTGCAGCACCTCCAGCAGCTTGCGCACATCTTCGAAGTGCAGGCCGGTGGTGGGTTCGTCCAGGATGTAGAGGGTGCGGCCGGTGGCCCGGCGCGACAGTTCCTTGGCCAGCTTGACGCGCTGCGCCTCGCCACCCGAAAGTGTCGTTGCCGGTTGGCCGACATGGATGTAGCCCAGCCCGACCTCGTTCAGGGTTTCCATGCGGTCGCGGATGGCGGGCACGGCCTGGAAGAAGCTGGCGGCCTCCTCCACCGTCATGTCCAGCACCTCCGCGATGCTCTTGTCCTTGTACAGGACCTCCAGCGTTTCGCGGTTGTAGCGCTTGCCGTGGCAGACGTCGCAGGTGACGTAGACGTCAGGCAGGAAGTGCATCTCGATCTTGATGACGCCGTCGCCCTGGCAGGCCTCGCACCGGCCGCCCTTGACGTTGAAGCTGAAGCGGCCGGCGCCGTAGCCGCGAGCCTTGGCCTCCGGCAAGCCGGCGAACCAGTCGCGGATGGGGGTGAAGGCGCCGGTGTATGTCGCGGGGTTGGAGCGCGGGGTGCGGCCGATGGGCGACTGGTCGATGTCGACGATCTTGTCCAGGTGGTGCAGGCCCAGGATGTCGTCATGCGCGCCCGGATGCTCGCGCGCGCCGTTCAGGCGCTTGGCCAGCGCCTTGTACAGCGTCTCCACCACCAGGGTGGACTTGCCGCCACCCGACACGCCAGTGACGCAGGTGAAGGTGCCCATGGGAATACGGGCATGGACGTTCTGCAAATTGTTGGAGCGGGCGCCCACCACCTCCAGGAACTGCCCCTTGTGGCCGGCGCGGCGCCGGTCGGGCAGGGGGATGCGGCGACGGCCCGTCAGGTAGTCGCCGGTGACGCTGGCCGGGTTGGCCATGACCTCCGCCGGCGTGCCGGCCGCCACCACCGTGCCGCCATGGATGCCGGCCCCCGGCCCCATGTCGACCAGGTAATCGGCGGTGCGGATGGCGTCCTCGTCATGCTCCACCACCAGCACGGTGTTGCCCAGGTCGCGCAGGCGCTTCAGCGTCGCCAGCAGGCGGTCGTTGTCGCGCTGGTGCAGGCCGATGGACGGCTCATCCAGCACGTACAGCACGCCGGTCAGGCCGGAACCGATCTGGGACGCCAGGCGGATGCGCTGGCTCTCGCCACCCGACAGGGTGCCGGAGCCGCGGTCCATCGCCAGATATTCCAGGCCGACATTGTTGAGGAAGCCCAGCCGCTCGTTGATTTCCTTCAGGATGCGGTTGGCGATCTCACGCTGCTTGGGCGTCAGGTGGTCGTCCAGGGCGGTGAACCAGGCGCCCGCCTCCTGGATGGACATGCGGCTGATCTCGGCCACGTTCCGGCCGTTGATCTTCACGGCCAGGGCTTCCGGCTTCAGGCGGGCGCCGTTGCAGGCCTCGCACGCTTGCGCCGACTGGTACTTGGAAAGCTCCTCCCGCATGAAGTTGCTTTCCGTCTCCTTCCAGCGGCGCTCCAGGTTGCGGACCACGCCCTCGAACGCCTTGTTGGTCTCATACGCCCGCAGGCCGTCGTCATAGCGCAGGGTCACCGGCTTGCCGCCGGACCCGAACAGGATCATGTTGCGCAACGCTTCCGGCAGGTCGCTCCACGGCGTGTTCATGTCGGCGCCGTGATGGCGGGCCAGGCTTTCCAGCGTCTGGGCGTAGTATTGCGAGGTGGACCCGGCCCAGGGGGCGATGGCGCCCTGCTTCAAGGTCAGGCGCGCATCCGGCACCACCAGTTCGGGGTCGAAGTACAGCTTCTGGCCCAGGCCGTCGCAGGCCGGGCAGGCGCCGAACGGGTTGTTGAAGGAGAACAGCCGCGGCTCGATCTCCTCGATGGTGAAGCCGCTGACCGGACAGGCGAACTTGGCGGAGAACACGGTGCGTTCGGCGGTGTCGGCGTTTTCCGCGAACACCAGGCCGTCGGCCAGCTCCAGCGCCGTTTCCAGCGAGTCGGCCAGGCGGTTGCCCAAGCTTTCATTCACGACCAAGCGGTCGACCACCACCTCGATGTCGTGCTTCAGCTTTTTGTCCAGCGCCGGCGCCTCGTCGATCTCCATCATCTCGCCGTTGATCTTCACGCGCTGGAAGCCGCGCTTGCGCAGTTCCTGAAGCTCTTTCTTGTATTCGCCCTTGCGGCCGCGCACGACAGGGGCCAGCAGGTAGAGGCGCGTGCCTTCCGGCATGGCCATGATGCGGTCCACCATCTGGCTGACCGTCTGGCTTTCGATGGGCAGGCCGGTGGCGGGGGAATAGGGGATGCCGACCCGCGCGTACAGCAGGCGCATATAGTCGTAAATCTCCGTCACCGTGCCGACGGTGGAGCGGGGATTGCGGCTGGTCGTCTTCTGTTCGATGGAGATGGCGGGGGACAGCCCTTCGATGCTGTCCATGTCCGGCTTCTGCATCAGTTCCAGGAACTGGCGGGCGTAGGCCGATAGGCTTTCCACATAGCGCCGCTGCCCCTCGGCGTAGATGGTGTCGAAGGCCAGCGATGACTTGCCGGAGCCCGACAGGCCGGTGATCACCACCAGCTGGTCGCGCGGCAAATCCACGTCGACGTTCTTCAGATTATGTTCCCGCGCGCCGCGGACGCTGATATGTTTGTTCATGGTATGTTCTGAATAGCCGATCTGGGCAGGGGCCGGCAAGGGGATTGAGCGGGCAGGTGCCGCCTGTCCCCCGCCAGCCGGGACAGCGCCTTAATATGGGGGGCCTTGTGTCAAAAGGCGACAGCAGGATGCATGCGCTTCCGCATTGGGGCAGGGGTGCGTCGCCCCCGCCTTGAAGCCTCCCCCTGGGGGTAGGTCCGGATCGATATTTTGGGTATGCCGGGGCCTGGGACCACCATCGCTGTGGCAAATATCCGGCGTGGCGGTGTAGGCTCCCCCATCAACTGCGGGGTCGCGCGCGAGGCGCCCGACCCCATACCGGATTCAGGACGGGTCGGACATGGCTGGAAGCGTCAACAAGGTCATCATCATCGGCAATCTCGGCAAGGAGCCGGAGATCAGGTCCATGCAGAACGGCGGCAAGGTGTGCAACCTGCGCATCGCCACCTCTGAAACCTGGAAGGACCGCAACAGCGGGGAGCGGCAGGAACGCACCCAGTGGCACCAGGTCGTCATCTTCAACGAGGCGCTGATCGGCGTGGCCGAGCGTTTCCTGAAGAAGGGCTCCAAGGTCTATCTGGAAGGCCAGCTGGAAACCCGCAAGTGGACCGACCAGTCCGGCCAGGAAAAGTACACGACCGAAATCGTGCTGCGCCCCTACCGCGGTGAACTGACCATGCTGGACGGCCGCGAAGGCGGCGGTGGCGGCGGCGGTTACGAGTCGGGCGGCGACTATGGCGGGGCCGGTGGCGGCTCCAGCTACGGCGGCGGTTCCTCGGGCGGCGGCAGCGGTGGCGGCTACGGCGGGGGCGGTTCGTCCTCCTCCGGCGGCGGTTCGCGCGGCGGCTTCGGCGGCGGTGGCGGCAAGCCGGCCGACGATCTGGACGATGAGATCCCGTTCTAAGCCGGGGCCACTTTCATCTTTTCGGGAAGCGCGTCGCCCCATCCGGGTCGGCGCGCTTTTCGTTTGCGCGCCTGTCGGTCGAAGATGATATTGATGGTGCGCGCATAAGTCGTGTAATGTTGCGCGAACACAATTCACGTTCGGGGCGACCATGACGACGTGGGTATCGCTGGTGAACAACCTGTCCGCCACGTTTCCCGTGGCGACGACGGTGAACCCCTTCCTGGATGCCAAGGATTGGGGGGTGGAGGCCACGGCCGTGCCCGCGCTTGACGGCGCGGCCATCCTTTGGATGAGCCGTGGCGACGGCATCACCGATCACAAGAGCTGGACCTTCACCTCGGCGTTCGAGATCGCGGGCGTGCCGGTGACGGCGCAGGTGTTGCTGACCGGCACCCTGTTGTCCAGCACCATGCAGATCCAGGTGACGGCCGGTGGGGTGGCGTCGGGCTGGTCGGATCGGGCCAACATCGCCGTTCCGTTCACCGGCACCGATGGTGCCGCCTACGCCGTGACCGGCGCCGTACTGGCCGTCGGGCCGCTGTCCTCCGACAACGTGTCGTTCGCCGTGGCGCGGACGACACTGCCCCAGATCAAGCACATGGTCGTGCTGATGATGGAGAACCGGTCGCTGGACAATCTGCTGGGCTGGCTTTACGGCCCGGACGATCCGCCGGCGGGGTATTCCCCGTCCAATACGCCGCAACCCTATCAGGGCCTGTCGCCTGACACCTATTCCAACAGCAATCCGGACATCAACGGCGGCAACCCCGTCTACGCGTCGGCCGGCACCACGGCATGGCCGACGGATGACGGCCCGATCAATGCCTACTGCGTGCCGACCCCCGATCCCGGGGAACAATTCTACCATGTCGGTGGCCAGATCAGCGGCAACATGGGCGGCTTCCTCAACGACTACCTCGTGCAGGTCGGGGAAGCGAAGCATCCGCTGGCCAATGCGGCGCAGATCATGCAGTCCTACGCGCCCGATCAGCTGAAGGTCATTTCCGCCCTGGCGCGCGGCTTCGCCCTGTCGGACGCCTGGCACGCCTCCGTCCCCAGCCAGACCTTTCCCAATCGCGCCTTCATGCTGGCCGGGTCCTCCGCCGGGAACGTCAACAACACCCGCGTTCCCTGGGACATTCCCACCCTGTTCGACGTGCTGGAAAGCCAGGGCATCAGCTGGGCAGTCTACAATGACAGCATCCTGCCGTCGCTGACCAAGGCCATCTTCTTTTCCAAGTATGGCGGCAACGAAAAGAACTTCGGCTCCATCGACGATTTCGCCAAGTCCCTGTCGGACGGGACGCTGCCAACCTTCACTCTGCTGGAACCCAGCTTCGGCCCCCTGGAATACGACCGCAGCTTCCATCCCCCCTTCAACGTCCTGCCGGCGGACCAATTCCTGGGCCGGATCTACACCATGATCGCGGAAAGCCCGCGCCGCGACGACACCCTGTTCCTGCTGCTGTTCGATGAGCATGGCGGCACCTACGATCATGTGGAGCCGCCGGGCGGTGCCGCCGGCGCGTGGCCGGATCCCGTGGCGACGGACGGGTCGGCGTTCACGTACAACCGTTTCGGCGTCCGGGTGCCGGCCGTCGTCATGTCGTCCTACACGCCGCGCGGCATCGTGTTCCGCAGCGCCACGGGCGTGCCTTACGACCATACCTCCGTCCTGAGCCACCGTGCGGGACTGGCTGGGCCTGCAGGCGGCGTTCAAGGCGCAACTGCCCAGCCCGCGCATCGCCGTGGCCCCAACGTTGGCGCCGCTGGTTTCCGGCCAATCGCCGGTTCCCTGGCCCGCCGCCCCCCTGGACGATGACGCGGCGGCGGCGGAAACGCCGCCGCCCGGCCCCACGCCGCTGAACGATGTGCAACGCGAAGTGCTGCTGGCGGCCGCCGCGAGCATCGGCGGGCGGCTGCACACGGCGGAGGAAAGGGCGGAGGCCCTGGCCCACCTGGTCACACTGGACGACGCGAAGGTTTGGCTGGCGCCGCTGCTCCCCTTCCTGCGCACGCGATAGCTCACAGTCGCCGGTACATCACCAGCGCATCCACCTCGCCCAGCGCCGGGTGGGCGAAGGCGCCGGGCAGGCGGCCGACGATGGCGAAGCCCATGGCCTGCCACAGGCGTACGGCGCGTTCGTTGGTGGAAATCACGAAGTTGAACTGCATGGCGCGGAAGCCGGCGGCCGTTGCTGTGTCCAGTGAATGGGCGCACATGGCCCGCGCCACGCCGCGCCCCTGGACATCCGCCGCCGTCATGTAGCCGCAGTTGGCCACGTGCGCCCCGCCGCCCGCCTGGTTGGCCCGCAGGACGTAGGTGCCCAGCACTTGACCCTGGTCCTCGGCAACGAAAGTCTGGCGATTCGGCCCGGTCCAATAGGCCAGTGCTGCCGCGCGGTCCATGTCGCGGGGCAGGGCATAGGTCTCGCCGGCACGGATCACCGGTTCCAGGATGGCCCAGATGGCATCGGCATCCTCAGGGCGGGCGGGCCGGATATCGGGCATGGAACACCTTCGCTTTCGGGGGATTGCCGTCGACCGGCCCGTGGATGATAGGGTGTGCGCTTCCCAGGAGGTTAATGGCGGCGGTGATCTTGCATCAACCGGCGCCCGGCACAGCGAGACGGACCATGCGCACGCTTAAGATCGCCCTGCACCAGATGAACTACACCACGGGCGATTTCCGCGGGAATTTCGAGCGGACCAAGGCCAGCATCCTGGGTACGGCAGAAGCCGACCTGCATGTCCTGCCGGAATGCGCCGTCGCCAACTATGCCGCCGGCGATTACCTGCTGGAGGCCGACTACCAGCAATCCATCGTCGAATGGACGGAGCGGTACCGCCAATTGTCGGAGGAGGCCGGGACCGCCATCGTCGTTGGCACGCCCCTGCGCGGCAAGGTCCAGGGGCGCAAGATGGGCAATGGCCTGGTCGTGTTCGACCGGGGGCGGGAGGTGCTGAGCCAGTTCAAGACCCACCTGCCCAACTATGACGTCTTCGACGATGTGCGCTGGTTCGAGGCGCGGGGGGAGCAGACGGGGGCGGACGCCGACCTGGGCGTGCTGCGCTTCGATGCCGCCGGCGGGCCCGTCACCCTGGGCTTCTGTATCTGCGAGGACATCTGGTTCGACGATGTCACCCGCACGTTGCGGGCCCTCGGGGCGGAGGCCATCGTCTCGCTGAACGCCAGCCCCTATGCCATCGCCAAGGGCAACTTCCGCCGCCGCCTGTTCGCCCAGCGCGTGGATGAGACGGGTGTGCCGCTGGTCTACGTCAACCAGGTGGGCGGCAATGACGAACTGGTGTGGGAGGGCTGTTCCGCCGTGATGGACCCGGCCGGCGCCATCCATGAGATGGCGATCGGGCGCGAAGGGGGGGAGGTCGCAACCCTGGTGGATGGGGGGCAGGGCTTCCGCTTGGCCGTCGCCAAGCCGCCCGTGCACCTGACCGACGCCCAGGAACGTTACCTGGTGGTGGGACTGGGCCTGCGCGACTACATCCTGAAGAACGGTTTCCAGGACGTGGTGCTGGGCCTATCGGGCGGTGCCGATTCCACCCTGGTCGCCATGCTGGCCAGCGATGTGTTCGGGGCCGACAAGGTGAACGCCGTCCTGATGCCGTCGCCCTACACCAGCGACGGGTCCAACAGCCGCGCCTTCGGCCTGGCCGCCGGCGTGGGCGCCGGTTTCAGCGCCATCAGCCTGCCCATCACGGTGGAGTATGAGGCGGGCCGGGAGAAGTTTCGCAACGCCTTCGGCCGCGACATGGGCAGCCTGGCGGATGAAAACCTGCAGGCGCAAATCCGCGGCAACACCCTGTCCGCCATTTCCAACGACCATGGCCGCCGCGCCATCCTGGGCACCAGCAACAAGAGCGAGATCCTGATGGGATACGGCACGCTCTACGGCGACATGCGCGGCGCCTTCAACCCGCTGAAGGACCTGTACAAGGCCATCGACGTCTTCCCCATGCTGGAGATGCGCCTGGCCCAGGCGCGGGAGCCCGATTCGCAGTTTGCCCAAATCTGGGAAGCGGCGTTCGGCCGGCCGCTGGAGCCCTACGACCGGACCGCCCAGGACGCGCTACGCGCCGTCATCGATGTGCCGCCCAGTGCCGAACTGAAGCATGACCAGCGCGACACCGACAGCCTGCCCCCCTATCCCCGGCTGGACGCCGTGCTGTGGGAGATGGAGGACGCCAAGGAACGCCAGACCGATGCGGAAATCGCCGAAAAGCTAGGCGAGCCGCTGGAATTCGTGCAGGACATCCGTCGCCGCGTCCGCCGGGCGGAGTTCAAGCGTTTCCAGTCGCCGCCAGGCCCCAAGGTCCACCGCAAGTCGCCCACCACCAAGGACCGGCGCTTCCCCTTGACGGCGCGATTCACCGGTTGATCCGCCTGCATCCGTGACGCAGCAAAATAGTATTAACATACAACTGTACTAATTGTGGTGGCATGCCGTCACCAGCGTCTGCTAGAAGTTACAGATATTAATAAATCTGTGCCTTCTGGTGACGTACATGTCTGCATATTTGTCAAAAAAATTGAGGTACACGCCGTTTGTGCTCGTTTGTGCGGCCGCCTCACTTAGTGGCGGGCAGGCGCTGGCGCAGCAGACGCCGGATGCCGGCAGCATCCTGCGTGATACCGAACGGACGACGCCGAAGCTGGCCCCCCGGCCGGAGCCCACCCAGCCCCTGCTGCCGGAACCGGAGGGCCCGTCCCTCAAGGCCGAAGGACAGACGGTGCGGGTCACCGCCTTCCACATCGCCGCCACGGTGTTCCCGGAGGCTGCGCTCCAGGGTGTTCTCAAGCCTTATCTCGACCGCGACCTGACGCTGGGCGACCTGCAGAATGCCGCCGCCGCGATCAGCGCCTACTACCGCGCCCACGGCTATCTGGCGCGGGCCTACCTGCCCAAGCAGGAGATCAAGGACGGCAACGTCGCCATCACCGTGCTGGAAAGCCATTTGGGCCGCGTGGTGGTCGATCCCTCCAGCGAAAGTCGCCTCGATCCCGAAACGGCGTCGGCCTATCTGCTGGACCGCCAGGCGGCGGGCGACCCGCTGCGCACCGACGCGTTGGAACAGGGCATCGCCACGCTGAACGCCCTGCCCGGCCTGGCCGCCACGGCGACGGTGGAGGCGGGGGAGGCGGCGGAACAGACCGACATCCGCCTGAAGCTCAAGGACGGCCCGCTGGTCAGCGGCCTGGCCCTGGTGGACAATGAGGCCCAGCGGGCCAGCGGTGGCTGGCGCGGCATCGCCATCCTGTCGGCCAACGACCTTGCCGGCATCGGCGACCAGACCACGCTGACCGGCATGCGCAGCCTGGGCACCAATTACGGGCGGCTGGCCGCCACGATGCCCGTCGGTTATTCCGGCCTGCGCCTGGGCCTGAACGGCGCTGGTTTCAACTATCGGGTCAGCAGCGACTTCAACAGTTCCACGCCCGATGGCTGGGGTGCCACCGGCGGCGCCACCGCGACCCTGCCGCTGCTGCGGTCGCAGGACGCCGCCATCGACGGGCGATTGACCTATGACCACAAGCGCCTGGTCAACCGCGTCGCCGGGGTGGTGTCCAGCATCAGCGTGATCGACGTCGCCACCCTGGGGGCCGGCGGCGTGGTGAAGGATGGCTGGGGCGGCGTCGACCAGGTCGATATCGCCGTCTCCGGCGGCAACCTGGACCTGGGTGGCGTGCCGGACAATGACAGCACCGACAAGGCGACCGTCCGCACCGGCGGCGGCTACGCCAAGCTGACGGCCAACTTCAGCCACCAGCATCCCCTGGGCGACGGCTGGGCGGCGGTGCTGCGCCTGTCCGGCCAATGGGCCAGCGGCAACCTGGACAGTTCGGAGCGGTTCGCCCTGGGCGGCCCGGATGCCGTCCGCGCCTATGCCGTCAACGAAGGCCAGGGGTCCGAGGGGGCGGTCGGCACGCTGGAACTGCAATGGCGGCCGGTTGACAGCCTGCGCCTGGCCGCCTTCTGGGACGGCGGCTGGATCCGGCAGTTCACCACCACCTGGGCCGGCTGGAACCAGGGCGGCGGGGAGCCCAACAGCTATGGGCTGGAGGGGTTCGGCGCCACCATCACCTGGACGCCGCTGGATGAGCTGTCGCTGGACGCCACCGTGGCCCACGTCGTGGGCGACAATCCCGGCCGTCTGCCGGATGCCAGCGGAGAACGGCTGGACAGCGACGGCCTGCACCGCCGCACCCGTGCCTGGGTGCGGGCAACCTTCAGTTTTTAAGTAGATCCATAATATTTCTATGGGGACACATCATGATGTTGAGTAAGAAATACGCGCACGCTCGCCAGCTGTCCTTGCGGGGACTGCTGCTAGCCGGAACCATCCTGGCGCCCGGCCTGGCCTCGGCCGGCACGCCGGCGTCCAACGCCCTGCCCACCGGCGGCACGGTGGTGTCCGGTCAGGCGGCGATCAGCCAGAGCGGCTCGGCCCTGACGGTCAATCAGTCCACCGACAAGGCCATCCTGAACTGGACGGGCTTCGACATCGGGTCGCAGGCCTCGGTGACCTTCGTGCAGCCGACGGCGTCGTCGCTGGCGCTGAACCGGGTGACGGGCTCCGATCCGTCGCAGATCCTGGGATCGCTGAAGGCCAACGGCAATGTCGTGCTGGTCAATCCTAACGGCATCGTTTTTGGTGCAGGATCCACGGTGGACGTGGGCGGCCTGATCGCCTCCACCCTCGACATCAAGGACAGTGATTTCCTGGCCGGCCGCCTGGTGTTCCAGGGTTCCGGCGGCACGGTGGAGAATGAGGGCGCGCTGACCGCCGCCGATGGCGGTGCCGTGGCCCTGCTGGGTGGCCATGTGGTCAACAACGGCGTCATCACCGCGAAGCTGGGCACGGTGGCCCTGGCGGCAGGCAGCCAGGTGACCCTGGACTTCAGCGGTCGCGGCCTGCTGGGCGTGGCCGTCACCCCGGCGGCGGTGCAGGCGCAGGTGGACAATGGCGGCGCCATCGTCACGCCCGGCGGCACGGTGCTGCTGACCGCCAAGGCGGCGAGCACCTTGGCCGGCGGCGTCATCAACGACAGCGGCGTGATCGAGGCGGCCTCGCTGACCTCGACCGGCGGCACGGTGGTGCTGGACGCCAGCGGCCCCATCACCCTGGCGGGGGCCACCATCGACGCCTCAGGTGCCACCGGTGGCGGCAAGATCCAGGTGGGCAGCGCCAGCAACAGCAGCACCAGCCTGGACGCGGCCACGGTGCTGAACGCCTCCGCCACGGTATCGGGCGACGGCGGCAAGATCGAGACCTCGGGCGCCACCCTGACCCTGGCCGGTGCCAAGGTCACGGCGGCCGGCGCCAATGGCGGCAAGGCCGGCGACTGGCTGCTGGACCCTTATGATTTGACGGTGGATGCGTCGGCGGCGTCCAGCATCAGCACGGCGCTGTCCGGCGCCAACGTCACCCTGCAGACCACGGCCACCGGCACCAGCGGTTTCGGCACCGCCACGTCCGGTTCCGGCGACATCGTCGTCAATTCAGCCATCAGCTGGTCGGCTAACACCACCCTGACCCTGGACGCCTATCACGGCGTCACCGTCAACGCGCCCATCACCGCCAGCGGTGCCAGCGCCGGTTTGGTGGTGAAAACGAATGACGGTGGCAGCGGTGGCCTGCTGACCGTGGCCTTCGGCAGCCCGGTCACCCTGTCGGGAAGCAGTGCGGCCCTGACGGTCAATGGTGCCGCCTATACGCTGATCCACACGGTAGCTCAGCTTGAGGCCCTGGAGGGAAGCGGTGCCACGGCGTCGGGCCATTACGCCCTGGCGGGCGACATCGACCTGACTGGCACGGGATCGTTCACGCCCATCGGCTATGTCTCCACGTCCAACAATGCTTCACCGACCGTGTTCACTGGCGTGTTCGAAGGCTTGGGCCATACCATCACCGGCCTGACGGTTAACACGGCCAGCGCCAGCAATCTCGGCCTGATCTCCGACATCGGCACGGCCGGCACCGTTCAGAATGTGGAATTCATCAACAGCGCGGTGACGCTGTCGTCCGGTTATACGAACGCCGGTGTCATCGCCGGCCAGAACAACGGGACGATCTACAACACCGGCGCCTTCGGCTCCGTCACCGGCAGTACCGCCACCAACATCGGCGGCTTGGTCGGCTACAATACCGGCCTGGTCAGCACGTCCTTCGCCAATGACAGCGTCAGCGCCGGTGGCACCAATATCGGCGGGCTTGCCGGGTACAGCAGCGGCACGGTCGATAATTCCTACGCGACCGGCAACGTGACCGCGGCGGACGGCAGTTCCTACATCGGCGGATTGGTCGGCTATAGTTCGGGGACGATCTCGAACAGCCATGCGGAAGGGGCGGTGAGCGCTTCGACTAACGCCGCTTACGTGGGCGGTCTGGTTGGATACACCGCCACCACCGGCGCCATTACCGTTAGTCATGCTGACGGTGCCGTTACGACAGGCGACGGTTCCAGCCGTATTGGCGGGTTGGTCGGTGGGGATTCTGGGGCCATAACGACCAGCTATTCCACGGGTGACGTCACGACGACTGGTCAGACCAATTACGTGGGCGGACTGGCCGGCTCAAGCAATGCCACCATCAGCGATAGTTTTGCCCGAGGGGACGTTATCGCTGACAACGCGAACTACGTCGGTGGGGCGGTCGGTGCTATTGTGAATAAGGGGGCACTGACATACGTCTATGCCATGGGGTCGGTTACCGTCACGGGGGACGCTACCGCCGTGGGGGGACTGGTCGGGTCTATCAACGCACTGCAAACGTCTGCCGCCAGCATCACCAGCAGCTATTCTTTGGGTAACGTAACCGTGGGCGGCACGGGCTCGGAAGTTGGCGGCTTGGTTGGTTTCAACGGCACCACGATCACGACCAGCTATACCACCGGTAATGTGGTGGCCGATAATAGCGAATACGTCGGCGGGCTCGTCGGCTACAACTGGGGCCAACTCAGCGCATCCTACGAAACAGGAAGCGTAGCCGGTTACGGCATTGTCGGTGTCGTCGCTGGGCGGAACATGTCGGGTGGAGGGGTAATCGCGAATGTATACGGTGCCGGCAGCGCCTCTATCGATGGCGGTGCTCCATTCTATGGCGCCATCTACCAGAGCTACGGCACGGCGACCAACGTCTCCGTCCTGTCCTATAATGACAGCTTCAACCAGGCGAGCTACACGGGCTTCGACTTCACCAACACCTGGTACTCCATCGACGGCTACACCCGGCCGTTCCTGCGGGTCGAATACACCACCAATATCGCTAACTCCCATCAGCTTCAGTTGATGACTATGGACCCGACCCGGGACTATACCCTGGCGCGGCCCATCGACCTGACCGATGAGATGAGCAACCCGTCCAGCATGTGGAAGCTGTCCACGGGCTTCGTCTCCATCGGCTACAACACTGCGGATGGCAACGCTTCGCCCACCGCCTTCACCGGCACTTTCGAAGGCGGCGGCAACACCATCACCGGCCTGAAGATCATCTCCACCGGCTCCAACATCGGCCTGTTCAGCGAGGTTGGTGGCGCGGGCACGGTTGAGGATCTGACGCTTTCCAACGTCTCGATCACGGCGGGCGCTTCCTCCAGCAACGTCGGTGCCATCGCCGGTGTGAACTACGGCACGATCTCAAACTCCACGACCTCCGGCACCATCACGGCGCCCTCTGGCGCGGAGAATGTCGACGGCATCGCCGGCGCCAACTTCGGCACGCTCACGAATAATGCATCGAGCGTGTCCATCATCGACGGCGACTGACGCTATCTGAACGTCATTCCTGTGGGGAGGCGGGGCGGCAGCTCCGCTTCCTTGCAGCGTGGCGATGTTCAGGCGTTGGCTCTTTATTTCCAAGTAAATCCATTTAATTATTGAGATGGGGTAGATGATGATGCGGAGTAAAGTGTTCGCACGTACCGGTCGGCTGTCCTTGCGGGGACTGCTGCTGGCCGGAACCATCCTGGCACCCGGCCTGGCCTCGGCCGGCACGCCGGCATCCAACGCCCTGCCCACCGGCGGCACGGTGGTGGCGGGCCAGGCGGCGATCAGCCAGAGCGGCTCGGCCCTGACGGTCAACCAGTCCACCGACAAGGCCATCCTGAACTGGACCGGCTTCGACATCGGGTCGCAGGCCTCGGTCACCTTCGTGCAGCCGACTGACTTCGTCGCTGGCGCTGAACCGGGTGACGGGCTCGGACCCGTCGCAGATCCTGGGATCGCTGAAGGCCAACGGCAATGTCGTGCTGGTCAATCCTAATGGCATCGTTTTTGGTGCAGGATCCACGGTGGACGTGGGCGGCCTGATCGCCTCCACCCTCGACATCAAGGACAGTGATTTCCTGGCCGGCCGCCTGGTGTTCCAGGGCTCCGGCGGCACGGTGGAGAATGAGGGCGCGCTGACCGCCGCCGATGGCGGTGCCGTGGCCCTGCTGGGTGGGCACGTGGCCAACAACGGCGTCATCACGGCGAAGCTGGGCACGGTGGCCCTGGCGGCGGGCAGCCAAGTGACCCTGGACTTCAGCGGTCGCGGCCTGCTGGGCGTGGCCGTCACCCCGGCGGCGGTGCAGGCGCAGGTGGACAATGGCGGCGCCATCGTCACGCCCGGCGGCACGGTGCTGCTGACCGCCAAGGCGGCCGGTGCCTTGGCTGGCGGCGTGATCAACGACACGGGCGTGATCGAGGCGGCCTCGCTGACCTCGACCGGCGGCACGGTGGTGCTGGACGCCAGCGGCCCCATTACCCTGGCGGGGGCCACCATCGACGCCTCGGGTGCCACCGGTGGCGGCAAGATCCAGGTGGGCAGCGCCAGCAACAGCAGCACCAGCCTGGACGCGGCCACGGTGCTGAACGCCTCGGCCACGGTGTCGGGCGACGGCGGCAAGATCGAGACCTCGGGCGCCACGCTGACCCTGGCCGGTGCCACGGTCACGGCGGCCGGCGCCAATGGCGGCAAGGCCGGCGACTGGCTGCTGGACCCCTACGACCTGACGGTGGATGCCTCCGCCGCCTCCAGCATCAGCACGGCGCTGTCCGGCGCCAACGTCACCCTGCAGACCACGGCCACCGGCACCAGTGGTTTCGGCACTGCCACGTCGGGTTCCGGCGACATCGTGGTGAACTCCGGCATCAGCTGGTCGGCGAACACCACCCTGACCCTGGACGCCTATCACGGCGTCACCGTCAACGCCCCCATCACCGCCAGCGGGGCCAGCGCCGGCTTCACCGTCGTCACCAACGATGGCGGCAGCGGCGGGCTGCTGACCGTGGCCTTGGGCAGCCCGGTGACGCTATCGGGCAGCAGTGCCGCCCTGACAGTCAACGGCAATGCCTACACCCTGATCCACACGGCGGCCCAGCTTGAGGCCCTACAGGCGGATGGCGTCGCCGCCGATGGCCACTACGCCCTGGCGGGCGACATCGACCTGACCGGCACGGGCTCGTTCACGCCCATCGGCTATGTCACCGGTACGGACAACTCCTCGCCGACCGCCTTCTCCGGCGTGTTCGAAGGGCTGGGCCATACCATCACCGGCCTGACGGTCAACACGGCCAGCGCCAGCAACCTCGGCCTATTCGCTGACATCGACGTGGGCGGTACCGTCCAGAACGTGGAGTTCATCAACAGCGCGGTGACGCTGTCGTCCGGTTATCAGAACGCCGGTGTCATCGCCGGCCAGAACAACGGCACGATCTACAACACCGGCGCCTTCGGTTCCGTCACCGGCAGTACCGTCACCAACATAGGCGGCCTCGTCGGCTACAACACCGGCCTGGTCAGCACATCCTTCGCCAATGATAGCGTCAGCGCCGGCGGTACCGATATCGGCGGGCTTGCCGGGTACAGCAGCGGCACGGTCGATAATTCCTATGCGACCGGCAACGTGACCGCGGCGGACGGCAGTTCCTACATCGGCGGATTGGTCGGCTACAGTACGGCCACGGTATCGAACAGCCATGCGGAAGGCGCGGTCGTCGCTTCAAACAATACGACCGCCGTAGGCGGCTTGGTCGGGTATGCCTCCGGCGGTTCCATCACGGTCAGCCATTCCGATGGTTCCGTCACGGCGGGGGCGGGTTCCCGTACAATTGGTGGGTTGGTGGGCTACAACGCCGCATCCATGATCACCAGCTACTCGACCGGCAACGTCACGGGAACCGGTTCGGGGAATTTCGTGGGCGGTCTGGTTGGCGTGAACGCCGGCGACATCAGCGACAGCTTTTCACGTGGGAATATCAGTGCCGGAAGCCACCAAGTTATCGGCGGTGCGGTCGGTTGGAACCTGGGGACGCTGAACTACGTGTATGCGATGGGATCAGTTGATGTCGCAAGTGGCGGTTTCGTGGTTGGCGGGCTTGTTGGGCGCAATCTAAGCGGGATTATTTCAAGTAGTTACTCCATCGGTGACGTGACCGTGGGCGATGGCGCTTCCGCCATCGGCGCCCTGGTTGGTAGCAATGCTGGTACGATTACCACCAGCTACACCACCGGGAACGTCCAGGCCGGCAGTTCCGCTTTCAATCTTGGTGGATTGGTCGGGGCGAATACCGGCCAGATCAGTACGTCTTATGGAACGGGGTCAGTAACTGCCGGTACCGGCGCGTACAATATCGGTGCCGTCGCTGGCTTAAATACCGGAACGATCAGTTCTGTATATGGCAGTTGGCGGCGTTTCCACCGGTACCACCACGCTTCCCGCCATCGGCTCGAATTCCGGCACCACCACCAACGTTTCCGTCCTGTCCTATGACGACAGCTTCAGCCAGGCGGGCTACACGGGTTTCGATTTCACCAACACCTGGTATTCCATCGACGGCTATACCCGGCCGTTCCTGCGCGTTGAATACACCACCAACATCGCCAATTCGCATCAGCTTCAGCTGATGACCATGGATCCAACCCGGGACTACACCCTGGCGCGGCCGATCGACCTGACGGCTGAGATGAGCAACCCGTCCAGCATGTGGAACTTGGCCACCGGTTTCGTTCCCATCGGGTATGTCAATGGCCTGTCCCCTATTACGTTCACGGGTAGCCTGGAGGGTGGCGGCAACACGATCACGGGTTTGAGAATCGCCAGTGGCGGTCCCTTCCTGGGCTTGATCAGCGTCGTGGGGGGCTCGGTCAATAACCTGATTATCGCCGATGGTTCAGTAACGCTGGTGGACGGCTCTTACGACGCCGGTCTCTTAGCCGCCGTGAATTATGGGACCATCACCAATTCCGCCGTGTCTGGGTCCATTACCACGGGACAAAGTCAATTTATCGGCGGCCTGGTTGGTATTAACTATGGAACGGTATCAAAAGATTCCGCGAGCGTTTTTATAAGCACGACATCTGGGGCAGCTGATATTGGTGGTTTGGTGGGCTATAACGGTGGAAACATCAGTAATAGCTATGCAGCATATCCGATATCTGGAGCGAATATGACCAATGTCGGCGGGCTTGTTGGAGAAAACGGCCAGAATCCCAATGGAGTTCCGGCGTCTATTGAGACAAGTTATTCGGATTACGCCTTTATAATTTCCGGATCTATCTCTAATATAGGAACGCTTGTTGGTTATAACTCGTTCGGAACCGTGGATTCGAGCTACGCCACTGATGGCGGTAATATTCCGTTCATAGGCGCAAACGGCAGCACGGCGTCAGTCAAGAACAGTTCCGTCCTTTCCTATAGTGACAGTCTCCTCCAGGCCAGTTACGTGGGGTTTGACTTCACCAACGTGTGGACCATCTCCGCCGGCCAGATGCCGACGCTGAGGTGAGCGGCGTGGGCGATCAGTTTGGGACAGGTCAATACTGTTCCCCGTTGATCGCCCACTCTCGGCTTCGGGGATGGCTGGTCGCTGTCATGACGGTTGCGGGGAGGGAATAGACGCCCATTAGCCGTGCGCCCCTTGTCGATTGCAGGTTTGTCGTCACTGCGTTAGGCAGGGGGACCAGCCTCCCGACGTTCCATCGGGCAACGATAAAGCCGCCAGAGCGCCTGTCATGGCCCAGTTCGAAACCCCTGTGCCGCCGGAACTGTCGGCCACGGTGACGCCGCTGCCGCCCCTGGAAGAGACGCCGGGGCCCGGCCTGCCGCCTGATGCGCCGCCGGCGGCCCTGCTGGCGCGTGTCCTGGTCCATGCCGGCGACCTGGTGGTGCTGGCCGCCCCCCTGATGCTGACCCGCATGGGCCAGCTGCTGATGCAGACGGCCGACACCGCCATGGTCGGGCGCTACAGTGCCGAGGAACTGGCCTATTTCGGGCTGGGCAACACGCCGGTGGGCACGGCTTTCGCCACCGTGGTCGGCCTGATGATGGGCACTATCATCCTGGTGGCCCAGGCGGTGGGCGGCGGGCGTGAGCGGGAGGCGGGCGCCGTCTGGCGCAGATCCGTGCCCTATGCCCTGATGATCGGCCTGATCGTGGCCGTCGCCTGCCTGTTCGGCGAGCCGTTCTTCCGCGTGACGGGGCAGGACCCGCACATCGCCCACGGGGCGGCGGCGGTCATCGCCATCCTGGGCCTGGGCATGCCGGCCGCGGTGCTGCAGATCACCACCGCCTTTTTCCTGGAGGGGATCAAGCGGCCGTTCCCGGCCATGGTGTCCATGCTGGTCGCCAACGTCCTGAACCTGACCCTGGACTACGTCCTGGTGTTCGGCCATTTCGGCCTGCCGGCACTGGGCGCCGTGGGATCGTCCATCGCCACCACCAGCATCCGCTGGCTGACGGCCCTGGGCCTGTGCGCCTATGTCTGGACCATGCGCGATCATGAGCGCTACGGCGTGCGCGGGTCCTTCCTGGAATGGCGGCGGGGGCGGGGGCATCGCCACCTGGGTTACGCCGCCGGCCTCAGCCAGGGGGCGGAGGCCAGCGCCTTCGGCACCATGGGCATCTTCGCCGGCTGGCTGGGTGCCCTGGGCCTGGGCGCCTACGCCGTGGGGCTGAACCTGATGGCCTTGCCCTTCATGGCGGCCCTGGGCCTGGCCTCGGCCACGGCGGTGCAGGTGGGGCAGGCGCATGGCGCCGGCAACCGGCGCGAGGCCACCTTGGCCGGCTGGACGGGCCTGGCCATCACGGCCTGCGTGCTGACCTGCGTCGGCCTGCTGTTCGCCGCCATCCCGGCGACCATCGCCCGCATCTACGCCGCCGACCCGGCGCTGATCCGCGACCTGGCGCCGCTGATCGCCTTCATGGCCTGGATCCTGGTGGCCGACGGCGGGCAGACGGTGATGGCCAGCGCGTTGCGCGGCCAGGGGGACAGCTGGATCCCCACCGCCCTGCATTTCTTCAGCTATTTCGGCGTCATGATCCCCGTGGCGGCCTATGCCGCCTTCCATCTGGGGCACGGCGTCCTGGGCCTGTTCCAGGGCATCCTGGTGGCCAGCATCGTGGCGGTGTCGGTGCTGATGGTCCGTTTCCATCTGCTGTCGCGGCGCTGACCGGCGGCACCGAATCTGCTATGCTCAACCGTGAGGGGAGGGCGTGGCGATGTCGGAACTGACGGTCAGCGGCTTGCTGCGCACGGACACCATGCGCATCAGCGACGTGCATTGCGCCGGCACCTGCCGCCACAAGAGTGCCGAGGAATGCGCCGGCGCCACCCACCTGGTCTTCCCCTACCGCGGGCTTTATGTCCGCCACGTCGGTCCGGACGATGCCGTGGCGGAGGCCAATCAGGTGCTGTTCTTCAACCGCGACGACGGCTATCGCGTCAGCCATCCGGTCACGGGGGGCGACGCCTGCCTGTCGGTGATGGTCGACGAGGCCCTGTTGCATGAACTGGCCCCGGTGGAGCATCTGCGCCCCGGCGGCGACCTGGCCTTTCGTCCCCACCGCCTGCGCATCGACCCGCGCGCCCAGGCCCTGGCCGCCCTGTTGCGCCACAGCCTGGCCCAGGGAACCGCCGAGACGTTGGAGGGGGAGGCGCTGACCCTGACGCTGATCCGCCGCGCCCTGGGGGAGCGGACGGCCCACGCCCCCCGGTCCAGCGCCGGCCGGCAGAAGATGGTGGACCGGGCCAAGGTGGTGCTGTCCGGCGACCTGACGCGGCGCTGGACCCTGGCGGAAATCGGGGCGGAGGTCGGGGTGTCCCCCGTCTACCTGACGCAGGTGTTCCAGCAGGTGGAAGGGGTGCCGCTTTACCGTTACCAGTTGCGCCTGCGGCTGGCACGGGCGCTGGACCTGCTGCCCGACTACGACGACATCACCGCGCTCAGCCTCGATCTGGGCTTTTCCAGCCACAGCCATTTCAGCGCCGCCTTCCGCCAGGCCTATGGCCGCACGCCGGCGGAATTCCAGCGCACGGTGCGGGCGCGCTAAAAGTCGCTAAATATTCCGACAGCGGCGAAGGCCGCGTCGATGGTCTGCTTGGTCCCGCCGGATGACCGGTTTGGTGTGACGGAGGAGAACCATCATGAGCGAGAAAACCTGTGCCGCCTGCGACTATCCGCTGGATGAGAACGCTATCAGCGTGACCATCGGCGGTCGCACGGTGGAAGCCTGCTGCCAGGAATGCGCCGACAAGCTGGGCGAGGCGCAGGCCGCCGCCGCGGCCGGCGACTGATGGCGGCGGCACTTCGACACGTGCCGCTGTAGGTCGCGACTGCGGCCGCCGGAAGTTTTCGGGGAACGAAGTGGACTGAAAACTGAGGAAGCCCAAGCCAGCGGATGCTGGCGCCCGGCGCTTGAGGGGGGCTTTGATCGGCCACGATCAAAGGCCACGCGTATGAATTCGGCGGGCGGGGCGATGGCTCCGCCCGCCTTTCGCGCCAGGCATCACTGTTTGGGAAAACCGAACATCAGGCTGGAGAAGACGGTGTCGAAGTCCGTCTCGGCATCGGCCGGTTGCGGTCGCGTCCAGATGACGTTCAGCAGCCAGTCGCCGGCGCTTGGTGCCTGAAAGCGGGCGCGGCCGTCGGCGTCGGTGCGGTGGCTTTCCGCCGGTTCCGAATCGTGGGCCAGGTCGGTCAGCTTGACCAGGGCGCCCGCCAGCGGTTGGCCGCGATAATAGACGCGCACCGGCAAGTCGGCGGCGCGGGGCTCGGCATAGGGATTGCGCTCCGGCACGATCTCCAGCGTCAGGCCCAGGGGCCGGGTCACCGGGTCGGTTTCCCCGTTCCGGGCCTCAAGCACGGGCCCGACCTGCGCCAGCGCCTTGGCCCGCCGGCTGTAGTTTTCAGACCCGTCCGCATCCATGCGCCGGCCGCGTTGGCGCAGGTCCAGGGCCGGCGTCAGTCCCTCCGCCACCAGGTAGTCATTGAAGCGCAGCGCGGGCAGATGGCTTTGCGCGCTGTCATCCGTTTCCAGCACCAGCATGTGCGTGCCGGGCGATTTCAGGCGGACGGTCCCGTCCTGGTCCGCGCCGCCCGGCCGCAGGTCGGCCCGCAGGTCCGATACCGTCCCGTCTGGCGCCACCGCCTGGAAACGGATGATGCGGTGCAGGGGCAGGGGGGAGCGTTGGCGGTAGGGGCCGTGCCCCACCTGCAAGGTCAAGGGCGTCACCGTGTCCGGTGCCGGCCAGCAGGTTTGCGGCTGCACCCAGAAATCATGCGCGGCGGCGGGTGTGGCCACCAGCAGGACCAGCACGGGCAGGATCTTTCGCAGCATGCCGTCTTTCCTCATTCCAGATGGTCGGGCAGGTAGCCCGGCGTGACCGGCAGCGCGCTCAAGGCCACCGCCAGAATGGCCACCGCCACCAGCCAACTGGACGCCACCCGCACCAGCGGGAAGCGGACATGGCGTGCCGCCCAGGCGGCCGGGATCAGCAGGGCCAGGCAGGGGGACGCCGCCAGCAGGTCGAGGCGGGTTCCCGCCAAGGCCGCCAGCGCCCCGGACCATAGGCCGGCGTTGAGCGACAGGCCGTATGCCAGCCCGCCGTCCGTGCGGGGCAGCAGGCCGGCGGCACCGGTGACGGCCACGCTGATCCAGCAGCCGACGAAAACGCCATCCTGCCAGGGCGGCGGCGCCAGGGTGGTGCCCAGGGCGGCCGCGGCCACCAGCGCCCCGCAGATCGCCCAACGGCGCCGGGGGGCCGAGGCCACGGCCAAGGCCAGCGCCGCATACAGCAGGGCCAGGGGCGGCAGCGCCCCCCTCACGGCGACACCGCGCGGATGAGGAAACCCAGGCCGGTCAGGGCGACGGACCCACCCAGCCCCCGCGTGATCCGCGGGCCACCGGGCCGGCCGTTCAGGCAGCCGATGCCCACGCCGGCCAGATGCAGCAGGCCGGTGGCCAGGACGAACCCCACGCTGTAGCCGGCGGGATCGGCGGCGGAGGGCAATTCCCGTCCATGGGCATACCCGTGGAACAGGGCGAACACGGCCACCAGCGACAGCGCCAGCCAGGCCGGCGCCTTGACCGCACCGGCGATGCAGCCGCCCAGCACCAGGACGGAACAGGCGATGCCCAGTTCCACCGGCGGCAGGGGCAGGCCCACCATGCCGGCGACCGCCCCCACCACCATCATCACCGGGAACAGCACCGGCAGGGCCTGCAGCAGCGGCGGGCCCAGGAAGGCGCCCCACAACCCCACCGCCACCATGGCCAGCAGATGGTCCAGGCCGCCGAACGGATGCAGGAAGCCCGGCAAGAAGCCGCCGGGCAGGCCCGTGCCGGTATGGGCCATCGCCGGACCGCTGATGCCCAGGGTGATGGCCAGGATAAACGGCCGCCTCATGGCCCCGTTCCCGGCGCCACCAGGAAGGGGAAGAGGGTGTCGGACGGCGGATGCTCATCCCGTGTCAGGCCGTCCGTCACGCTGCCGGCCGTGCCGTCCACCAGGAAAGAGCGATAGATGTTCACCGCGTCGTAGGTCGGCGCGCGGCCGCCGCAATCACCGCGCAACGCCCGTTCATCCGCCAGTGCCACCAGTTCCACCGCGAACAGCTGGGTGCAGACGCCGCTGGCGCTGTTGACCCACAGCCGATCGTCGGCCAGGACCGTCGCCAGCCGGTGGTACCGCCGGGTGGGGGGTGCGGTGTCGTCCGCCAGCCACTGGTTGCCGCAATGGCCGTCGAAGCTGTCGTAGAAGGCCAGGCCCTTTTCGATCTCGCCCACGAAACGGCCGCCGTCGGCCGGCGTGGCGGCATTGTACGCCTCCTTCAAGCGGTCGCCGACTTCGGCCGGCTGCAACTGGCCCAGCAGGGCGTTACCGGTCAGGGGACGGGCGGCCCGGTCGATCTGCCGCCCCTTGGGGCCCACCGTCGCCGCCCAGACGGCCAGCAGCGGGCCGCCCCTGTCCACCGCGCCCACGTCGATTGAGGCCACGATGGCCATGGGTGTCCAGCCGGCCAGGAAATTCTGGGGCGGGCCGCCGTCGGTGTGTCGCCAGCGGTCCAGAATCTCCCCCGCCGTGGCGGCGTCGAAAGCCGGGCATCCCGCCCGGTCCGTGGCCGCGCCCCGGGCCAATGCTGCTTCCGCCGCCTGATAGGCTTGGCGGGTGCCGCGCACATTGTTGAAAAAGGGATCGTCGCGCAGGCCGGCATAGACGCGGAAGCGGTGCCGCGCGCCCCACACGCCTTCGCTGGTGGCTGGGTCCCCCTGCGCATGGTCGATTTCACCCAGGCGGCAGTCCGCGTCCTGCGGCCCCGGGAAACGGCAGCTCAAGGTGATGGTGGCGCCGGGGTGGCCGAAGTGCCGCGCGCTGTCGATGTGGAACACATAGTCCAGCCGGTCGGAAAGGCTGTGGCCGACAATGGTCATGGCCAGGTTCAGCCGTCGTGCGTCGGCATCCATCCAGGCATAGAGATCGCCGATGTCGGCACGGGGATCGGCGATGACGGTGGGGCTGTCCAGATGGTCGGACGCCGTTGCCGGCGTGCCGCACGCCAGGCCGGCCGCCAGCAGAAGCGGGGCGATGCCCCGGATGATTGAGGTGCGCATGATGGCCTTCCGGCTGTCTTTTCAGATGGCAAGACAAGCTGGAAAAGGCCGGGCGGCGCTGTCGAAATCTTTAGGGATCGTGCGTTGCCGGCAGGGGCAGCAGCAGTTCCACCTGGTTGCCGTCCGGATCGCGGACATACAGCGACAGGGTGGCGCCGTGGCGGTTGTCGCCCACGCGCTCCTCGATGATGGCCAGGCCGTGGGCCGCCAGGTGCGCCCGCACGGCAACCTCGTCACAAGCGCCCAGCGCGACGCTGACATGATCCAGGTTGCGCCCCGGCCCGGCCGGCGGTCTGGCCCAGGCGCCCTGGGCCCGCGTCACATCCACCAGGAACAGGTCCGACGCGCCCACGGCCAGGCGGATCAGCGCGTCCTCCGGATATTCCGCCGTGACCGGGCAGCCCAGGGCGTCGCGATAGAAGGCCAGGGCCCGGCCCATGTCGGTCACGGGAAAGGCCACATGGTCATAGCCGCGGATGCGGAAAGGCGGGGGTGTCGTCATGGGGAATCGGCCGCTGGAGTGGGGTGCCGCACTCTGCATTCGCGCCCCCATCGAGTCGAGGCCCATGGCCCAGGGGCCTTGATGCCGGTTTCATTGTTCGCATGCGCGAATGGTGCTAGAAAAGCGGCCGGTCCCCGCCGCCGCCGACAGGGTGTACAGCCCAGTCGAAGGCTTGGTTTTCCTGACTTTTGGATTTTGGTTTGGCCACGACTCCGACGCCCCCCGCGGCCCCCCCCGCCAGCGACATCACCCCCATCGCCATCGAAGAGGAGATGCGCAGCAGCTACCTCGATTACGCCATGAGCGTGATCGTCAGCCGCGCGCTTCCCGACGTGCGCGACGGCCTGAAGCCGGTGCATCGCCGTATCCTCTACGCGATGAAGGAAAGCGGCTACGAAAGCACCAAGCCCTACCGCAAGTCGGCCAAGGCGGTGGGCGATGTCATGGGTAACTATCACCCCCATGGCGACAGCTCGATTTATGAAGCCATGGTCCGCATGGCGCAGGATTTCTCCATGCGCCTGCCGTTGATCGACGGCCAGGGCAACTTCGGTTCCATGGACGGCGACCCCGCCGCGGCCATGCGTTACACCGAGGCACGCCTGGCCAAGTCGGCCGAGGCCATGCTGGACGACATCGACAAGGACACGGTCGACTGGCAGAAGAACTACGACGAATCCAAGGATGAGCCGACGGTCCTGCCGGCGCGCTTCCCCAACCTGCTGGTCAACGGTGCCAGCGGCATCGCCGTGGGCATGGCCACCAACATCCCGCCCCATAATCTGGGTGAGGTGGTCGACGCCTGCTGCGCCTATGTCGACAACCCGGACATCACCATCCCCGAACTGATGGAGATCGTGCCCGGTCCGGACTTCCCCACCGGCGCCCTGATCCTGGGCCGCGCCGGCATCCGCTCGGCGTTCGAGACGGGCCGCGGCTCCGTCGTGATGCGCGCCAAGAGCGAGATCGAGGAGATCCGCAAGGACCGCTGGGCCATCGTCTTCACCGAGATGCCATATCAGGTGAACAAGGCCAAGCTGATCGAACGCATCGCCGAGGTGGTGCGCGAAAAGTTGGTCGAGGGCATTTCCGACGTCCGTGACGAGTCCGACCGCGACGGCGTGCGCGTGGTGGTGGAACTGAAGCGCGACGCCGTGGCCGACGTGGTGATGAACCAGCTGTTCCGCCACACCGCCCTGCAGACCTCCTTCGGCGTCAACACCCTGGCGCTGAACGGCGGCCGGCCGGAACTGATGAACCTGAAGGACATCATCGCGGCCTTCGTGAAGTTCCGTGAGCAGGTCATCACCCGCCGTACCGAATATGAGTTGGGCAAGGCCCGCGAACGCGCCCACAGCTTGGTGGGCCTGGGCGTGGCCGTGGCCAACCTGGACGAGATGATCGCCCTGATCCGCCGCGCGCCCGACCCGGCGACGGCGCGTGAGGAGATGATGCTGCGCGAGTGGCCGGCCAGCGACGTGGCGCCGCTGATCGAACTGATCGACGAGCCCGGCCGTGGCCTGTCGGCGGCCGGCACCTACCGCCTGTCCGAGGCCCAGGCCAAGGCCATCCTGGAACTGCGCCTGCACCGCCTGACCGGGCTGGAGCGTGACAAGATCGGCGCCGACCTGAAGGTGGTGGTCGACCAGATCAGCCATTTCCTGGAAGTGCTGTCGTCGCGCTCGCTGCTGCTGACCATCCTGCGCAACGAGCTGGTGGAGGTGCGGGCGCGCTTCGACACCCCCCGCCGCACCAAGATCGAGGATCTGGAGTTCGAAGCCGACATCGAGGACCTGATCCAGCGCGAGGACATGGTCGTCATCGTCACCCAGACCGGTTACATCAAGCGCGTGCCCGTTTCCACCTATCGGGCGCAGGCGCGCGGCGGCAAGGGCCGCAGCGGCATGCAGCTGAAGGTGGAGGATGCGGTCAGCGACCTGTTCGTGGCCAACACCCACACGCCCATGCTGTTGTTCACCAGCCGGGGCCTGGTCTACAAGCTGAAGGTCTGGCGCCTGCCGCTGGGCCAGCCGCAGACGCGTGGCAAGGCCCTGGTCAACCTGCTGCCGCTGGAGGAGGGGGAGGTCATCACCACCGTGATGCCCATGCCCGAGGACGAAGCCAGCTGGGGCGACCTGAACGTGCTGTTCGTCACCAGCCACGGCAACGCCCGCCGCAACAAGCTTTCGGACTTCACCAACATCCGCGCCAATGGCCTGATCGCCATGAAGCTGGAGGAAGAGGGCGAACTGCTGATCGCGGCCCGCACCTGCAGCGAGGCCGACGACGTGCTGATGGCGACCCGCCTGGGCCGTTGCATCCGCTTCTCGGTGGACGACGTTCGCGTCTTCGCCGGCCGCACGTCCACCGGTGTGCGCGGCATCCGCCTGGCCGAGGGCGATGAGGTCATCGGCCTGTCCATCCTGCACCACACCGATTACAGCCCGGAGGAACGCGCCGCTTACCTGAAGCAAGCCGGTGCCGAGCGTCGCCAGCAGGGCGAGGAAGTGGACGATGTCGCGGCGGACGTGGATGGCGAGGCCACCGGTGACGTCGGGCAACTGTCGCCCGAACTCTATGCCGAGATGAAGGCGCGTGAGGAATTCCTGCTGACCGTTTCGGTCCAGGGCTTCGGCAAGCGCACCTCGGCCTATGAATACCGGCTGACCGGCCGTGGCGGCCAGGGCATCTGGAACATGGACATGGGCGACCGCAACAAGGCCATCGCCGCCGTGTTCCCCATCGCCGAGACCGACCAGGTGATGATGGTCAGCAATGGCGGCCAGGTCATCCGCATGCCGGTGCACGACGTGCGCATCACCGCCCGCAAGAGCAAGGGTGTCACCCTGTTCCGCCTGGCGGCGGATGAGGGCGTGGTGTCCGTGGCGCGCCTGGCCGATGACGGTACCGAGGATGCCGAGGAAACCGGGGCCGGCGACATCGCGGCGGTTGACGCCGCCGTGGGTGAAACGGGTGTGGGTGAAACCGGGGCCGCAGGCCCGGACGAGGGAACCGGCGAGTGAGTTTTTTCGGGGGTTCAAATCACTCCGGTGATTTGAACCCCCGGAGGCTCAGTTAAAGCCGGCAAACGGAGCTGAACGATGGGCGGATTGGATCAGCGGGGCGGAAGATGACGGGACCACGCATCGGGGTTTATCCCGGCACCTTCGACCCCATCACCAATGGGCATTTCGATATCATCCAGCGGGCGACCAAGCTGGTGGATCATTTGATCATCGGGGTGGCCAGCAACGCCGGCAAAGGGCCGCTGTTCAGCACGCCCGAGCGGGTGGAATTGGTGCGTGAGGAACTGGCCGCCCTGACCGCCAAGGGCGCGTCGGTGGAGGTCCGGCCGTTCGAGACGCTGCTGATGAACTTCGCCGTGGGCTGCCAGGCCCAGGTGATCATCCGCGGCCTGCGCGCCGTCTCGGACTTCGAATATGAATTCCAGATGGCGGGCATGAACGCGCGCCTGAACCCGCAGGTGGAAACCGTCTTCCTGATGGCGTCCGACCGGCACCAGTTCATCTCCTCCCGCTTCGTGAAGGAGATCGGGCGGCTGGGCGGTGACATCGCCCACTTCGTCAGCCCGCGCGTGGCCCACCGCCTGGCGGAACGGTTCGCCCAGGATGCCCGCCAGGGCATCGGCCAGGGCGTCGACCCCGCCACCGGCGGCGCCGGGGAATAAAGACCACGACAGCCGTTTGCGGGGCCCCCATGCATCGTTAAATGGCGGGCCCCCGCCGCTTTCCATTGACCGCGCCCATACCCCTGATTATGGTGCGCGCCACACCGGGACGGGGACCGCCGAGGTCCTTGTCTTCGTTCGCGGAAAACACCTTTCACGGTGCCTTTTCCCCGCGGTCGATCCCGTAGCTCAGCCGGTAGAGCACGTGACTTTTAATCATGGGGTCGTGGGTTCGAATCCCACCGGGATCACCAATTTTTCAATAGTTTAGCGCGATTTCTTGATCGTCTGTTTCAATTGATGTTGAACAGGCTTGCCGTTGACTCTTTGCGGCCAGGAACGCACTCTTGCTTTTATGAGCAAACAGCCCAAAGCCCCCTTGGCGAAAGCTTCTCCAGTATTTGGGGACCAAGCTTTCCTGGACGCCTTCCTGAAGGTCGCACGCAGTGCATCTTCCGACAGCGCCAGTGCCCTGAAGGCATTGCAGAAGTCCGGCATCGTGACCGGCAAGGGCAAGTTGACCAAGCCTTACCGCGAGCTTTAATTGCACCGGCTGGCCTATGGTTTTGTGCTGGGATATCACGGTTGCACAAAATCTGTTGCCGACCGCTTGCTTGCCGGTGAGCCTTTCAAGAAATCCGAAAATGACTATGACTGGCTGGGCCACGGAATTTATTTCTGGGAAGCCAATCCGGTTCGTGGGTTAAGCTTCGCTCAGGAATCCCTCAAACGGAAAAAGTCGGAGGAAGACGCAGCGGTGGTTGGGGCGGTCATCGAAATGGGCCATTGCTTTGACCTAATCAGTGCGATGGACACCCGGATGCTGCAAGCCGCCTACCAAGCCTTGAAGTCCGACCTGGATGCCATTGGGAAAGCACTTCCCACCAACAGCACACTACAGCGTCGCTTGGACTGCGCCATCATCGAACATGCCCACAGCCTGGTTGCCAGGATGGTGCCTTCTTTGCCCTTCGATACCGTGAAGGGAATATTCACAGAAGGATCTCCCACGTATCCCGGCGCCGGCTTCCTGGAAAAAACGCACATCCAGATCGCGGTCCGGAACCCGGCCGTGGTCAAGGGCGTATTTCGGGTTCCGGAAAGTCACCTGGCCTAAATCAGCACGATAACCGGCATTCTCAGGACCGGTCGTCGCGACTTGGCGCCCCCATCCTTTAGGAGATCTCTCCCACGTTGAAATGAACGCCATCTGATCGGTGAATTTCAGTAGTGGTGGAGATGTTCGGTGAAGAACTGGTCAGCGGCCTTGGCCATTTTCTGCGTGCTCGTGTTTACATCTTTTAAAGATTCTCTTGCGTCCGAGCGTGACGGGAACAGTTATCCGCCGGGTGCCATGATTTTCATGGCCGGTACCCTGCCGCCGCCGGGGACCTACCTTTCGTTTGAACCCAACCACTATTCAAGTGACAGGCTGAACGATGGGAACGGCGACCGCCGGCCGCTGGATTTCAGCGCCAACGCGACGTCGCTGGCTTTCCATGGCTTGTACATCCTGCCGATGACCGTGCTGGGGGCCCAGGTGGCTGCCCACGTGGTCTTGCCGGTCATCGACCTCAACGTCGCGGTCAACGGCTGGAAAAGCCGCAAATTCGGCCTGGGCGATCCCGCCATCACACCCGTGATATTGGCCTGGAACCTGGCCCCCAATGTGACGCTGACCGCCGGTGTCGATGTTTCCCTGCCGCTTGGCCAATACAATGCGAAGTCGCCGGCCAACATCGGCCGCAACACCTGGGCCTTCCAGCCGACCCTGGGCCTATCCTACATCGACCGCGAGGGATGGCAGGCGCAGGTATCGCCACGCTTCAGCTTCACCACCACCAACGACGCCACCGACTATCATTCCGGCGCGGACCTGACGATCGACTACGCCGCCGGTCGCAACATCGGGCCATGGCGGCTGGGTGTTTCCGGCTATTACTACCTGCAGTACGAGGATGACACCGTCGCCGGCCATAGGGTCGCGGCCGACGGCCACAGGGGCACCGCCTTCGCCGCCGGCCCGGCCGTCAGCCATAACATCGGGCCGGTGCAGGCGACCTTCACCTGGCAGCATGAGTTCATGGCCGAGAACCGCGCCCAGGCGGAGAACTTCTGGATCCAGGGCTGCCTGCGGTTTTGAGGTTTGGTTAAAACAGCGTGCCCGCCGCCATCGGCGCCAGCAGGTCGGCATCGTCGTTGCGGACATTGCCGACACGCGGCCCCACCTGCCAGAAGCGGGTGCGGTTGGCCGGATAGGGGCGCAGTAGGTCCAGCAGGGCGGGGGCGTCGGCCGCCGTCTCGCCCAGCCAGGCCGGCCAGTGCTCCGGCGCCAGGATGACGGGCATGCGGTGGTGGATGTGGCCGATGGTGTCGTTGGCGGCCGTGGTCAGGACGGTGTAGGTGCGCACCCATTCGCCGCTGGCCGCATCCCGCCAGCCTTCCCACAGGCCGGCCAGGGCCGCCGTGTCGGTATCGATGGGGGCTATGGCATAGGCCTGCTTGGTCCCGTTCTCCACCCGCCATTCGTAGAAGGCCGTTACCGGCACCAGGCAGCGGCGGCGGGCGAGGGCCTGGCGGAAGGTCGGTTTCTCCATCACGCTTTCCGACCGGGCGTTGATCATCTTGGCCCCGCCCGACAGATCCGGGGCCCAGGACGGCACCAGGCCCCAGCGCAGCATGTCCAGTCGCCGCTCCCCCGTCTGCGCGTTCCAGCGCACCACGGGGGCGCTTTGCGTCGGCGCGATGTTGAAGCTGCCGGGGAAGTTGGGCATGGCGCCCAGGGTCTGGAACAGCGCTTCCATCGCCTGGGGCGGGGTGACAGCGGCATAGCGACCGCACATGACAGGCAATTCTCCCAGGAGGACGGGCGTGCCCCGTTGGCGGGCATCGTACGGTCATGATACTGCTGGCGTCCCGTCAATTCCATACCTGGTAGGCAGGAACGCGCCATGACCCAACCCGTAGCCCAGCAAGCGCCCAAAGTCGGCATTGGTGTCCTGATCCAGCGGGAAGGGCGGATCCTGTTGGGCCGCCGGCGCAACAGCCATGGCGACGGCAGCTATTCCTGGTGCGGCGGCCACCTGGAATACGGCGAGACCTTCGAGGAATGCGCCATCCGCGAGGTGCGGGAGGAGTGCGGCCTGGTGGTGCGGCGCCTGCGTTTCCTCTGCCTGCACAACATCCTGGCCTATGACCGGCACTACGTGGACATCCAGTTCCTGGCGGAGGAGGTGGAACCGGGCGAGCCGCAGGTGCTGGAGCCGCACAAGATCGCCGACTGGGGCTGGTACGCGCCCGACGCGTTGCCACAGCCCCTGTTCCGGCCGGTGGAACTGGCGCTCCAGGCCCTGGCCAACGGAAGCACCTATACCCCCTTGTAGGGTTCGTCTGCGGCTTTCGGGATAGGGTGATCGCAACATTTCTGTCGCGATCAGGCCAAGGGGGCTATGCCCGAATATCGGCTTTGGTGAAGCCGTCCGGCGATTATAAACTTTTTGTTACATTTTATTGGCAATCGGAAGTCGTTGCCGTGACGGTCCGTCGCCCCTGGCGACCGACGCCGTCCGTTCTTCCGGGCGCCAGCCGACCCTTCCTTGGGGCAAGCAGGGGTGGTGCCACGACCCGGCCGATCATATGGCGGCCGGGAATGGGGACGGTTTGCCCGCGCGATGGGCCGGCCGGAAGGAGACAGGGTCATGAACTGGTTCGATGCCACCATCCAGGCGTTCCTGACAACGCACGCCTTCACATCCGAGGTGGTGAACCACGCCATCCATACCATCGCCGACTTCGCCATGTTCAAGGGCCTGTTCCCCGTGGCCGTCCTGTGGTGGGTGTGGTTCCGTGGCGGCAAGCGCGGGGTATGGGAGAAGGAGATGGTGGTGGCCACTTTCGCCAGCGGCATGGTGGCCTTGATGGTCGGGCGCGGCCTGGCCCACTTCCTGCCCTTTCGCGAGCGGCCGATGTACGACGCCTCGCTGCCCTATCACTTCCCCCTGACCGGCACGACCGAGACCATCCTGCGGACGTGGAGTTCCTTCCCCAGCGACCACGCCATGCTGTGGATGTCGGTCTCCACCGGCATCTTGCTGATCTGGCCCTGGGTCGGCGTGCTGGCCATGATCTATACGGCGGTCTTCGTCTGCCTGGTGCGGGTCTATCTCGGGCTGCACTACCCCACGGATGTACTGGGCGGCGCCCTGATCGGGGTCCTGATCACCTATGTCATGACCCGTGACCGTGTCCGGACGCTGTACGCCAGCCCTATCCTGCGGGTCATGATGCGTTTCCCCGCCCCCTGTTATACCCTGGCTTTCCTGTTTTGTTTCGAGTTGGTCACCCAATTCGATGAGATCCGCATGATCGGCCAATCGGTGCACAAGGTGCTGCAGGCCCATGTCGATGAACCGGGTGATACCGCCCCGCCCTTGAAGGTCGTGGGGCCGGTGGACAATCCGGTTCAGCACAACTGAGGCCCTGTACCAGACCTGGTGCATCTTCCCGCCGTGCTTGCGGCCTCTCCCCGGGTCGTGGTGGTCGTTGGGTGGTATGCCTCTTTCGGGCTATCCCCCAAGCCAGGTATTCAGCATCATTTCGCTGAGCTTATGATTGTCTAGGTTGTAGACATTGTTTCGCAGCGACAGGGGAGACGCTGGACCATGTCCCATCCTCCAGAGGATCGCGGAAACAGCACCGCGGCGGGAGCCCATCCGGGTGGCGATGACAACGCCAGTCCGCCCGGCCGTGCGCACAAGACGGAGCAATGGGCGGCGGACCGGGCCGGAATCGCCGACCGGACGCTCTCCAAGGCGGCCGAGATGCTGTCGGGCATCCGCGGCACCAAGGCTTACGCCAATGCCACGCCGGTTGAACGCCAGGAATTGGAATCGTATATCCGGGACTTGGCCGATACCCGTGCCAATCCCCCGGATGGACGGCCGCGACCCAATCGTCTCCATGACTCATAAAGACCATTCCGGTATCGGAACGGTTCCGGGCCGGAACCTCAAGGTGTCGCGCCCGGCATATCCCCTCGCTTGAGGGGCCTTGGCGGCGGGCGTTTGCATCCAGCCGGGATTGACGGCACAGTGGAATTCGCGGGATGCCGATGCCTCCACGCCCCGTCGGGCCTGGACGGGCGTCCCGATGGGGAGGGGGCAATTCATGGCTTGGACCGGTTTCAAGCGCATCATGTCCAGCCTGGTCAGACTCAGCAACCGCCGGACGTATGACCGCCTGGCGGTGGACAGCGAGGTGCAGTTGAGCTGTGGCGACGCCGTGGTCACCTGCCGCATCGCCGATGTGTCGGCCAGCGGCGCCTTCCTGTCACCGGGCCCCGACGCGCCGGTGGGCACGACGGGAACCCTGCGCCTGCCGGGCGTGCCCGTGGCCGCCGCGGTGCGCATCGTTCGCCGGACCGAGCGTGGGGTCGGCATCGAATTTCAGAAGGACGGCGTAGGCGCGATTGTTGCCGGCTGGGTGCGCGCCACCGGCGCTGACAGCGCGCGGGGTGGCCATGGGCCGGAAGCGCGGCCGGACGCTTAAGGCCATCGCGCCTCAAATACCGCAAAACACCTCGAACTCCTTGACGGGCAGGGGCCGGGCGAACAGGTAGCCCTGGCCTTCCTCCACCCCCATGCCGCGCAGCAGTCCGCGTTCGATCTCGGTCTCCACGCCTTCGGCCACCACCTTCAGCCCCATGGCCTTGGCCATGGCGACGATGGCCTGGACGATATGGCGGGTGCTGGTGTCCTGTTCCATGTCCTGCACGAACTTGCGGTCCACCTTCAGGCAGTCCAGCGGCAGTTCGCGCAGGTAGGACAGCGAGGAATAGCCGGTGCCGAAATCATCCAGCGCCAGGGCCACGCCGCAATCGGCGATCCAGGCCATCTGGCGCAGGGCGCCCTCCAGATCCTCCGGCAGCACCGATTCGGTGATTTCCAGCTGTAGCAGGTGGGGCGGGATGCCCGTCTCCCGCAGCAGGACGTCGATCAGCGCCGGCAGGTGGCCCCAGCGGAACTGGCGTTCCGAGACGTTGACGGCGATCTGCAGCGGCTGGCGGCCGGCGTCGATCCAGGACTTGATCTGCCGGCAGGCGGCGCGCAAGGCCCATTCCCCGATGGGCACCATCAGGCCGGTTTCCTCGGCGATGGGGATGAAGTCCATGGGATAGACCAGGCCCCGGGTGGGGTGGTGCCAACGGATCAGCGCCTCCCCCCCGATGGGGGTGCCGTCGGTGATGGACACCTTGGGCTGGTAATACAGGACGAAGGCCTCATCCAGGATGGCCTGGCGCAACTCCGTCTCGGTGATCAACTGGTGGCGCAGCCGTTCCCGCATCTGCTCGGTATAATGCAGGTAGTTGACGGAGCCGGACTTGGCCACCTCCCCCTGGGCGATGGCGGCGTTGCGCATCAGGGCATGGCCGCCGGTGCCGTCGTCGGGCGATACGGCCACGCCGATCTTGGCCACCATGTACAGCAGGCGCCCTTCCACCAGCACCGGTTCGGCCACGCGCGCGGCCACGGCCGAGGCGGTGAACAGCGCCTTGCTGGCGTGGCTGAGGTTGGGCAGGAAGACGGCGAACTGGGCCCGGGCGATTCGGCACACGGCGTCGGCCTTGCCGCACAGGCTCAGCACCCGTTCGGCCATGACGGCCATGGACGCGTCCAGCGCCGATTGGCCGAGAAGCTTGTAAAGCTCCGTCATGCGGGAGATTTCGATGACCAGAACGCCGCAGGGGCCGTTGTGCGCGGCCAGATGCTCGTCTATGCGGCGGGCGAACGCGGGTATGTCCTGCATGAAACCGGCACCATTGGGTGCCGCGTCGGAACTGGCGACGACGGTTAGGCAGGCTTCGGTCACGATCAGGGCAAGGCCGGCTGTTCTGGGTTGAAAACGACCTTAGACCATTTCCTGTCGCAGCCGCATGGGGAAACTGCTGCCGTCACGCAATATTCGACAAATCCTACAAAATCTGACGCTATCACCCCATGGCGCGTATCAGGGGCCATGGATGGCGGCGGACACGACCCTAGTTTAAGTGCCCGGAAAATAATTATAGGAGGGAAATACCTTGAGTTTCCTCGTATCGAAAATCTTCTGGGCGCTGACGGCACCGGGCAATCTATTGTTGCTGCTATTGCTGGCGGGCCTGTTCCTGGCCGGCGCCTACCGGGGCCGCCGTTCCCTGCGCTGTGCCCGCGCCGCGGCCTTGGGGCTGCTGGCCGTGGCCCTGCTGCCGGTGGGGGCGTGGAGCATGCGGACGCTGGAAACCCGATTCCCCGCCCCGGCGGCGCTGCCGGCGCACGTGGACGGCATCATCATCCTGGGCGGATCGGTCGACCAGTTGGCCGCCGCCGAAACCGGCATGCCCGAGGTCAACGCCGCCGCCGAACGCCTGATGGTGGTGCCGGACCTGGCGCGGCGCTATCCCGACGCCCAGATCGTCTTTTCCGGCGGGTCCGGCCAGGTGATGGACCCGGAGGAGAAAGAGGCGCCGGTGGCCCGCGCCGCCCTGGAGGAAATGGGCATGGACCTGAACCGCGTGGTGTTCGAGGGGCAATCGCGCAACACCTGGGAAAACGCCCTGTTCAGCCGCGACCTGGTCCACCCGCAACCGGGCCAGACCTGGCTGCTGGTAACCTCCGCCTTCCATATGCCCCGCTCCATGGGCATCTTCCGCCGCGTCGGCTGGCCGGTGGTGCCCTATCCCGTCGATATACGGGCGCCCAAGGTCTTGCTGTACCGGCCGGATTTCGATTTGCTGCGCGGCCTGGACCTGTTGTCCCAGTCGGTGCACGAGTATATCGGCCTGGTGGCCTACCGCGTGCTGGGCCGGACCGACAGCCTGTTCCCCGGCCCCGCCACCAATTCGCCGTGATCGCCCGTTAACTCCCGCCCCGCCCTTCGCCGTCATTCCCAAGGATTGCCGCCTCGTGACCCGCCCGTTCGCCGCCCGTCCCACCCTGTCCCGTAGCGCCGGCGCCGGCCTGTTGTCGGTCTTGTTGCTGACAGGATGCGCCGGCGGCCCGCAGGCAGCGCCCAGCGCGCCGCAGCCCGCCGTCCCGGCCGCACCTGCGGCACCGTCCGCCGCACCGGCGCCGGCACCGACCGTCATCACCCCGGAACAGCAGGCCGACTTCGCCCGCTGGCTGGACGGCGTGCGCCAGGACGCCCTGGCCCAGGGCATCTCCAAGGCCACGCTGGACCTGGCGCTGGCCAACGTCCAGGAACTGCCCCGCGTCATCGACCTGGACCGCAAGCAGCCGGAGGGCACCGTCACCTTCGCCACATACGCATCCCGCGTGGTCAGCAACGACCGCATTCAGAAAGGGCGGGAACTGATGCGCCAGAACGCGGCGCTGCTGGCCCAGGTCAGCGCCCGCTACCACGTGCAGCCGCAGTACATTGTGGCGCTGTGGGGGCTGGAGACCAACTACGGCAAGATCACCGGCGGTTTCCGCATCATCGACGCCCTGGCCACCCTGGCGCATGACGGCCGCCGCCCGGCCTATTTCCGCAAGGAACTGATCCAGGCCCTGCGCATCGTGGAGGAGGACAAGGTCGACCCCGCCACCATGAAGGGATCGTGGGCCGGCGCCATGGGCCAGGTGCAGTTCATGCCCAGCGCCTTTTTCAAGTACGCGCAGGATTTCGACGGCTGCGGCCGGCGCGACATCTGGACCAAGACGCCGGACGTGCTGGCGTCCGCCGCCAACTATCTATCCACCGTGGGTTGGGACGCCAACACCACCTGGGGGCGGGAGGTGACGCTGCCCGCGAAGGGCTTGGACACGGCCGCCGCGGCCGGCCTGGACAAGAAGCGGACGCTGGCGGAATGGGGCAAGGCCGGCGTGCGCACGCTGGATGGCAAGGCGCTGCCGGCCCGCGCGCTGTCGGCTTCGCTGGTCATTCCCGATGGGCCGGACGGCCGTGCCTTCCTGGTCTATGACAATTACCGCGCCATCATGAACTGGAACCGGTCGACTTATTTCGCGACCACGGTGGGTTTGCTGGCTGATCAACTTGGCGCCGCGCAATGAGATGTTGTAGGGTGCAGCCACAATCCATAGCGGTGTGCAAGTGATGAGCCGGGCAAATCTGGTGACGCGGTCGGCGATGCCCACCGCATCCCGTAAAGTGACGTATCGCCTCGTGAAGACCGGGGCGTGGGCCGGCCTGTCGCTGGGCGCGCTGCTGATGGCCGGCTGCGCCCATAAGCAGGAGGCGCCGCCGCCCGCCGTCTCCATCAAGACGCCGGCGCCGGCCGCCGTGGCGGGCCAGCCGACCTACAAGGTGGGCCAGCCCTACCAGATCGGCGGCATCTGGTATTATCCGCGCGCCGACTACGACTATGACCAGACCGGTATCGCCAGCTGGTACGGCCCGGGTTTCCACCAGGAACGCACCGCCAATGGCGAGACCTTCGACCAGAATGAGCTGACGGCGGCGCACCAGACGCTGCCCATGCCCAGCCTGGTGCGGGTGACCAACCTGGACAACGGCCGGTCCATCGTCGTGCGCATCAACGACCGCGGCCCCTTCGCCGCCGGCCGCATCATCGACCTGTCGCGCCGCTCCGCCCAGTTGCTGGGCATGGAACAGGCGGGCACGGCCAAGGTGCGGGTGCAGATCCTGGCGGACGAAAGCCGCGCCATCGCCGCCGCCGCCATGCAGTCCGGCGGCGCCCAGGTGGCCTTGAACGAGCCGGCCGCCGCCGCGCCGGTGCCCACCACCATGGCCGACGGCAGCCCCGTGCCCAAGGCGGCCCCGCGTCCCAGCGTGACGGTGCAGGGCCAGGCCCTGGCCCCGGCCAAGCCCGCGACGCCGGCGCCCGCCATCGCCGCCCCCACCACCATCCCCGGCACGACGGAACCGGACGGCCGCTTCCTGCCGGCCCCGGTGGTGGAGCAGGTGGCGGTGGGCCCGGGCGTGAAGCGCATCTACGTCCAGGCCGGGTCCTTCACCCTGTACGACAACGCCAACAAGCTGCGCGCCCGCCTGGCCGGCATCGGCAAGTCCTTCCTGGCGCCGACCATGGTGAACGGGACGCAGTTCTTCCGCGTCCGCGTCGGCCCGCTGGACACCCCGGAACAGGCCGACCAGGTGCTGGCCCAGGTGGTGGCCGACGGCAACAACGGCGCCCGCGTCATCGTCGAGTGAGCCGTTCATGCCTCATCACCGGCCATGGCGGTTGAGCCCTGGCCGGCGATGGGACATTTTGGCCATAGGCCGTCTGGCAACTGGCATGATGGCCGCCCATGGGGCATTCAGTGCCCCGGAGAAACAGGTGGGGCATTCAGTGCCCCCAACGACACGTACTTCATTTTTGAAGCTATCGGACACGCAGTCGGGATAGAGGACAGTATGGAACTGAAGGTTTTGGCGACGCGCGGCGCCGTCAGGAAAGCCGCCCCGGTGATGGGCATGCTGATAGGGCTGCTGGGTGGTCTGCTGGGGTCGGCGGCGCACGCCGCCACCATCGATACCGAAGCCCGCCAGGCCATCCTGATGGATGCCGACACCGGTACCGTCCTGTTCGCCAAGAACGCCGACCAGCACATGCCGACGTCGTCGATGAGCAAGGTCATGACCATGTACATGGTCTTCGACCGGCTGAAGAACGGCAAGCTGTCGCTGGAGGACACCCTGCCGGTCAGCCGGCGCGCCTGGGACCTGGGCGGCGCCAAGACCGAAGGCTCCACCATGTACCTGCCGCTGGGCGCCAACGTGAAGGTGGAGGATCTGATCCGCGGCGTGCTGGTGCAGTCCGGCAACGATGCCACCATCGTCCTGGCCGAGGGCCTGGGCGGCACGGAGGAAGCCTTCTGCCGCAACATGACCAAGCGCGCCCACGACATGGGCATGAACGACAGCAACTTCACCAACGCCGCCGGCCTGCCCGACGCCAACCACTATTCGTCGGCGCATGACCTGGCCGTCCTGGCCATCCACACCATCCACGACTTCCCCGAGTACTATCACTATTTCTCGGAGCTGGAGTTCACCTACAACAAGATCAAGCAGGGCAACCGCAACCCGCTGCTGTACCGCAACATGGGCGTGGACGGCCTGAAGACCGGCCATACCGAGGCCGGCGGCTATGGCCTGATCGCCTCCGCCAAGCGCGGCGACCGCCGCCTGGTGCTGGTGATGAACGGCCTGACCAGCATGCAGAGCCGTGCCGATGAGCCCGCCCGCGTGCTGGAATGGGGCTTCCATGAGTTCGACGACTACGCCCTGTTCAAGGCGGGCGAAACGGTGGACACCCTGCCGGTGTCGCTGGGTACCGCTGACAGCGTGCCGGTCACCATCGCCAAGGAACTGAAGATCACCCTGACGAACGAACAGCGCCGGGGCATGAAGGTGGCGGTGGAAAGTAACCTGCCGCTGGCCGCCCCCGTGGCCAAGGGTGCCGTCGTCGCCACCCTGCGCATCACCGCGCCCGACCTGCAGACGGTGGAAATCCCGCTGGAGGCCGCCGCCGACGTGCCGCGCAAGGGCCTGTTCGGCCGCATGGGCGCCGGCCTGCACCGCATGCTGTTCGGCAGCTGAGCCCATGGCCGCCGGGCGTTTCATCACCCTGGAAGGCGGGGAGGGGGCGGGCAAGTCCACCCAGATCCGCCTGCTGGCCCACGCCCTGGCGGGCCGGGGGCTGGAGGTGGTGACGACGCGCGAGCCCGGCGGCGGTTCCGACGGCGCGGCCGCCATCCGTGGCCTGCTGGTGGCGGGCGACACCCCCTGGCAGCGCCTGACGGAGGCGCTGCTGCACAACGCCGCCCGGCACGAGAATGTCGAGGCGCTGGTGCGTCCGGCCCTGGCCCGGGGCGCCTGGGTGCTGTGCGACCGTTATGTCGACAGCACCGTGGCCTATCAGGGCTATGCCATGGGCGTGGACCGCCAGATCCTGGCCGACCTGCACCGCCTGTCCACCGGTGGCCTGATGCCCGACCTGACCCTGGTGCTGGACCTGCCGGTCGAGGCCGGCCTGGCCCGTGCCGGCAGCCGGCCGGGGGCGGAAGACCGGTATGAGCGCATGGGGGTCGCGTTCCACGAGCGCCTGCGCCAGGGTTTCCTGGATATCGCCGCCAACGATCCCGCGCGCTGCGCCGTGATCGACGCCACCGGCGATATCGGGACGGTCCAGGCACGATTGCTGGAAACCGTGGCGACGCGCCTGCTGGCGGGGGGCGCTTGATGGCCGCCCCCGCCTTCGACCGCGAAAGCGTGCCCGCGCCCCTCGCCACGCACGACCTGATGGGCCATGCGGCGGCGGAGCAGACCCTGCTGAAGGCCGCCACCGGCGGGCGCCTGCACCATGCCTGGCTGATCGGCGGGCCGCCCGGCATCGGCAAGGCCACCCTGGCCTATCGTTTCGCCCGCTTCCTGCTGTCCGGCGGGGCGGAGACGCAGGACGACGGCCTGTTCGGCGCCCCGCCGCCGCCCACCAGCCTGTACGTCTCGCCCGAGAATCCCATCGCCCGGCGCATGGCGTCCGGCGGCCACGGCGACCTGCTGACCATCCAGCGCACCTGGGATGAGAAGCGCAAGCGCTTCAAGCGCGACCTGCCGGTGGATGAGGTGCGGCGCATCGCCCCCTTCATGCGCCTGACGGCGGCGGAGGGCGGCTGGCGCATCGTCGTGGTGGACGGCGCCGACCAGATGAACACCAGCGGCCAGAACGCCATCCTGAAGATCCTGGAGGAGCCGCCGCCCCGGGCGCTGATCCTGCTGGTGGCGGACAATCCGGGCGCCTTGCTGCCCACCATCCGCTCGCGCACCCGCACCCTGATGCTGGAGCCCCTGGCCACTACCACGGTGCGCAGCCTGGTCAACCGCATGATGCCGGATCTGGAGATGGGCGACGCCGCCGCCCTGACCACCCTGTCGGACGGCAGCATCGGCCGGGGCCTGGACCTGGCGGCCGCCGGCGGGCTGGATCTCTACCGCGTGGTGCTGGGCGTGATGGACACGCTGCCCCGCCTGGACCTGGCCGCCGCCCATGCCCTGGCCGACCAGGTGGGCCGCGCCGGCCAGGACACGGTGTGGGAGACCACGACCGACCTGCTGCTGTGGTGGCTGGCCCGCTTCAACCGCGCCCTGGCACGCGGCGTGGCCGCACCCGAGATCGTGGAGGGCGAGGCCGCCCTGATGGAACGCCTGTCCTTCGCCGCGCGCCGGGATCGTGCGCTTGATCGGTGGATGGAGGTATGGGACAACGTCAACCGCCTGTTCGCCAAGGCGGAAGGCGCCAATCTCGATCGCAAGCAGGTGATGTTGAGCGCGCTGCGCACGATCGAGGCGGCGGCGTCCTGAGCCGCTGAAAAGTTCCAAACGCGCCCTAAATAATAAACCGACAGCCGTTAACCGGAGAGTTGCCATGTCCGGGCGTCCGCCCTTCTACATCACCACGCCGATCTATTACGTGAACGACGTGCCGCACATCGGCCACGCCTACACGACGATCGCCTGCGACGTGATGGCCCGCTTCAAGCGTCTGGACGGCTACGACGTCAAGTTCCTGACCGGCACGGATGAGCACGGCCAGAAGGTGGAGAAGTCGGCCAAGGCCGCCGGCATCGACCCGCAGGCCTTCACCGACAAGGTGTCGCAGAACTTCCGCGACCTGGCCGGGCTGCTGAACATCTCCAACGACGATTTCATCCGCACGACCGAGCCCCGCCATGTGAAGGCGGTGCAGGCCCTGTGGCAGAAGCTGGTGGACAACGGCGAGATTTACCTGGGTTCCTACGCCGGCTGGTATTCCGTCCGCGATGAGGCCTATTACGGCGAGGACGAGCTGCGCACCGATGAGCAGGGCCGCAAGTTCGGCCCCACGGGTGCGGAGTGCGAGTGGGTGGAGGAGTCCAGCTACTTCTTCCGGCTGAGCGCCTGGGGCGACCGCCTGCTGGCCCTGTATGAGGCCAACCCGGACTTCATCCTGCCGGCCGGCAAGCGCAACGAGGTGCTGAGCTTCGTCAAGGGCGGCCTGAAGGACCTGTCGGTCAGCCGCACCACCTTCGACTGGGGCATCCCGGTCCCGGGCGACGACAAGCACATCATGTACGTCTGGCTGGACGCCCTGGCCAACTACATCACCGCCGTGGGCTATCCGCAGACGGGGGAGGGCACGCCCTACGCCACGTACTGGCCGGGCGCCATGCACATGGTGGGCAAGGACATCCTGCGTTTCCACACCGTCTACTGGCCGGCCTTCCTGATGGCCGCCGGTTTGCAGCCGCCGCGCCGCGTCTTCGCCCACGGCTGGTGGACCGTGGAAGGCGAGAAGATGTCCAAGTCGCTGGGCAACGTGGTGGCGCCGGCTGAGCTGCTGGAAAAGTACGGCCTGGACCAGACCCGCTATTTCCTGATGCGCGAGATCCCGTTCGGCAACGACGGCGACTTCTCCCGCCGCGCCATGGTCACCCGCATCAACAGCGAACTGGCCAACGGCTACGGCAACCTGGCGCAGCGGTTCCTGTCCATCATCCAGAAGAACTGCGGGGCGGTGGTGCCGACGCCGGGTGAGTTCACGGAGGCTGACAACACCCTGCTGACCGCCGCGCGCGGCCTGGTGGCGACCTTGCGCACCGAACTGGACGTGCAGGCCTTCCACCGTGCCCTGGACGCCCTGTGGGTGGTGGTGGGCGACGCCAACCGCTACATCGACGAACAGGCCCCCTGGGCGCTGAAGAAGACCGATCCGGCGCGCATGGCCACGGTGCTGTACGTGCTGGCCGAGACGGTGCGCCACATCGCCATCGTGACCCAGCCCTTCATGCCCAACGCCATGGCCAAGGTGCTGGACCTGTTGGCCGTGCCGGAAGACGCCCGCGATTTCGGCAGCCTGGATAAGGCGCTGGTGCCCGGCACGTCGCTGCCCGCCCCCCAGGGCGTGTTCCCCCGCCATGTCGAGGATGTGGAGGCGACCGCCTGATGCCCGATGGTCTCATCCACAAGCCCTTCCTGATCGACAGCCACTGCCATCTGGATTTCCCGGATTTCGCGGAACAGCGGGACGCGGTGGTGGAACGGGCGCGCGCCGCCGGCGTGGGCGCCATGCTGACCATCTGCACCCACCTCAGCCGTTTTGAGCAGGTGCACGCGGTGGCGCAGGCCTATCCCGACGTCTGGTGCACGGTGGGCGTCCACCCCCACCAGGCGCTGGAGGAGCAGGAACTGTGCACGGTGGAGAAGCTGCGCGAACTGGCGGCGTACCCCAAGGTGGTGGGGCTGGGTGAGACCGGCCTGGACTATTATTACAACAAGAGCCCGCAAGAGGTGCAGGAGGCCAGCTTTCGCGCCCACCTGGCCGTGGCGCGGGAAACCGGCCTGCCCGTCATCATCCACACCCGCGACGCCGATGAGGACATGATCCGTATCCTGCGGGAGGAGGGCGGGTCGGAGGGCAAGCTGCGCGGCCTGCTGCACTGCTTCAGTTCCAGCCCCGAACTGGGGCGGCAGGCGCTGGAGATCGGCCTGCACATCTCCTTCAGCGGCATCGTCACCTTCAAGAAGTCGGACGAACTGCGCGAATTCGCCCGGGAGGTGCCGCTGGAGCGCATGCTGGTGGAAACCGACGCGCCCTTCCTGGCGCCGGTGCCCATGCGCGGCAAGACCAATGAACCCTCGTTCGTGGCCCACACCGCCCGCCTGCTGGCGGAGGTGAAGGGCATGGACCCGGCCGACCTGGCGCGGGCCACCAGCGACACCATGCTGAAACTGTTCAACCGCATCCCGCCGGCCGAATGCGGCACCTTCGTCGCGGGGTTCCCGGCGTGAGCGGCGCCTTGCGGGTACGCATCCTGGGCTGCGGCGGATCCGGCGGCGTGCCCATGGTCGGCAACATCTGGGGGGATTGCGACCCGGCAGAGCCGCGCAACCGTCGCCGCCGCGCCGCCATCCTGCTGGAAACCGAAAGCACCACGGTGCTGATCGACACCGGGCCGGAGATGCGCGAGCAGTTGATCGATGCCCAGGTCGGCCGCATGGACGCCGTGGTCTACACCCACGCCCATGCCGACCATGCCCACGGCATCGATGACCTGCGGCAGGTCAACTGGATGACCAACAAGCCGCTGCCCATCTACGCCGATCCGATCAACCTGGATCAGTTGCTGGAGCGGTTCGACTATTGCTTCAAGCCGCAGGACCGGCCCGACTGGTTTCCGCGGCCCTGCCTGGTGCCGAACTTGATCACCGGGCCCTTCAGCATCGGGGATATCGAGTTCATTCCCTTCCACCAGGAACACGGGCGTTTCCCCAGCCTGGGCTTCCGCATCGGTAACTTCGCCTATTCCACCGACGTGGTGCACCTGGACGACAAGGCCTGGAGCATCCTGGAGGGCGTGGACACCTGGATCGTGGACGCGACCCGGATAGAGCCGCATCCCGTACATGCGCATCTGGACCTGGCGCTCAGCTGGATCGAACGGCTGAAACCCCGCCGCGCCTATCTGACCCACATGAACCACACCATGGACTACCGCAGCCTGATGGCGACGCTGCCTCCGGGCGTGGAGCCCGCCTATGACGGGTTGGTGCTGGAGATGGCGTGACAGGCGCCCCTGTCAGGCGTTTCCATCTTCTGCCGGCGGCGGGTCCGCTGCGGCCCCTGGGGTGGTGTTCCCCTGGTTGGGCCTGAGTTCCGGCAGGCTGTCGTCATCGGCGGCCCGTGGTATCGGCCAATCGATCGCGGCGAAGGCGTCACGGATGCGGTCGGCCCAGGGAATGGACATCCGGCCGCCGCCCAGGCCGAACTTTTCGTCGTTCAGGGACCGGGAGGTGCAGACCAGTCGAAGGTTCCGCGGCTCCTTCCATACGGTGAACCCGACGAAACGGGGGTGCTCATCCTCGCCCCGTTTCAAACGCCGCCCCTCAAACTCGCGTTTGGGGATGCCGCCTGTCCTGCGCGCCAGCTGGTCATGGGACACCTGGCCCTGCCACTGCGGGTCAGTATGCCGGATGGGCGTCACCTGCCGCGGGGGTGACGGCTCCGACAGGGTCCGCGCCCGCCGCTCCCCCGGTGCCAGCGGCCGGGCGGGGGTGTCCTCCACCGTTGGATAGCCGCGCTCATCGTCATATCGCAGGCCACGGGGAAAGCGCGACGTCTTGTATCCATCGCCGCCGGCATCGAAGGTCCTGTCGCCGCCGGGATAAGCCTCGTCCGCGAGGGGATAGGTCGTGATGACGCCGGTTGTGATATTCACGACCCCACTGAAGGCATTGTTGACCGTACCCCGCGTGATCAGCGACACCGCATCGTTCGCCACCACCAACTCCGACGGCACCTCGGGGCCCGCGTATCCTATCGGGGCCTTATTTTGATCTATCACGGCGCCGTATCGGGGGGGCTGCCCGCGCCGTGCCGCGCGACCGCCGCCCTCTTCGCTGCCTGAACCAACCATGTCGTTCTCCGCGATTTACGGGCGAGGAACAGGACATCCGGCCCGGTCCACGCCGGCTTGCGCCAGGTGGCCGGCCCGGATGTCCCGCCGGTTCAAAGCAGGAACCGCTTCCTCAACGTGCTTTGGGAACGGACTTCAGCGCTTCCAGCTGCCGGTATTTCAGGATGGTGCTGGAAACCGTGTTCTGACTTTCGCCGGCCACGCCCACCATCGCGCCGCACGCGCTGTTGGGGCAAACCAGGCTGGCCCCGCTCGCCAGGAGATGTAAATCGATGGCGATGCGGCTCTGGCAAAGAGGGCAGGGGAAATGATGGCTCATGATCAGCTGACGCCAGCCGGTGTTGGGGGCAGCACGGGCATGGTGATGGGCGAAATGGCGTTGGTGAACGCCGTGATGATGGTCTTCACGCCCTCGGGCAGCGGCAGTTGTCCCGCATGGACGCTGACCCCATATCGTGCCGAATTGCTTTTTTCGTAGTGCGTGTCGCGCCCGCTTGACGAGGTGCGGTCATAGCTGGCGCTGCCCGAAATTTCCGCGGAAAAGATGCCGTATCCCACCTTGGCGCTGAAACTGCCGGCGGTGGCGACCTTCTCCTCCGTCTTCTGGCTGGTGACGTCGGAATAGCTCGACTTCACTTCCATGTCGAAGTTGATGGTGACGTCATCCACCGCCAGTGAATTCAGTGGCAGGATGGTCAGCAAAGGCAGGTCAAAGGTGGTTGTCACCTCTTTGATGATCACGTCCAGCGGAGGAGGCTGATCAGGGTTCACCGGCACCAGCACGCCCCGGGTGAGGGTCATCTTGATCATGATCGGTTTATAGGTGTCGACCCCGCTGGTCGTCTCCCGCGCGAAGGCGGTATCCAACAGGAAGCGGGTCTGGGTGACCGCCATCATGCTGTTGGCCTCGGCGGCCGCGTTGAGGGGGCCGCCGATCAGCGCCTGCATCGGCAAACCCGTGAACTGCTCGGCCATCGATATCAGAGGGGGCTCGGTCGTCATGATCTCTCACCTTGGTTGTTGGTTGATGGGCACTCATCCCGGAATTTGGGCGCGCAGCGCCCGTTCATAGCCCTCAATGACCTTCCGTAGGCCATCGGGGGTGGGCACACTTTCAATGACGATCTCGATGGATGTGTTGGACGTGCGCGTCGCCACATCCCGATCGGCACCCTCGGTGGCAGACCGTTCCGCCGGAGCGGAGGAGACGAAGGCGACCTGCAACTTGCCTTCATCGCTCGTTTGCACATCCAGGTCGGTTTTGAATGTCAGCTTGGAAAGCTGGACGCCGGCGAATGGCGCCAGGGCGATAAGCGGCACATGCACCGTATGAACGGTGGGACCATCCTTGGTGACCATCGGATAGTCGATGGCCACAACTTTGGGACGCAGCGCCTCGCTGCTTTCCTCCAAGGCGGTGGACGCGGCCGCCAAGGACGACGCCAGGCGGCGAAGGGCGTCCGCCGGCGCCCCTGTTTCCGACAAGGTCGTGGCCTCGGCAAGGGCGCCCTGAAGAATGGCTTGGGCGTCGTCGGGCTTCTTCCTGTCGACAAAGTACTGTTCGAACGTTCGCAAATTCGCGCGGCTGAGGGCCTCCCCCGCCTGCTGGACGCTGACGTGAAGGGCCGAAACCAGATCGGAAAACTCAATCATCGGCGCCAACACATGGTCAGGGTGTCGGGAATGTCCCATGCGTCATGTTCGCGGGGCGCGACAACCTTGTCGCGGGCCGGGTCGGCAGGGAACAGATCGGATTGGATGGGGAGAGGGGGAAAGTTACCTGTCACGGGCGAGTTGTACCGGCCTTAGCCGAGGGCACCCCCTCCGCGCCGGCCGTTCTTGCCACGGAATATTCTTCTTCCGCCTTGATTTATCCGGGAATGGCCGGTGAATCACAACCTATGATATTGGAATATGCCGAGTGAGAGCCATTTAACAATAGCATTTGTATTTTATAAATTGGCCGATTCGCGTTAAGCGAGTCTTTCTATCATCAAAACAATTTTAAATGCAATGCGTGGGCGCAGGCCGGTCGCCAGGGTGGTCCTGGCCCATGTCATGCCGCCATCGATACAAATGAGTAAGGCTGGGGAAACCGGCGCCACCGTTTCCCGCCGGCTGGTGGCTTGGCCCTGGAGATGGACGGATCACAAATCCAGGGCCAAGCCCTCCGGACAGGTTAGTACGCGACCTGGGCGCGGAAGCCCACGGCCTGGTAGCGCAGGCCGGTCTGGTTCTGCAGCGTGCTGCCGCTGAGCTTGTCCACGTTCACGATCTGGTAGTCGGCCATGAACTTCAGGTGCTCGTTCGGGTACCAGTTCAGGCCCAGGCCCACCACGTCCTGGATGCCGCCTTCGACACCGCCGGTGACGGCGGCGGCGGTAAAGCGCTGGACGTGGCTGTTCAGGTCGATCTCGCTGACCCGGCCCACCAGTTCGAAGGCGCCCCAGTCACCCGTTTCCAGGTTGAAGGGATGGGCCGGCTTGATGCCGCCGAAGCCGCCACGCGCCGCCTGGTAGCCGCGGGTCTCACCCGTGATGACCCAGGACGCGTCGATGTAGGCGCCGGAGAAGCTGAGGTTGGGCGTCAGGCTGGAACCGCTGAGGCCGGCGCTGGCTTGGTGCTGGCGGTCGATGTCGATGCCGACATACTCGCCCTGCACCAGGAAGTTCTTGTAGCGGAAGCCCAGTTCCGGGTTCCAGGTGGTGACGCCGGTGGCGGGGATGGAACCGGTATTGATCAGCTTGTTCGCGTCGATGCGCAGTTCCGGCTGCACCGACAGGGCGATGTTCTGCGCCAGGCGGTTGCTGTCATTCTGGTTCATGCTGAACACCCGGGATCCGCTGAAGCCCAGGTGGACGTCGTAATCCTCGCCATAGACGGGGCGGCCCGCCACACGGATCACACCGCCGGTCTGCTGGCCGTTGGACGGCTGCGTCGTGGAGATGGAGGTGGTGACCGAACCGGTGGTGCCGGTGGAGGAGGTCGCGGTGGTGGTGGACTGGCCGCCATAGGACTGGCCGGTCAGGAAGGCCGACACGAAGAAGCGGTCCTGGAAGTAACGGGCGCCCACGGCGGCGCGGGCGTCGCCGGCGGCGATGTTACGTTCCACGTCCATGATGGCCGGACGTTCCATGAACATGAAGTCGTTGGAACTGGGCGCATCCTGAAGGCTGATGTTGGGCTGCAGGTAACCCAGGGCCGCCGTGAAGTTCTTGAACGGCGTATAGGCCAGGTTGGCCTCATACAGGTACTGGCTGTTCTGGCGGCCGTCCGGCGACCCGCCGAAGTCCGGGGTGACCGTGGCCGTCACGTCGCCGTAGCGGAAGACGAAGGGGATGCGGATGCGCCGCGCGTTCACGCCGTCGCCCAGGTCGATGCCGGAGCGCTTGACGCTGGCGTTGTCCTCGAAATACGAGGCCGCGTCGAACTGCGCCTGAAGGCCGATCTGCAGCGTGCCCTTGCCGCCGAAGGCGGTGAAGGTCGGACGGCCACCCACCATGGTGAAGCTGCCGTTGTCGTTGCTGCTGGCCTCTAGCTTGGCGATGGTCTTGGCCTGCGTCGCCGCCTGGACGGCCGTCTGTTCCGACTGGACCCGGGTGGCGTCGACCTGCGTCTGCGCTGCCGTCTCACGCGCCTCCAGCGCATCCAGGCGGGCCTGGATGGCCTGGCTGACCTTCATCTGCGCCTCAAGCTGCGCGCGCAGGGTCTGCACTTCCTGGCTGTTGGACTCAGCGTGGGCCGGCAGGCCGGCCAGCAGGGCGCAGGTGGCGGTCAACAGGAAGACGCCGGTTCGCCCATGCGAGGACGTCCGCGTTTGCTTCAACATTTTAAGGACCCTTCATCGATATTCGATTTCACCCATTCGGGCGTGGGTCCAATTTTAGACGCTATATTTAAAGCTTTATTGCATGACGTCGATATTATTTCATGATGGATCGATCATGAATTCTGATTTTTTCCTGTATAAGTGAAAGAATATCGTGTCCTGGATATGGAAATACTCTGTTCTGGATATGGGTCAAGGGCAATCGAGGCGGATGCGGGTGGACTCCGTTCGGACATCTTGTCCACGCCAACCGGTATGCGCGGCGCGCGCTGCTGGCTGAAGGCGCCGGCATTGCGCCTGTGCGTTGTGTCACACGGCCGTCATGGTAATATCCGTTTCATCGACAACGGTTCGGATACCCCCTGATGCAGCGTCTGCGTTGCTTGGGTTCCCTGTTCCCCCTGACGACCCAATGGCGCATCGCCGCCGGATCGTTCGTCCGTGTCTGAGGCCTCATCGAGATCGACATGAGCCAGCGCCGCTCCTGACACCGGCGGCCACCTGACGCTTTCCCCAATTCCATCCCAGCCCCATTCCGCGATGCCGGACGCCCGTTTGCTTGGGGTGGCGGTCCTCGCGGTTCTGCGCCCGGAATCCGCCCGCGGACCCGGCCCGGGCGCCTATCGTCCTGGTCCGCCGAACGAGGCTTTCATGCTGGAGTTCCCGTCTTGGGTGCTGCCCACCGCCTATGTCGTCGGTGGCGCCCTGGGTATTCTCATCCTCGCCTTTGCCACCGGCACCATCGTCTACATCCGCAACGACGCCGTGGGCATCGTGGAAAAGCTGTGGGCCGCCGGCCGCCCCTTGCAGGAAGGTTTCCTGGCGCTGGCCGGTGAGGCCGGTTTCCGGCCGGAAACCCTGCGCGGCGGCTTTCATTTCTTCATGCCGCTGCAATACCGCGTGCACCGCGCCAATCTGGTGACGGTGCCCCAGGGCAGCCTGGCCTATCTGTTCGCCCGGGGCGGCCAGGCCCTGCCCAACGCCCAGACCCTGGCCCGCTGGCCGGTCGGGGTGGGGGTGGAGAACGCCCGCACCTTCATGCAGCAGGGCGGCCAGCGCGGCCCCCAGCGCCGCATCCTGCGTGAGGGCGTCTACGCCATCAACACCGCGCAGTTCATCGTCTTCACCGAATCCGCCACCCACATGATCGCCATCGGCGACAGCAGCGACCAGCGCGCGGTGGCGGTGATGCGCGACCTGATCCAGGAACGCGACGGCTTCCGCCCCCTGATCATCCGCGACCATGAGGACTCCGTGGGCGTGGTCACCGTCCATGACGGCCCGGCCCTGGACCATGGCGAGATCATCGCCCCCACGGTGGGCACGCATGCCGCCGACGGCACCACCTTCCACAACAGCTTCCAGGATCCGGAAACCTTCCTGGCCGCCGGCGGCCGTCGCGGCCGGCAGGAACAGGTGCTGGTGGAGGGCACCTACTACGTCAACCGCCTGTTCGCGACCATCGAGGTGCGGCCCAAGACCCACGTGGAAATCGGCAATGTCGGCGTGGTGGTCAGCTTTACCGGTCCGCGCGGGGCTGACGTGTCGGGCAGCGACCACAAGCATGGCGAACTGGTGGCCCAGGGCCAGCGCGGCGTGTGGCAAACGCCCCTGCACCCCGGCAAGTACGCCATCAACCCCTATGCCGTGAAGGTCAGCACGGTGCCCACCACCAACTTCGTCCTGCGCTGGATCGAGGGGCGCAGCGAGGCCCACGGCTTCGACGACAATTTGGCGGAGATCAAGCTGATCACCAAGGACGCGTTCGAACCGGTGCTGCCCCTGTCCATCGTGGTGCACATCGGTTACGACGACGCCCCCTGGGTGGTGCAACAGTTCGCCGACATCAAGAAGCTGGTGGAACAGACCCTGGACCCCATGGTCAGCGCCTGGTTCAAGGACGCCGCCCAAAGCCGCACCCTGATCGAACTGGTGAACCAGCGGGCGGAGGTGCAGCGCGAGGCCCTGGCCGCCATGAGCGCGCGCTTCGCCAAGTACCGCCTGAACGTGAAGGAGGTGATGATCGGCACGCCGCGCGCCGCCAAGGGCGACACCCACATCGACACCATCTTTGAACAGCTGCGCGCCCGGCAGGTCGCCCGGGAAAAGGTGGAGACCTATGAAAGCCAGCAACTGGCCGCCGCCAAGGAACTGGAGCTGCGCGCGGCGGAGGCGCGGGCGGCTGCCCAGGGTGACCTGACCAAGTCGGCCGTCTCCATCGAGGTGGCGCAGAACCACGGTCGCGCCGAACTGGCCCGCAAGACCCAGGAGGCGGAGGCGACCAAGGTGACGGCCGAGGCCACCGCCATGCGCACCCGCACCGAAGGCCGGGCCGAGGCCGACCGCGTCGCCGCCATCGGCGAGGCCAACGCCCAGGCCGCCAAGGCCCAGGTCGACGCCTTCGGCGGATCGGAGGCCGCCCTGTCGAAGGAAGTGGCGGGCATGCTGGCCACCGCCATCACCCAGGCCAAGGTGCCGCTGGTGCCGACCGTCACCATGGGCGGCAATGAGGCCGGCCACGGCACCCTGGTGGACGCGCTGGTCAGCCTGCTGATGGCCCAGGGCGGCCTGGACCAGCTGGTGAAACGGGGCAAGACCCCGGAAGCCTTGTCGTGATCTAAGGATTGCCGGCGGCCAGGACATGAGCCTTGGCCGCCGGCATGGCCTTGAGAGGACCGGCATTTCGTTCAATGTAGGACGCGCCCACCGATCATCCAGGGCCGCTTTCCGACCGGATGCCCGCTGAAGACGCCCCGGTTATCAGAGCGGCCGGGGGTGTTTGGGATACAACAGCGCACTTTCGCCCGCGGCGAAACACTCTCATTGCATGTGCAACCATGCCGCCCGGCAATTTTTTCCTGTGTGGCGCAATTATGCAATTTAGAAATTAGGAAAAATTTTATATAAAATGCCCTTATAGGTTGTCCATCATGCCATAGAGGGGAAAATGTCGGGGCCGGCGCAGCTTTCACAGGTGATCATCTCCTATCTCAATCAGATCCAGGCGACCATCGATCCCAACACCGGGAACACGCTGGCCATTCCTTATTTCGGCCAGCTCACGGAAGCGGCGGCGTCCTTGAGTTTCCGCAAGGATCCGGCGTCCACCATGGCGGTGATCCGCTCGCTGCTGGGCCGGGCGTCCAGCATCGATATGGCGGTGCCGCTGCCGGCGGGCTCCACCATCCAGCTGCCGCACGCGGTGTATGCCGATATCGCCTTCCCCCAGGACCATCACATGCACGGCCAGATGGGCGATGAATGGTATTGGGTCGGCGCCCACCTGGACGTCCAGGACGCCAACGGCAAGAAGGGGCGCCTGGCCTTCCTGCTGTCCATGCTGAAATTCCGGGCGTGCGGCCTGTCGGCGCAGGAGAGCGCCGGGTGGACGGATGAGCAGGCTTCCGTCTTCTCCAACGTCGCCACCGTCACCCTCGACATGCCGGGCGAACCCACGCGCATCGTCCGGCGCACGCCCAATTACCAATGGCCCGCCGCCGGCGGGACGGCCAGCTTCAGCACGCCGGGCCAGCCGTTTTTCCTTGGCGTCGGCCCTGACCAGCTGACCGGCAACGGTGCGGCGACCGGTAACGACATCGTGATGCCGTTGAGCGTGTCCGTGGCGGATGGCGACAACATCACCGTCGCCCTCACGCTGAGCACGCGTGATTTCGTGGCCGATGATCAGGGCTTTTTCCTGCAAGGCGTGCCACAGGCCTCCACCCTGCTGGGCGCCGGCACCGGCGGCACCGGCATGACCTCGCTGCCGACCCCAGGCATGTACTACAGCTGGCCGCAGCTGGACGTGACCGGCTCGGTCTGCGTCGGGGGTATGGAATACACGGTGCTGTCGGGCGTGGGCTGGACGGACCACCAGCTGATGATGACCAGCATCCACAATCCGGCCGGTGACACCAGCATCCCCTTCATCGACGACCCAAAGCCCACCAACGGCTGGCTGTGGCAGTATTTCAATTTCAAGGACAACAGCGCGCTGACGGGCGCGGCCTTCATCATGGGCGAGGTGACGTCGAACCTCGACTTCTCCTACGGTTATTTCCTCACCCCACAGAACAACGCCTGGGCGGCGTACTGGGTGAACGGGAATATCCAGACCAACGCCGTCGCGGAGTTTCCGATCCCCGTCGGATCCACCAGCGGCCTTACCGCCCCCATCCCCGTCGGCCGGTCCTATAGCGGGATCGGCAACCAGGTGGATGATCTGCTCAAGCTGGGAAGTCCGCTGTCCGGCCTGGCCTTGCCCTGGCACTACGACGGCACCTTCAATGAGCCCACCGGCCAGATTTCCTCAGAAACGCCGGCCGACTACATGGACATCACGGGAACCCGCGCCGGCGGCGTCGGCTTCCTGGAAGCGGTCGGCCTGCAACCGGTCTCCCAAATAACGGCCCGGGCGCTGGCCCTGCTGGCCGGGGACTGAAAAACTTGGGAGCGGGGCTGTGGTTGGCACCACAGCCCTTTCCAGGTCAGAAACTGACCCACACCCCGCCCAGCCAGGTGTTCTCCGACCCTAAGTTTTCGTAGTAGGGCGAGAACTCGTAGCCGAATTGCAGGGAGATGTGGTCCGTCAGGCTGCGGACGACGGAGAATTCCAGCTTGGAGATCTTGTAGGGCTGGTAGCCCTGGCCGGCATTGCCCACCGTCAGGGTGGTGAAGGACTGGGCCAGCAGCATCCACTTGTCGTCGGGACGCACGCCCAGGGTCAGGTCCAGCTTGGCCTCGTCCGCCGGCGGGCCGGTGCGGGCACGGTAGGCCAGCTCGCCATCGAAGAAGGCGGGCAGGCCCAGGATGTTCAGGTTGGTGCCGTACAGCGCCCGCATCTCATAATCCGGGTGGCCGGATCCCAGCGCCGGCTGGCGGTCGGGATCGTAGCCCGTGGGCAGGCTGACCAGCGGCTGGACGGAAAAGACGGAACCGGTCTGGTCGTCCGACCACAGGCGGAAGCGGCCCGCGACCTCCAGGTCCGAAAAGCCCGAGGTGCGGGTGGTGTTGCCGTTGACGTCGCGGGCGGTCAGCTGCTGCCAGCGCGGCTGCACCTGCACGGTGGTGCTGTCGGTCAGGCCGTAGGAGATCAGGGGGCTGACCTCGAACTTCTCGAAACTGTTGGAACCCTGGATGACCTGGCCCGCCGCGGGGGAGGAGGAGGTCATGTCGGAAATGCTGGTGATGGTGTCCACCGTGCCGGCCGTGGTGGGCCAGGCGCCGGCCCAGGCGCTGCCGCTGGACAGCAGGACCAGGGCGGAGGCGGCCAGGGCGAAGGCGCAGGTCTTCCGAGGGTTCATGGCGGGGATCTTCATGTCTTGGGCGTCAGGCCGATGGGGACGATGCGGTTGCCGCCGTCGCGCTTGGCGTCTTCAACCGCGCTCAGGGCCCGTGCCAAGCCGCCGTTGGCCAGGGCTTCCGGTCCCACCACGGCGATGCTGGCGGTGACGCGGTTGGCGATGGACGACATGGGGTGCATCAGGTTGGCGACGGCGATGGCGGCCTGGATGCGGCCGGCCAGCGACAGCGCCTCCTCCGACGGTTCCACGATCACCGCCAGGGTGGCGATGTCGGCCACCGTCATCTGGTAACCGACCTTGCCGGACACGGCCCCCACCACCTGGGAAAGCTGCGCCGTCAGGGTGGCGCCGGCCTCCGCCCCCAGCACGCCGACATAACTGGCGTAGGCGTCGGTGGCCACCAGCACCAGGGCGGGGCGGCGGCGCATTTCCTGCCGGCGGGTCAGCAGCACCTCCAGCGCACGGGCGTCGGGCAGGCCGGTGGCATGGTCGATGCCGGGGCCCATGGATGCCAGGGTGCGCTGCAGGGCGGCGTTGGCGGTCACCAGCTCCTCCTCCCGCCGGGTCCGGCGTTCCGCCTCCAGCTTCAGTTGCAGGGCGGCGCGCACGCGGGTCACCAGCGACACCGGCTGGGCCGGTTTCATGACGTAATCAATGGCGCCGGCGATGAAGGCCTGGTTCAGGTATTCCTCTTCCTCCATGGCGGTCACCATGATGACGGCCAGGGTGGCGTAGCGGGGATCGGCCTTGATGCGGCAGGTGGCGTCGACGCCGTCGCCGTCGCCCAGCTGGATGTCCATCAGCACCACCGACACCGGCGGCGGGTCGGCGTCAGGCTCATCCAGCTTCAGGTAGCGGTAGGCCTCCTGCGTGCTGGCGGCCTCCGCCACCGGGCCGTAGCCGGTTTCCTCCAGGATGATGCGCAGGTGCATCCTCATCTCGGGCAAATCGTCGACGATGAGGATCATGGCGCGTGCTCCCTATTCTCCGGGCCGGGCGCGGGGGGCGCCGGCACGGATGATACACGTTGGTAAACGCGCCAACCGGCGCGCTCGAAGGCCAGGCGGTAACCGTCGCGGCCATGATCGTACAGGGTGGGGAAGGCCTGGTTGAACAGATCCTGCCGTCCGGCCAGGCCGCTTTCCGGATCGGGCACCACGACGTAGGCCATGTCCAACCGGCGCAGCAGCAGGGAGGTCTTCAGCCGGTCGGAGGTGGGCAGGACCAGGCCGTCGGCCCGGCCGCGCGCATCCACCACCGCCGCGGCTGTGGCCGGATCCAGCGCCACGTCGTCCAGATCCCGCAGGAACAGGCCAACCGCTTGCTCCACCGTTCCGGCCACGGGGACGCCCACCGGATGGGCCAGGGCCGCGCGCCAGGCCAGCGTGCCCGGCGTGGGATAGAGGGCCATGACCACGCCACCTCCCGCCCAGCCGGCCAGCGCCAGCAGCAGCAAGGTCAGGGCCGACAGCCGGCGGGCGCCGGTGATGGCGGCGATCACGGCCGCCACCGGCACCAGGAAGGCCAGGATGGTGCCGGGATAGGGCGCCTTGGCGGTCAGTGACGCCAGGATCAGGGCCGCGAACACGCCGACCACCGGCAGCAGCACGGCGGTGCGCAGCAGGCCGGTGCGGCGCAGCGCCATCACCCCGGCGATGATCAGGGGTGCTGTCACGACCGCCGCCACGGCGCCGACCAGGAACACTTCACCAAAGTTGCCACCGGCCCCCATCAGCCAGGGCGTACCGCTGGCGGCGGCATCCGGCGTGCCCTTCAGGAAGGCCAGCGCGTCGCCATGGAACAGCCAGTTCATGTACAGCAGGGCCAGCAGGGTGATGCCCACCGGGAACAGCACCACCAGGAAACCGCCCACGGCGGAACTGATGATCAACGCCGGCGGCAGCAAACCCGCCAGGAAGGGCAGCATGCCGACCAGCACGAAGGCACCCGCCGGATCGGCCAGGAACATCAGCACCAGGCAGCCGCCGGCCACCGCCATGGCGTCCACGCCCCCCTCCACCCGCAGGCGGATGACGGCCCGGGTGAACCAGGTCATGGCCAGCAGGGCCATGGGGATGCCGCTGCCCAGGCCAGCCTCCGCCAGGGCGTAGGGGTGCAGGGCCAGCAGCAGGCCGGCGATCAGCGCCGTTGCCGGGCCATAGCCAGCCTGGATGAAACCGCGCACCAGCGACACGGCCAGGGCCGCCAGCACCAGCGTGTTCACCGCCAGCGGGATGGGCAGGCCGCCCAGGCCCGGAACCCACGCCGCCACCATGTTCATGTAGAACGGCAGCAGGGGATAGGCGGTCGAGAAGTGAAAACGGAAGTACGGCCCGTCGCCGGCGGCCAGGATGGCATGGCGCCAGCCGTTGATGGTGGCCTGTCCCAGGAAGCCGCCGGACAGCGCCATGTCGGCGATACCGCCGGCCAGCGCCAGGGCGGCGATGAAGACCATGGCGGGAAACAGGCCGGCGGTCAGTGGGGCGGGGGAGGTCCGGTCGCTCATTTACCCACGCTGGCCAATGCCTTGGCCACCTCCTGCTGCGCCACCTTGGACAGGCCGTGCTGGGTCTTTTCCCAATAGAACGGGTTGCGGATCAGTTGCCACAGGCCCTTGTAGGCCGCGACCGACATCAGCGCCCAATATCCCACGATGGTCAGGCCCCAGGGCACCAGGGTCATCCAGCCGCGCTTAACCGGCGCCAGGATGCTGAGGTAGATGAACAGGCCGTTGCCCAGCAGCAGGTTGATGAGGCTGAGGTACAGCAGGATGGGCGGGAACACCGGATCCAGCCAATCGCCGCCGATCAGCAGCCACAGCGCGTAGAAACCCCAGAAGATGGGATTCAGGATGCCGGACAGCATGGTGCCGCCGATGAAGAACTGGAAGCCCCAGAAGCCGGCATGGCCGATGGACTTGTACAGGCGCAGGGGGTGGCGCATGTGGACCAGGTAGGTCTGCATGTAGCCCTTGATCCAGCGCGACCGCTGCCGGATCCAGTTGGGGATGCTGCAGTTGGCCTCCTCGAACGTGGTGGAGTTCACCACGCCCACCCGATAGCCCTTCTGCGTCAGGCGCACGCCCAGATCCGCGTCCTCCGTCACGTTGAACGGATCCCACGCGCGCAAGGACCGCAGCACGTCCATGCGGAAGTGGTTGGAGGTGCCGCCCAGCGGGATGGGAATGCGCAGGCGTTCCAGCCCCGGCAGCATGAAGTCGAACCACAGCGAGTAGTCCAGCGTGAACATGCGCGTCAGCCAGTTCTCACTGGCGTTGAAGTAGTTCAGGCGGCACTGGATGCAGGCGGTCTTCGGGCCGGACTTCTCAAAGGCGACGATGACCTTCTTCAGCTGGTCGGGTTCCGGCTGGTCCTCGGCGTCGAAGATCACCAGGAAGTCGCCGCGGGAGAAGTTGAGGGCGTAGTTGCAGGCCTTGGGCTTGGTCTGCGGCTTGGACGCCGGCACGCGGATGATCTCGAACACGCCCTCCAGGCCCAGGCCCTTGGCGGCGTTGATGGTGTCGTGGTCGCCCGCCTCCAGCACCAGCTTGATGTCCAGCTTGGCCAGGGGATAGTCCAGGCGCCGCAGGGCGGCCGCCAGGATGGGCAGCACCTCCGGCTCCTTGTACATGGGCACCAGCACGGTGAAGATCGGCAGATCCTCATCCTTCAGGGCCCGCACCTCGGCATCCGTGACCTTGCGTTCCACGAAGGTCGTGTCGCTGCCGAACCACACCAGGGTCAGCTTCAGGAAGAAGTTGCCCAGGTAGAACAGCCCCATGACCAGGTTCAGGGCGATCAGGGTGTAGATGGGCGCGAACGCCAGGCCCAGCAGCAGGACGGAGAACATCAGGTAGAAGAACACGCCCTGCTGCGGGGTGATGACCGTCTTGGCGGAGTTCTCGGGATCGATCTCCGCCAGGGCGTACACAGCGCTGTGGCTGTATTCCTTCTCGAAGATGCGTTGCAGGGTCCACAGGATGTCGAACTTCGACGTCACCACCATGCGCACGTTGGTACCATAGCGCTGGCGCGCGAACTGCAGCGTGCGCGGGCCGGGATCGGCGGTCGCCACCACCATGGTGCCGCCCTCCCGCTTCCAGGGCAGCAGCAGCAGGTCGGCATAGGTGGCCGCATCCTCGACGACCGCCAGCCCATCCTCGGGGTGGTCGGTCATCAGGTCGACGAAGGGCAGGGTGAAGCGTTCGGCCAGCGTGCGGTACAGGTCACGCGGCTTCACATAACCCAGGGCCAGCAGGATGTCGCCGAAGCGGACATGCCATGACTTCTGGATGGTCAACGCCTTTTCCAGCTGCTCGACGGTCAGCAGGCCCTTGGCGATCAACAGTTCGCCGATGGGTTGGGTATGGCTCAGCACCGCGGGTGCTCCCCTGGTTTACGGCCGGTCACGCTTCGGGCGATCACGCTTCGGGGTTGCGGTTCCGCAGCCAGCGGCGGAAGGCGCCGACGGCAACCAGGGTGAGGGCGATCCAGGCGCCGCCGATCAGCACCAGGCGGAAACGCTCCGCATAGTCGCGCCAGCCGCCGGCGTCGGGGTAGACGATGGCGACGGCCGTGTCGCGGTCGGTGTTCAGGCTGACCAGATGGCCGGTGTTGTCGGTGAAGGCCACGTTGCCGTGGTCCAGCACCAGCTTGCGGGTCAGCGGCGCGCCGCCCGCCAACTCCGCCACCGCCACGCCCGACTGGCCCTTGGCCTGGGCCAGCTGGGTGATGGTCATGGCCGGCAGGCCGGTGACGTCCAACAGGGTGTTGCCCTTGCGGTCCTGCACCTGCACCCGGCCCTTGTCCAGGCGGACGGGCAGGCTGATGCCGTCCACCGTGGCGCCGGGCAGGGCCACGAACGGCCGGTCGGGGGCATAGGGCTTGTCCGCCACGGCCAGGGTCAGGTGATCGACGCTGGGCACCAGGTCGGACACCAGCTGGACCGCCAGCGGCAGGCTGGCCTCCGGATGGTCCATGTCGGACTTGCCGGCCACCACGGCGGCGCCATTGGCGTACAGCGGCATCAGCTCATAGAAGTCATGGGCTTTGGCTTCCGCCGCCTCCAGCCGGACGCGGCTGGTGGGCAGCAACTGGGCCGGGCCGGGCAGGGGCAGGGCGTGGCAGTCGCCGCCCTCATTGCTGCGCTGAAGCAGGACGCGGACGCTGTTGTTGCGCCCCACCAGGCCGGTGGGCAGGGGCACGGTCAGCTGTTGCAGCTTGCCGTCATTCTCCAGCCGCTGGCTGCGCAGCAGCAGGTTGTTGACGAAGATGTGGACCAGCTGTGGCTTGTCCAGCATGGGCTGGCCGGGCGCCAGGTCCAGCACCAGGGCGTTCGGCCGGCGGCCGGCGGGCACGGTGTCGTAATCGAAACGCACATCCCATTCGCCCTGGTCGACCACCTCACGCAGGCCGTCGCCCAGGCCCAGGCGGTCGAAACCGATGGCCTCACCGGTCGGGACGGGGGGCAAATCGTGGCTGGCGGCGGCCGCGGCGATGGACGGGCCGCCGGCCAGGGCGCGCCAGTCGGCCACCAGCAGGCGGGCGGTGGTGGCGGCGTCGGCGCCGGTCAGGGCCAGGGTCTTGTGATCGCCGGCGTTCAGCAGCTGCGCGCCGCCGGCCTCACCCGCCAGCGCCAGGAAGCCGGGGGCCAGCTTGCCGGACTTGTCCAGGGCGGCCAGGGTTTCCCCGGCGGCGGCCTTCAGCTTGGCGATCTCATCGGCCGGGGCGATGACGATGTCGCCGACGCGGGCGGGGGTGGCCGGTGCACGGTCGTCGCGCGCCAGGTTGCCGGCGACCAGGGCCGCACCCAGGGTGCCGTCCTGATGGGCGGCGGTGGCGACGCGCTGCGCCAGGGAACCGGCGGCCAACTCAGCACCCGTGCCGGGCAGGCGGGCCACTTCCACCGTGTGGCCGGCGCGGGTCAGGCCCACGGCCAGGACCAATGCGGCCTCATACTGCGCCGGGGTCAGGGGACCGGCGCTGACGGAGATGCGCACCGTGGCCGGCAGGGCGGCCCAGGCGGCGCGCACGCTGTCGATGCCACGGGGATCGATGGTGTAGGACAGCCGGGTCTCCGGCTGCAGCGTGAAGCTGCCGCCCAGCTGGCGCTGGTCCATGCAGCGGTTGTCGGTGACGACGCCGGCGTAATCCAGCTTCAGGCGCACATAACCGTCGCGGACGTCGGCGCGGGTCACGGGCAGGCTGGCGCTTTTCACCGCCGTGTCGCTCAGCCGCGCGTTCCAGCGCGGCCGGCCGTCGACGCTGAGGCGCGCGTCGGCATGGATGTCGCCGGACACGGCGTAGTCCACCTGCGCGTCGATCTTGGCGTCGGTGATGGTCACCCATTCCGGCACGGGGAAGAAGATCTCCCGCGCCCCCGACAGCCCTTCAAAGCTGATACCCTGGGGGAAGCCCAGGTCGGCCAGGGTGATGGTGCGGCGCACCTGCCAACCCGTGGCGTCGCCACGCAGGTCGGACAGCACATTGCCGGTGGCGGGGGCGCTCTGCGCGGCGGGGGCTTGCGCCCAGGCCGGCGTCAGGGCCGTTTGCGCCAGCAGCATGGCGCCGAGCATCACCGCGGAGCGGACATGGGGTATCATCTGCATGGGACGTTTCCGGTTGAAGGCGGGTGGTTGAATGGGACGGGTGGGACGCATTTTACGAATGGTTGTGTTCGCCATGCTTTTGCAAGCCGCCTCGGGAACAAGCTATGCGGCCAATGGTTTGCAAGGCGTTAACTTTGTTGAGGACGGCAAGGCCCTGTACGGAAGCGTAGGGGCGGCCGCCTCTTTCGCCCATGTGCGGGCCCTGGGCGCCGACACCGTGGCGCTGATCCCCTTCCTGTGGCAGCCGACTCCGGCCAGCCCCGACCTGGTGATGGGCAGCGCCGTCCCGCTGGACCGCCTGCGCGCCGGCATCCGCCAGGCCCACGCCGCCGGGCTGAAGGTGCTGCTGAAGCCCCACATCTGGATACCGGAGCATTGGGCCGGCCAGGTGCGCATGGGCAACGACGCCGACTGGACGGCCTGGTTCGGCCGCTACCGCGCGCTGCTGACCACGCTGGCGACCCTGGCGGATGAGGAAAAGGTGGAGATGCTGGCCATCGGGACGGAGCTGGAGGGCACCAGCCAGCGCCCCGAATGGCAGGTGGTGATCACCGACATCCGTGCCCGCTACCATGGCCCCCTGACCTATGTCGCCCACGGGCGGGAGGAAATGGCCAAGGTGCCGTTCTGGGGCAGGCTGGACATGGCGGGCGTCAGCGTCTATCCGCCCCTGGGGCCGTCGGCCGCCGCGGCGGACCTGGCCAAGCCCATCGATGCGGAGGCGCAGGCCCTGGCCGCCGCCTTCAAGGCCACGGGCAAGCCCGGCCTGGTGGCCGAACTGGGCCTGCGCTCCGCCGAGGGCGCCCAGGCCCGTCCCTGGGAAAGTGCGGAGGAACGCGCGGCCACGCCCGACCCCGTGCTGCAGGCGCGGGTCCTGGCGCTGTGGGCCCAGTCCCTGGGACGTGTGGGCATCGGCAACGTGCTGCTGTGGCGCTGGATCAGCGACCCGGACGCCGGCGGCGCCCGGGACACGGACTTCACCATCCAGAACAAGACCGCCGAAGGCGTCGCCTTCCTGTGGTTTCAGCATGGCGTTGTATCCAACCGCTCGGGTGGTCAGATGCGGCCGTAACTGTCTTCCAGGCGCACGATGTCATCCTCGCCCAGGTAGGCGCCCGACTGCACCTCGATCAGGTTCAGCGGGATCTTGCCCACATTCTCCAGCCGGTGGGTACAGCCCAGCGGCAGGTGGATGGATTCGTTCTCGCGCACGATGATGGTTTCATTGTCGCGGGTGACGGTCGCGGTGCCGTTCACCACCACCCAATGCTCCGACCGGTGGAAGTGCTTCTGCAGCGACAGCTTGTGCCCCGGCTTCACCGTCAGGCGCTTGACCTGGAAACGCTCCCCCTCGTGCAGGGTCTGGTAATACCCCCAGGGGCGATAGACGCGCGGCCGGGCCACGGCCTCGCGCCGGTTCGCCTTCTTCAGGGTGGCGACAATGCCCTTCAGGCCTTCCATGCGGTCCTTGTTGGCCACCAGCACGGCGTCCGGCGTCGTCACGACGATGACGTTGTCCATGCCCAGAACGGTGGTCAGGATGCCGTCGGTGCGCACGTAGCTGCCGGTGGTGTCCTGCAGCACCACGTCACCGCGCTGGAAATTGCCCTGCTCATCCACCGGCAGGACCTCCAGCAGCGACTTCCACGATCCGACGTCGCTCCACCCGATGGCGCACGGCACGACGGCCGCGTGGCTGGTGCGGGCGAACAGGGCGTCGTCGATGGAGACCGAGGGCGCCTTGGCGAAGGCGTCGGCATCCAGGCGCTGGAAATCCAGGTCGCCGCTGCGGCGGTCCACGGCCTCACGCACGGCGGTCACCAGCGCCGGCTCGAACTGGCCCAGTTCCTCCAGCAGGCGGTCGGCGCGGAACAGGAACATGCCGCTGTTCCACAGGTGCCGGCCGCCGGCGACGTAGCCTTCCGCCGTGTCCTTGTTCGGCTTCTCCACGAACTCCGCCACCTGGAACACGCCGTCGCTGCCGGCCAGGTCGTCGCCCTTGCGGATGTAGCCGTAGCCAGTCTCCGCCCGCGTCGCCTCGATGCCGAAGGTGACGAAGGCGCCGGCGACGGCGGCCGGAATGGCCTTGTCCAAGGCGGCGCGCCAGGCGGCCTCATCCACGATGGAATGGTCTGCCGGCAACACCAGCATCAGGCGGTCCGGCTGCTTGGCCGTGGCGACAACGGCGGCGGCGGCGATGGCCGGGGCCGTGTTGCGGGCGATCGGCTCCAGATACAGCGCCTCCAGCGACAGGTCCAGGTTGCGTGCCTGTTCCGCCACCACGAACCGGTGCTCATGGCTGGAGATGATCATGGCGGGCCCCAGGCCCGCGCCATGACAGCGTTGCATCGTCTGTTGCAGCAGCGAGGTTTCACCCGTCAGCGGCAAGAATTGCTTCGGGTACAACTCCCGCGACAGTGGCCACAGGCGCGTGCCCGACCCACCGGATAGGATCAGAGGTAGTATCTGTGCTTTGTCCATGACAGCCCCCACCGAACTGTTCATCCTGATTGGCACGACAACTTTCCGGTGTGGACTCTATTCTTCCATTAATCCCGGGGGCTGTCGCACACAGTTGCATGCGTTCCGCGTTCTAGTCAAAATGGTCCACAAATGTGATCTATTCTGAAGGTCATATTTTCCAACGGCTTGAACGACCTTGATTATTGAGCCGCGGAAACGGGAGTTGGGAATGACCAATAACATAGGCGGTTCTGCCACTGTTCAAGCCACGATCCAGCAACGCTTGCAGGAAATAAAGAATGGGTTCCTGAGCCAGCTGCCGACCCGTATCGATGAGATCGCAACCGCCGCCCGCCAGGTGGCAACCGACGCCGCGGCGCGCGAGCAGTTGTCGCGGCTGGCCCATTCCCTGGTCGGTTCCGGCGCCACCTTCGGCCTGCCGGCTGTGACCGAGGTGTCGCGGCGCATCGAAATCCTGACCCGCAGCCAGACGGCCAGCGCCGACCTGGCGGCCCTGCTGCCCTCCATCATCGATGATCTGCGCCGCGCCGCGACGGGCGCGGTTATGAACGACGCGCCGTCGCTGCCCCGGGCCGACGGTGGCGGCGATGAACGCCAGTACCTGGTTTATCACCTGGAGGATGATCCCGACCAGGCGGCGGAACTGGCGGCGCTGTTGTCGGCCTATGGCTATCGCGCCGTCGCCTTTGGCGATGTCGATGCGTTCTACCGCGCCATCCAGGAACGGCGGCCGGACGCCGCCATCGTCGACGTCATGACGCCGTCGTCGCTGCTGGGCGGGCCGGCGGTGATGAGCCGGCTGCGCGTCATGGACGCGGAACGGTCGGACGTCAAACCCATCCCCACCGTGTTCCTGTCGGCCCGCGATGATTTCGAGGCGCGGCTGGCCGCCGTGCGTGGCGGCAGTGACGCCTATCTGGTGAAGCCCGCCGATATCGGCCTGCTGGTCGACCGCCTGGACGTGCTGACCAGCCGGCAGCGGCCCCAGCCTATGACCGTGCTGATCGTCGACGACGACGCGGCGGCCGGCGCCCATTACGAGGCCATCCTGCAGATGGGCGGCTTCGACGCCAAGCTGGTCACCAGCCCGCTGGAGGCGGTGGCCGCCATCCAGGCCCACGACCCGGACATCATCGTCAGCGATTTGGTCATGCCCGATTGCAGCGGCTTTGAACTGGCCGCCGTGCTGCGCCAGCATGAGGATCTGCTGACCCTGCCCATCGTCTTCCTGACGGCCGACGATACGGAGGAGACGGCGCGATCGGCCGTGCGCAACGGTGTCGACGCCCTGCTGACCAAGCCGGTGGACGTGAATGAGCTGGTGGAGACGGTGCGGGCGCGCGCCAGCCGATCCCGCCTGCTGCGCGGCCTGATGGTGCGCGACAGCCTGACCGGCGCCTTCAACCACGGCATGATCAAGGACAGCCTGGCGGCGGAGGTGGCGCGCAGCCGCCGCACCGGCGCGCCGCTGACCATGGCCATGATCGACATCGACCATTTCAAGTCGGTCAACGACACCCACGGCCACGCCATGGGCGACCGGGTGATCAAGGGCCTGGCCCGCCTGCTGATGCAGCGCCTGCGCCGCAGCGACATCATCGGCCGGTATGGGGGTGAGGAATTCGCCGTCATCCTGCCCGGCACCAACGCGCAGTCGGCGGCCGAACGCCTGAACACCCTGCGCCAGCAGTTCGCCGGCATCCGCTACGGCCAGGGGGAGAAGACGTTCCAGGTGACGTTCAGCGTCGGCGTGGCGGAACTGAAACCCGACATGAATGCCCAGGCCCTGAACGTGGCGGCGGATGAGGTGCTGTACGTCGCCAAGCGCCAGGGCCGCAATCGGGTGGAAGTAGCACCGCCCTGATCGTCCCAATTCCTGAACGGTGCATGCAGGATTATCGGCCTGTCCGGAAACCCCGCCGGGGATTATCTGTACTCCAGCAGCCGGCGCCCTTTGCTCGGCTGGATCGTTGGAGAGGGACATGGGACTGCTGGTCGACGGCGAATGGCGTGACACCTGGTACGACACCAAGTCGACCGGTGGCCGCTTCGTGCGCAAGGACAGCGCCTTCCGCAACTGGGTAACGGCCGACGGTAGCGCCGGCCCGAGCGGGGAGGGCGGCTTCCAGGCCGAACCCGGCCGCTATCACCTGTACGTCAGCCTGGCCTGTCCCTGGGCCCACCGTACCCTGATCATGCGGGCGCTGAAGGGGCTGGAGCCCATGATCGGCGTGTCCGTCGTCCACTGGCGCATGCTGGAACATGGCTGGACCTTCGATGACGGCGCGGGCGTGGTGCACGACACCGTCAACGGCGCTCGGCGGCTGTATGAGGTCTATCGCGCCGCCGACCCCCGCTATACCGGCCGGGTCACCGTGCCGGTGCTGTGGGACAAGCAGCGCCGCACCATCGTGAGCAATGAGTCCGCCGAGATCATCCGCATGCTGAACGGCGCCTTCGATGGCGTGGGCGCCACGCCGGGCGACTATTATCCGGAGGTGTTGCGGGCGGAGATCGACACCCTGAACACCCGCATCTACGACACGGTGAACAACGGCGTCTACAAGGCCGGCTTCGCCACCAGCCAGGACGCGTATGAAGAGGCGATCGCCCCGCTGTTCGGCACCTTGGACTGGCTGGACGAGCGCCTGTCCGCCCAGCGCTTCCTGACCGGCGACCATGTGACGGAGGCGGACATCCGCCTGTTCACCACCCTGGTGCGTTTCGACGCCGTCTATGTCGGCCACTTCAAGTGCAACATCCGGCGCATCGACGACTACCCCAACCTGTCGGGTTACCTGCGCGACCTGTACCAGTTGCCGGGCGTGGCCAGGACGGTGAATTTCCAGCACATCAAGGGCCACTATTACGAAAGCCACCGCACCATCAACCCGACGGGCATCGTGCCCGTGGGGCCCGCGCTGGACCTTGGCCGCCCCCATGGGCGGGAAAACCTGTCATCCGCCAACCCATTGCCGATATGAGGTAAAGGGCATCGACAGCGCCGTTGCGGGCACCGCAGGATGGGCTCCCGCCTCAACCTGCCGGATCCGCCTGATGCCCAACGCCTACGCTGACCGCGCTTACGCCGCCTTCCTGTTCGACATGGACGGGACCCTGCTGAACAGCATCGCCTCGGCCAACCGGGTGTGGACGCGCTGGGCCAGGCGGCACGGCCTGAATGTGGACGCCGTGCTTGCGACCATGCACGGCGTGCGCGCGGTTGACACCATCCGGCGCTGGGTGGGACCGGACGTGGATGTGGAGGCCGAGGCCGCAGCATTGACCCAGAATGAAATCGACGACGTCGACGGCACCGTGGCGCTGCCCGGTGCCGCCGCCTTCATCGCCACCCTGCCGGCCAACCGCTGGGCGGTGGTGACCTCCGCCCCCCGCGAACTGGCGGTGGTGCGGCTGACGGCCGCCGGTCTGCCCATCCCGGAGGTGTTCATCACCGCTGAGGATGTGACCCGGGGCAAGCCGGCGCCGGAAGGGTATGAGCGTGCCGCCGCCGCCCTGGGTTTCCGCCCTCAGGACTGCCTGGTCTGGGAAGACGCGCCCGCCGGCATCGCGGCGGGGGAGGCCGCCGGCGGCGGTGTGGTGGTAGTCAGCGCCACCCATCACCACCCGCTGGAAACCACCCACCCCACGGTGGCCGATTACGGCCGCTTGGCCGTTACGGTGGATGCGGATGGCGCCCTACGGCTCCAGGGGCTCCAGGGGCTCCGCTGAGCGACGACCCCATAGCGCCGGTCCCTTTTCCTGGATCAGTTCGGCCAGGGCGGCGGGCGCGCCCACCAGGCGCTTGGAGCGGCCCAGCACCACGAACTCCACCTCGCCCAGTTGCGGCAGGTTCGCCACGCGGCACGCCTCCGCCAGGCCGGATCCGGCCTCGGTCAGCAGCAGGGGCGATTGCGCCATGACGCCCAGCCCCGCCTGGGCGCCGGCGCGCAGGCCCGCCAGCGTCTCGCTGGAACAGGCGACGAACCAGGGCCGCTTGGCGCCGTTCAAGGCCTCCATCGCCAGGGTGCTGGTGATGCTGGCATTGGGGTAGAGCACCAGGGGAACGGGCTCGTCGGGACCCAGGTCGAATTCCTCATGCGCCAGCCAGACCAGGCGTTCCCGGTGGATCAGTTCGCCGCGGTCGTCGCCCGGCTGGCGCTTGGCGAACACCAGGTCCAGGCGGCCGGAATCCAGCTTCTGGTACAGCACGCTGGTCAGGCCCACGGTCAGTTCCACGCTCAGCAGCGGGTTGCCCCGGCTGACCTCGCGCAGCAGGCGGGCCAGGCGCGTCAGGGTCAGGTCGTCTGAGACACCCAGCCGCACCCGCCCGCGCGGCGCGCTGTCGGCGAAATAATCCACCGCCTGCTGGCTCATGCCGACGATGCCGCGCGCCAGTTCCGCCAGCACCGCGCCATCGGCCGTCAGGGTCACGGTGTGGGTGTCACGCTCAAACAACTGGCGGCCGCAGGCCAGTTCCAGGCGGCGGATATGCTGGCTGACGGCCGACTGGCTGATGCCCAGGGCGGTGCCCGCCGCCGTGAAGTGGCGGGCATCGGCGACGGCCAGGAAGGTGCGCAGCAAGTTCAGTTCGAACATGGCCATTCCGCAGGCTAATGACTGTTATTTCTGCTCATCGTGTGCAGTCTTACGCATAGTGGTCGGGCCAGGGTCAAGTTGCCGAGGCAGTCGGCAGGCCCCAGGCGACAATTCGCCACAAATGATCACCGGCGTCCCCGAAGTCATCACCCATCACCCCGGACGCAACATCCGGGGAGCGGGGTCGCACGTCCTGATCGAGGAAAAAGCCCATGACCGACTATTCCAGGCGCAACATCATCGCCGCCGGCGCCGTGGCCGCGGCGGCCGCCGCCGCGGGGGGCGCCAACGCCGCCACCTTCGGCAACCCCGACCGCCCCGGCCAGGGCCGCGTCAACGTCACCAACCCCATCGCGGGCCAGGAACCGGGGCCGCAGAACCCGGCGCTGGCCAGCCAGTTCCCGTCCTTCCAGGACCCGCCCGCCACCGACGTGTCCGGCATGGACCTGTTCTGGTCGTCCTTCAACAACGCCCACAAGCGCATCCAGGATGGTGGCTGGGCACGTGAGGTGACGCAAGCCGACTTCGCCATATCCGAGGCCGTGTCCGGCGTGAACATGCGCCTCGGGCCGGGGGGCGTGCGTGAGCTGCACTGGCACCAGCAGGCCGAATGGGCGGTGATGACCGACGGCAAGTGCCGCGTCACCGTGATCGACGCCGACGGCCGCCCGGCGGTCCGCGACGTGAAGGAGGGCGACCTGTGGTACTTCCCGCCGGGCCTGCCGCATTCCCTGCAGGGCCTGGGCACCAGCGGTGCCGAATTCGTCCTGGTGTTCGACAACGGCCGCGCGTCGGAATTCAACACCCTGCTGCTGAACGAATGGATGGCCCACACCCCGCCCGAGGTGCTGGCCGCCAACTTCGGCCTGCCGGAAAGCGCCTTCAAGAACTTGCCCGTCGACGACACCTGGATCTACCAGGCCAAGGACCCCATTCCGCCCCTGGAAGAGGTGCAGAAGGCCGTCCGCTCCCCGGATGGGGAGCCGGAGTATGAGTTCACCTTCTCCATGGGCCTGATGAAGCCAACCCGGGTCACCAAGGGCGGCTCCGTCAAGGTGGTGGACACCCGCAACTTCCCGGTCAGCAAGACCATCGCCGCCGCCCTGGTCACCATCAAGCCCGGCGGATTGCGGGAACTGCACTGGCACCCCAACGCGGATGAGTGGCAGTACTACATCAAGGGCCAGGGCCGCATGACGGTGTTCAACACCGGCCCCCGCGCCCAGACGGCCGACTTCCGCCCCGGTGACCTGGGCTATGTGAAGAAAAGCCTGGGCCATTACGTCCAGAACACCGGCACCGAGGATCTGGTGTTCCTGGAAATCTTCAAGGCAGACCGCTTCCAGGAGGTGTCGTTGGCCCAGTGGCTGGCCTGCACCCCGCCGGAACTGGTGGCCCAGCACACCAACATGGATCCCAAGCTGATCCGGCAGTTCAACAAGGCCCGGTTCGACGTATTGCCGGCCTAGTTGAGGGGGGCCGGCCATTCCAACTCCCTGGCCGGCCCTTTTCTTTCCAACCAACGAATAATGATCCAGGGACGCCGATGTCGCCGCCGCCCGCCGCCCTTGCCGCCGATTTCCCCCTATTGCGCTGGTCGCCGCCGGTCCCCGTCAAACGCCGGCGCCTGGCGGCCTTGGGGCCCCTGCTGCTGGGCCCCGGCGTGCTGGCCATGCTGGGGGAGAATGACGGGCCCAGCATGCTGTCCTACGCCACCAGCGGCGCCAGCTACGGCCTGGGTTTTTTCCTGCCCTTCATCCTGGTGACGTTCGCCGCCGCCTACTGTGTGCAGGAAATGGCGATGCGCCTGGGTGTCGCCTCCGGCCGGGGTTACGGCGAACTGATGTTCCAGCGTTTCGGGCGGGGCTGGGGCTGGATCTCCGCCGTCGATCTGATCCTGACCAACCTGGTGACCCTGGTGACGGAGGTGATCGCCATCCGCCTGGGCATGGGGTTCTTCGGGATACCGGCCTGGGTGGCCGTGGTCTTCGCCGTGCTGCTGGTGGCCGGCGGTGCCGCCACCGGGCGTTACGCGCGCTGGGAACGGGTGGCGGCGGGCCTGGCCCTGTTCAACCTGGCCTTCGTCGCCGTGGCGCTGCTGGCGCGGCCCGATCCCGGCGCCATCACCCACGCGCTCACATCTTGGGACGCGCCCAAGGGGGCGGGGGCCGGGGATTTCCTGATGATGGTGGCCTCCACCATCGGTGCCACGGTGACGCCCTGGATGCTGTTCTTCCAGCAGAGCGCCACGGTGGATAAGGGCCTGTCGGGCCCAGGGACGTCCGGTGAGGCCGCCATCCGCACCGGCCGCCTGAACACCGCCATGGGGGCCGTGCTGGCCGCCATCGCCGGCGGCGGTGCCCTGGTGGCCGCCACCCCGCTGTTCACCCAGCATATCGATATGGCGGCCTATCTTCAGGGCGGCGGCTTCGCGCAGGCCTTGTCGCCGCTGATCGGTCGGACGGGGGCGGCCCTGTTCGCCCTGGGCCTGATCGAGGCCGGGGCCGTCGCCATGCTGACCATCTCCGCCAGCGGCGCCTACGCGGTGGGGGAGATGGTGGCGGGTGCGGTGTGCAGCTTCGACGCCGGTCCACGCCGGGCACCCCTGTTCCATGCGGTGAACGTGGGCACCGCCCTGGTGGCCGGCCTGGTGGTGCTGATCCCCGGCGCGCCCTTGATGGACATCGTCATGAACGCCAACCTGCTGGCCACCATCCTGATGCCGGCGGCCCTGGTGTTCCTGTTGATCCTGGCCAACGACCCGGTGGTGATGGGCGCGCATGTCAACGGCCGCCTGACCAACATGGCGGGCATCGCCATCACCGTGGCGGTGACCCTGGCCGGCGGCGCCTATGCTGTCGTGGCCTTCCTGGACACGGTGGGCCTTCATGTCCTTTGACGCCGTCCGGCCCAAACCGCCGGCCCTGCCACCCATGCCGCTGGGGCGCGGCCTGCGCCTGGCCCTGATCGCCCTGCGCGTGCTGCTGGGCCTGATGACCGTGATGGCGGTCTGGGCCTTCATCAAGGGGCTGGGCTGAAGCACAGCGGCATGAGATTTTCATGCCGCTGTAGGCCCTGACCGGGGCCGCCGGAAGTTTTTGGGGAGCGTAGCGGACTGAAAACTGAGGATGAGGCAAGCCGGCGGATGCCGGCGCCCGCCGCCTGAGGGGACCGTTGATCAGCCATGATCAACGGTCACGAAATTAGCCCCCCAGCGCGCGATACGTCAGGTCGCTCAGGCTGATGGCGCCGTCGCCGGCGCTGTAGACACCCACCTTCAGGCTGATGAAGCCGCCGAAGACATTGTGGTGGATGCCCGACACCTCCATGCGGGTGCCCAGCAAGGTCCAGGTTTTGCCGCCATCGTGGGAATAGTGCCAGGTGACGACGTTCTGGTCGTTGGTCAGGCGCACCCGCACGGCGGTGGTCGCCTTGGGCTGGCGGGCCCAGATCAGCTCATCGGCGTATTCGAAGGTCTTGATGATGTCGGGGGTGAAGCCGATGCCGATGAAGGCCTTGGGGTTGTAGAACAGCAGCAGGCCGCCCTCGGCCTGGCCGCTCAGGGTGATGGTCACCTCCACCTCATAGGCGCGGTCGCCCACGGGGAAGACCAGGGGCGTGCTGTCGGCCGGCGTGCGATCGCGCCCCGCCAGGGTCAGCCGGCCATTCGCCCGTGTCACGCGGCCCATCTCACCGGGGGCGGGGTCGTGGAAGCCCCACTGGATGCCGAAGCGATCCTGGCTGAAATCGTCCGACAGGGCGAAGCCGGCGGGGGAGGGTTTTCCCCCTTTCGGCTTAGGCAAGGGCTTCGACAGGTCGCCGCCCTTGGCGCGGAACCAGCCGTCGGCCGTCCATTCCATCGGTTCCAGCAGGGTCTGGCGGCCCAGGGTGCGGAAGCCGTTCTCATAGCCGTGATAAACCATCCACCAGTCACCGGCCGGCCCCTCGACCAGCGAGGCGTGGCCGCGCGACCACCAGGGCTCATCGGCACTCAGGGTGCGCACCAGCGGGTTATGGGGGCAATGCTCCCACGGCCCGTGGATGGAGCGGGAACGGGCGGCGATCACCATGTGGCCGGTGGGCGGGCCGGCGGTGCCGCCCACGGCGGTGATCAGGTAGAACCACTCCCCATGGTGCAGCAGCTTCGGCCCCTCGGGCGCGAAATTCTCCACCACCCAGTCCTCGGGGTAGCGCCAGGGGCTGTAGGCCGGCTGGACCTGGCCATCGGTGGCCAGGCCGTCGTCGGTCAGGCGGACGTAGCGCACGCCGTTCACGAACAGATAGCGCTTGCCATCCTCCCCCACCACATGGCCGGGATCGATGCAGCCGGAGATCTTCAGGTCCACCGGCTCGCTCCACGGGCCCCGGATGTCGTCGGCCCAGATGGCGTAGATGGACCAGCCCTTGTCGCCCGGGTTGGCGGGGATATAGATGAAATAGCGGTCGCCGTGCTTGCACAGATCCACCGCCCAGATGGTGCCCAATTGCTTGGTCAGCGCCGGCCCCACCGGCTGCCAGTTCACCAGGTCGGTGGAATGCCAGATGACGATGCCGGGATAGGCGAAGAAGGACGAGAAGGTCATGTAATAGTCCGACCCGTCCTTCAGGATGGTGGGGTCGGGATGGTCGCCGGCGATGATGGGGTTGAGATAGGTGCCGTCGCCCAGGTCGGCCCGGCGCTGCCCCTCGATGCCCCGGCCCCAGCGCGGTGCGGCCCCCGGTCCTGTCGCCGCCCGCCCGATGGCGCCCGGCGCCAGGGAGAGGGGCAGGGCGGCGGCCCCGGTCAACGTCGCCTTGAACACGCTGCGGCGGGTGGGGGTGCTCATGCGCTGGGGTTTCCTCTGTTCCATTATTCAGGCAATGGCCCGCGCGCGCGTTGGCGGTTGGCAAGTCCAAGGCACATTGATAGCGGTAACATTGATGCAAGGAAAGGGGGCCGCATCGCTATTCACGGCGCCGCCGCTTCGACCTCGCCGATATGGACGGCCAGCCAGACGGTGGCCGTGTCCGGATCGGTGAAGGTGACCCAATGGCTGGCCCCCGCTGGGATGAACAGATGATCGCCGGGCGACAGCGCCGTCTCCACGCCCTCCACCGCCACCCGCGCGGCCCCGGCCAGGACCAGCACCCATTCATCGTGCGGCTGACGGTAGGGGCGATCCACCGGCGTCGTCTGGCCATGGGAGACGATCTGTTCGATGCGGCATCCGGGACGGCGGAGGATGTCGGTGAACCGTTCATCCTCGGCGGGCGGCGGCAGCGCATCCAGCAGGTTGCCGAGGGGCGAGGCGGTTGTATCGGTCACAGCGTTTCCATTTCCTTTCCAGCCGCGCGCAGTCCGCGCCTGGCACTTCTGCTTTGCTCAGGGCTGACAGTTTAACTTTGCGCCTACACCCGCCGGCATGCGTTAAACCGATAATATACGTTATGGAAATAAAATCATAATCCATCAAGCACCGGCACCGGGCTCAACGGCTTGGCGTGGCGCATGACGACCAGGGTTTTGAAGGTGCGGACGTTTTCGTCGTTCAGCAGGATGCGGCGCGTCAGCGCGTCGTAGCCTTCCATGTCGCGGGCGACGATGCGCAGGGCGAAGTCATGGTCGCCGGTGACGTACCAGGCCTCCACCACCTCGGGCACGGTGGCCAGCTTGCGCATGAACTGGTCGATGACGCTGCCGTCGTTGGTGCCGCTGCGTCCCCGGCCGCTGTCACGCTCCAGGGTCACCAGCACCACCATGGTCAGGGGCCAGCCCAGGGTGCGCGGCCGGACGATGGCGACCTCGCGCTCGATGGCGCCGGTCTCGCGCAGGCGGCGGATGCGGCGATAGCAGGCCGGGCCCGACAGGCCCACCCGTTCCGCCAGGGTCGGAATGGGCAGGCGCGCGTCCGCCTGCAACTGTTCCAGCAGCTTGCGGTCGATGGCGTCCAGATCGGTGGGCGGCGATACCATTTGGTCTTCACATGGCAAGGCAGTGATAAATTTTATCGATAAATGACCATCTTTGACACGAATAAACAAAGTTCATCGCTAAAATGTCGCGCCGTGCCGCCACCGGCTTTTCCTTGAGTGGCGGCCTTGACCGCCCAAGACGATCCCTTCCATGCCGCACGATACCGCCCTCTCCCCGCCCGGCGCCGCCGCGTCCGCGTCCCTGTCGGCCCTGCTGCCGATGGCGGCCCTGTTCGCCGCCATGGTGTCGGTGACCACCGGTGCCTCCATCGCCAAGACGCTGTTCCCGGTGACGGGCGCGCACGGCACCACGGCGCTGCGCCTGACGACGGCGGCCCTGATGCTGTTCGTGCTGCTGCGGCCTTGGCGCATCCGGCTGTCACGCCGCAGCTGGCGGCCGCTGCTGGTCTATGGCGGGGCCATGGCCGGCATGAACACACTGTTCTACATGGCCTTGCAGACCATCCCGGTGGGCATCGCCATCGCGGTGGAGTTCACCGGCCCCCTGGGCCTGGCCCTGCTGTCGTCGCGCCGCCGCGCGGACTTCCTGTGGATCGGGCTGGCGGTGGTGGGTTTGGCCCTGCTGTTGCCGCTGGCGCCGTCTGCGGCTGAACCACCCCTGGACCCGCGCGGCATCGCCTATGCCCTGGGCGCCGGTGTCTTCTGGGCGCTGTACATCGTGGCGGGCAAGCGGGCCGGCGGCGACCATGGCACCCAGGCGACGGCGGTGGGCACCCTGATCGCCGCCGCCATCGTCCTGCCCGTGGGGGTGGCCGACACCGGTGCCGCCACGCTGCTGCAGCCGGCCGTCCTGCTGCCGGCGGTGATGGTGGGGGCCCTGTCCAGCGCCCTGCCCTACACCCTGGAAATGTACGCCCTGCGCCGCCTGCCGGCCCAGACCTTCGGCACCCTGACCAGCGCCGAGCCGGCGGTGGGCGCCCTGATCGCCATGGTCCTGCTGGGGGAGACACTGTCGCCGCTGCACTGGCTGGCCGTGGCCACCGTCATCGTCGCCTCGGTTGGTGCTGCCCTGACCGCACGGCGGTCATCGCCGGCCCTGCTGCCCGACTGAATGGTTCCGGCGACGGAATTACCGCGGCCGATGGCAGGAACGGCCTTTGCCCACCGCGCGGCTGGCTATATACAGTGAGACAGCACTGACGGGCAGGCCACCGCCGTCCCCAACAGACCGGTGGAGTTGCCGCGCGCCATGAGCGATACCCTGACGTCCTTGCCATCGGCTGGCGCGGCCGACCTTCCGGCTGCGGTCACATCCCCCGCGTCCGGTGACGACAAGTCCAACATCGCCATCCTGGTGGTGGACGACAGTTCCTTCAACCGGCTGCTGCTGTCGCGGCGCCTGGGCGAACTGGGCTACAGCAACATCACCACCGCCACCGACGGCATCCAGGCCCTGGCGAACATCGAGACGGCGCGCTTCGACATCGTGCTGCTGGATATCGAGATGCCGGCGCTGGATGGTTTCGGCGTGCTGGAACGCCTGCGGGCCCAGCGCCGGCGCGACCCGCCGGTCATCGTCATTTCCGCCCATACCGAGATGTCGGCCATCGTCCGCTGCATCGAGTTGGGGGCGGAGGATTACCTGCCCAAGTCCTTCGACCTGCCGCTGCTGCGTGCCCGCCTGTCGGCGGTGCTGGAGAAGAAGCGGCTGCGTGACCTGGCGGCCCAGCGCCTGAAGGGGCTGGAGGCGGAACTGGAAAGCGCCCGGCTGGCGCAACTGGCCCTGGTGCCCAGCGCCTTCGCCCATCTGGCGGGGCATCGCGTCGACCTGCACGCCGCCATGGTGCCGGCCCGCCAGGTGGGCGGCGACTTCTACGACGCCATCCGCCTGGATGGCACCACCCTGCTGTTCGCCGTGGCCGACGTGTCGGGCAAGGGTGCGCCGGCGGCGCTGACCATGGCGCGCACGCTGGGCCTGTTCCGCGCCTCCGCCCGCCATCTGGCGGAGCAGCCAGGCGTAAGTGTCGATCCCGCCACGGTGCTGGCCCGCGCCAACGACGATCTGGTGCGTGAGAACCACGAGGCCACCTTCGTCACGGCCGCCGTGGGCGTGATCGACATGGTCACCGGCCAGGGCCAATTGGCCATCGCCGCGCATGAGATGCCCATGCTGCGCACCGCCGACGGCGATGTGCGCCCCCTGCTGCCCCCCGCCCCGCAGCCGCCGCTGGGCGCCTTGGAGGACATGGCCTACCGCAGCCATCCCTTCACCCTGACGCCGGGCGACAGCGTCCTGCTGTTTTCCGACGGCATCACCGAGGCGGAGAACGCGGCCGGTGCCTTCTTCGGCCGGGCCCGGCTGACGGAAACGCTGGCGGCCAACACCACGCCGCGCGCCATGGTGACGGGGGTGTTCAACGCCGTGGTCGATTTCGCCGACGGCGCCCCGCAGGCGGACGACATCACCGCCCTGGCCCTAAGGTTCCGCTGACGGTACAGCCGTTCCACCGGGGGTAGGCGTGCCGCTAATCGGCGTGCATATCAGCCAAACGGGCTACCATTAAAGTGGTACAGACGTTCTTCCTTGACCAGTCCTGCCCTTGCGCCATCTGACCGGTGATGACCCTAGTAAAGACGGGTCGGCAACCTAGAAAATGCAACCTGGACGGTCAGATATGGCGCGCGTCGAAGAAAAAATCACTCCTTGGGGCACACGGCAGCGCGAGATTGGTGATGTCGTTTTCCAACGCATCGCCAAAAATCTGGAAGCCACCTTGCTGGAGGCCTACCGTGGCGTCGATCCGACGTTGCGCGCCTTGCCACGCGAAGTCCTGGACCGCGAGTCCAAGAAGTTCGCGCAGATTTCCCATGGTGATTTCACGCCGGAGTATTTCAACGTCCAGGCCGGCATCATCAAGGGCGTCAGCCAGATGACGGACGTGTACACTTACCTGGCGGGCGGCTACGCCGCCTATTCCGCCGGCCTGATCAACGCCATGCTGAACAGCGGCAAGTTCCTGGACAGCCGGCGGCCGGAACTGGTCAACAGCCTCATGCGCTCCATCTTCTCCGACGTGGCGGTGGTGGTGCATTACTACTTCGAAGCGCTGACGGAAAAAGCCGAGGCGGAGAAGCGCCAGGCCATGGACGCCGTGACCGCCACCTTCGAGGCCAAGGTGGGCCAGCAGATCCACAGCCTGGCGGATGAGGCGGCGCGCACGCGCGAGACGGCGGAATCCATGGCGGCCACCGCCGACGACACCAGCCGGCAGGCCTCGGCCGCCGCCGCCGCGTCGGAAGAGACCTCGACCAACGTGCAGGCCGTGGCGGCCGCGTCGGAAGAACTGGCAGCCTCGGTCGCCGAAATCACGCGCCGCGTGGACGAGTCCGCACAGGTGGCGGCCGACGCCATCCAGCAGGCCCAGGGCACCGAGGCCACGGTGCGTACCCTGACGGACGCCGCCAACCGCATCGGCGAAGTGGTGGGCCTGATCAACTCCATCGCCGGACAGACCAACCTGCTGGCGCTGAACGCCACCATCGAGGCCGCACGGGCGGGTGACGCCGGCAAGGGTTTCGCCGTCGTGGCGGGCGAGGTGAAATCCCTGGCCGGCCAGACGGCCAAGGCCACGGACGACATTGCCGAACAGGTCACCCAGATTCAGCAGGCCGCCCGCCAGGCCGTGGTCGCCATCGAGGAGATCGGCCGCACCCTGGGCCAGGTGGGGGAGATCGCGACCGCCATCGCCGCGTCCGTCAACCAGCAGGGCTCCGCCACCCGGGAAATCGCGCGCAACGTCCAGAACGCGGCCGATGGCTCGCAGCAGGTGACCGTCAACGTTGCCCAGGTCAGCACTGCCGCCGGGGAGACCGGCGAAGGCGCGCATACCATGGTCAATTCGGTCAACAGCCTGTCCGGCCAGGCGGCATCCCTGCAACGCCTGGTGCATGAGTTCGTCGCGGACATCCGGGGCCGGTAGTCCTTATACGCGCGGTATTTGATCGTGATGATCAAATACCGCCCCTCAAACGGCGGGCGGCCACATCCGTGGCCTTGCCTTATCCTCCCTTTTCAGTCCGCCTTCGGCTCCCCGAAAAGGTCCGGCGGCCCCAGTCGGGGCCTACAGCGGCACGAGCCAAATCTCGTGCCGCTGATATTATTCCGCTTTCCGATGGCCGCTCATGCCCGGCTGGCAACCGGAATGACGGAAACCAGCGCGCCGGGGATCAGGTGGCTGACGTCGTCACAGATGGCATCGACCACCGCCTGCACCTCCCCCATCTGGCGGGCGGGTTGGAAGCCCAGCACCACCTCGATCAGCGCGGTGTTGCCCGACAGGCGGGACCGCACCGTCAGCAGTTCCTCATACCCCTCGAAATGGCGGGCCAGCACCCGGTTGATGGAGGCCTGGCGCGCCTCATCCAACGTATGGTCCAGCAGGGCGGGCAGCGCCTCCCGCCACAGGGCGAAGGTCAGTTGCAGCATGACCACCGAGACGAAGCCGGCGCCCAGCACCTCCGCCGCCTCGCCCCAGAGGGTGTCGCCGGCCACCAGGCCGACGCACAAGGCGCCCAGCACGATAAACGACGACACCAGCTTGGCAAGGCGGGTGCGCACCTGGCCGATCAGGATCAGGGAGGTGCCGTCGCGGCCGGCCCGCCACAGCGACACCAGCGCCAGGCCGTTCTGCACCACGTTGGCGGCACCGGCGAAGACCGCGAACCCCATGCCCAGGGTGGAATGCTCCGGCGGGTTCCACCAGCGATAGGCGGCCGATATCCCGACCCATAGGCCGCCCACCCCCATGACCAGGCCGATCACCAGGTTGGCGAACTGCTCCAGCTTGCCGGCGCCGTAATCGAACTGATGGGTCTGGCCGCGGTGGATGCGGCGCATCAGGACCAGCAGCACCATCTCCAGCGCCCACAGCAGGGTGCCGCGCAGGGTCTCCGCCGCCATCATCAGCGAATTGCCCCAGAGGGCGGCGGTCAGCGCCACGCCGATCATGACCAGGTCGCTCAGGCCGGCCAGCGCCATGCTGCGTTCCCGCGCACGGGCCGCGGGATCCAAGGGTTGGGACGCCGTCGTCGCCATCAACAGTCCAGTCCAGGTTTGTGCATCCGTATGACGGCCGCGACTGTGCAGCGTCCGCCCGGCAAACACCATGCCGTTATGGGTGTCATACACGCGGTATTTGATCGTGGCCGCTCAAATACCGCCCCTCAATCGCCGGGCGGCCACGGTGTCTTCAGCGACACGACATCAGCAGGCTGCCGGAGGTGGAAGGGGACAAGCCTGCCAAGCCATCGACCACCGCCTGACAAGGGTGAAGCGTCCCTGGACCAACGATCAGGTCGAGCGGATGAACCGGACTAACGAGGAAGCCACTGCCAAACGCTATCACTACGACAGCCATCAGCGGCTCGAAGCTCATCTCTGCGTCTTCATCGACGCCTATAATTATCGCCGGCGGCTCAAGGCCCTAAAGGGCCTGACGCCCTACAGTTCATCTGCAAAACATGAACAAAAGAGCACGAGTGATTCAGGCTCGATCCAATTCATCAAAATCCTGGATTGGAGCGGAACGCGATCAGGTGGCATCACCTGATCGCGTTCCGCTCTATCATGAACAGCTTAAAGAGCGAGATGCGATCACGCGTGATCGCATCTCGCTCTAAACGCCTAGGGGCAAGCCGTATTTGACTGAGCTCCACACACCGTCAACGCAGCGCCACCTGAATTTGTATTTATAAGCTCGATATATCTATCGCCAAATGTACTATTAATCTGTTTTACAAACTTGTCGAACGTGGAATCGTTACTAATGCTCGGGATCACGTGATGGACACAGTAGTCTTTATATGTCATAAGGGATCCAGGATATTTTTCTTTATTCCAGTCCTTCTTAAGACCCTCTACGATTTTATCTCCAGTGGAAGAAACACCGCTATAGTAGACGGCCTCCGAGATCTTGCTCACCGGTTTGCCGTCAGTGGGCGGCCTCAGCGCCGCCGCCTCTTTGGCACCCGACAGGACCTTGATATCGGTATCGGCCCTCGGCGGACCTGGATATTCCGCCGCAAGGGCCGCGACCACGCTCTTGCCAATGGGCGGCGCCTTGGCGGCGTTGCAAGAGTAGAAGTTTACCTTCCCAGGGGCGTCCTTCTTCTCCTTCTTAAACTTCTCTGCGAACTCTGCGGCCGTCAGGGGACCGACCTGGCCGCAATCTCCGTGTGAATTGACCATGAAAGTCGAGAAGTCATTGAGAGATTTGCCCTTTTCCACCGGCACGAACGGCTGCAATTTATCTTTCAGGAGGAAGACGGACACTGGCGCTGTGTCCTTCTGGCCAGTTGCCCAGACGATGTCGAAGGCGCCGGACTGGTCGTCACAGAAATCTTTGGTGATGATCTGGGCCGTCTGGGCCATGGCGGCGGTGACAGGCAGAAAGAGGGCCAACAAAGTGACGACGACGGGGCGGCGCATCTTGACTTCCTGTCGTTAATGAATTGCATCAGGTTGTCAATATACTACCATTACGGGAATTTACAATGATCAAAACTTGCGAGGGTAGCCTTCGTGCCTATTGGGTGGCTTAGGCTTCCTCGCTTACCAGTCCGCTTCGCTCCCCGGAAATCTCCGGCGGCCCCAGTCGGGGCCTACAGCGGCACGAGGCAGAGCCTCGCGCCGCCGGTATCCATCGCATCCGGCGCAGGAAACCGTCACGGTTGTTTAAATTTCGCCGGCTTCCTGTTTCGTGTTAGCTAGTCGGTTAATGGATTGGGGCCGAGACGACGGGGGTTGGGATGGAGTTTGAGCTGCGCGTCGCTGCCGATTCCGCCGCCATTCCCGGCGTGCTGGACCGGCTGGAGGCTTTCGCCGAAGCCGCCGAGCTGTCGCCGCGGGTTTCCCATCGCCTGGCCCTGGTGTGCGAGGAACTGGCCACCAACGTGGCGACCCACGGCCGCGCGGGCTATCCGCCGGCCACGTTCACCGACCTGCGGGTGGCGCTGACCGAGACGGAACTGCGCATCCGGGTGGAGGATGACGGCCCCCCCTTCGACCTGCTGTCGCTGGATGTGCCAGACACGGAATCGCCGCTGGACACCCGGCAGGACGGCGGCTTGGGCATCCACCTGATCCGCAGCCTGGCGCGCGAGATCCATTACCGCCGGGTGGAACCGCACAACCGTATCGACATCGTGCTGGACCTGGCGGGCTGAGCCCGGCAACCCCAGCCGCAATTTTGGACAGCGTTTTTCGGAGTGAGGAAGTTATGCAGGTGAGTGACGTCGGGTCGGTGAAGCTGGCCGTCATCGAGGGCCGTCTTGATACGGAGACGGCGCCCAACGTGGAGGGCCAGTTGCTGGCGCTGCTGGGCCAGGCCCCGGTGGTGCTGGACATGGCCGGCATCCGTTTCGTCAGCAGCGCGGGTCTGCGCGTCCTGCTGAAGGCGGCCAAGGCCGCCAAGGCGGCGGGCACGTCCTTCGTCCTCAGCGGCTTGCAGCCGGCGGTGCAGGAGGTCTACGACATCAGCGGCTTCACCCACATCGTGGCCGCCCACGCCGACCGCGACGCGGCCCTGGCCGCCATCGGTTAAGCACCTTCCACCCACCTACCAGCGGCATGCGGCACCGCCCGCGTGCCGCTTAGGCCGCGACCGAGCCCAGCCGGCGGATGCCGGCGCCCGGCGCCTGAGGGCGTAAGATCAGCTAACCGCCCGTTTCGCCCGCCCTTCCAGGATGCCCCGGATCTTGGCGGCCAGTTCGTCCATGGCGAAGGGCTTCATCACCATGTCCATGCCGTCGTCCAGGAAGTCGCCGCGCACGGCGGCGTTGGCGGCGTAGCCGGTGACGAACAGCACCGGCAGGTCCGGCCGGCGGCGACGCGCGATTTCCGCCAGTTGCCGGCCGTTCAGCCCTGGCAGGCCCACGTCGGTGATCAGCAGGTCGATCTGGCTGGAGGATTCGATGACCGACAGGGCCGCCCGGCCCTCGGCCGCGTGCAGGGCGGTGTAGCCCAGTTCCTGCAACACATCCAGGACCAGCAGGCGCACGGACTCGTCGTCCTCCACCACCAGCACGATCTCCCCCGCCCCTTCCGGCGCGTCGCCGCGCAGGACAAGGTCGCGGGCCTGTTCGTCCTCCCCGCCGTCGCAGGGCAGGTACAGGGTGATGGCGGTGCCGCGCCACATCTCGCTGTCGATGCGGACATGACCGCCGGTCTGCTGGACGAAGCCGTAGATCATGGACAGGCCCAGGCCGGTGCCCTGCCCGATGGGCTTGGTGGTGAAGAAGGGGTCGAAGGCCTTGGCCACCACGTCGGGCGGCATGCCCATGCCGGTGTCGCTGACCCGGATCATGATGTAGTCGCCGGCGGCCAGGCCGTTGTGCCGGGCGGCATAGGCGCGGTCCAATGTCTGCCGCCCGGTCTCGATGGTCAGGATGCCGCCGTCGGGCATGGCGTCGCGGGCGTTGATCGCCAGGTTCAGGATGGCGCTTTCCAGCTGGTTGACGTCGCTGCGGGCCGCCGCCAGATCCGCCGCCATGTTGACCCTGAACTCGATCTGCTCACCCAAGGTGCGGCGCAGCAAGTCCTCCATCGACCGCACCAGGTCGTTGACGTCGATGGGCTTGGGATCCAGCGTCTGCCGGCGGGAGAAGGCCAGCAGCCGGTGGGTTAGGGCCGCCGCGCGCTGGGCTGAGGCCATGGACGCGTCCATGAACCGGTCCAAATCGTTCAACCGCCCCTGGGTGATGCGGCGGCGCACGATGTCCAGGCCACCGATGACGCCCATCAGCATGTTGTTGAAGTCATGCGCCAGGCCGCCGGTCAACTGGCCCACCGCCTCCATCTTCTGCGCCTGGCGCAACTGCTCTTCCGTCTGGCGCAGTGCTTCGACGCGATCCTTGTCTTCGGTGACGTCGCGGCCGTAGGCGTAGACCAGGTCGTCCTCCTGCGCCGTGTTCCAGGAAATCCAGCGCAGGCTGCCGTCCTTGTGCAGGTGACGGCTTTCGAAATTGGTCAGGTCGGCGTCCTGCAGGGCGCCCAGCACCGCCTCGGTGGTGGGCCCGGCATCCTCGGGATGCAGGAAATCGGCGATGGGCCGGCCCACCACCTCCTCCGGCTGATAGCCCAGGATGGCAGTCCAGGATGGGCTGGCGGCGCGGAACAGTCCGTGGGCGCCCACGATCACCAGCAGGTCGCGGGAGTTGTTCCAGACGCGGTCGCGTTCCCGCGTCCGCTCCTCCACCCGCAGTTCCAGCGTTTCCGCGAACTGCCGCAGCCGTTCCTCCGCATCCTTGGACGCGGTGATGTCATAGATGACACCGATGAAGCGGCCGCCGGTGCCGTGCTTGCCGTCGCGGCGGTGCTCCCCCCGCTGGGCCAGCCAGCGCACCTCGCCCGTGTCCGGCCGGACGATGCGGAATTCCCGGTAGGGTTCCGCCACGCCGTCCGCCGCCTCCGGATGCGCCAGCAGGGGCGCGTCCTCGGGATGCACGACGGTGTTGACGGTGCGCACCGGCAGGGCGCTGGCGGGATGCAGGCCCAGCAGGCGGCAGAACTGCTCCGACACCGACACGGTGCCGAAACCATTGATGTATTCGAAGGTGCCGACGCCGCCCGCCGTCTGGGCCACGCGCAGCTGTTCCTCGACCCGCTTCTGGTCGGTGATGTCGGCCAGCACGCCCTTGAAACGGCGCAAGCTGTTGTCGGCCGCGCGGTCGGCGCCACCGCGCGCCGACACCCAGCGCACGGTGCCGTCGCGGGTGATGACGCGGTAGTCCTTGGCGAACACGTCCGCACCGTGCATCACGCCGGCGACGGCGATGCGCATGCGCATGCGGTCGTCGGCATGGATGGCGTTGAAGAAGGCCTCGGTCGGCAGGCCGTTGCCGGCCTCGATGGGATCCAGGCCGTACAGCTCGGAAAAGCGGGCATCGGCATAGAGGCGGCCGCCGGCCGCGTCCCATTCCCAGGCGCCGGCGGTGCCGCCCACGGCCTGGGCCAGGCGGGCGCGTTCCTTGGCGTTGCTGAGGGCCCGGCGGCTGGCGGCCAGTTCCGCCTCCACCTCCGCCCGCGCCAGTTCCAGGGTCAGGTCGGCGTGGGTCCAGACGTAGAAGGGGGTGGCGCCTTGCGCGTCCGTCATCGGCGTCAGGCGCACCCGGTTCCAGAAGGTGGGGCCGTCGCGGCGCAGGATGCGCAGGTCGGCGGTCAAGGGACGGTCGGCCGCCAGCGCGTCCTCAATCCCGGCCAGGATGGCGGGATCGGCGTCCGGGGCGGCGTGGAAGCCGAACGGCTGGCCGGCCAGGTCGGCCAGCGTGTGGCCGGTCAGCCGCTCGAACGCCGGGTTGGCGAACACCAGGGGCTCCCCCGGGCGGCGATGGTCGGTGATGGTCAGGGGCAAGCCCGATTGGATCAGGCAATCCAGCAGCGGGCCGCACAGCGCCCGCACGTCCGATGGAAGGCCGTTACCTGCGTCGTCGCATGCGTCCATGGCCACAGCCTCCGCACGGCCTGTCATGACCGGCCCCTCCTCAGAAAACGACGCGACGCGGGGCGTCACCCGGCATGGGTGTCCGTCCCGACGATGCGCGCGATGAATTCCCCCACCAGATCCTTCAATGAGTGCACCGACGGCAAATCCATCAGCATGGCGATATACCCCCGGATATCGCGGCCGCTGATGGCGAAATTGATGTACAGGAACAGGACGATGCCGTCGTCGCCCGCCTGTTCCGTCAACTCGAACAGCAGGGTGCCGTCGCCGCGCATCACCTGCGGCAGCGACATGGTCAGCGGCCGCTGCAGCAGATTGGCCATGGTGGCGAGACAGCCGTTGAGGACGACGTTGCCGGTTTCGGCCAGCGCCTCATCCTCGAACTCCACCATCTCCGTGTTGGACATCTCGCCATGGGTGACGGCGCGGACCAGTTCCAGGCTGTTGGATTCCGGGAAGATCAGCAGGGCGCGCCCGCTGAACGCGCCGCTGAAATCCTGGCGCACGGCGACCAACTGGTCGCTTTCCCGTTCCCGGATCAGGGCCGCGGCCACCCGGCGGTCCAGCACCTCAACCGAGGGCACGGACAGGATCACCTGGTCGCCCACCATCTTGCGCAGGCTGACGGCAGCACGGCTGACGCCGATGTTCACCAGTTCCGTCAGGGCGTCGTTCTCAAGCGGGTCGAGAACGATGGCGGTGTGGCTCATCCCTGCACCGCGCGCAGCTTCAGGGCCGCGCCGGACAGGAACCCGCGCAGGCCGTCCTCGGTGATGGGTTTGCTGACGAAGGTGGCGTTCACCGTCCTGGCGCGCGCGATCACCTCATCCTGCACATTGGCGGTGGCCAGCGCGATGGGCATGTCGGGGAAGCGCTGTCGCATCTGCTCCGCCAGTTCCAGGCCGTTCAGGCCCGGCATGTTGAAATCCAGGACGGCCACATCGACCTGCCCCTGCGCCAGGACGGCCAGCGCCTCGTCGGCGTTGCCGGCCTCCACCTTGGTCCAGCCCGGCTGCGCCGCCGCGATGGCCTTCGCCACCACGATACGCGCCAGCTTGCTGTCATCAACGATCAAGACCGTAGTACCCATTTCACCCATCCTGCCCAAGTCGTCCAATCTGCCTATTGCCCCCCGGCAAGTCGTTGTGCGCATCACAACCCGGCAGCGATCCCATCTATATAGCCTAGTCCTAATAAACTTGTCTGCCGGAGTCCGCGCCGTCCGCCGTGAGAAGCGGTAGAATCCAGTCCTTGAGAAATATATCTTCAGCCCTATCCCGTACATAAGCCCGAAAAGCGAGCAGCACTTGCACCAGTGCACCATGCAGGTGAGTGCAAGTGCCGAGATCAACTTGAGAATCCGGCGACAGCTGCAACGCGGATACCAGCGTCTCCGCATCTTCGGCCATGCATGCGCCGGTCAAACGGATTACCCCGCCCTCGACCTGGACCGTCATGGCGCCCCCTCGGCCGCCAGGCCGGCGATCAGGCCCGGCACGTCCAGCACCATCATGACCTGGCCGTCGCCCATCACCGTGGTGCCCAGGATCCCCGGCATGGCGGAAAGCAGGCCGCTCATGGGGCGCAGGACCACGTCCCGCCGGTCGACGAAGGCGTCCACGCCCACGGCCACGAGATCGCCCGACGCGCGGACGATCACGGCCCGCCGCAAGCCGTTGCCACCACCGGCAACGGGCGTTTCCTGATCATCACCCATGGTGTGCCGCGTGTTCAGCAATTCCCCCAGCTCCAGCAACGGCACGGCCGCGTCGCGCAGCACGAACGCCCGACCGGCACGCACCGCCACCAGGCGGTCCGGCGCGATCCGCGTCGTCTCGACGATACCGTCCATGGGAATGCCATATCGCTCGCCCCCGGCGGACACCACCATGACTTTAGTCAATACCAGGGTCAGGGGCAGGATAAGACGGATGGCGGTACCGGTGCCGGGGGTGCTGGTGATCGCCACGCGGCCGCCCAACCGCGCCACGGCGGTGCGCACCGCGTCCATGCCCACGCCCCGGCCCGACAGGTCGGTGACGCTGCGCGCGGTGGAAAATCCAGGCCGGAACACCAGGTCCAGCGCGTCGGCGTCCGACAGGGCCGCCAGGGCGGCGGCGGAAAGAACGCCCCGTTCGGCGGCCGTCCGCCGGATGACGGCCGGATCCATGCCCCGCCCGTCATCCGCCACGGTGATCACCACCTGGTCGGCGTCGCGGGCGACGGACAGGACGATGCGGGCGCGGGCCGGCTTGGCCGCGGCCTGGCGCGCCGCCGCCCCCTCCACCCCATGGTCGACCGCGTTGCGCAGCAGGTGGGTCAGCGGTTCGAACAGCGCCTCGACGATGGTCTTGTCGACCTCCACCTCGCTGCCTTCGACCGCCAGGTCGACCTCCTTGCCCAGGGCCGACGCCGTTTCCCGCACCACGCGGGGGAAACGGCGCAGCAGCGGCAGCACAGGCACCAGGCGCAGGCCCATCACGGTGCGGTGCAGGCGCCCGACCAGGCGGTCGATGGCCCCCTGCCGGTCGGCCAGGGCCTGGGCCGCCCCCTCCCCGCCCAGGCCGGCGCCCATTTCCAGCGCCAGGTCCGACAGCGCGTTCTTGGCTACCACCAGTTCATCGACGATGTCCGCCAGCGTGTCGATGCGGCCGGCATCCACCCGCAGCACCCGCGCGGCCGCCTCCGGCACGGCCGGTACAGGCCCCGCTTGGGCGGGCGGCGGCGTCCAGCTTTCGATCCGTACCTGGTCGGCCATGAAGCGGAAGGGCTCCTTCACCGCCTCCGGCGCCGCCGCCGACAGCAGTTCCACCACCAGGTCGCAGGCGTAGGGATCGTAATCCGGACCCGGCGGCGGTGCCCCTTCCCGACGCGCGATGCGCAGGGCCAGCAGATCCGGCACCGATCGGGCCAGCGCCACCGGGTCATCCCCCCGGAAATAGCAGCCGGCGTCGGGCAGGTACCGCAGCGCCGTGACGGTGGGGTGCCGGGCCGGGTCCAGCCCCTGGGCCTGGTACAGGGCGGCGATCCAGGCGGTGTCCTGAGCCGGCTCGACCGCGGCGGCCACGGTGGCGCCATCCAGGCTGGCGCGCAGGCGTGCCGTCAGCGCCGCGGCGACCGCCGCCGCGTCGGCCGGCAGGTCCCCCTCGGTGGCGGCCAGGGACGCCAGCCAGCGCTCCGTCTGTCCCGTCGCCGCCACCAGGGCGTCCACCGCCGCGCGGTCCAGCGCCCGGTCGCCGGCGCGCACCGCACCCAGCAGATCCTCCGCCGCGTGCAGCACCCGACCCATGGGCGCCAGGTCGAACAGGCCGACGGATCCTTTCAGCGTGTGGATGGCCCGGAAGGCCTCATCCACCAGGGCCGTGTCGCCGGGGTGCTGTTCCAGGGCCAGCAGGGCCTCGCCGGCCGCCTGCACCTGTTCGGGCCCCTCGATCAGGAACTGCTCCAGCAGCTCATCCATCAGGGTATCCCTCCCGATCGAACCATTCGGGGTCGCTGGTAGACCACGGCGTCGTCGAACCGCCGCACGGCGAAGCGGTCGCTGATCCGGGTCAGCGATTCCGAATGGCCCAGGCACAGGAAACCACCGGGCGCCAGGCGGTCGAACAGGTTGCGCACCGCCAGTCGGCGTGATTCCTCATCGAAATAGATCAGCAGGTTGCGGCAGAAGATGACGTCGAACGCGCCGTGCAGGGCCAGGCTGTTGGTGTCCACCAGGTTGGCGTTGGTGAAGGTCACCGATTCCCGCAAATCCTGGATGATGTGATACTCGCCCTCCGGGGCGCCCTCGCCGGCCGGTTCGAAATAATCGTGCACCACGGCCGGCGACAGCCGCGCCAGCGCCTTGGCGCCATAGCGCCCGGCACGGGCGGCGGCCAGCGCCTGCGTGTCGATGTCGGAACCGACGATCTCCACATTATAGGCATCCACCATGCGCCAGTTTTCCAGCAGCCACAGGGCGATGGAATAGGGCTCCTCCCCCGTGGAGCACGGCAGCGACCACAGGCGCACCTTGTCGCCCGGCGCCCGGCTGGACACGATTTCCGGCAGCAGGTCGCGACTTAGGCACCGCAGCTGGTGTTCTTCGCGGTAGAAATAGGTCTCATTGATGGTGAAGCTGTTGATCAGGCTTTCCGCTTCACCCGGGTCGGCCATCAGGTGATTGAAATACAGGGCGAAGCTGTCGTAGCCGGAGGTCGCCATGCGGCCCGCCACCCGCCGGTCGATGTAATAGCGTTTGCTCTCGCCAAACTGCATGCCCGTGCGCAGATACAGGAACTCGCAAAAGCGCGCCAGGTCGGCGGCGCTCAGCATCGGCGCCTCCCCTTCCCGCGCGATTGGTGGCGGGCGTCGCCGGCTCATTGCCCCCCCACCAGCTTGATCATCCGGGCGGCGATCCCGTCCACCGGCACCACGAATTCAGCGCCGCCGGCGCGGACCAGTTCGCCCGGCATGCCCCAGACCACGGCCGTCTCCTCCGCCTCCGCCACCGTGCGGCCGCCGCGCTGGCGCAGGCGGGTCATGGCCTCGGCGCCGTCATACCCCATGCCGGTCATCAGCACGCCCACCAACTGGCGGGGATCGAGATAGGCCAGCGCGCTGTCCACCATACGGTCCACGCTGGGATGCCAGCGGTATTCAGCCTTGGTCGGCATGGGCACAGCCATCAGTCCGGCGGGCCGCATGCCCACCACCAGGTCGGCATCGCCCTTGCCGATATAGACGCGGCCGGGAACGATCAGGGTGGGCCGCGTGACCTCCACCACGTTCAGGGCGCACAGCCGGTCCAGCCGGCGGGCCAGGGGCCCGGTGAAGCTGGACGGCATGTGCTGGGCCACCAGCACGGGCCAGGGGAAATCGCCGGGCAATTCCTCCAGCACCGCGTCCAGCGCCGGCGGCCCACCGGTGGAACAGCCGATCAGGACCAGACCCGGCAAGGCGCTGGGTGGGGCGTCGGGCTCATCATGCGTAGGGGCCGGCGCCACCTTGGGCTGGCGCACCGGCCGGGGCTTCGCCACCGCCGTGCCATTGCGGCGGCGCAGCCTTTCCACCAGGCGGCGCGAGCGGCGCAGGCGGGCCCCGGCGGCGACCCGCACCTTGTCCACCAGTTCCGGGCCCAGTTCGTCCATCTTGAGGGAGATGGCGCCCTCCGGCTTCTGGATGAAATCCACGGCCCCCAGGTCCAGGGCCTCCAGCGTCACGTCGGCCCCCGCCTCGGTGAGGGAGGATACCATGACCACCGGGCAGGGCCGTTCCAGCATGATCTGGTCCAGGCAGGTCAGGCCGTCCATCTCCGGCATGTGGACGTCCAGCGTCACCACATCGGGCTGGAAATCGCGCACGCGTTCCAGCGCCTCCACGCCGTTGCGGGCGAACGCCACCTCGAAATCATCCGCGGCGGCGAACAAATCGCCCAACAGGCGGCGGATCAGCGCGCTGTCGTCAACGATGAGAAGGCGGATCACGACGCGTCCTTGCCGGCGGCCGCCTGCAAGGCGCCGCCCGCGTCCAGTGCTGCCAGCAGGTCGCGTTCGGCCCGGTCCAGCAGGGCCTGCGGTTCGATCAGCAGGATGATGCGGCCGGCGCCGTCGGCGGTTTCCAGGTTGGCGATGCGGCTGAACACGCCCTCCCCCTCCGCCGCCGCCAGATCCGGCGTCTGCTCCACCCGGTCGGGCGGCAGGTTCAGGATTTCCGACACCGCGTCGACGGCGAAGCCCGCCAGCTTGCCGTTGATGTGGGTGACGATCACCCGGCGCCGGCCGGCCAGGGCGGCACCCTCGACACCGAAGCGCCCGCGCTGGTCGATCACCGGCAGCACCTGGCCGCGCAGATTCATGACGCCTTCGATGAAGGCCGGGGCCTTGGGCACGCGGGTCAGCGTGTCCGGCAGGCGCACCACCTCCTCCACCGCCGCCAGGGGCAGGCCGTATTCCTCATCGCCCAGCCGGAACACCACCACGCGTTCCTGTGCCGCCGACCGGTCCCGTTCGCCCATGGTGGCCCCCTTGCTGGCATCGTTCGCGGCCTGGCCATCGGCCAGGATGTGGGCCACGGTGTCGTCGCGGAACAGCCGCGCCCCCGACAGGATGGAAACCAGGCCCCGCCCGTCCGGCAGGCGGCACATGGATTGGATGTGCGCCTCGCCCCGCCCCCGGTTCAGCACCGCCGGAACCGGGCCGACGCTATCGGCCGGAACCCGCAGGATGGAGTTCAGGCGGTCGACCAGCAGCCCGATCCGCGCGTCGCCGATGTGGGCGACGATGATGCGGGCGCCGGCGCCGGCCTCGGCCTTGAAGCCCAGCAGCACCCGCAGCAACACGATGGGCAGCAGGCCGCCGCGCAGCGCCACCACGCCCAGCATGGCGGCGTCGGTCCGGGGCAATGTCGCCAGCTTGGGCGGCGGGGCGATCACCTCCCCCACCTCGACCAGGGGCAGGGCGTAGGCCTGGCCCGCGATGTCGAACGCCAGGAAGGCGCGCTCATCCGCCGCCTTGCGGGCGGCCTCCGGTGCCGCCGCCCGATAGCTGCCGGTCCCACGGCGGGACACGCCCGCGAAATCCTTTTGCAGCAGGCCGGCCAGATCGACCAGGCGCACGGCGTCCTCGCCCTGCAGGTACAGCGTGCCCGCCGACGGCACGGCCTCCTGGTCCAGCCGGGACAGGGCGCCCACCTCATCCACGGCAAGCGCTACCGGCTCACCGGCGTTCAGCAGCAGCAGGCGCGACGTGGCGGTGGCCGGCGCCGGCTCATCGCCCAGCAGCCGCGCCAGCGACACGACGGGCACGACGGCGCCGCGCACGTTGGCCACGCCCATCAGCCCGGCCGGCGCGTGCGGCACGCGGGTGACCTTCAGGCGGCGGAACACCTCCGCCACATCGCCGGCGGCGGCGGCCAGGCGGGTGGTGCCGACCCGAAACGTCAGGACTTGTCGCCGGTCCGCGCCGGGCGCATGCGCCACCATCAGCCCCCGGCTTTCTGCATTTCATCGGCCAGGGAGGCGATCTCCTCGATCGCGGCGGCCAGATCTTCCGCCCCCCGCGACTGCTGGCGGGCGGCAGTGGCGGACTGCACGGCGGCGGATCCGGCCAGCTCGGCGGCCTGGGCGATTTGCTGCACGCCACTCAACACCTCAAGGACGGTGGCGGCGATCCCTTCGGCACCGGCGGTGATTTCCGCACTGCCGGCCAGCAGTTCCTGCGCCCCGGTCTCAACCGCGCCCAGACGGGAATTGATGTCCTTGTTTTTCTGAACCTCGCCCTCGGCGACGGTGGCGATCTGTTCCAGATCCCGGCGCACCAGGTTGACCCTGGTCTGCAGCAGGCGGATCAAATCCTTGGCGCGGTCGGCGTTGTCGGAGGAGTCGCGGGCCAGGCTGCGGATGTCGGTGGAAACCACCGCGAAGCCCTGTCCCTGATCGCCCGCCCGCGCCGCCTCCACCGAACCGCTGACGGCCAGCATGGTGGTCTGCACCGCGATGATGGCGATGTTGTCCACGATCTTCTCCATCCGGGCGCCGGTCTCTTCCAGCTTGCCGATCAGGTCGATGGCGCCGCGTGTTTCGCTCACCGCCCGGCCGACGCCATTGGTCAGCTTGGTGACCGCCACCCGGCTGTCGGCCAGGCGCGTCTGGGCCGCCCGAACCCGCCCCTGCGCCTGGGCGGCGGCGGCACCGGTCGCCGCCGCCGCGCGCTGGATCTGCGCCATGGCGGTGCCGGACTGCTGGGTGGCCGCCGCCTGGACCTGCGCACCCCGGCTGATCTGGTTGATGGCGATCAGGATTTCGCCGGCGGCCCCCGACAACTGCTGCACCGCCGCCGACAGTTCCTCCGCCGATGCGCCCACCTCCTCCGCCAGGCTGGCGCGGCGTCCTTCCGATTGCAGGCCTTCGGCCAGGCTGGCCAAGGATTCCGCCGCCTGGCGGCATTGCTCCAGCGACTGGCTTTGCTGTGCCACGGATCGTTGGGCTTCCGCTGCGGCGGCCGACTGTTCCTCCGCGGCGCTGGAGATGTTCTCGGCCCCCTTCTGCGCCTCCCGCGCGGCGGCATCCGCCTCCACGGTGGCCAGCAGGATGGCCTGCGCCCCCTCGACCAGGCCGGCCAGGTCGGCGCGCGCGCCGTCCAGCGTGGCGGAGACGGTCCGGCCCTCGTCCGCCTCCGCCACGGCATCGGCGGCGGCGGCCCGCACGCGGGCGGCTATGGCGCGAACCTCATCGGCGATGCCGTCGGCCAGCGCCTGCACGTCGCGGGACCGCTTTTCCGTCGTTTCGGCCAGGGCCCGCACCTCATCGGCGACCACGGCGAAACCGCGCCCGTGGTCGCCGGCCCGCGCCGCCTCGATGGCGGCGTTCAGCGCCAGCAGGCCGGTCTGGTCGGAGATGTCGGCAACCGTGCGCGTGATCTCCCCAATCGCGGCGGCGTGCTGTTCCAGGGTGTTGATGTTCTCGACCGACAGCAATTGGCGCTCGGCGCTGGCGGTCACCGCCGCCACCGACGCCTCGATCAGCGTGGCCGCCTCCGTCAACTGCGTCTGAAGGGCCAGCGTGTGGATGCGCGACTGGTCCGCCCGTTCCCGCGACTGGGTGAAGGATCCGGCCATGCCGATCACCGCCGCCAGGGATTCGTGGCTGGCGCTGGCAGCCTCTTCCGCAGCGCTGGCGATCTGCTCCAGCGCCCGGCGCAGTTCTTCCGCCGCGGCGGACGCCTCCGCCACACCGCCGGCCAATTCCTCGGTGGCCGCACCCATGCGCTCCGCCGCCGTCTGTCGCGCCGTGCCGGACGCCACACGGCGGGGACGCGCCGGTTTCGCCGCCACAGGGGCGGAGGGCACCGGCGTGGCGGCCGCCTGCTCCAAGGGCTCACCCGCTATCCGGGTGCGCGCCCGGCTCTTGGCTCCAGCGAGCCGCGAGGTTTTGACCAAAACCATGATGTTCCCCCAAATCGACCGGCGGCCATTGTCGCCAACGGCGCCCCGACGCCATTATTCCCCATAAGCGGCGGCCGCGCGCGCTTCTAAATTTCTTTTACAAGTCCGGCCCTTACTCCGGCAATCGACGTAAGGCCATAGGCTGTCCGGGCGGACGGCCTATCCAGGATGCCCGGCGCCGGTTAGTCGGTAGAATTGCAATGGATAATTGCCTTCACCGCACCGCGATCCATATGAGACAAATCCGCAAGGGATCGCGATGGAGGCCTGCCCCATGTCCGGAATGATGCGTGCCAGGATTTTGGCGGTGGCCTCCGGCCTGGCCGCCATGGGAATGGCCACGCCGGGCCTGGCCGCCCGTCCCGGCGCCCAGACGCAGGTCGAGGTGTGGCGTAACGGCGATGATGGGGTCACCCTGAAACTGGCGGAGGCGGTGACCAGCGCCTTCAGGGAAAACGACGCCTTCCAGATCAGCAGCGGCGCCCGCGCCAATTCCCTGATGGTCGTGGTGCAAAGCCCGACCGAGGCGGTGCGCAGCGGCATCCATTACAAGCTGGTCTTCCCGGTGCGCTTCACCACCGTGGGGTCGCAGACGCTGGGCTTCACCCGCGTCACCTGCCAGGAAAACACCCTCGACACCTGCGCCGACCAGGTGGTCAACGCCGCCGGCCCCGCCGCCGCGAAGCTGGGCCGAAGGTAATTTCAGCGGCCTTTGACTGGTCAAAGGCCGCTTTGCCCCCCCTCAAGCGCCGGGCGCCAGCATCCGCTGGCTGGGCTTGTCCTCGCTTTCCAGTCCACTGCGTTTCCCGGAAAGCTCCGGCGGACGCGGTCGCGTCCTACAGCGGCACGAGATAACTCTCGTGCCGCTGGCGTCAGGGTCAATCCGGGTCGAAATTCATCGCCACACCGTTGATGCAGTACCGCTGGTGGGTCGGCGGCGGGCCGTCGGGGAAGACGTGGCCCAGATGGCTGCCGCAGCGGGCGCAGTGCACCTCCGTCCGCACCATGCCGTGGCTGCGGTCCACCGTGGTGGCGACGCTGCCCTCCACCGGGTCGTTGAAGCTGGGCCAGCCGGTGCCGCTTTCGAACTTGCGGGTGGCCTGGAACAGGGGCTGGCCGCAGCCCGCACAGCAGAAGGTGCCCGGCCGCTTCTCATGGTTCAGGGCACAGCTGCCCGGCCGTTCCGTGCCGTGGCCGCGCATGACGGCGTATTGCTCCGGCGTCAGCATCCGGCGCCATTCCTCGTCGGTGCGCACAACCTCGAACTCGCTGTCCATCTCAACGCTCCTCGTCCTATGGCGACGCGCCCTGATATGGGCGGTCGGCGGTCCCTTTACCATGTCACGCGAACGTCATGGCCACGCGACCACGGGTCCGCTTGTCTTATAGTTCGGCCGCCGCCATAAACGGTGGGTTTTCATAAAAACAGCCGGATGCGAAGAAAAAATGGGGATCATGGTCGGCGATGTTCATGACCAGTTGGAGGTCACCTTGCGCCTGGCCATGGCGCTGGCCCTGGGATCGTCCATCGGTTTCGAACGGCAATTGCATCAGAAGATGGCCGGCCTGCGCACCAACGCCCTGGTGGCGCTGGGTTCAGCCGGCTTCGTCATCTTTTCCGCCATGGTCGGCCAGGGCGATCCCACCCGCGTGGCGGCCCAGGTGGTGTCCGGCATCGGCTTCCTGGGCGCCGGCGTGATCCTGCGTGAGGGCGTGAACGTCCACGGCCTGAACACCGCCGCCACCCTGTGGTGTTCCGCCATGGTCGGCACCTTCGCCGGCGGCGGCTATTGGATGCCCGCCCTGGCGGCGGCCGGCTTCGTGGTGGTGACCAACCTGATCCTGCGGCCCCTGGTGCGCCGCATGAACCGCCGCATCCTGGTCGCCGTGGACGTGGAGACGCACTACCTGGTCTCCGTCACCTGCAAGGGGGCGGAGGAGGCGCACATCCGCTCCCTGCTCATGCACGCCCTCAGCCAAGGCGGCCTGGGTCTGCACCGCATCGACAGCCAGGATATCCCGGACACCACCAAGGTGGATGTTAGCGCCAAGGCCGTCTCCCCCTCCCGCAACGACGCGGCGCTGGAGCAGATGGTGGGCCGCCTCAGCCTGGAGCCCTACGTCTACGCCGTCAGCTGGGAAGTGGAACAGGCGGAGCCGGAAGGTTAAGTTTTTCAGCCCTTCAGGCGCCGGGCGCCAGCATCCGCTGGCTTGGGCTATCCTCAGTTCTCAGTCCGCTAACGCTCCCCGAAAACTTCCGGCGGCCGCAGTCGCGGCCTACGGTATGAGCCGCTGGCTCATACCGTTCTGCCAGCCGGCATCATGCTGAACGGCACCACGTGGCGCTCATGGCCGGCGATGGCCAGGCCGCGCCCGATGGAGGGGAAGGCGCGGTGGCGGCAGTCGTCGCGGTCGCAGACCTTGCAGCTGGAGCCGATGGGCACCGCCGTTTCCTGGTTCTGCAAATCCAGGCCGGCGGCATAGACCAGGTCGCCGGCGTGCCCGATCTCGCACCCCAGGCCCAGCGCCGCCTCGCGCGGGCGCGACAGGTGGCCGCCGCCGGTCATGGTGACGGTGCGGGCGATGCACAGGTAGGTGATGCCGTCGGGCGTGCGCGCCACCTGCACCAGGATGCGGCCCGGCTGGGCGAAGGCCTCGTGCACGTTCCACAGGGGGCAGGCGCCGCCGAAGCGCGCGAACTGGAAACGGGTGGCGCTGCTGCGCTTGAAGATGTTGCCGGCCCGGTCGACCTTCAGGAAATAGAAGGGGATGCCGGCGTTGCCCGGCCGCTGCATGGTGCTGAGCCGGTGGCACACCTGTTCGAAACTGGTGCCGAAATGGTGCTGCAAGCGCTCGATATCATGGCGCACGGCCCGCGCCTGCGCCAGGAAGCGGCCGTAGGGCAGGATCAGGGCGCCGGCGAAGTAGTTGGCCAGGCCGGTATAGGCGAGGGCCCGCGCCTCCGCACTGCCCAGCGGGGCGCGGCGCACCTCCTCCTCGATCAGGGGGGCGAATTGCAGGCGGCCGATCTGTTGCGCCAGGAAGAAGATGCGGCTTTCGCGCGGCGCGCTTTCCGACAGGTGCAGTTGACGCAAGGCGGGGTCATAGCGCCACAGCACCCCCTCCCCGCCCAAACCCGGCGACACGGTGCAGACCACACCAAACCGGTCGCGCAAGTAGTCGATCAAATCCTCCAGCAGGCGGGTGGAGGCGAAACCCTGGCCCTCGAACAGGGACTCGGCCGCCACGTCCAGTGCCGGGAAGTGGTTGCGCTTGCTCTGCACGAAGTCGCGCACGTCGTCATAGGGGAACGGCGCCGTACCGCCGGCCTCCACATCCTGGTCCAGGCGGTGGCGCGCCCCCTCCTCCATCACGTGCTGGTAGGCGCGGTACAGCTTGATGAACTGGCCGGCGATGGCGGGGGCGGCGCGCACGGCGTCGGTGATGGCGCTGAGGCCCGAGCCGTCGTCGGCGAACAGCGGATCGCCCAGCACCTCGCGCAACTCACTGCCCAGTCGCAGGTCGCGGTCGTCGGCGAAATGGTGCTGTTCCACCCCGAACACGGCGGAGATGGCGGCCAGGGCCGGGGCGCTGAGCGGGCGTTGATTATTCTCGATCTGGCTTAGATAACTCATGGACAGGTTGCTGGCCTGGGACAGGGCGGACAGGGCCATGCCCCGCTGCTGGCGCAGTTGCCGCACCCGTTCGCCCGCGAAAATCTTGCCCGCCATGGCCGCCCGAACCCCGCGTTTTCACAAACTTCACAAAACAAGGTGGCCGGCGTCGCACGATTTCGCGTGGCATCGGCTTGAACTGGGGTCACACTGTTTGCAAACATCGCATCTGTCAATCGGGGTGGGCCGCACCCGCCCCGTTCCCAATCAAAGCCACCAGGCACTTCCATAACCGGGCAGGAGACGGGCGTTGACGCTCACGGTGATCGAAACCCTTGAAGCCAAACGCCAGGGCGCCCGGGCGGGCGGCGGCGAGAAGCGCGTGGCCGCCCAGCATGCCAAGGGCAAGCTGACGGCGCGCGAACGCCTGGAACTGCTGCTGGATTCCGGTTCCTTCGAGGAATGGGACATGTTCGTGGAGCACCGCTGCGCCGATTTCGGCATGGCGGAGCAGAAGGTGCCGGGCGACGGTGTGGTCACCGGCCACGGCACCATCAACGGCCGCCTGGTCTTCGTCTTCAGCCAGGACTTCACCGTGTTCGGCGGATCGCTGTCGGAAGCGCATGCGGAGAAGATCTGCAAGGTCATGGATCAAGCGTTGAAGGTGGGCGCCCCCGTCATCGGCCTGAACGACAGTGGTGGTGCGCGCATCCAGGAAGGTGTGGCCAGCCTGGGCGGCTATGCCGAGGTGTTCCAGCGCAACGTCCTGGCCTCCGGCGTGGTGCCGCAGCTGTCGCTGATCATGGGCCCCTGCGCCGGCGGTGCGGTCTACAGCCCGGCCATGACCGACTTCATCTTCATGGTGAAGGACAGCAGCTACATGTTCGTCACTGGCCCCGACGTGGTCAAGACGGTGACGCATGAGGTGGTGACGGCGGAGGAGCTGGGGGGTGCGGTCACCCACACCGCCAAGTCCGGCGTGGCGGATCTGGCCTTCAACAACGATGTCGAGGCGCTGCTGCAGGCCCGCCGCTTCTTCGACTTCCTGCCGCTGTCGAACCGGGAGGCGGTGCCCACCCGCGTCACCGCCGACCCGGTGGACCGGCCGGAGCCGTCGCTGTCCACCCTGGTGCCGGCCAACCCCAACAAGCCCTACGACATGAAGGAACTGATCCTGAAGGTCGTGGATGAGGGCGACTTCTTCGAGCTTCAGCCCGACTACGCCAAAAACATCATCATCGGTTTCGGCCGGCTGAACGGGTCCACCGTGGGGTTCGTCGCCAACCAGCCGCTGGTCCTGGCCGGCTGCCTGGATATCGACAGCTCCGTCAAGGCGGCGCGCTTCGTGCGTTATTGCGATGCCTTCAACATCCCCATCTGCACCTTGGTGGACGTGCCGGGTTTCCTGCCCGGCACCTCGCAGGAGTTCAACGGCATCATCAAGCACGGCGCCAAGCTGCTGTTCGCCTATGCCGAGGCCACCGTGCCCAAGGTCACGCTGATCACCCGCAAGGCCTACGGCGGCGCCTATGACGTGATGGCGTCCAAGCACCTGCGCGGCGACGTCAATTACGCCTGGCCGTCGGCCGAGATCGCGGTGATGGGCCCGAAGGGTGCCGTGGAGATCATCTTCCGCGCCGACATCGGCGACGCCGCCAAGATCGACGCGCGGACGGAGGAATACCGGCAGAAGTTCGCCAACCCCTTCGTGGCGGCGTCGCGCGGCTATATCGACGACATCATCATGCCGCACAACACCCGCCGCCGCCTGATCAAGGCGTTCTCCATGCTGAAGAACAAGAAGCTGGAGAACCCTTGGAAGAAGCACGACAACCTGCCGCTTTGAGGCCTGCCCCGATGTTCACCAAAATACTGATCGCCAACCGGGGCGAGATCGCCTGCCGGGTCATCAAGACGGCGCGCCGCATGGGCATCAAGACGGTGGCGGTTTATTCCGACGCCGATGCCGGCGCTCTGCATGTGCAGATGGCGGACGAGGCCGTGGCCATCGGCCCCGCCCCGTCGGCCCAGAGCTACCTGGTGGCCGACCGCATCATCGAGGCGTGCCTGAAGACCGGCGCCCAGGCGGTGCACCCGGGCTACGGCTTCCTGTCGGAAAAGGCCGCGTTCTGCGAGGCCCTGAAGGCCAACGGCATCACCTTCATCGGTCCCGACGTCCACGCCATCGGCGCCATGGGCGACAAGATCGAGTCCAAGAAGCTGGCCAAGGCCGCCGGCGTCTCCACCGTTCCCGGCTACCTGGGCGTCATCAAGGACGATGAGGAGGCGGTGCGCATCGCCCACGACATCGGCTATCCGGTGATGATCAAGGCGTCGGCCGGCGGCGGCGGCAAGGGCATGCGCGTGGCCTGGGACGACACCCAGACCCGCGAAGGCTTCCGCAGCGCCAGCAATGAGGCGCGGTCCAGCTTCGCCGATGATCGCGTCTTCATCGAGAAGTACGTGACCGAGCCGCGCCACATCGAAATCCAGGTGATGGCCGACGCCCATGGCAACTGCGTCTACCTGGGCGAGCGTGAGTGCAGCATCCAGCGCCGTCACCAGAAGGTGATCGAGGAGGCCCCCAGCCCCTTCCTGGACGCGGCGACGCGCAAGGCCATGGGTGAGCAGGCCGTGGCCCTGGCGCAGGCGGTGCAGTACCGCAGTGCCGGCACGGTGGAGTTCATCGTCGACAAGGACCGCAACTTCTACTTCCTGGAGATGAACACCCGCCTGCAGGTGGAACATCCGGTGACGGAGATGATCACCGGCCTGGATCTGGTGGAACTGATGATCCGGGTGGCGGCGGGCGAGAAGCTGCCCCTGACCCAGGATGAGGTGAAGCTGACCGGCTGGGCGCTTGAGGCGCGGGTGTATGCCGAGGAGCCGACGCGCAACTTCCTGCCCTCCATCGGCCGCGTCACCCGCTATCGCCCGCCCGCCGAGGGTGCGGGTGCCGGTGGGCATGAGGCCGGCGTGGTGCGCGTGGACACAGGGATCCACGAGGGCGGCGAGATCAGCATGTTCTACGATCCCATGATCGCCAAGCTGATCACCTATGGCCCCGACCGGACCACCGCCATCTCCGCCATGGGCGACGCGCTGGACCGCTTCCAGATCCGCGGCGTGGGCCACAACATCAGCTTCCTGGCCGCCTTGGTGGAATCCCGCCGCTTTGGCGAGGGGCGCCTGACCACCAACTTCATCGCCGAGGAATTCCCCGACGGCTTCCACGGCCTTGAGCTGCCGCCGGAGACCTTGACCCGCCTGCTGGCCGTGGCGGCCAGCATCCATCGCCGCCGGGTGGAGCGTGACGCCACCATCTCCGGCCAGATGGCGGGGCATCATCGCGTGGTGCCCTGCGACTGGGTGGTGCGGGTGGGCCGCGACAACCACGCCCTGGAGGTTGACGCCGCCGACGATGGCCACGATGTCATCCTGGATGGCCAGACCCTGGCGGTGCGCAGCGCCGACTGGGAAACGGGCCAGACCTTGTGGACCGGCACCGTGGACGGCCAGGCGCTGGCGGTGCAGGTGGACGGCACAGGCATCGGCTATCGCCTGTTCCACGCCGGGGCGGAACTGGATGTCCAGGTGCTGACGGCGCGGGCGGCGGAGTTCGCGGCCCTGATGCCGGTCAAGGCCAAGCCGGACATGTCCAAGTTCCTGCTGTCGCCCATGCCCGGCCTGCTGGTCACCGTGGCGGTGGCCGTGGGTGACGAGGTCAAGGCCGGCCAGGAACTGGCGGTGGTGGAGGCGATGAAGATGGAAAACATCCTGCGCGCCGAAGCCGACGGCAAGGTAAAGAAGATCGCCGCGGACAAGGGCTCCTCCCTCGCCGTCGACCAGATCATCATCGAGTTCGAGTGAGCATCATGAGCGACTTCCCCGAAAAGACCCTGGCCGATTGGCAGCGCCTGGCCGCCAAGGAATTCGGTGCCGATGCCGAGGGCCTGGTGCGCACCACGCCCGAAGGCATCCAGGTGAAGCCGCTCTACACCGCGGCGGACCTGGAAGGGCTGGAGGTCCAGACCCTTCCGGGTTTCGCACCCTATACCCGTGGCCCCCGCGCCACCATGTACAGCCACCGGCCCTGGACCATCCGCCAGTACGCCGGCTTCTCCACGGCGGAGGAAAGCAACCGCTTCTACAAGGCCAACCTGGCGGCGGGCCAGATGGGCCTGTCGGTCGCCTTCGACCTGGCGACCCATCGCGGCTATGACAGCGACCACCCGCGCGTGGTGGGCGACGTGGGCAAGGCCGGCGTCGCCATCGACAGCGTGGAGGACATGAAGACCCTGTTCGACGGCATCCCGTTGGACAAGATGAGTGTGTCCATGACCATGAACGGCGCCGTGCTGCCGGTGCTGGCCGGCTACATCGTGGCGGCGGAGGAGCAAGGCGTCAGCCAGGACAAGCTGTCCGGGACCATCCAGAACGACATCCTGAAGGAGTTCATGGTCCGCAACACCTATATCTACCCGCCCGACCCCAGCATGCGCATCGTGGCCGACATCATCGAGTACACGGCCCTGAACATGCCCAAGTACAACTCCATCTCCATCAGCGGCTACCACATGCAGGAGGCCGGCGCCACGGCGGTGCAGGAACTGGCCTTCACCCTGGCCGATGGGCTGGAATACGTGCGGGCGGCGACGTCCAAAGGGCTGAAGGTCGACCAGTTCGCGCCGCGCCTGTCCTTCTTCTTCGCCATCGGCATGAACTTCTTCATGGAAGTGGCCAAGCTGCGCGCGGCGCGCCTGCTGTGGGCCAAACTGATGAAGAAGCATTTCGACCCGCAGGATGCGCGTTCCCTGGCGTTGCGCACTCACTGCCAGACCTCCGGCGTCAGCCTGACGGAGCAGGACCCCTACAACAACGTGGTGCGCACCACCATCGAGGCCATGGCCGCCGTGCTGGGCGGCACCCAGTCGCTGCACACCAACAGCTTTGACGAGGCCCTGGGCCTGCCCACCCCCTTCTCCGCCCGCATCGCCCGCAACACCCAGCTGATCATCGCCGAGGAAACCGGCGTGCCCCACGTGGTCGACCCGCTGGGCGGCAGCTATTACGTGGAAAGCCTGACCGCCAGCCTGGTGGCCGAGGCCGAGGCGCTGATCGACCAGGTCGAGGGCATGGGCGGCATGACCAAGGCCGTGGAAGGCGGCCTGCCCAAGCTGATGATCGAGGAGGCCGCCGCCCGCCGCCAGGCCCGCATCGACCGGGGTGAAGAGGTCGTGGTCGGCGTCAACAAGTACCGGCCGCAGAATCCTGAGCGGGTGGAGGTGCTGGACATCGACAACACCGCGGTGCGCGAGGCCCAGATCGCCCGCCTGAAGCAGATCCGCGCCAGCCGCGACACCGCCGCCGTGACAGCGGCCCTGGAGGCCCTGACCCAGGGTGCGCGCGATGGCACCGGCAACCTGCTGGATCTGGCGGTCAAGGCCACCCGCGCCCGCGCCACGGTGGGGGAGATTTCGGACGCGCTGGAAAAGGTGTTCACCCGCCACCGCGCCGTCATCCGGTCCGTCAGCGGCGTCTATGGCTCGGCCTATGATGGCGATGAGGGTTTTGCCCGTATCCGCCAGGACGTGGCCGCCTTCGCCGAGGCCGAGGGCCGCCGGCCGCGCATGCTGGTGGTGAAGATGGGCCAGGACGGCCATGACCGCGGCGCCAAGGTCATCGCCACCGCCTTCGCCGACATCGGCTTCGACGTCGACGTCGGCCCGCTGTTCCAGACGCCGGAGGAAGCGGCCCGCCAGGCGGTCGAGAACGACGTGCACGTCATCGGCGTGTCGTCGCAGGCGGCCGGGCACAAGACCCTGGTTCCGGCATTGATCGACAGCCTGAAGGCCCAGGGGGCCGGCGACATCCTGGTGGTGTGCGGCGGCGTCATCCCCCCGCAGGACTATGACATTTTGTACCAGGCGGGCGCGGCTGCCATCTACGGCCCCGGCACCAACATTCCCGTCGCCGCCGCGGAAATCCTGGAGATTTTGAACAAGAAGCGCGTGGCTGCCGCCTGACCGGGGTCGGCATCCCATCCTTTCCCCCGCGAACCGCCCGCCGAGGCAACGGTTCGGCCGCTGGCCCGCACGGGGCGGTGTGATAACATCGCCGTCTCTTTCGGTTTGCGGATTCTAAGGATGGGGACGATGGGTACGGCGGCGGATCACCCGTTGCGCGGCGTGTTGATGCAGGAGTTGCACTCCCGCATGGCGTTGCCCTTGAAGGCGCCGGTGGAGATCTTTCATGTCACCTTCCTGGCCACCCCGGCGGAAGGGACGGAATGCGCCACCCGTCTGCTGACCTTGCTGGACGCCCTGCCCGCCGGCGACACCGCGGCGCGTTATGGCGTGGTGGTCACGGCCATCGCCGGCCGCCCGGCGCAGGTGAAATGGGAACACCACACCGAATTCATCAGCACCACCGTGGCCATCGCCGGCCATGACGGGGATGAAACCCGCCTGGCGGTGGAAACCCTGCTGGACGGCGTCTTCGGCCCGCTGGGCACCGGTCGCCTGGCCGCCGTGGCCCTGCGCCTGGAGCAGGCGGACGGCCCGCCGGATCCGGCGGCGCTGACCGCGCGCTTTCCCGCCGGCAGTTGCGCGGCCGCCATCGTGAACGGGGGCGAGGCCTGGGCCGCCCTGGACTTCCAGATCGATGAGCACGGCTACAGCCGGGCGCTGGTGCAGAACCGCAGCCTGACGCCCGACCGGCTGGGCCGGCTGGTGCAGCGCCTGCTGGAGATCGAAACCTATCGCGCCGCCGCCTTCCTGGCTTTCCCCCAAGCGCGCGAGACCATGGCCGACCTGACCGCCCTTGAGGCGCGGCTGGAGGTCATCGTCGGCCGCATCCGCGACAGCCGCGACGCGGTGGAGGACCGGGCGGCACTGGACACCCTGACCGACCTGGCGGCCGACCTGAACCACCTGGTCACCCGCAACCGCTGGCGTTTCGGCGCCAGCCTGGCCTATGGCGAGATCGTCGCCGAACGGCTGGAGGAGTTGCGGGAGGAGCGCATCGCCGGCCTGCAGCGCATCGGCCTGTTCCTGGAACGCCGCCTGCGCCCCGGCATCCGCACGGTGGAGGCGGCGGCCCGGCTTCAGGGCGAAGTGGCGGCCGGCGTGGAGCGCGCCAGCGCCATCCTGCGCACCCGCGTGGACGTGGGCCTGTCCACACAAAGCGCCAGCCTGCTGTCGTCGCTGGACCGCAATTCGCGCATGCATGTCCGCATCCAGGAGGCGGTGGAGGCCCTGTCCATCGTGGGCATCACCTACTACCTGGTGTCGCTGGTGGAAAAGGTGATGCACGGCCTGCCGGAGGTGGAGGGCTGGCCCAGCACCGCCCACATGGTGGCCATCGCCGTGCCGGTCTGCGCCGGCGTGGTCGCCCTCGCCGCCCGCTGGCTGCGGCGGCACGTGCCGCACTGATGTGCGGCCCCCTCAGACGCCGGGCGGGCCCATCCGGGCCCTTGGCTTGTCCTCCCTTTTTAGTCCGCTGACGCTCCCCGAAAAGGTCCGGCGGCCCCGGTCGGGGCCTACAGCGGCATGAGGCTTGGCCTCATGCCGCTGGTACTTATTACTTAAATTAGAATCCAGCTTCCGCCGTCTTCAGCGTGGCGATGTCGATCACGAAGCGATAACGCACGTCGCTGGCGACGACGCGCTCATAGGCCTCGTTCACCTGGCTGATGGCGATGGTTTCGATGTCGCTGGTGATGTTGTGCTTGCCGCAGAAGTCCAACATCTCCTGCGTTTCCGGGATGCCACCGATCAGCGAGCCCGCCAGGCTGCGGCGGCCCATGATCAGGGAGAAGGCGCCGACCGGCACCTGCTCTTCCGGAACGCCCACCACCACCAGGGCGCCATCGACCTTCAACAGGCCCAAATAGGCGTTCCAGTCGATGGGCGCCGACACGGTGTTGACGATCAGGTCGAAGGTGCCGGCCAGCTTCTTGAACGTCTCCTTGTCGGAGGTCGCGTAGAAATGGTCGGCGCCCAGGCGCTTGCCGTCGTCCTGCTTGCGCAGCGACTGGCTCAGCACCGTGACCTCGGCACCCATGGCGTGGGCGATCTTGACGCCCATGTGACCCAGGCCGCCCAGGCCGACGATGGCCACCTTCTTGCCCGGTCCGGCCTTCCAGTGGGCCAGGGGCGAGTAGAGGGTGATGCCGGCGCACAGCAGCGGGGCGGCAGCGTCCAGGGGCAGGTTTTCCGGAATGCGCAGGACGTAGTTCTCATCCACCACGATGGCGGTGGAATAACCGCCCTGGCTCAGCGTCTTGCCGTCCCGCTCGTACCCATTGTAGGTCGGGGTCATGCCCTTGACGCAGAACTGCTCCAACCCCTGTTTGCAGTACTCGCACTCGCGGCAGCTGTCGATGAAACAGCCCACGCCGACCTTGTCGCCCACCTTGTACTTGGTGACGCCGGAGCCCACCTCGGTGACGACACCGGCGATCTCGTGCCCCGGCACCATGGGGAACACGCTGCCGCCCCACTCATCGCGCGCCTGATGGACGTCGGAATGGCAGATGCCGCTGTACTTGATGTCGATGACGACGTCGTGCGCACGGGGGTCCCGGCGCTCGAACGAAAACGGCGCCAACGGCGCCTTGGCCTTCTGGGCCGCATATCCCAAGGTCTTGATCACGTCAGCCCCTCTCTGATGGCTTGATCTTGATTGGGCATGCCCGCCCGATCCCCCGGAAGCCCATGGCCGCCCACGCCCCGACGCGCGACAGGCCTGGCCCCGCAACGGACGCCATGCAGGGCGGAAATTAGGGCGCCGCGTCGCCCGATACAATGGCCGGGGGCGCACAAATCCATGAAAAAGTCCGCCCTTGGCCGAATTGCCTAGGGGCACACGCCTTCTCATGAAGGGGGTGCGACCAAATGTCCATTATCGCCTGTATAAAATAGAGCTTTAAAAATAAAGAAAAGTTATCGGCGGATTGGGTGATTTACGATGTTGCAGAAAGATGGCGACCTAAAAGCCATTAACAACAATTCTGTCATTGTTTGCGTCGGCATGCCGGGTAGCGCCTCGACCTGGTCCTTCAACGTCGTGCGCGCGCTGCTGGCCCATGTCCATGGCGACGATGGCTTCAAATCCGACTACCGCAACAATCTGGATCATTACGTCGGCATCGGGCAGAAGGCGGAGCGCCCCCTGGTGCTGAAAACCCACCACCCGGACAGCATGACCCAGCTGCGCCTGGCGCACGAGGACATCCCCATCGTCATCACCATCCGCGACCCGCGCGACTGTGTCGCCTCATTGATGCAGCGCTTCGGCCAGCCCTTCAACGACGCCTTCGCCTATGTCCTGCGCAGCGTGCGCCGCATCCAGCCCTGCATCGTGCGCGGCCGGCGCACGATGGTGCTGCGGTATGAGGAGGACTTCCACAACGACCCGGCCTCCGTCGCCCGCATCGCGGACCTGATCGGCGTCGACGCCCCGCCGGCGGTGCTGGCCCGCATCCATGAGCAACTGCTGACCCGGACCATCCGCAAGACCCTGGCGGAACTGGAGGAAAGCGGCCGCTTCGTGGAGAACGCCGGCACCCAGGCCAAGCCCGACCTGTTCGACCCGGTCACCCACTGGCACAAGTCACACATCGGCGATGGCGCCATCGGCAAGTACCGGACCCTGCCGGAGCAATCGCAAACCCTGCTGGAGAACGCCTTCTGGGCCTTCCTGGCCGCCTATTATCCCGTACCGGCGGAAGAGGCGGCGGGCGGCTAGCTGACCACCGTTTCAGACTGCTTGACCTCGGCCTGGTCGGTGCTGACCACGGTTTCGGTCTTGCCGTGGGGGCCGCGCATCTGGGTCACCATCTGCGTCACCTTCTCAGCGGCGGACTTGGTGAGTTCATCCGGCATCTTGTGGATCTCCACCTTGCCCTCGCGCACCACGATGATGGCGCAAGGGATGCTGCCGCCGCCCCCGCCGCCGCCCACCCCCTCCCCCCAGGCGGTGCCGCCATAGGTGCCGACGCCGAAGGTGACCAGGTTGACGGTCATGATGGTGGTGCCGTCGATGGTGATGGGATCGCCCAGGGTGCCCTGGTCGAACGCCTTGCGGAATTCCTCCATCAGGTCCTGGGTGTAGGCCTTGGTGGGGTCGACGGTGAAGGGGTTGAGGAACGTCATGGTTTCGCCTCCCGTGTTGCGGCGCAACAATATCATGACGCGCATCGGTGCGGAATAACTCTACTTAAGGATTCAACGCGACCGGCGTTGTAACACTTCCGTTACCGAAGGTCGTTTGACGCACGCGTCCTCCCCGTTATCGTTCAGCCCAACTACGTTCCAGGCGCCCGCGACCATCGGGCCCCTGGAACGGGCAATTTGATGGAACAGGCAAAGGGGATTTTTGGATGGGATTGGGCATGACGAAGCGGGCCCGGGGCCTGCGCCGCGCGGGGTGCGCCCTGGGTGCCGGCCTGCTGATGGCGACCACGGCGCTGGCGCAGACGGCACCGGCGCCGATGACGCCCTATATGGCGCCGGACATCCCGGCCAGCGTGGACTCGACCATCGAGGGGGCGGATTACGTCAAGCGCGACGTCATGATCCCCATGCGGGACGGCGTGAAGCTGCACACCGTCATCGTCATCCCGAAGGGTGCCAAGGGCGCCCCCATCATGCTGACCCGCACCCCCTACAATGCCACCAACCGGGCCAAGCGCTCCGTCAGCCCGCACATGGTGGCGACGCTGGCGCAGGGCGATGAAAGCTTTGTCGAGGAAGGCTACATCCGCGTCTTCCAGGACATCCGGGGCAAGTACGGCTCCGAAGGCGACTACGTCATGACCCGGCCGTTGCGCGGGCCGCTGAACAACACCGACGTGGACCACGCCACCGACGCCTACGACACCATCGACTGGCTGGTGAAGAACCTGCCGGAAAGCAACGGCAAGGTCGGCATGGTGGGATCCTCCTACGAAGGGTTCACGGTGCTGATGGCGCTGGCCAACCCGCACCCGGCCCTGAAGGCCGCCGTGCCCATGAGCCCGATGGTCGATGGCTGGAAGGGCGACGACTGGTTCCACAACGGCGCCTTCCGCCAGACCAATTTCGACTATTTCCAGGGCCAGACCACGGTGAAGGGCTCCGGCGAGGCCATCCCGCGCGGCGCCTATGACGACTACCAGACCTTCCTGGAGGCGGGATCCGCCGGCGACTTCGCCCACAAGTACCACCTGGACCAGCTGCCCTACTGGCACAAGCTCAGCGAACACCCGGCCTATGACGCCTACTGGCAGAACCAGGCGCTGGACGTGATCCTGGCCGCCCGCACGCCCACCGTGCCGACCATGATCGTCGCCAGCCTGTGGGACCAGGAGGACATGTATGGCGCGGTCCACACCTATGAGGCGATCGAGCCCAAGGACACCAACAACAACCTGAACTACCTGGTGCTGGGCCCGTGGCGGCACAGCGGCGTCAATTACGACGGCAGCACCCTGGGGCCGCTGAAGTTCGCGGGCGACACCGCCCTGGACTTCCGCCAGAACACCATGCTGCCTTTCCTGAACGAACATCTGAAGGACGGCGCGCCCAAGGCCGACACCCCGCCGGTGCTGGTCTATGAAAGCGGCACCAACGTCTGGCGGCATCTGAACCGCTGGCCCACATCCTGCGCCACCGGTTGCGCCAGCACGCCCAAGCCGCTGTACCTTGAGGCCGGCCAGGGCCTGGGCTTCACCGCACCCGCCAAGGGCGGCCCGGCCTATGACGAGTATGTCTCCGACCCGGCCAAGCCCGTGCCCTTCACCCCCCGCCCCGTGCGCTTCCGCGACGGTGATGCCTGGAAGCGCTGGCTGGTGACCGACCAGCGCGCCGTGGCCGACCGCACCGATGTGCTGGTCTACACCAGCGAGGTGCTGACCCAGCCCATGAAGATCAGCGGCGCGCCGGTGGTGAACCTGTACGCCAGCACCTCGGGCACCGACAGCGACTGGGTGGTCAAGCTGATCGACGTCTACCCGGACGAGGTGCCGTCGCAGCCGGAGATGGGCGGCTATCAGCTGGGCATCGGCATGGACATCTTCCGCGGCCGCTACCGCGACAGCCTGGAACACCCGACCGCCATCCCGGCGAACAAGGTCCAGCGCTATCGCTTCGAACTGCCCAACGCCAACCACGTCTTCCTGCCGGGCCATCGCGTCATGGTGCAGATCCAGTCCAGCTGGTTCCCGCTCTATGACCGCAACCCGCAGACTTTCGTGGACAATATCTTCTTCGCCAAGCCCGGCGACTACGCCAAGGCGACGCAGCGCATCTACCACCAGGGTGCGCAGGCCAGCTTCATCGACCTGCCCGTGGTGCCGGTGGAGTAATTTCCGGTCGCTTCATCGTGCCGCTTTCATTCGGACGCGCCGTCCCGTTAGACTTCGCTAACGGGCGGCGCGTTCGACACGCGCCCGGCGGAGGAACGGGCGGCGTGATGGGTCAACCGGCAGGGCATGCCCTGAAGACGTGCGTCAGGATCATCCTGCTGGCCTTGCTTTACCTGGGCACCGCCCGGCTGGGCCTGGTCCTGGCCAGCGTCAATGACAGCGCCAGCCCGGTGTGGCCGGCGTCGGGCCTGGCGGTGGCGGGCCTGCTGGTGTTCGGCATCCCGTCCTGGCCCTTCGTCCTGCTGGGCGCCTTCGCCGCCAACGCGCTGACGCCCGACGTGGGGCCGTTGACGGCGGCCTTCATCGCCGTGGGCAACACGGCCGAAGCCGTCATCGGCGCCCTGCTGTTCGCCCGCATCGACAGTGTCGACCGGGAGCGTCTGCAGGTCTCAAGGGCCGCCGCCCACGGCGTCGCCGCCATCATCGCCCCGGTCGCCAGCGCCACCATCGGGGTCACCAGCCTGCTGGTGGCCGGCAATCTTTCCTGGGACGTGAACCTCAGCGGCGTCTGGCTGACCTGGTGGACCGGCGACGCGCTGGGCATCCTGATCATCAACGCCGTCGCCATTTCCCTGCGCGACGCCGATGCCCGCGACTACGCCCCCGCGCGCCTGTGGGCCACGCTGCCGGGCAGCCTGCTGCCGGTGCTGGCCCTGACAGCCCTGGCCCTGGGCCTGTCCTTCGTGCCCCAGGCCCAGCAGGCCCTGGGATCCGGCGCCGTCCTGGGCATCTTCCTGCTGTACCCCGCCATCCTGCTGGCCGCCCATCGCTACGGCGCCCTGGGGGCCAACCTGGTGGTCTTGGTGGCGGCCGTGGTCTTCGTCATCGGCACCACGTCCGGCACCGGGCCCTTCATCGATGCCGGGCTGAACCAGGGCCTGCTGAACGTGCAGGCCATGCTGGCCACCTTCGCGCTGGCCGCCATCGTCTTTTCCGATATTCCGGCCCAGTCCATGCGCCTGGGCTCCATCGTTTTCCTGGTGGGCTGCGCCATTGCCGCCGGCGTGTTCCTGGACCGCGCCGACATCGCCCGGTCGCGGGACGAGGCGCACGTGGCCAAGCTGGTCGACAGCGCCATGGGCCGCATCCACGAACGGATGCTGGCCTACACCAACGCCCTGCAGGCGGGTGCCGCCCTTTATGCCACCGGCCTGCCCGTGGGGCGGGAGCAGTGGCGCGCCTTCGCGCAGACCATCAATATCGATGGCCGCTATCCCGGCGTGAACGGTATCGGCGTGGTCTATCCGGTGGCCGAAGCGGACCTCGACCGTTTCATCCAGAAAGCGCGGGCGGAGGGGGTGCCGGATTTCGCCCTGAAGTCCGCGGCCCCGCCGCCGGGCACCGACACCGACCGGGTGGTCGACGCGCCCGAGTACGACATCATCACCTATGTCGAGCCGGTGGCGACCAACGCCGCCGCCCTGGGCCTGAATGTGGCGACGGAGGCCGGCCGGCGCCAGGCGGCCGCCCGCGCCCGCGACACGGGCGAGCCCACGCTGACCAAACGGATCACCCTGGTGCAGGACGCCCAGCGGCGGTTCGGTTTCCTTTATTTCATCCCCGTCTATGCGCCCGGCCGGCCGTTGGACAGCCCCATTCAGCGGCGCCAGGCGCTGCTGTGCTGGATCTACGCCCCCTTCATATCGGAGGTGTTCTTCCGCGAGGCCCTGCGCGGCATGGTGGATGAGGTGGACGTGGCCGTGTTTGACGGCGCGGAGATCCGCCCCGACGCGCTGCTGTACCGTACCCTCACCCCCAATGCCGAAGAGGATCGGTTGGCCGCCCGCCTGGGGCTGACGCCGTCCGCCCCGACGCCGGTGTTGCCCACCCAGGTGCTGTCGGCGGACGCCGCCGGGTTTGAGCAGGTCAGCCGGGTGGAGGAAGGTGGGCGCACCCTGACGCTGGCCTGGACGCGCGCGCCGGCCTTCGCCTCCGCCGGCCAGGCGGGGGCGGCGGAGGCGGCGGCCAGCCTGGCCTTCATCGCCCTGATGCTGGCGGCCCTGACCGCCAACCTGCACCTGGTGCGCGCCCGGGCCACGGCCATCGCCGAAGGCATGACCCAGGAGCTGAGCGCCATCAACGAAAAGCTGATGGCCACCGGCGACCGCCTGGCGCTGGCCACCCAATCCGGCGGCATCGGCGTCTGGGAACACGACCTGGCGACCAACACCCTGGTGTGGGACGCCTATATGTTCCAGATCTATGGCGTGGATCCGGCCACGCCCCGCCAGCAGGTTTTCAGCCTCTGGCAGTCGCGCTGCCATCCGGATGATCTGGGCCGCATGCGGGCGGAAATCCAGGCGGTGATCCGGGGCGAAAGCGCGCTGGACACCGAATTCCGCATCCACCGCCCCGACGGCAGCATCCGCCACATCAAGGTCAACGGCCTGCTGGAACGCGATGCCGCCGGCCGGCCGTGGAAGATCGTGGGCGTGAATTGGGACGTCACCGTCGCCCGCGAAAGCGCCCGCGCCCTGGCGGCGGAGAAACGCCGGGCGGAAGAGGCCAACCGCGCCAAGAACGACTTCCTGGCCAATATGAGCCATGAGGTGCGCACGCCCATGAACGGGGTGGTGGGCATGGTCCAGCTGCTGCTGGACACGCCCGGCCTGACGGTGGAGCAGCGGGCCTATGCCGAGACGATCCGCGACAGCGCCGACGCCCTGCTGGGCGTGATCAACGACATCCTCGACATCTCCAAGCTCGAGGCCGGCAAGGTGGAGCTGGAAAGCCTGTCCTTCGATTTGGGCGACCTGATGGAAGGGGTGGCCGCCATCCTGGCGCCCCGCGCCCGCGACAAGGGCATAGAGATGGGCGTCCTGGTGGTGGAGGAGGCGCGGCGGCATTGGTACGGCGACCCCACCCGCCTGCGCCAGATCCTGCTGAACCTGGCCGGCAACGCCGTGAAGTTCACCGAGCAGGGCTGGGTCAGCGTCGTGGTCACCTGCCTGCCCGCCGCCACGCCCAATGCCCGGCGCCTGCGTTTCACCGTGCAGGACACCGGCATCGGCCTGGCCGACGATCAGGTGCAGCGCCTGTTCCTGAAGTTCTCCCAGGCGGACGCCTCGGTCACCCGGCGCTTCGGCGGCACCGGCCTGGGCCTGGCTATTTGTCGCGAACTGGTGGATCTGATGGGCGGCGACATCGGCGTGGACAGCACGCCCGGCCAGGGCTCCACCTTCTGGTTCGAGGTGCCGCTGCCGCCGGCGGAGGCGGCCACGGCCCCGCGGATATCGCTGGAAAGCGTGCGCGGCCGCCATGCCCTGGTGGTGGACGATTTGGCGATGAACCGGCTGATCCTGACCCACAACCTGTCCTTCGACCTGGGCCTGCGGGTGGAAGAGGCGGCGGACGGCGAGGCGGCGCAGGCCCGCCTGGAAGAGGCTGTCGGCAGCGCCGATCCCTTCGACGTGCTGCTGGTGGACCACCGCATGCCGGGGCTCAACGGGCCGGAGTTGGCGGCACGGGTGCGTGCCGATCCCCGCTTCGCCGACGTGCGCATCATCCTGGTCAGTTCCGTCGAGGGCGACCATGACGGCACCGAGGTCCGCTATGACGCCGTGCTGCCCAAGCCGGTGCGCCGCCTGCCGCTGAACGAGGCGGTGGCGCGGGCCTTCGGCTGCCTGGTGCCGCCCTGCGCCCCCGACCTTCCCGCCGCACCGGCCGACGGCGGCGGTCGCCGCGTCCTGCTGGTGGAGGACAACCCCACCAACCAGGCGGTCGCCGCCCTGATGCTGCGCAAGGCCGGTTATACCGTGGCCTTGGCGGAGGACGGCATGCAGGCGGTCACGGCCTGCGAGCGTGACCATTTCGACATCGTGCTGATGGACGTGCAGATGCCGGTGATGGACGGGGTGGAGGCCACCCGCCGCATCCGCGAGGCGGAGGTGTCCGCCGGCCGGCCCCGCACCCCCATCCTGGCCATGACCGCCAACGCCATGGTGGGGATGAGCGATGAATACGCGGCGGTGGGCATGGATGACTGCGTCTACAAGCCCTTCCGCCAATCCCAGATGCTGGAGGCGGTGGCGCACTGGTCGACCGCCGTTTCCCAAGGCGCCCTTCCCCCCGCGGATGCGGAAGACGGGGCCATGCCGGAACCGGAAGCGGACGACCCGCCCCTGCTGGATACCGGGGTGCTGGCGAAGCTGGAGGCGGTGGCCGGGGGGCCGGCCTTCCAGGGCCTGATTCAGAATTTCGTGGAGAATGGCGGGAGTCGGGTGGCGCGGGTGGCGGCATTGACCGCCGCCGGCCCCGACCTGGACCTGGACGCCCTGCGGTGGGAGGCCCACGACCTGCTTTCCACATCCGGGAACTGTGGATTACGGCGCCTGGAAAACGCGGCGCGGCATCTTCAGGCCGCCTGCGACGCCGGCGACATCGACCAGGCGCTGACGGCGGGAAAACTGGTGGCTGTCATCGGGCCCCAATCCTGGAACGCCCTGGGCGCCCGTTTCCTGGATCTAGATCATTGATATAATTGTTTGTTTCCCATAACGCCAAAGATGTTAAGAAATTATACATAAATTGGAAGTTATTAACGGGTCGCACCCTTAGGTAATTTTCGCGGCCGCAGCAATTCCATAAACGCAAAGCCCGCTGTGAAAGTTTCCGTTATACGTCGCTTGACAGGGTTTTATGGAAAACCGCGACAGCGCGGGTAAGCGTTTGGCGTGCAACGGCGGGCGTACTAATCTGGGACCTATGTTCCCACCCCCGGGGACATATTCGGGAACGGCTTGGCCTTTGAGTGCGTTTGCGTGACGGAAGAGCGATAGACGTGAAAGACGCGGCAGTGTTGGACAGCATCATCAAGACCCCTTCCCCCCTTCCGGCCGCCCTGACTGTGGGCACGATCGCCCCCTCGCGATTGACGCACCTGCAGCGGTTGGAGGCGGAAAGCATCCACATCCTGCGGGAAGTGGTGGCGGAAACGCAGAACCCGGTGATGATGTATTCCATCGGCAAGGACAGCGCGGTGATGCTGCACCTGGCGATGAAGGCCTTTTACCCGGCCAAACCGCCCTTCCCCCTGCTGCACGTGGACACCACCTGGAAGTTCCGCGAGATGATCGCCTTCCGCGACCAGCGCGTGGCGGATCTGGGCCTGGACCTGCTGGTCCACACCAACCCCGAAGGCCTGGCCCGCGGCATCGGCCCCTTCACCCACGGCTCCGCCATCCACACCCAGGTGATGAAGACGGAGGCGCTGAAGCAAGCGCTGGACCGCTACGGCTTTGACGCGGCCTTCGGTGGCGCGCGCCGTGACGAGGAGAAGAGCCGCGCCAAGGAGCGCATCTTCAGCTTCCGCACCGACCAGCACCGCTGGGACCCCAAGAACCAGCGCCCCGAACTTTGGCAGCTGTACAACGCCCGCAAGAACAAGGGCGAAAGCATCCGCGTCTTCCCCCTGTCCAATTGGACCGAGCTGGACATCTGGGAATACATCTACCTGGAAAACATCCCCATCGTGCCGCTGTACTTTGCCGCCGAACGCCCGGTGGTGGAGCGTGACGGCGCCCTGATCATGGTGGATGACGACCGCATGCCCCTGAAGCCGGGCGAGGTGCCGCAGCAGCGCCGCGTGCGCTTCCGCACCCTGGGCTGCTACCCCCTGACCGGCGCCTTCGACAGCGACGCCGACAGCCTGCCGGCCATCATCCGCGAGATGCTGCTGGCCCGCACATCGGAACGCCAGGGCCGCGTCATCGACCGCGACGGCGGCGCCTCCATGGAGCAGAAGAAGCAGGAAGGGTACTTCTGATGGCCCCGGATACCCTGTCCGCCTCTGGGGAGGCTGGCGTGAGCGAGATCGAGCGCTACCTGGAAGCCCAGCAATCCAAGAGCCTGTTGCGCTTCATCACCTGCGGCAGCGTCGACGACGGCAAGAGCACCCTGATAGGCCGCATGCTGTACGACAGCAAGATGCTGTTCGAGGACCAGCTGGCGGCGCTGGAGGCCGACAGCCGCAAGGTCGGCACGCAAGGTGGCGACCTGGATTTCGCCCTGCTGGTCGACGGCCTGTCGGCGGAGCGTGAACAGGGCATCACCATCGATGTCGCCTATCGTTTCTTCAGCACCGACCGGCGCAAGTTCATCGTGGCCGACACCCCCGGCCATGAACAGTACACGCGCAACATGGTCACCGGCGCCTCCACCGCCGACCTGGCCATCATCCTGATCGACGCGCGCAAGGGCGTGCTGCCGCAGACGCGGCGCCACAGCTTCCTGGTGTCCCTGCTGGGCATCCGCAAGATCGTCCTGGCCGTCAACAAGATGGACCTGATGGGCTATGACCCGGCGGTGTTCGCGCGGGTGGAAGCGGAATACCGCGCCTTCGCCCGGCAGCTGGACCTGACGGACATCCAGGCCATTCCCCTGTCGGCCCTGAAGGGCGACAACGTCACCACCCTGACCGACGCCATGCCCTGGTATCAGGGGCCGACCCTGATCGGCCACCTGGAAACGGTGGAGGTGTCGGACAGCCGCGCCAACCACCCCTTCCGCCTGCCGGTGCAGTGGGTCAACCGCCCCAACCTGGACTTCCGCGGCTACGCCGGCACCATCGCCGCCGGCACCGTGCGCCCGGGCGACCTGATCCGCGTATTGCCCTCCGGCCAGGAAAGCCGGGTGGCGCGCATCGTCACCCAGGACGGCGACCTGGAGGTGGCGGTCGCCGGCCAGTCGGTCACCCTGACCCTGGCGGATGAGATCGACATCAGCCGCGGCGACGTCCTGTCGTCCCTGGATGAGGCGGTCGAGGCGGCCGACCAGATGGAGGCCACGCTGGTCTGGATGTCGGAAGCGCCGCTACTGCCGGGCCGTCCCTACATCCTGAAGCTGGGCGCCAAGTCGGTGCCGGCCACGGTGGCGACGCTGAAGCACAAGATCAACGTCAACACCCTGGAACAGCTGGCGGCCAAGACCCTGGCCCTGAACGAGGTCGGGCTGGTCACCCTCAGCCTGGACCAGGCGGTGGCCTTCGATGTCTACCGCAACAACCGCGATACCGGCGGTTTCATCCTGATCGACCGGCTGACCAATGAGACGGTGGCCGCCGGCCTCATCCGCTCCGCCATCGTGCGCACCGTGCCATGGCAAGTGCTGGACGTGGACAAGCGCGCCCGCTCGCAGATGAAGGGCCAGCGGCCCCGCGTGCTGTGGTTCACCGGCCTGTCGGGTGCGGGCAAGTCCACCATCGCCAACCTGGTGGAAAAGAAGCTGCACGCCCACGGCCGCCACACCATGCTGCTGGACGGCGACAACGTCCGCCACGGCCTGAACCGCGACCTGGGCTTCACCGACGCCGACCGGGTGGAGAACATTCGCCGCGTGGCGGAGGTGTCCAAGCTGATGGTGGAATCAGGATTGATCGTCCTGGTCTCTTTCATCTCCCCCTACCGGGCGGAACGGCGGCTGGCGCGCGAGCTGCTGGGCCCGGGCGAGTTCCTGGAGGTGTTCGTCGACACCCCCCTGGCGGTGGCCGAGGAACGCGACGTGAAGGGCCTGTACGCCAAGGCGCGCAGCGGCAAGCTGCCCAACTTCACCGGCATCGACAGCGCCTATGAGCCGCCGGAATCGCCCGACGTGCGCATCGACACCCAGGCCATGACCGCCGAACAGGCGGCCAACCACATCTTCACGCTGCTGTCGCGCTTTGACGAGGATGCCGACCTGGTGGACGGCGCCGCCATCTGATTGAGGTTTTTCAGCAGCATTTGCCCTCAGGCGCCGGGCGCCCGCATCCGCGGGCTTGGGCTTCCTCGGTTTCCAGTCCGCTAACGCTCCCCGGAAACCTGCGGCGGACGCGGTCGCGTCCTACAGCGGCATAAGGCTCAGCCTTATGCCGCTGGTATATCCCATGAACGAAGGGCCGGCCGGAGCGATCCGCCGGCCCTTCGCTTTTGTGCCCCGAAACCTTTCCCCAAATTGGCCCCACGCCGCCCGAGCTCAAGCGGACCTACCCTGCGGTTGTCCGATCGGTCAACCATTTGTGGTTAAAGCACGCCGCGCACGCTATGATGGTAGCGATATCGGGCGGTCAGGTGACACCAGTCGGGGGGCAAGGGTGCATCAGGACAAAGTCGAACTTTTGCGATCCATGACCATCAACCGGGCGCAACCGGCGCCGGCAAAGGGCGGCGCGCGCCCGCTGATCCTGGGCTTGGGTGGTGGGGTGCTGGTGGTGGCCATCGCGGGCGCCATCGCCTGGTTCAGCGGCGTGCTGGACCTTCGTAAACCACCTGCCGATGGCGGGCAAACCGCAGCGTCCGCCCCCGTGTCCGCGGCCCCGCCGCAGTCCGGCCCAGCGGCACCGCCGGATCCCGTCGTGCGCGGTGGCGGCCTGACCGGCTCCGGCTATGTGGTGGCCCGGCGGGTCGCCACCGTTTCCGCCGACATCACCGGCCGGGTGCAGGAGGTATTGGTCCAGGAGGGCATGCTGGTGCAGAAGGGCCAGGTGCTGGCCCGGCTGGACGACGTGCTGGCCCGCAACGACCTGGATCGGGAACGCGCCCGCCAGGCCTCGGCGGAGGCGGCGGTGAACGTCACCCAGGCCGACCTGGTGGACGCGGAAAAGACGCTGGAGCGCACCCGCACCCTGACCGGCAACCATTATTCCAGCGAGGCCGACCTGATCAAGGCCGACGCCCGGGCCGCCGGCCTGCGGGCGCAACTGATCAAGGCCAAGGCCGACGTCAACGCCGCCCGGGTGACCGTGGCCTATGACGCGGAGATGCTGGACCGCCACCAGGTGCGGGCCCCCTTCACCGGCGTGGTGACGGAAAAGAACGCCCAGCCGGGGGAGATCATCTCCCCCTTGTCCGCCGGCGGCTTCACCCGCACCGGCGTCTGCACCCTGGTGGACATGGACAGCCTGGAATTCGAGGTAGAGGTGAACGAGGCCAACATCGCCCGCGTCCACCCCGGGCAGCCGGTCACCGCCGTGCTGGACGCCTATCCGGACTGGAAGGTGCCGGCGGAGGTGCTGGCCATCATCCCCACTGCCAGCCGGGAAAAGGCGACCATCAAGGTGCGCGTGATCATCCGCACCAAGGATCCCCGCATCCTGCCCAACATGGCGGCCAAGGTGACCTTCCAGGAAGACCGCAAGGGCACCTGAGCACCGAAAGACGCCCCCATCCATTTCCTTGCCACAGCCATGGGAGCCACAGGCCATGAGCGGCCAGACTCTGATCCAGCTTCAGGACGTCTCCAAACGCTTCATCAAGGGCAAGGACACCATCACCATCTTCGACCATCTGGGCCTGACCATCCCGGTCGGCGACTTCGTGGCGGTGATGGGGCCCAGCGGGTCGGGCAAGACCACGCTGCTGAACCTGCTGGGCGGCATCGACCAGCCGACGGAAGGTGCCATCACCTTCGACGGCAGCCGCGTGGACGCCCTGAACGAGGGGCAGCTGGCGCGCTGGCGGGCCCACAATGTGGGGTTCATCTTCCAGTTCTATAACCTGATGCCCACCCTGTCGGCGGCGCGCAACGTGGAACTGCCCCTGCTGCTGACCTCCTTCGGACGGGCGGAGCGCAAGCGGCGGGTGGAGGCGGCCTTGAGCCTGGTGGGCCTGGCCGAGCGCGCCAGCCATTACCCACGCGAGATGTCGGGCGGCCAGCAGCAGCGCGTGGCCATCGCCCGCGCCCTGATCTCCGACCCCAAGCTGCTGCTGTGCGACGAGCCCACCGGCGACCTGGACCGCAGCACGGCGGACGAGATCCTGGCCATGCTGCAACTGCTGAACCGGGAAATGGGCAAGACCATCGTCATGGTCACCCACGATCCGGAGGCGGCGAAATATGCCCGGCGCACCCTGCACCTGGACAAGGGCCGCTTCACCGAACGGGAACTGGTGGCATGAGCGACCTCTACCTGCTGTGGCGCAACCTGTTCCGGCGCAAGCTGCGCACCTTCCTGATGATGCTGGCCATCTTCGTGGCCTTCCTCATCTACGGCGTGCTGGCCAGCGTCAACTACGCCTTCAACGCCGGCCTGGACGCCGCCGCCGACAACCGGCTGGTGGTGACCAACAAGATCACCTTCATCCAGCCCCTGCCCTTCGCCTATGTCGCCAAGGTGGCGGCGGTGAAGGGGGTGAAGCAGGTGACCCACGCCAGCTGGTTCGGCGGCTATTACCAGGATCCGCGCAACCAGATCGGCACCTTCGCCGTCGATCCGGAAAGCTACCTGGACATGTATCGCGACACCATGGCGGTGGACGCGGCCGCCCGCGACACCTTCCTGCACGACCGCAACAGCATGCTGGTGGGCGAAACCATCGCCAACAAGTACGGCTGGAAGGTGGGCGACCGCATTCCCCTCAACTCCAACATCCTCACCAACAAAAGCGACAACACCCACACCTGGGAACTGACGGTGGCCGGCATCATCCACCCGGTCAAGGCGAGTTCGAACCCCGCCGTCGTCCTGCTCCCCTACGAAAACCTCAATGAAAGCCGAAGCTGGGGCAAGGACACCGTGGGCTGGATGATCCTGCAGACGGACAGCGCCACCCTGAACGAAAAGGTGTCGGACACCATCGACGCCCTGTTCGCCAACTCCCCCTCCGAGACCAACACCGGCACGGAAAAGGCGTTCGGCAAGGCCTTCCTGGCCCAGCTGGGCAACATCGCCCTGATCATCACCCTGGTGGTGGGGGCGGCCTTCGCCACCATCCTGATGATCGTGGGCAACACCATGGTGATGGCGGTGCGCGAACGCACCAAGGAGATCGCCGTCCTGAAGACCCTGGGCTTCCCGTCGTGGCGCATCTGGCGGCAGGTGCTGGGGGAATCCGTCCTGCTGGCGCTGCTGGGCGGCCTGCCGGCCCTGCTGGTGGCGTCCGTGCTGCTGCGCGGGCTCAGCAAGGCGGTGGAGGGCTCATTCCCCCCCATGATGCTGACGGCGCCGGTGGCCGGCCTGGGCGTGGGTTTCATGCTGCTGCTGGGTCTGGCCACCGGCTTCGTGCCGGCGCTGACGGCCCTGCGCCTCAACATCGTCACGGCCCTGGGCCGCCTCTGAAGGGGAAGAACCGGTCATGCGTTTGCTGAACGAGATCGTGGCGGTGACCACCATCTGCCTGAAAAGCATCCCCCAGCGTTTCTGGTCCTCCCTCTCCACCGTGGTGGCGGTGGCCCTGGTGGTGACGGTGCTGCTGTCCTTCCTGGCCATGGCCGCCGGGTTCCAGCGCACCATGCGGGGCAGCGGCGCCAGCGACGTTGCCATGCTGCTGCGCGCCGGCGCCGAGGCCGAACTGAACAGCGGCGTTTCCCGCGACCAGGCCCGCCTGATCGAGGAGGCGCCGGGCGTGGCGCGCGGGCCCGACGGCAAGGCCGTGGTCTCGCCCGAGCTGTACGTCATCGTTGACGCCATCAAGAAATCGGCCGTGCCGGCGGACGGTAACCTGAAGAAGGCGGCCAAGGGCAACGTCAGCCTGCGCGGCCTGGGCCCCGCCGGCATCGCATCGCGCCCCGGCCTGAAGATCGTGGAAGGGCGCGCGTTCGCCCCCGGCACCAACGAACTGATGGTGGGCCGTGCCCTGGAGCGCGACTTCGTGGGCATGAACCTGGGCAACACCGTCCATCTGGGCAACAGCAGCTGGGTGGTGGTGGGCGTGTTTGAGTTGGACGGCAGCGTCTTTGAGTCCGAGATGTGGGGGGACACGCCGGTGGTGCAGGACCTGTTCCACCGCCAGAACGTCTTCCAGTCCATCCGCGCCCGCCTGACCGGGCCGGATGCCCTGGCCGCCCTGAAGGATTACGTCGCCAACGACCCACAGCTGAAGCTGGATGTCAGCACGGAGGCCGCCTACTACGCCCAGCAGGCCAGCCGCACCAGCGACCTGATCCAGAAGCTGGGCTGGCCCCTGGCCATCGCCATGGCCCTGGGCGCCCTGGCCGGCGCGCTCAACACCATGTACAGCTCGGTCGCGGCGCGGGCGCAGGAGATCGCCACCCTGCGCTGCATCGGGTTCAGCGGCCTTTCATCCTTCGTCGGCACCCTACTGGAAAGCCTGGCGCTGTCGCTGGTCGGCGGCTTGCTGGGGGCCATCGTCACCTGGGCGGTGTTCGACGGCTTCACCGCCTCCACCCTGTCCGGCTTCTCCCAGGTGGTCTTCACCTTCCACCTGACGCCGGCCGTGGCGGCGCAAGGCATCGTCCTGGCCTTGATCGTGGGTTTCATCGGCGGCTTCTTCCCCGCCTGGCGCGCGGCCCGCGTCCCCATCGTGGAAGCCTACGGCACGCCCTGACAAGCCGCGTGCCGGCCTGTGGGCCGGCCTTGTCCCACCAAAGCGCTACCCCGCTTGCCCGCCGCCTGAAACCCCGCGGCCGGCCGTGGAGAAGGGTGCCTTCAGGGTATCTTTACCTTTATGCCCTAAACACAATTGCGAAGGTTCGGGGTCTCCCCCACCGGTCCTGTGGCAACGGACCGATCGGATGGCGGCTTCCAGCCGGCAGCGTGTCCTTGCTGACCCAAGGTGAGTATGGGATACTTGCAGTTCCGCACCCTAGGCATACATCCCCCTTGCCGCGCCCATTCGGAGGTACGCAGGAGGGGGTAGGACGGGGTGCTGGGAAGCCATCCACGCGGACGGCTTCGGGATTTCAGGTCCGGGCGGGTGTCGGATGACCCCCACCGGTTTGGTTGTGGAAAGCGGCAGGACGCCCGTGCGTCCCCCCGGTCAGCCGTACCTTCGACGGTGCGGCGCCCGTGGCGGGAAATGCGGGACTTCCGTCCGACTGGAAACGAATTAGCCAGGGATCACGTGCTCTGATGAAGCCTTCGGCCGGATACACCCACCGCCCCGCATCGGACAGTCCGCGCGACATCGAAGCCTGGGGACTGACGGAAGCCGCACGCCGGCTGATGGCGGCGGCCCAGAATCCCAGCGATCCGGAGCCCTTGCGCCAGGCGCTGTCGCTGAACCAGCGGCTCTGGACCATCTTCCAGACGTCCATGGCGGAGGACGATTGCCCCCTGCCCCGCGACCTGCGGGAGAACATCCTGCGGCTCTCGCTGATCGTCGACCGGCAAACGTTCGAGCGGCTAGGGGACTTGGACGTGACTAAGCTGGACCAGCTGATCGACATCAACCGCAACGTCGCCGCCGGCCTGTCCCAGCGCCCCGCCGAAACCGCGCCCGCCGCCGGGGCCCAGGCCCCGCGTCCGGGCACCGCCCCACAGCCCGTCGCCGCGATGCCGGCGCGCGCGCCAGCCATGGCGTCCGCGCCTGTCGCGCCGCGGCCCGGAATGGCCGCCGGTGGGGTAGGAAAGTTCAACATATCGATTTAGACGGGCCGCGGCGGAAAAGCGGGCGCGAAAAATTCAACCCCTTCCGCAACGCCCACTGATTATCTTGCATTTTATCGTTCTATCGTTCACACTGTTGCAAACTATTGGGTGATGGGTCCGTTCCACCCCCGCCTCACGGTTTCGGTTCCAGGCCTTCGAACATCGGATCAAGCGCGTATCGGATCACGAAAGTTCCGGATCGACAGCGAATTAGGGATATCCCTCCGTGACCAGCTCCACCGCGACCTCGCTACTTCAGAACACGACCACGGCCGCGAGCAATGCCGCCGTCTTTGCGCAGCTGGCGTCGATCCAGGCCAAGCTGAAGGCGCAGAACGACGCGCTGGACGCCAAGGGTTCGGCGCAGTCGTCCAGCGCCATCGGCACGGCGACGGACTACACGAAGTCGGTCGCCAAGTCCCAATACAACACCGTTCCTGCCGCCACCGACATCGGCACGGTGACCAAGGGCCAGACCCGCGTGAATGCCTTCGGATCGCTGGCCGCCGGCGACCAGGCCGATTACATGAGCTTCAAGCTCTCACGTTCGTCCATCATCAACCTGGGCAACCTGGATCCGACCTCCGCGCGCCTGCAGGTCATGACCAAGACCGGTACCGTCATCGCCGACAGCGATTCCACCACCGGGGCGTTGAACACCGCCTACAACGACATGATCGACGGGACCAAGTCGCTGGACGCCGGCACCTATGTGCTGAAGGTATCCCGCGCCACCGGCACCAAGCTGACCGACAAGGTGAACTACGGCGTGCAGGTCGCCGCCGGCGACTATTCCAAGGATTACACCACCACCGTCACGGCGGCCTCCACCACGGCCAGCATCTCGGCCAGCGCCGCCGCCATCTCCACCGCCCTGTCGGACTCCCTCACCGCGATGGCGAGCTATACGCCGGGCCAGACCGGTACGCAGAAGCTGCTAGGCAACATGATCAATCTGTTCAGCTGACCATTGGTCTTGTTGGGGCGTCTTGCTGAAACCGGCCGTATTCGCGGCCGGTTTTTTGTTGTCCGCCCGCCGGCCTGGAACTGCGACACCATTGCCGCTTCAAGGCTTGGCGGACGCCTGCATAAGTGTGATGATCGACACATCTTACTGGTTGTGTGCGGCTGACTATCTCTGGCGAGACGTGGCCATGGCGGTCATTTCAAAGGGAGATCGGGCATGAAATTGGTGATTGGGCTTCTGGCGTCCTTCATGCTGACCAGCTTGGCGGCTCCCGCAATGGCGGCGCCGGCCGGGGCGAGCCAACCCGCGGTTGGAACACCTTCGTATCCCGCCAACCCCGGCCTCAACGGCGGCTACTCCCCCCGCGAGACCGCATTCGGCGCGCCCCTCACACCGATGGAAAAAGGTCATCTGTTGACGGTCGGCCGCGAGGTCGATGGCCTGATTGATCAACATAAGTGTGATGAGGCCAGCGCGGTGGCCCTAAGGGACGGCAACGCTAAAATGGCCGACATTGCGGCCAGGATTTGCGCCTTGCGCTACGCCAAGGCGGAGTAAGCCGGGTCGCCGCCCCCTTGGCCGGCGCTTAGAGCCAGCAGGGGATTTCATCCGGACAAATTTCTGATGGATCGCGAAAAGTAGGGAGGTTAGCGGTGAAAGCAGGTATCCGTATGGTTGTTTTCACAACCACACTAGCCCTGACGGCAGGCCATGCCTTCGCCAGCGGCGCCTATTGGGGCTCTGGTGGCGCCGGCGCTCAAATGTTCCCGGCCCCAAGCAATTCGCCGTCGCCAGGTTTCTTATACGTGCGGCCCAACGGCATGACCGATGCCACCAAATCGCGTCTCACCAACGTCGCCCAGCGGGTGGATGCCTTGATCGACCAGCGCAAGTGCGATGAGGCCAGCACCCTGGCCAGGGACCAGGGCGGCGCCGTCATGGCCGACATGGCGACCAAGATCTGTGCCTTACGTTATTCCGACCAAAAGTGACCAACGCCCAGCGGGTGTTCGGGCGACTGCCGACCACTCGCGAACCCACCATGGGAGATACTTTATGAAGATGCTTACCGGTGTTGCCGTCGCCGCCCTGCTCTTCCTCTCGGGCAACGCGCTCGCGGCCGAGGGCGGTTCAACCGGCCTTCCCGTTCCGAACAGCACTTTTTCGCCCGTCACCACCTATACGCCGCTCAATTTTCCCAACAGCATCGGCATACGCGCCCCGGAGCCCACGGGCATTACCGATGCCACCAAGTCGCGTCTGACCAACGTGGCCCAGCGGGTGGATGCCCTGATCGACCAGCACAAGTGCGATGAGGCCGGCGCCCTGGCCAAGGAGCAGGGCGGCGCCAAGATGGCCGACATGGCGACCAAGATCTGCGCCTTGCGTTACGCCGCCGCCCAGTGACCGCGGAGGTCAAGCACCTGGGAAAAGCCGGCGGCGGCTGTTGTCGCCCCGGCTGTCCCCGCGAAGGTGTTGTCGCCGGCCGGTGCCGTCAAATGACCAGGGCCAGCGGTTGCGCCGCCGCTTGTGCTGCCTGCACGATGCTGGCGTCCGCGGCCCCCTGGGTCTTGCGATAGGCTGCCGCACCCTGCCGATTGGTGATGCCCCCGGCACCAATTGTGCCATCCCCCGCCGAGGAGCCTTGAGATGGGGACGCGTCGGCCGCATTCCCACCGCCCCCCTTCCCGTCCGTGGCCCCATCATCCTTGGCATTCGTCTGCTTGGCCTCTTGCGCCTGGGCGGCGGCGATGCCGGCGGCGGCTTGGGCCGCCACGGCGCGGTCCTGGCCTGACGGATCCGCCGGCGCCAGGGCGGCACGGCGGACGGTTTCCAGCTTGCTGATCGTCGCGCGTGGGTCACCCTGCACCACACTGGTGTCGATCGACACCTCACCCGCCGTGGCGTAGTGCTGTCCATCAGGACCGGTGGAAAAAGTGTAGGTCGCCGACCCGGCATAGGGGCCGCCGGCGGCCTTGTGCGCCGCCTCATGCGCACGGACCGAACGGTCCACGGACTTCAGCTTATCGACCTGCTGGCGTTGCGCGTCCGTCAGCTTGCTCCCGTCGGCCGCAGTCCCGCTGCCGGCCGGGGCGTTGCTGTTCCCGCTTTGGGTCGCCGTGTTGGACGAGGCGGCGGCCTGACTGCCGGACGCGGCCTTCCCCTGCCCCGCTGCAGACGCGGCGGAACTGCCCAGGCTGCGCGTCCAAAAGGACGACGCGGAGGAAATGCCACCGGTGGCGGACATGCCAGCAAGATCGCATTATTATTAATAATGCAAATATTCCAGCACCAAGCCGGGCCCGACGCAAGGGAAAGCCCGGTGCCGCACGCCCACGCAAACGGACAGTCCCATCCCAAGCCCTTGAGACAAAAGAAAACCCCCGGGGCCGCGACAATGAGCAGCACCCGGGGGCCTTTACCGATCCCAAACCGTTAGCGCTTCAGGTTGATGGTGTCCTGAAGCAGGTCGTCGGCGGTGGTGATGACCTTGGTGTTGGCGGTGTAGGACCGCTGCGCCACGATCAACTGGGTGAATTCATCCGCGATGTCGACGTTGGACCCTTCCAGGCTGCTGGAGGCGATGTCGCCGGCACCGTTGACGCCGGTGTCGTTGAAGCGGGCCTTGCCGCTGTCCACCGTTTCGGTGAACACGTTGCCGGTGGAACGGCCCAGCGCGTCCGGGTTGTTGAACAGCACGATCGGAACCTTGGCGATGGTGCGCTGGCGGCCGTTGTCGTAGTTGGCCAGCACGGTACCGTCGGCGTTGATCTGCACGTCTTGGAAGGTGCCGGCCGGGCTGCCGTCCTGCACCTTGGAGGTGACGTTGATGCTGGTGCCGTCGAACTGCGTCAAACCTGAGGATTCACCGAAGTTGCCCAGGTTCAGCACGATGTGCTGCGCGCCGTAGCCGAAGTCGAAATCGAAGCCGACCTGCGCGGTGGCGTCCGTGCTCTGGTCGGCACTGACCGTGGCGTTGCCGGTACCGACGGAGCCGGTGTCCATGTGGCTCAGCGTGCCGGCGGCAGCGGTGGTGCCATCGGACAGCGTGCCGCCGAAGGTCAGGTTGATGTGGCCGGGCGTCTTGCCCACCACCACGCCAGGGGTGTCGGTGCTGGTCCCCTGCGGGATGCTGGTATAGAAGGCGGAGCTGTCGGTGTTGCCCGTCAGGGTGATGGTGCCGCCCGACGCCGTCGCCTGCACCGGGATGCCCGAGACGGCGTTGATCTTGGCGGCCAGCTTGCCGGTGATGTCGCTCAGGCTGGTCTCGGTACCGTCAGTCGTGTAGCTGATGGCCTGGGAGAAGCTGGTGGGCAGCACCTGGGTGGTGGCCAGGGTGGCATCGTTCTGGCGCGTCTGCAGGGTCAGCACACCGCCGGTGCCCGAAGTCACCGAGAAGGGCGAGTTGGTGTCGGCCGCGATCTTGGTCGCCAGGTCGGTCACCACCGACGCCACGTCCGGATAGTTCGCGATGTTGGAATTGGTCATCTGCAGATTGTAGGTCGAGGTGCCCAGGGTCACCGTGTACAGCTGCCCCACCTCCGGCGTCGTCGTCGGGTACTTCGACGCGAAGTCGTAGGTATAGGTGGTCGGCGCGCCCGCATTCAGCGTCTGGACCGGATCCACCGTCTTCGCCGACGGCGACTGGATGGTCATGCTGTAGGTCGTGCCAACGTCACCCGGTTGCCCGGTGATACTGATCTTCTCAACCTCCTTCGACCCGGTGACGTTGCCGGTGTAGGTCGATTGGGTGGCCGTGTTGGTCAGGCCGGCGGAGTCCTTCACCGACGCGCCCATGGTGAAGGTCGTGTTCAAGGCCCGCGCGGTCACGGTGACCGTGCCGTTGGAGGTGGAGGCGACGTAGTTGGCGTTCAGCCCGGCGTTGGCGTTGATCTGCGCCGCCAAGGTCTGCGCCACGCCGGAGATGTTCTGCAGTGAACCGATGTTCTGCGGCGTCACCGTCACCGACACCGTGGTGCCGGCCACCGTCATCTTATAGACGTCGTCGATGTTGATGGTGGTGCCGACGAAGGTGGAGGCCTGCTGGGCCGACGCCGTTGCCGACCCGGTCGTCGTGGTGTTCGTGGTCACCGAATGGGTGGTGATGGCGCCGGCGGAGACGCTCTGGTCCAGCGTGAACGCCGTGCCGGCCGTCTTGGCCGTCAGCCGCAGGGCGCCGGTCGTGGTCACGGTCGCCAGCACGCCGGCCGAGGTGTCGGCGCCGTTGACCTGGTCGGCGATCGCCTGGGCGACATCCTTCATCGAGCTGAACTGCGCGGCGTTGGCGCTGGTGATGCTCTGGCTGTAGGTGGTGCCGTTCACCACCACCGAATAGGTGTCGCCGATGTTGAAGCCCACCAGGGGCGAGGTCGCGGCGGTGGCGAAGGTCACATCGGTGACCTGGGCGCGGTCGTTCTTGCCGACCAGCAAACTGGATTCATTGACCGCGGCGGGGAAGCCGGTGCTGAGCAGCGACTGGATGGGCTGGGACCCCTGGCTGCCGTCGGCGGTGACGCCCAACTGCCAGGTGCCGTCGGTCGTGCCCTGGCGCCAGGTCAGGTTCACGTTATGGGCCGTGCCGGCGCTGTCATAGACCTGGATCTGCGTGGGCGTGATGGCCCCGCTGGGATCGGTCGGCAGGTTGGCCTTCAGGTCGATTTCCTTGGTGGGCACCGGGCTATCGATGTCCGATGTCACCTGCACCGGGGTGCTGGAAGTCGCGTACAGACCCGTCGTCGAGTCATACGCGAAACCGTTCAGCGCGAAGCCGGAATTGTTCACCAGGATGCGGTTGGAATTCAGCGCGAAGCTGCCGTCGCGGGTATAGTACCGCTCCGTCGAGGCGGTGGTGTCGCCATTGACGGTGGTCAGCTTGCTGACGCTGAAGAAGCCGTTGCCGCGGATGGCGATGTTGGTCGCGGTGTCCGAGGTCGAGATGGTGCCCGACACGCTGTTCACATAGTCGGGACGCGCCTGCACACCGCCCGCCTGGTAATTGTTGGCGTTGGCCTGGATGACCAGGGATTCGAACGATGTGTCGATGCGCTTGAAGCCCGTCGTCTGGGCGTTGGCGATGTTGTCGGAAACGTTGCTGAGCGCGGTGGACTGCGCCTGCAAACCGGAAATACCGACGGACATCGAGCCGAAAATGCTCATGGTGCTGGCTCCCAGAAGAGCGGTTGCGTATCTGCGTGTTCTGGAAAGCAAGATGGATGCCAGTTTGCGAAGATTTTGCCCGCGGCCCCGAGCTTTCCTGAAGAATATGAAAAATCCAGACATACACTTACATAAGTGCTTGGATTCATTCGGCGTTGCCGGACCTTAAGCCCATTCCCCCGCCGCATGATTTTTCGCGCCCACCGTCCACGTCGATGCCGTTGCCGCAGGGCCGGAAATGCCGCCTGGCAAGACCTGCCGGGATGGGGCGTTTTTTCCTACCGGCCCTGGCCGCCCGGCTGTTTCTGCCCGGTCGGCCTCCCAAGTCGTCCTTTGAAATCGGGGCCCCAGAAACAAGGAAGGCCGGATCAACCTGCCCTTGTCGGGAGATTGATCCGGCCCTTCCTGGTCGGTTCCTGCGGGCCCGATCAAGGCCCTAACGCGCGGGAGACCGGGTATCAGACGTTGGGCTGCACCGAGAATTCGCCGGAGCGCACGCTCTCGGCCATGATTTCCAGGTATTCGGCGGTGGTGGTCTTGCCGTACTTGGCCAGGATGCCGTAGATGGAGGCCATCACCGACATGGTGCCGATGGTGTCGTAGGGGACGCCTTCGCTGGCGGCGTTGACCCAATAGGCGTTGAACTGGTCGAACAGGCGGGCCCGCTGGGCCTCGTCGTTCATGCCGCCCGACAGGCCGGCGTTGGCGGACAGGCCGGCGGCGACGAAATCTTCGGTGGTGGTGAAGGCGTTCATGGGTGATCTCCTTAGCTCAGGAAGTTGACGAGGGACAGGGAAGCAAGCTTGCCGGCGACGGTGTAGGCCCCGCTCTGCTGGTTCATCAGAGCCTGCAACTGGGCCGCGACCGTCGTGGGGTCGACGTTCTGGATGTTGCCAATCTGGGTTTCGGTATCCGTCATGGCGCTGGTGTGATTGGTGGCCGCCGTCGCCAGGATGCTCTGCGCGTTCACCGTGCTGGCATCCAGCTGGCGCAACTGGTCCTGCGCCGAGGCGATGGTGGAACGCGCCGTGCTCATCATCGCGGTGTAGCTGCCGGGATTGTTGACGGCGGACAGCATCTGCTTGATGCCGATGACCAGGGTCTGGATGGCCGGGTCGTTTGAACTGACGCCGTAGGTGGCGCTGAGGTTGTCGTCCACGTTCACCGTGCTGGTGGCATAGGCCGAGGTGCTCTGCGCCCCGCTGGTGTACTGGCTGTCATAGACGGCCAGGTAGGGCGGGCTGGTCACCGTGGTGCTGAAGGACGTGGGGTCCTGGAACGGCGCCAGCGTGACCGAGGTCATGGTGTTCTGGTTGCTGTTGTTCTGCACCACCGCCGTGGTGGCGAAACGCTGCGAACCGTTGCCGGTCAGCGTCAGCGTGGCCTGGCCCGGCGGGTTGGCGGTGACGGTGGCGGCGGCCGATGCCGCGGGGTCGGCGTTGACCAGACCGGCCAGCTTCTGCGTCACGTAGTTCATGGGGCCGTTGGGGTCGGCCTTGGCGGCGGCGACATCGGCGGCGTTCATGACGTAGCTGTAGGTGGTCGGGCCATCCACCGTGTCGTACTGCACGTTGTTGGCCGGGTTGGCGTCGTCGCTGGTCACCGTGACGGTGTTGCGGTTGCCCATGGTGACGGTGAAGACGTCGCCCACATCGACGCTGGTGCCGTTGAGGTTCACCTGGTCGATCTGCGGCTGCCCGGTCACCGGCGGCACGGCGGTGGGGTCGGCGGTGACCGCCAGCTGCGAGGTGTACTGCGCGTAGGCGCCGTCGTCGGCGGTGTGGCTGGGATAGGTGCTGTAGCCGGGGTCGGCCGGCGTGGCGGCACCGGCGACGGAATTGTTGTAGGACGGCTGGGTGTAGACCTGGGACGAAACGTTGAAGTTGTAGCCGGCGTTGATGCCGGTCAGCGTCAGGACGTTGCCGGTAACCGAGGCGATGATCGGCGGGTCGGCCGGCTTGCCCTGGGCGATCAGCGTCTGGTTGGGCCCGTTGATCTGCGATGCCAGCCCGTTCATGATGTCGGACATGCTGGTTTCATTGCCCGTCGTGACGTAGGTGTAGCGCTTGTCGCCCACATACATCTCGTAGGTGTCGTTGGCCACACCCAGGGTGCCCTTCAGGGTCACCTTGCTGACCTGCTTGGTGGCCGACAGGTCGCCGGCCGGCGCGGTGCTGTAGCGGTCGCCGGAGAAGATGTAGCGGTCGCCCGCCTTGGTGTTCAGCAGGGCCGACAGCTGGGTCAGCGCCCCTTGCAGCAGCGCCTTGGGCGCCGACAGGTCGGGATAGGCGACGGTGAAGCTGGCGCTGCCCGTGCCCTTCAGCGTGCTGATGTTCAGGGCGACGGTGGCGCCGTCACCGGGGCCGCCGCTCATCTGGAAGGTCTGCTGGCCGTCGTCGGGTGGAACGGTGCTGAGGTTCAGGGTCTTGGTGGAAACCCCGCCCAGGCCGTCGGCCACGGTGACGTCGTAGCTGCCGGACTTGCCGGTCTTGGACGGCACGGCGCTGACGGTGTAGGTGCCGGGCGTGGTGAACACCGAATTGTCGGTATCCACCACCATGCCCAGGTTGCCGTTGTTGGAGGATGTCACCGCGGACACGGTGGGCGTGCCGGCGCCGGCCGGGATGTTGGCCGAACTCATCAGGTTGCTGACGATGGTTTCCATCGACGACAGCGCCGTCTCCGTCGCGTTCGCCAGCGTGGTGGACGAGGTGATGGCGTTGGAATAACCGGTGCGCCGGGCGTAGTCGGCCTTCAGGTTCAGCAGCCGGTCGGAATCGACGCCGTAGTCGGCCAGGCTCTGCGACTTGATGCCCGAGGTGAACTGCTGCTGCAGTTCCGCCAGCGACGACGTCGTGCCGTTCATGCCGTTCAGGCTGGACAGATAGCTCGAATAACTGCTGACGCGGGAAATCGTCATATCGCTTGCTCCAGCGTGTCGAACATCTGCCCGATGACGGAAATCACGCGGGCGGTGGCCGAGTAGTTGCGCTGTAGGACCTGCAGGTTCGCCACCTCCTCATCCATGTTGACGCCGGTGGACCCGGAGTAGCGGGTCTGCAGCGTGGTCATGAAGGATGAGGTGGTGGTCGCCTGGGTGTTGATGTTGGACTGGATGACGGACCAGTTGGTGGCGACGCCGTCGGCCATGCCGCCGTAGCTGACATCGTTCAGCGTCAGCCCGTCGGCGGTCAGCGTGCGGCCGGTGGCGGTCATGGCGGAGACCATGCCGTTGATGGCCGACGCCTTGATGGTCTTGGTGCCGTTCACCAGGCTCTTGTTCAGGGTCAGCGTGCCGGCGTCGCTACCGGTGAACAGGCCGCCGGCCAGCTCGCCATCCTTCACCGGGGTGGCGTTGTTGTAGGCGTCGGTGATGCTGGTCGGCTCACCCGTCTTGGTCGTGCCCGTCAGGGAGCCGGCGATGGCGTCCAGCTGCGATTGCAGCTTGCGGAACACTTCGGTCGACGGGTCGGAACTGGCGGCGGCGGGCGAGCTGTCCGCCACCAGGTCCAGCAGGCCGCCCAGCTTGCCGCTGGTGATGGCGCTGGTGATGTCGGCGCCGCCGGCGCCCGAGATCACCTTGCCGTCGTAACTCAGCTGCGTCGCCGTCCCGTCCACCAGCGTGGCGCCGGTGGGGGTGAACACGGCGATGGAACCGTTGTCGCGCACCGTGGTGCGCACGCTGATCAAGGACGACAGGTCGGCCAGGGTGGCGTCGCGCTGGTCCTCGAACTGCGCCGTGGGCTGGTTCTTAGCCTTCAGCGACGCGATGGTGGCGTTCAGCTGATCGATCTGGGTCAGGTCGCTGTTGACCTGCTTCACCGTCTGGGTGATGTCCGACTTGGCCTGGACTTCCATCTGCTGGACGCCGGCCGACAGGTCGTGGATGGTCTGGACCAGGGCCTGGGCCTTCTGCACCACCTGGCTTTGCGCCACCGCACTTTCCGGGGAAGCCGACAGGTCCTGCAAGGACGAGGTGAAGTCCTGGAACGCCTGGGTCAGCTTAGGGGTGGCGCTGTCGCCGGCCGCACTGGACGAGGTGCTGCCCATCAGGTCCGAGACCTGGCTCATATATTGCGACAGCACCTGCTGCATGCCGTTTTCGGAGGTGGTGCCCTGAAGCTGCGCCTGTAGGGCGACGTCCACCGAGCGCGAGTACTGCGCGATGCTGACGCCACTCAACGGGTCCGTCGTCTGCGAAACCGAATGTTTCGTCGCCGTCGGGCTGTTGGCGTTGTTCATGTTGTCTGAGATGACCTGGATGCCGGCCTGAATGACATTCAGGCTGTTGGCGGCCGAACTCAGCGCGCTGAACAAGCTCATGGGACCTGGCCTCGGGGCGGGGGCTTCCGCGCAGGGGACCGACCACCATGGCCGATCCGTTTCCCCTAGTCGCAAACCCCGGGCCAATTGGTCCTTTGGAATATGGCACTGGAATCATTCGTAAATTTGCAAACGGTACAAAAAAGTAGGGCGGCAATTTCTGCCGCCCTTTTGCAAACATTACCCTATTGGCTAGGCAGGGATGACCGGGTCAGCGCCCAGCCTTGCCACCATCCAAAACATCCATGGGATCAAGCACCTTGCTGCCCTGGCGCACCTCGAAGTGCAGCTGCGGGCTGGTGACGTTGCCGGTCGCCCCCACGGTGCCGATGCGCTGGCCGCGCGCCACCTTGGCGTTGGCCTCCACCTGGATCTGGTCCAGCTGGGCATAGGCCGTGACCATGCCGTCGGCATGCTGGATCAGGACCAGGTTGCCGAAGCCGCGCAGCTGGTTGCCGGCGTACTTCACCACGCCGCCATCGGCCGCCACCACCGGCGTGCCGGCCGGTGCCGCGATGTTGATGCCGTCGTTGTACTGCCCGCCCGGCTTGGCGCCGTGGGCGGAGATGACCTGGCCCGTCACCGGCCACAGGAAACGCGCCCCCCTGGTGGGCGCCGGCGCGTCCGGCACGGCCGCCGGCGGCGGCGGAGCGCTGGGGGCGGGCGTGATCGGCGCCGCGGCCACCACCGCCGGCGACCGGCTGGGCGGCGGGCTGGCGGGCTGAGGTGCCGGCGCACCGTCGGACGTCGGCTCGGAGGAAGAACCCGGCGTCACCGGCGCCCAGCGCGCGGACGGGGCGGCCGTGGCGCCCGGCGGGATGGCGGCCCCGTTGCTGCCCACGTTCGGGGCGGACGCGGGCGGCGCGGCGGTGGCCGGCGCTGTGGCCAGCTGCTGGCTTTCCACCGCCCGGCGCGGGGCGCCCGTCACCGGCGGCACGGGGGCGGCGGTGACGGGGCCACGGGACGCCGGCGCCGCGGTCACCGGCGGGGGACCGCCGGCCACGGTGGTATTGGGCGCGTACCCCGGCTGCGGCGCCGTCATGGGGCCCGGAGGGGCGCCGGCGGGACGCGGCAGGTTCAGCGTCTGGCCCACGCGCAGCAGATAGGGCGGGCCCATGGCGTTCAGCCGCGCCAGCTCACTGCTGTCGACATTGAAGGTACGGGCGATGCCGTACAGCGTGTCGCCCGGCTTGACCACATAGCTACGCGGCGTGGGCACGAACAGCCGCTGACCCGGGGCCACCGTGTAGGGCGGCTCCAGATGGTTTTCCTCTATCAGGTCGCGCAGCGGCACGTTGTAGCGCTTGGCGACGTCATAGATCGTCTCCCCCCGCGACACGAAGATGACGTTGCTGGGGGCCGGCGGGGGCGAGATCACCGGTGCCGGTTCCGGCCGGCTGCCGCAGGCGGCAAGGCCCAGCGCCATGACACCGGCCAGCGTCCCCTGCGCCAGGATGCGGCGCAAGGATGAGGGGGCCCGCCCCACGGGACCGGCGGCGAAAATGGGCGTAAGGGTCGTGGCCATCGCGTCTTGTCGCTTGAGGAAAGGCATCACATCCGCTGATGGATAGGGTCGGAAGGGGGAACATCGGGGGGGATCAGGACGGGCGGCGGGGTATCCCCCTCCCCCATCCTCATCGGCATGCCGGGCTCCGCCGGCACTTCGGGCAACAGCGGCACGAACCGTACCGGCCACAGCTGCTCGCGGTCCACCCCCGTCTCGGTCTTGCGCAGCCGCACCACGTGCAGGCTGCGGCGGTCGGCGCCCAAAGGTATGACCATGACGCCCCCGACCGCAAGCTGGTCCATCAGGTCGGGTGGCGGGTCCATCCCGCCGCCGGCCGTCACCAGGATGCGCTCGAACGGGGCCGCCTGCGGCCAGCCGCGCATGCCATCGGCATGGCGGGCGGTGATGTTGTGCAGGCGCAGGGCCTGGAACCGCCCTTCCGCCTCCGCCAACAGCGGGCGGTGGCGTTCGATCGTGTAGACACGGCGGGCGATCTTCGCCAGGACGGCGGCCTGATAGCCGGATCCGGTGCCGATCTCCAGCACCTTCAGCCGGTCGGACAGCTGCAAGGCCTGGGTCATCAGCCCCACCACCATGGGCTGGCTGATGGTCTGGCCATGGCCGATGGGCAGGGCCGTGTCCTCATACGCCTGGTCATGGAAGGTGGGCGGCACGAACAGTTCCCGGGGAACCAGTTCCATGGCGCGCAAAACGTCCGTGCTGCTCACGCCATTGCGGCGCAACAGCATCAACAGACGGATTTTGCGCGCCGCACTGCTCACCCGAATACCTCCTGCAAGCGCGCCAAGGTCTGATAGTGGGTCAGGTCCAGATGGATGGGCGTGATGGAAATGCCCCCCAGCGCCTCCACCACATGGACATCCGTGTCCGCCGGAATGTCCTTCAGGCCCCGCGCGGCGCCGATCCAGACATACGGCCGTCCCCGCGGATCCATGCGTTCGAACAAATCGTCGCCGGCCTTGCGGTTGGCGTGGCGCACCACATGGATGCCGGCGACCTCATCCGGCTCCACCGCCGGGAAGTTCACGTTCAGCAGGACGTGGCGCGGCCAATCCGCCAGGGCCATGCCTTTGCGGATCACGTCCGGGCCCCAGCGCTCCGCCGTCGCCCAGTCCGGATCCCGGCCGTCGCGCAGGCGCAAGCTGAAGGCGAAGGCGCGGATGCCCAGCAGTGTCGCCTCCATCGCGGCGGCGATGGTGCCGGAATAGGTCACGTCCTCGCCCAAATTCTGGCCATGGTTCACCCCGGACAGCACCACGTCCGGCCGCTGGTCCGCCATCAGGTGATTGACGGCCAGTAGCACGCAGTCGGTTGGCGTGCCGTCCACGGTATAACGCCGGTCGGACACCTTCTTCAGGCGCAAGGGCCGATGGATGGTCAGCGAATGGCTGGCCGCCGACTGCTCCGCCTCCGGCGCCACCACCCAGACGTCGTCGGTCAGCTGGCGCGCGATACGCTCCAGCGCCGCCAGCCCGGGGGCGTGGATGCCGTCATCGTTGCTGATCAGGATGCGCAAGGGGCGATCCCCCGCCGGCGCCGACATCATCTCAGCCACGAACGATGCGCTCCAGCCCGTTCATGTAGGGCACCAGGGCGTCCGGCACGCGGATGGAGCCGTCGGCCTCCTGGTAATTCTCCATCACCGCCAGCAGGGCGCGGCCCACCGCCACACCCGACCCGTTCAGGGTGTGGACGAACTGGGTGTTCTTGTCGCCCTTGGCGCGCCAGCGGGCCTTCATGCGGCGCCCCTGGAAGTCGCCGCAGTTGGAACAGCTGCTGATCTCGCGATAGGTGTCCTGCCCCGGCAGCCAGACCTCGATGTCATAGGTCTTGATGGCGGAGAAACCCATGTCGCCGGTGCACAGGGTGACGGTGCGGAACGGCAGGCCCAGGCGCTTCAGCACCGTCTCGGCGGCTTCGGTCATGCGCTCATGTTCGGCGGCCGACTGGTCGGGGGTGGTGATGCTGACCATCTCCACCTTGTAGAACTGGTGCTGGCGGATCATGCCGCGGGTGTCGCGGCCGGCGGCACCGGCTTCGGCCCGGAAGCAGGGCGTGCGCGCCGTCATGCGCAGGGGCAGTTCCTCCGCATCCAGGATGCTGTCGGCCACCAGGTTGGTCAGCGGCACCTCGGCCGTGGGGATCAGCCAATGGCCGGTGTTCAGGCGGAACAGATCGTCCGCGAACTTGGGCAACTGGCCGGTGCCGAAGGCGGCCTCGTCCCGCACCATCAACGGCGGCGACACCTCGGTATAACCGAACTCGCGGGTGTGGATGTCCAGCATGAAGTCGCCCAGGGCGCGCTCCAGCCGCGCCAGCGGGCCCTTCAGCACGGTGAAGCGGGCGCCCGACAGCTTGGCGGCACCGGCGAAGTCCATCAGGCCCAGGGCCTCACCCAGGTCGAAATGCTCCTTGGGTGCGGCGATCACCGGCAGCGTGCCGACGCGGTGGCGTTCCACATTGTCATGTTCGTCCTTGCCCTGCGGCACATCGGCGGCCGGCAGGTTGGGGATGGTGGCCAGCAGGCCGTCCAGCTCTTCCGACAGCGCCTTTTCGGTGGCCTCGGCCTCCGCCATGCGCTCCTTCAGGCTGTTGACCTCATCCATCAGCGGCTGGGCGTCCTTGCCCTCGCGCTTGTAGAGGCCGATCTGCTTGGAGGCCTCGTTCCGGCGGGCCTGCATGTCCTGCAGCGCCGTCTGTGCGGCGCGGCGGCGGGCGTCCAGGTCCAGCACGATGGCGGACTGGGGCGGCAACCCGCGGCGGGCCAGGCCGCCGTCAAAGGCTTCGGGATTGTCGCGGAGGACGCGGAGATCATGCATGGCAGGCTTCTTGGGACAGTCGGTGTGAAGGTACCCCCGACTTATAAGCGGGAAGCCCTGCCCTGGTCCAGCCCCGCCCCGGAGGTCAGGCCGGCGTCACCCCGCCATCACCCCCGGCGGCGGCCTTGGCACTCTCCGCTGCATCCTCCGCATCGGCGGCGGCGGCCTCACGCGCCTGTTCCCGGGCGCGGGTGCGCTCGATCCGGCGGGCGGCGATCACCGACACCTCGTAAAGGATGATCATGGGCACGGCCAGGGTGGTCTGGCTGATGGGATCCGGCGGCGTCAGCACGGCGGCCAGTACGAAGATCAACACGATGGCGTAGCGCCGCTTGGATGCCAGCTGGTCAGCCGTCAGGATGCCGACCCGCACCAGCAGGCTCAGCAGCACCGGCAGCTGGAAGGCGATGCCGAAGGCGAAGATCAGCGACATGGCGAAGGACAGGTACTGTTCCACCCGCGTCTCGGCCACGATGGGCATCATGCCGGCGCCGCCCGTCTGCTCGAAGCTCAGGAAGAACTTCAGCGCCGTGGGCATGACGAAGAAATAGACCATGCAGGTGCCCAGCAGGAACAGCACCGGTGTGGCGATCAGGAAGGGCAGGAAGGCCTTGCGCTCATGCTTGTAGAGGCCAGGCGCCACGAACCGCCAGATCTGCAGGGCGATGATGGGGAATGAGATCAGCGCCGCCGCCCACAACGAGACCTTCACCAGGGTGAAGAACGCCTCCGTCGGGGCGGTGAAGATCAGCTTGCGCTCGGCCGCGCGGTCGCCCAGGGCGGTCACCATGGGCACCAGCAACCAGCCGTAGATGCGTGCGGCGAACTGGTAGCAGATCAGGAAGGCGACCAGCAGGGCGCTTACGGAAACGATCAGGCGGTTGCGCAGTTCGATCAGATGGTCGAGCAGCGGCATGCGCGACGCGTCGACTTCATTTTCGCCGGGCTGTGACATCGGGGCGGCTCGGCCTTATCAGGATTTGGTCGTGGCGGGCGCTTCGGCGCCGGCGGATTCGCCAATGGGGGCGTGGGCCGGCGACACCGGCACCGCCTCCGCCGCCGCTTCGGGCGTCGATTCCGGCAGGATCAGGGGCATGGCGGGGGAGCCGATGGCCGGCAACTCGGCCGGGGTTTCGGCGGGCGTCTCCGCAACGACGGCAGGTTCCGCCGCAGGCGCCACCTCCGGCGGCTTCACCTCGGTGGGCGTCGGCGATGTCGTCGGGTTGATTTCCAGGGCCTGGCGCACGCTGTCGGTGGGGTCGACCATCTTGGTCACCTCCGCCGTCAGGTCGAACTGCGCCACCTTCTGCGCCTGCTTGCGCAGGTCATCCAATTCGGCCTCGCGCACCATCTCATCCAGGTGGGACTGGAAATCGCGGGCCAGCAGGCGCGCCTTGCGCATCCACTTGCCGGCGGTATAGAGCGCGACGGGCAGATCCTTGGGCCCGATGACGATCAGCGCCACCACCCCGATAAGGGCGAATTCGGACCACGCGATATCGAACATGGGCGGCCGTGCCTTACTTCCCGACGATCACATAAGGGCCCCTGCCCCTGGAAAGCGGCGGACACGATGGACACCCCATCCCTGCCGCCCCATCCCGGCGCGATGGACCCGCTGCTGCCAAAACATGCCTGCCGAAGGGCGATCAGCCCTTGGAGACGGTGTCCTTCGGCGCGGTGGTCGTCGAGGCATCGGTGTGGCCATCGATGGTGCGGGGGGCGGGCGCCGCCCCCTCTTCACCCTGTTCGTTGAGGCCGGCCTTGAAGTTCTTAATGCCCTTGCCGAAGTCGCCCATCATGCGGGGCAGACGGTTGCCGAACAGCAGCAGAGCGATGAAAAGAACGATCAGCCAATGCCAGATGCTGAAAGAGCCCATGGCGGGTCCCGTATCCTGAAAAAGGTGTAAAACCAACGGCGGTGCCGTGAAAGCGCGGCACTATGGCATGCCCGCACTGCCCGCCGCAATGCCTCGCGCCCTACACATGGGAACTGACGCCACCGGATGTAAGGGCGCAGGGGGCACCCGAGCCCCGGGACTTGACGGAACGCGTTGGCTGGGGTCTCTGGCGCGCTTGAGGTGTTTTCCGTTTTATTGAAGGCAAGGTCCCAGCCATGAGCGATACCCCGATCCAGCAGCCGGTCCACGTCATCGGCGGCGGCATGGCCGGCAGTGAGGCCGCGTGGCAGCTGGTGCAGGCGGGCGTGCCGGTGGTGCTGCATGAGATGCGCCCGGTGCGCGCCACCGAGGCGCACCAGACGGAGCATTTCGCCGAACTGGTCTGCTCCAACTCCTTCCGCTCCGACGACCATGAATATAACGCCGTGGGTCTGCTGCATGAGGAGATGCGGCGCTGCGGCTCCCTCATCCTGGCCTGTGCCGATGAACACAAGGTGCCGGCCGGCGGCGACGCTGGCGGTGGACCGCGACGGCTTCGCGCAGGCCGTGACGGCCAGGCTGACCGCGCACCCGCTGGTGACCGTGGTGCGGGATGAGGTGGCGGGCCTGCCGCCGGCGGACTGGGACAGCGTCATCGTCGCCACCGGCCCCCTGACCTCGCCCGCCTTGGCCGAGGCGGTGCTGGAACTGACGGGAGAGGCACAGCTGTCCTTCTTCGACGCCATCGCCCCCATCGTCCATTTCGACAGCATCGACCTGTCGAAGGCCTGGTTCCAGTCGCGCTACGACAAGGTGGGCCCCGGCGGCGACGGCAAGGACTATATCAACTGCGCCATGGATAAGGAGCAGTACCTGGCCTTCATCCAGGCGCTGATCGGCGGGGCCAAGACCGACTTCAAGGAATGGGAAAAGGACACGCCCTATTTCGAAGGCTGCCTGCCCATCGAGGTCATGGCCGAACGCGGCGTGGATACCCTGCGCTACGGCCCCATGAAGCCGGTAGGCCTGACCAACCCGCATGACGAGCGCCGACCCTACGCCGTGGTGCAGCTGCGCCAGGATAACGCGCTGGGCACGCTCTATAATCTGGTGGGTTTCCAGACCAAGCTGAAGTACGGCGAACAGGCCCAGGTGTTCCGCATGATCCCCGGCCTGGAGAACGCGGAGTTCGCGCGGCTGGGCGGCCTGCACCGCAACACCTTCCTGAACAGCCCGCGCCTGCTGGACCCGACCCTGAAGCTGAAGGTCCAGCCCCGCCTGCGCTTCGCCGGCCAGATCACGGGATGCGAGGGCTATGTGGAAAGCGCCTCGATCGGCATGCTGGCCGGCCGTTTCGCCGCCGCCGAGCGCCGGGGCGAAACCCTGGCCCCGCCACCGGCCACCACCGCGCTGGGCGCCCTGCTGGGCCACATCACCGGCGGGGCGGAGGCGGAAACCTTCCAGCCCATGAACGTGAACTTCGGCCTGTTCCCGCCGCCCACGGAACGGGACGTCCGCGGCCGCGACCTGCGTGGCAAGGAACGCAAGCTGGCCTACACCCGCCGTGCCCTGGCCGATCTGGCGGCCTGGCTGGGTGGATCAGGCCGGACCGTGGTGCCAGCCTGATCCACAGCACCGGTCAGAAACCCAGCGCCGCCTTCAGCGCGACCAGCTTTTCCTCATAAGGCGCGCGCAGGCGCAGGCCGGATTCGCCGGCGGCACTCTGCACCACCACCGGCTTGGCATGGGTGAAGCGGCGGAAACCGTGCACGCCGTGATAAGCGCCGATGCCGGACGCGCCGACACCACCGAACGGCAGGCTTTCGATGGACACGTGGGTCATCACGTCATTGATGACCAGGGCGCCCGAGGTGGTGTGCGCGGCGAAGGCCTGTTGCCGCGCCGCGTCGGGGCCGAAATAGTAGGCGGCCAGCGGGCGCGGGTGGCTGTTGATGTAGGCCACGGGTTCGGCCGCGTCCGTCCAGGTCTTCACCGGCAGGATGGGGCCGAAAATCTCTTCCTGCATCACCCCCATCTCATCGGTCACGTCCAGCACCAGGGTGGGCGCGATCTTGCGGGTGACCGGATCATGCGCGGGTTCCCCCGCCGGGGCCAGGCTGATCACCTGCGCGCCCTTGGCCTGGGCATCCGCCAGCAGCCCCACCAGGCGATCGTAATGACGCGGGCTGAGGATGGCGGTGTAGTCCGGATTGGACTGGAGGGTGGGGAAGGTCTGCGCGATGAACGCGCGCGCCGCCGCGACGAAGCCATCGACCTCGGACGCCGGCAGCATGACATAGTCGGGCGACAGGCAGATCTGGCCGGCGTTGAAGGTCTTGATGGTCAGCGTGCGTTCCGCCGCGACCTTAACGTCGGCGCCGGAATCCACCACCACCGGCGACTTGCCGCCCAACTCCAGCGTCACCGGCACCAGGTTCTCGGCGGCGGCACGCATCACGTGACGGCCGACATTGGTGCTGCCGGTGAAGACCAGATGGTCGAAAGGCAGGCCGCTGAAGGCCGCGCCGACCTCAGCGCTGCCCAGCACCACGCCCAGTTCCATCGGGTCGAAATAGCGGGCGATCAGTTCCGCCAGCAATTCGGAGGTGCGCGGGGTCAATTCCGACGGCTTGACCAGGGCGGTGTTGCCGGCCGCGAAAACGCCGGCCAGGGGACCGAAGGCCAGGTTGATGGGAAAGTTCCAGGGACTGATGATGCCCACCACGCCCAGCGGCTGCTGCTGGATCCAGGCGCGCATGCCCGGGCCCGCCTCCGCCACCGGCTCCGGCGCCATCCAGGTTTCCACATGCTGGACGGCGTGGCGCAGCGATTTCACGGTGGTCGCCACATCGACCGCCATCGACTGGTAGATGCTGCGGTGACCGAAGTCGGCGTCCAGGGCGCGCACAATGTCGGCGTTGTTGTCGAGGATGAGGCGGGCCGCGCGCTCCAGCCGATCCCGGCGCAGGGCGGCGTCGGCAGGACCGGCGGCCACGTGGGCGCGCTTCATCGCATCAACAATGGCCTTCAACGCCTCAGCGGGATTCTGGGAAGTCATGATCGCTCCTTGAACGGCTTCTGTCTGGTCCGGATGGTGATACACCCGCCCCCGGGCGGCGCGCCCACAAGGCGATTGGCGGTCATCCATAAAAAATGTTATGGTTCTGTTTATGTCTTTGTCCCGCCTGCGCACCTTCATCGAGGTCTATCGCCAGCGCTCGATCAGCGCCGCCGCGCGTGTCCTGGACCTGACCCAGCCGGCCGTGTCACAGCACATCGCCGGGCTGGAGGACGCCATCGGCCACCAATTGTTCGAGCGCGGGGTCAGGGGCGTGGCCCCCACCGCGGTGGCGGATGAACTGGCCGCCGACATCGGTGACAAGCTGGATGGGGCGGAAGCGGCCCTGGCGGCGGCCCGTGCCCGTTCTGCCGAGATCGCCGGCGCCATCCGCATCGTCGGGCACGACGATTTCCTGGCGGAGGTGGCGGCCCCCCACCTGCTGGCCTTGTTGCAGGCCGGCATGCGCGTGCGCCTGCAAAGCGGCGACCGCGACCAGGTGCAGCAACATTTGATCGACGGCCATTCCGACCTGGGCATCAGCGCCTATACCATCACCGACCGGCGCCTGCGCAGTGAACGCATCCGCAGTGAGCGCCTGCTGGCCGTGGCAGCCCCCGTGGTGGCCGCCCGGCTGCTGGCCGCGCCGGATCTGGCCCCCGCCCTGGCGGCCGAACCCATGCTGGCCTACAACCTGGAACGCCCCCTGGTGGATGATTGGCTGGCGGAAAACGACCTGGCCACCCGCGCCATCCGGCCGGCGCTGATCGGCCAGGACCTGCGGGCGCTGCGCAGCCTGCTGTGCCTGGGATTCGGCTGGTCGGTCCTGCCGGAATATCTGTGCGCGTCCCACATCGCGCGCGGTGAACTGGCCCAGATCCCCGCGCCCGTGAAGACGCCGCGCAACGATTATTTCCTGGTCTGGGCGCCCAGCGCCCTGCGGCATCCCCGCATCGCCCACGCGCGCCAGACCCTGGTATGGCGGCTGGGTGAACGAAGCGATGGCCCTACCACCGCCCGCTGACGGCCGCCCAGGCCAGGCGGGCGGCGCGCAGCCCATCCGGCCGCAGCAGGACGGGATCCAGCGGGTCGTATCCGGCCTTGGCCAGCCGTCCCAGCCAGACGGTGGCCAGGCGCGCCGGCAACAGCGCCGGGATGGCGGCGCGCGGCACCTGGCCGCGCAGGGCGCGGGCGGCGGCCAATTCGGCGCGGGCGGCGTCCGCCACGGCGCGGGCCACGTCGGCCAGGCCCGGCTGAGGTTTCAGCTCGAACAGTTCGGCCTCGCTGGCGCCGCTTTTTTCCATCAGGTCGGTCGGCAGGCGGGAACGATGGGCGCGCGCCAGGAAGGGTACCGCCCGCAGGATGCCGGTCAGCGCCCAGCCCCGGCCGACATGGCCGGCCACGGCATCGACGGCGCCTGTGCGCTCCACGCCCAAGGCGTCCAGCGCCAGGCGGACCAGCGGGGCGGAGGTGACCTCGGCATAACTCACCAGGCACCCCAGGTCGGCCGGTGCGGCGTCATCCATGTCGGCCTCCCGCCCGTCGATCAGCCGGTCGAACAGGGCGCGGTCCAGGCCATGGCGCTGTACCGCCTGGGCCAGCGGCTGCACCACTTCATGGCGCCGCGCCTCCCCCTCGTAAACGCCGGCGATGCTGTCTCGCCACCATTGCAGGCGAATCTGGCCCAGCATGGGTTCCGTCACCACCTCGCGCGTCTTCGCCACCTCATGGTTGAAGGCGTAGAGGGCGGCCAGATCCTCGCGCCGGTCGGCGGGCGCGAACAGCAGGGTCAGGAAACGGTCCGGATCCTGGCGCCGCACCGTCTCCAGGCAATAGGACAGGGCGGGCTGGGACGATGAGGAAGGGGCCATGGCTTCACGGGGAAAATAGGCTGAGCGGGCCGCCTTTATGGACCGGGAAACGCTTCGCTGACCAGCGCGTCATGGTTCCGGCATGGGCACCATGCACCGAATTGCCGGGCGTGGATGTGACGGGACCCCTTCTTCCCGGGGCCAAGCTCTGGCACTCTGTGGCACCTCATGCCGCCGGATAGAAGACCACCCATGGCCGACTTCCGTATCAAGACCGCCCGGATCGGGCGCATGCCCGCCGCCCCGCGGCGCGCGCCCGTGCAGGGTGGCTACGCCTCCGCCCTGCGGCGCGTGCCCAAGGTGATGCGGCGCCATGCGGCGGCGTTCGCCTCCTTCCTGAAGCTGGCGCATGATATCACCGGCGACGCCAACCTGGAGCCCGAGGCCAAGGTGGCGCAGCTGGACGCCCTGGAACGCGCGCTGGTCAGCGGCGGCGGCGTACCGTCCTGGCTGGCCCCGGCGCTGGAACTGAAGGCCAGCCTGGCGGTGACCGGCGGCACCAGCCTGCACGCCCGCCAGCTTCTCCAGGCCTTCCGCCGCGATGCGGAGGGGTACCGTCCCCGCACCTGGGCCGACGTGCTGAACGCCTGCCGCCTGGCCGCCAACCCCGTGGGCCATCACATCCTGGAACTTTACGGCGAAAGTGGTGAGGCGCTGGCCGCCACCGACGCGTTGTGCACCGCCATCCGCCTGCTGCGCGTGGTGCAGGAATGCCGCGACGACTGGGTGCGCCTGGGCCGCTGCTATTTTCCGCTGGATTGGTTCGACGCCGTCGGCGCCAGCCCCGAACACCTGGTGGAACACCACGCCACGCCAGCGGTGCGCATGGTGCTGGACCGCATGCTGGACCGCATCGACCGCCAGTTGGACCACGCCCGGGCCTTGCCCGGCGCGTTGCACGACCCGGGCCTGCGCCTGGAAACGGCGGTGCTGCTGCATGCCGCCCGGCTGATGGCCGGCCGCCTGCGCCGCCGCGATCCGCTGGCGCAGGGCATCAGCCTGGGGCCACTGGCCCGTGGCTGGGTGATGGTGCGCGCCCGCCTGGCCCTGGCCCGCAGCATGGCCGGCATGGCCCCGGTTCCCCCCTCCGGCCCGCCCGTCGATCCGGATGCGGAGGCCGGTGCCGGCGCCGTTCCGGGCGTGGAATCGCCCGAGGGGCAGGAACAGGGCCCGCCGCCGCAGGGTTAATCTTTCCGCCCCCAAACCGGTTCTATTCGCTTTCCGGGATGGGAATGTTCGTGTTAACCCCTTGCCCTGGGTCAGGTTACCTGGGCGCGGGCGGGCGCCCGGATGTGACATCGCCCACATGCCCCGGTGCACGAACCAGGGCATGGTCTGGTTGAAGAATAACGGTCCCGGTGGATCATCGGCCCCCGCATGACGGCCGCGTGAGACCACACCCGAACAACCCCGTAGAAGACGAGGAAAACCATGGCTTTCGAACTTGCCCCCCTGCCCTACGCCAAGGACGCGCTGCAGCCGCACATGTCGTCCGAGACCCTGGACTTCCACCACGGTAAGCATCACAACGCCTACGTGACCAAGCTGAACGAGCTGGTCGCCGGCACCGCGTTCGAAGGCCAGAGCCTGGAAGACATCGTCAAGGCGACCCATGGCAAGCCCGAGTCCCAGGCGATCTTCAACAATGCCGGCCAGCATTGGAACCACACCTTCTTCTGGAACAGCCTGACGCCGACCCCGGTGGCCATCCCGGCCGCGCTGGAGACGCGCATCGTCGCCGACTTCGGCAGCGTCGAGGCCTTCAAGAAGGCCTTCGTGGACGCCGGCATCGGCCAGTTCGGCAGCGGCTGGGCCTGGCTGGTGGAAGACCCCAAGGACGGCAAGCTGAAGATCACGAAGACGGCCAACGCCGACACGCCGCTGGCCCACGGCCTGAAGCCGCTGATCACCGCCGACGTGTGGGAACACGCCTACTACATCGATTACCGCAACCGTCGCCCCGACTTCCTGAAGACCTTCGTCGACACGTTGGCCAACTGGGAATTCGCGGCCAAGAACCTGGGCTGATAGGCTTCCAGGTTCCGCTCGCGGCACCCAAATGAAAACCCCGGCCTCTTCGCGGAGGCCGGGGTTTTTATTGCCGGAAAGCGCCACAGAGGGGTCAGCTCAAGCCGGCAGCAGGGCGGCCGCCACGCGCCGGCCTTCGGCCATCAGGACATTATAGGTGCGGCAGGCCGCGCCCGTATCCATCGGGTCGATGCCGCCCAGCCCCTGTTCCTTCAGCGCCCGGCGCAGGCTAGAGGGGAACAGCTGCATGGTGGGGCCGCAGCCCAACAGCACGATCTCCGGCTGCTCCGCCGTCAGGGCGGCGAAATCCTCCGGCTCCAGGTCGGCGAAGTTTTCCACCGCCCAGACCAGCGTGCGGTCGGGAAAGACGATGATCGGCGTCTCATACACCGTGTTGCTGACGCGGAAACGACCGGGGCCGTAGGCGTCGATGACCTGGCGGTCGGCGGGGATCAGGGGGGTGATATCCATGGGCTGACCTGCCCTCCCAACAAAGAAAAAGGCCCGCCCGTTCCGGTGGGGAGGCGGGCAGGCCTTTTAACTGGCGTCCGATGGCGGCGGTTTCAAACCCAGGTTCCCGCCGCTCGCGATGATCTCACTTGGATTCGTCGGCCTTCACAGGCTCGGTCTTGGCGACGACGCTGGTGATGGTGCTGCGCACGACGCGCAGCTTCCCGCCCTCGCCGGTGTCGATGGTGACCTCGTCATCCGACACCTTGACCACGGTGCCCAAGATGCCGCCGCCGGTGACGACCTTGTCGCCGCGGCGCAGGGCCTCCAGCATATTCTTGTGTTCCTTCATCTTCTTCTGCTGCGGACGCATCAGGAAGAAGTACATGACCACGAAGACCAGGACGAAGGGCAGGAACTGCATCAGCTGGCTGACATCGGGGGCGCCGGCGCCGCCAGTGGTCTGGGCCTGAGCGGTGGACACGAACATGGGACGGTTGCTCCAGTAACGGATCGTAAAATCGGGGGCGCGATGCGGGCATGCCCGCGCCTGGCGCGGACTATACCGACCGCCGGCTATGTTTCAACCCAATCTCAGCCCCCCGGCCGGCGCGGGTTGCCGGGGCCCGAGCGCCGCCGTACCGTTCGCCGGTTGAACAGGCAGGCCGCCGCCCGACCGGTGCCGCGCGCTTGAAAGAACGCTCAAGGTAAGGAAACAGACGCCCGTGACCACCGATTCCGCCGCCCTGCTGCCGCTGCTGGCCCGCATCGCCGACGCGCTGGACCGCCTGGCGCCGCCGCCGCCCGCCCCCATCGATTTCCATGCCGCCGACGCCTTCGTCTGGCATGCGGAGGGTGATCGCCTGTCGCCGGTGCCCGAGGTGTCGCGGGTGGACATCAAGCTGCTGCAGGGCGTGATGCGCCAGCGCGACACGCTGCTGGAGAACACCCGCCGCTTCGTCGAGGGCCTGCCCGCCAACAACGCCCTGTTGTGGGGGGCCCGGGGCATGGGCAAAAGCTCGCTGGTGAAATCCGTGCATGCCGCCGTGAACGAGGCGGCGGGCACGCCGCCCGGCCACGGCCCCCTGGCGCTGGTGGAAATCCACCGCGAGGACATCCCCTCCCTTCCCCGCCTGCTGGCCGCCGTGCGCGACAGCGGCCGCCGCTACGTCCTGTTCTGCGACGACCTGTCCTTCAGCAACGACGACGCGCATTACAAGTCGCTCAAGGCCGTGCTGGAGGGCGGGGTCGAGGGCCGGCCGGCCAACGTGGTGTTCTACGCCACCTCCAACCGCCGCCACCTGATGCCGCGCGACATGATCGACAATGAACGCTCCACGGCCATCAACCCGTCCGAGGCGGTGGAGGAGAAGGTCAGCCTGTCCGACCGCTTCGGCCTGTGGCTGGGGTTCCACAATTGCGACCAGGACACCTATTTCGCCATGGTCGACGGTTATGCTGCGGCACTGGGCCTGAAGGTGCCCACGGAGGAACTGCACGCCCGGGCGGTGGAATGGGCGGTCACGCGCGGCAACCGTTCCGGCCGCGTGGCCTGGCAGTTCATTCAGGACATCGCGGGGCAGGATACCGCCGGCGCCTGACAGGCGGTCCACACCTTGTCCCTATCTCTATGGGGCCAAGTGACGGCGCGGAACCGGGGCCGTGGACGGAGGGGGGAGACGCCATCCAAAGGCGACTTCCCACCCCTGCCATGTAACGGTCTACCTCTTCCGATTCTCATGCTTTCCTCAGCGGTTTTCGCCATGTTGGCGATCTTGGAAGGCTTTCCCAATACTCTAAACCCCAAGTTTTCCTGGTTTTTGATAATTCCAGGGGGGAGTCCACTTCTTTTCAATACAAACAAGATAATTTCGGCTATAGTCTGTTCAACAAAACCTGCAACAAGTGACAAACAACGCCAGGGCCGGACATGACACAACCGATCACCGATTCCAATGACGACCTGCAGATCATCGCCCTGACTGGAAAGATCGTCACGAGCTATGTTGCTGGAAACAGCCTGGCCCCCACCGCCTTGCCGGATCTGATTAAGCAGGTGCACGATACCCTGCGGCGTCTGGTTACCCCGGAAGAGGTAGCCACAACCCCGGCGGAGCCCCTGACCCCGGCGGTGCCCATCCGCAAGTCGGTCACGCCCGACTACATCGTCTGCCTGGAAGATGGCCGCAAGCTGAAGATGCTGAAGCGCCACCTGCGGACGGCTTACGGCCTGTCGCCGGAGGAATACCGGGTGAAGTGGGGCCTGCCGACCGATTATCCCATGGTCGCCCCCAACTATGCCGAGCAGCGCTCGGGCCTGGCCAAGGCCATCGGCCTGGGTCAGCGTTCGCGGACGGAAGACAAGCCGGCCGGCAAGCGCCGTCGGGGCAGTGCCGCCGCCGAATAAGTCCCGCCGCCATCACCGTGGCGGAAAAGGACTGAAGAAAAACGGGCGACCTTGTAATGGGGTCGCCCGTTTTCTTTTGGGGTCTAGGAGCCGAGGCGGGGGGACGCGAGGGACTGTCCCGGTGGTGGCAGCGGCCGCAGCTGGAAACGGTCGCCATCCGGCACCGCCACCCGGGACAGGTCGTAGCCGGCCAGGTGGTCGCGGTCCAGCCGGTCCACCGCCATGACGTTCCACACCCCATGCGGCTTGCCCTCCAGCGCCCGCACCGCCAGGTCGACGGCCACCCGCGCCTGCAGGATGGGGCTGTCGGATGCGGCCAGGTCCACGGCACCATCGCGGATCAGGTCGATGACGGTGCCGGTGCTGTACGTCGCGACCAGCCGGGTCGTGGTGTTGTGGCGGGACCGCAGGAAGTTGGCCGCCGCCTGGATGGCCACGGCGTTGCCGAACACCACGTCCAAATCCGGTTCCCGCTCGAACAGCGCGCGCACCAGATCCATCTGCGCCGTCAGCGCCGTGGGTCCGTAGCCGCCGTGCACGACCGCCACGCCCGCGCGGCGCAGGATGGCCAATGCCGAAATCTCCATGGCATTGGCCCATTCCACGCCGTCGGGCCCCGGCAGCCAGCCGACCTTCAGGGGATGGCCGGACGCCCGCTCCCAAGCGGCGCGGTGATCCAGGATATATTCGGCACCGAAACGACCATTCTCGTGAAAATTGCTCAGGATATGGGCGCTGACGTAGGGGGAGCCGACGCCGTTGATCAGGTCCACCAGCGGCTGATGATGATCGGCGATGGCCGCGATGTCGCCGTCCAGGCCGTCGGTGCTGATGGCGGACAGGATGTAGGCGTCGGCCTTCAGGCCGCGGCAGGCCTGCAACTGCGCCTTCTGGACGTCCAGCCTGTCGTAGCCGCCCGCCTGGTAGATGCCGATGGTGACGCCCAGGCGCTCCGCCTCATGCGCCAGGCCCCAGGACACGCCCCACCAGAACTTGTCCTGCGTGCCCGGCAGCAGGGCGCAGAGGCGCCAGGGCCGGGCGGCATGCGCCAAGGGGGTGTAAGGCGCCTGGTGGCCGTCGCTGCCCACCGCCGCCACGGGCCAGGCCTCAGCGGCCTCCGGCGTGGAATCGGTGGCGGTTCCCGGCGGAACCCCGCCCCGGGCGGGACCGGCCAGAGCCGCGCAAACCGCCGCCGCCGCAAGCAGCGCGGGCGCCCGTCCGCCGCGTCCCTTCAACCATCTCATTACGCCCCCCGGCTTAACCCCAGCGGCATGCTGACACCCTTGGTGCCGGGTTGAAAGACTTATGCGGCGGCGCCATGCCCACGCCCCTAGCGCCCGGGGCCGCCGCCGCGCTATCTGTTGCGGGAGTGCCCGCCATCGGCGGCCGGGCCGGCGGGAGGATGGCATGACGGTGGAGGCACGGGCCTGGGTCAGACTGCCCTCACGGCGGCGTTTGAACCTGCTGGCGCCCACACCGCTGGATTGGGATGACGAGGACCTGGCCATGGGCCTGGCGCGCACCTATCGCTGGGGCGGCCATTCGCGCTGGCCCCTGCCCCTGTCGGTGGCCCAGCATTCCCTGACCGTGCTGGCCCTGGCGCGGGCGCAGGCGGCCAAGCCGCTGAGCCCGGCGGCGGAATTGCGCGAACTGCTGCACGACGCGGACGAGGGCCTGCTGGGCTTCGATGCCATTTCCCCCCTCAAGCCCTTCCTGGGGCCGGAGTACAAGGCGCTGGCCGCGCGGCTGGAGGGGGCCATCACTCTGCGCTACCAGATCCCCGCCTGGAACCAGACCACCAAACGCAACCACAAGCGCGCCGACCGCGTGGCCGCCGCCAGCGAGGCCCTGCACGTGGTCGGCTGGTCGCACGACGAGATCCGCCATACCCTGAAGATCCCCTACCAGCCGCTGGACGACGATCCCTTGCAGGCCGGCTTCGCCGGCACCCCGTGGGAGCCGTGGCCGGCCGACCTGGCGGCGGAGCGCTTCCTGGCGGCCCTGCGCGCCCTGCAGCAGCAGCGGGACGCGGCGGCATGAGCACGGCCGCCGCCCAGCGCGCGCGCGCCGACAGCCTGGCCCGGCAGAACCGGCTGGAGGAGGCGGCCGCCGCCTATGGGGACGCCCTGGCACTGGCACCCGGCGACGCTGCCGGCTGGCTTGCCCTGGCCCTGGTCAGCGACGGCCTGGGGCGGCTGGACGCGGCCCTGGCGGCGGCCGGAGAAGGCCGCCGGCCTGCTGCCGGGTCATGGCCCCGCCTGGGCCACGCTGGCGGACCTGCTGCGCCGCCGGGAGCGCATGGATGAGGCGGGCGTCGCCTACGCCCATCTGGCGGCCCAGCCCGGCCTGGATGCAACCCTGGCGGCGGATGCGGAAAACGGCCTGGGCCTGGTCGCCCGCCACAAGGGCCAATTCGATGAGGCCGCCGCCCATTGGCATCGGGCGGCCACGCTGGACCCGACCTATGTCGGGCCCTGGAGCAACCTCGGCAACATGCGGGTGGGCCAGGCGCAATGGCACGCGGCGCGCGCGGCACTGGACCGCGCCCTGGCCCTGGATCCCGCCCATGGCGGCGCCCGCATGGACATGGCCCTCTGCCTCCGGCACCTGGGCGATATCGACGGTGCCGAGGCGGCCTTGCGCCAGGTGCTGGCCCAGACCGATGCCAAGGCGCAATTGGCCACCGACGCGCGTTTCAACCTGGCGCGCCTGCTGCTGCTGCGCGGCCCCAGCGCCGAGGCCTGGGACCTGCACGAGGCGCGCTGGCGGGCCAGTTCCTTCCCCTCCGTCCGGCGCAGCTTCCCCCTGCCCGTCTGGCAGGGCGACAGCCTGCTGGGCCGCACCCTGCTGCTGTGGGGCGAACAGGGGCTGGGCGATGAAATCCTGTTCGCCAGCCAGGTGCCGGACCTGGCCGCCGGCCTCAGCGACAGCGTCCGCGCCGCCGGCACGCGCGTGATGCTGGAATGCGATGCCCGGCTGGTGCCGCTGTTCGCCCGCTCCTTCCCGGCGGTCACGGTCGTGGGACGCCCAAAGGACAATGACGGCACCGACCCGCGCACCGCCGATGCCACCGCCCAACTGCCCACCGGCAGCCTGGCGCGGTTCTGCCGGCCCAGCCTCAACCGGTTCGGCGGTGCGCGCCCCTTCCTAAAGGCCGATCCCGCAAAGGTCGCGTTCTGGTCCGACCGGCTGGCGGCCCTGGGGCCGGGCCTGAAGGTCGGGTTGTGCTGGACCAGCGGCCTGATCACCGCCGACCGCGCCGGCGGTTACACCACGCTGGCCAGCTGGTTGCCCCTGGCACGGCTGCCGGGCGTGCACCTGGTCAACCTGCAATACAACCGGGCCGCCGTGGCGACGGAAATGGCATCGGCCCAGGGCGTGGGCATGGTCCTGGCCGACTGGCCGGACCTGGACCTGCGGGATGACCTGGACGGTGTCGCGGCCCTGATCGCCGCCCTGGACCTGGTGGTCACGGCCGCGACCTCGGTGGGCGAGATGGCCGCCGCCCTGGGCACCCCCACCTGGCGCCTGTCCAACCCCAAGGACGACTGGAGCGCCCTGGGCACGCGCGTCCGGCCCTGGTACCCGGCCATGCGTGTCGCCGCCCCGGCACCGGGCGAGTCGGCAATAGACATCATCACCCGGCTGGTCAAGGAATTGGCGGCGCTGGCAACACCGCCCAATCATCCCGCCTTGCCCAGCCTGGCCGACGCCCTGGCCCTGCACCAGGCCGGCCGGGCCAATGAGGCCGAGGCCGCCTATCGCCGTCTGCTGGCGGAAGGGCCACAGGCGGGAACCGAACGGGGCGACGCCCTGCACTTGCTGGGCCTGCTGCTGCACCAGGCCGGCCGTCCGGCGGACGCGGAACCACTGTTGCGCCAGGCGGTGACGGAGGATTTCGGTTTCGCCCAGGCCTGGAACAGCCTGGGCGCGGTCCTGCTGGCCCTGGGCCAACGGGACGCGGCGGCCGACGCTTGGCGCACCGCCCTGCGCCTGGAACCCGGCTACGACAAGCCGGCGGCCAACCTGGCGCGTTTGGGGGTTTAGGCCACCAGGCTGCGCAATAGCGTGGCCACATGCTGGGGTAACTGCGCGAAACCCTGCCCCGGTGGCGGCGTCACCAGCCGTTGCGCCGGATACCAGGGGCGGACGGGCGTGCCCAGCGCCGTCCAGTCGCGGCCGGCCGCCAGGCGCCAGGTGGGGGTGCCCACGGCCGCCGCCATTTCACCCACCGCCGTGGGCACGCTGACCACCAGGTCGAGGGTGGCGGACAGGGCGGCCACGCCCTCCAGATCGTTCACCAGGTCCAGATCATCCCATTGGTGCAGGTGCCAACCGCGCTGGTCCAGCACCGCCCGCTCCTCCGGCGCCAGCCCCGCCTGCAAGCCCACCCATTGCACGCCGGCCAGCCCGAACAGGGGCGCCAGATCCTCCAGCAGCAGATAGGAGCCCAAGCGATCCCGGGTGAGCAGCCGGCTGCGCCAGCACAGGCCGACGCGCAGACCCGGCGGCAGACCGTCCAGCCGCGCGCGCCAGGCGCCCATCAGATCCTCCCGGGGCTTCAGCGGCAGGACCGTATGGACGAAACCCGCCAGCCGGTTGCGCAGCAGGCTGGACACGCCGCCCAGCGAGCGGTGCATGTCAGCGCCTGCGTCGCCCCCCGTTTCCACCTGGACCTCAAGGTTAGGCCGGTCGGCGAAGGCGCGGGTGAACAGGCCGGCCAGGCGATCGGTGCATTCGAAAATGAAACGCATGCGGGCATGGCGGCGGGCCAGGTGGGCCAGGGCCGTGGCGAACATGATCTCATCCCCGATGCCCTGTTCGCGCCAGATCAGCACGGTGCGGTTGGGAATGTCCGTCCCCTGCCACAGGGGTATGTCCAGCCGCCGGCCATGGCGCGCCAGGTCACCCATGAAGCGGGCGTCATAGTCGGGCCAACCTTGCAGCAGATTGCCCTGTTCCAGGCGCAGCACGCCGCGGCTGAAACGCGCCGCGGCCAGCTTGCCCCCGTCCGACGCCTCGGTCAGCAGGGCCTCGCGCTCCTCCGGTCCGGCGAACTGGGCCAGGGCGTGCGACAGGTTGGTGGCGGCGGCGAAATGGGTGGGGCGCAGGCGCATCGCCGCGCGGAACGCCTCCACGGCGGCGCGTGGATCGCCCGCCGCCACCAGGCTGTTGCCCAGGTTGAACTGGTAATCCGCATTGTCCGGTGCTGCGGCGGCGGCCCGGCGCTGCCATTCCAGCGCCTCCTGGACCTGGCCCTGGCCCAGCACGGCCGTGCCCATGGCCGACAGCATCGTGGCGTCGTTGGGCGCCAGGCGCAGCGCATGGGTCAGCGCCGTCACCGCGTCGCCCCAGCGCTGCAGGTCGATCATCAGGGCGGCCAGGCCCTGGTGCGCCGTCGCCAGGCCGGGGTTCAGGCGGATGGCGGCGACGATGCTCTCCACCGCCTCCCCCTTCCGGCCCAGGTCGGACAGGGCCGCACTCAGGTTCTGGTGGGCGATGGCATGGTTGGGATCGGCGGCCAGGGCGCGCCGGTGATAGGGCTCCGCCTCCGCCGGGCTTCCTTGCGTCCGCAGGATGCAGCCCAAATTGGTCAGGGCATCGGCGGAGCGGGGATTGATGACCAGGGCCCGATCATAGGCCGCCTTGGCCTCATCCAGGCGACCGGCCGCCTGCAAGGCGTTGGCGTGGTGGATCAGATAGGCCGGGTTGCGCCGATCCTGGGCCAGGGCGTCACCGGTCAGGCGTGCCGCCTCTTCAAGGTCACCGCCGCGCTGTTGCAGCAGCACGCCCAGGAAGGACAGGCTGTCGGCATGGGTGGGCTGGCGGGCCAGGACGGCGCGATACAGCCCCTCCGCCTCATCCAGCCGGCCGGCATTATGGGCCGCGACCGCCGCCTGGAAGTCCCGCACCCAGGCGGGCTGTGATGGCGGCGTACGGCCGGCTGGGCCGGGGGGCGGACGGAAACGGGGGGACTTGGCCATGAAATCCCATGCAGGACAGTGACGGTCGCAATCCTGACAGGGATATCACCCAGGACGGCACCTGGGAACCAGCGGCACGAGACTTTGACTCGTGCCGCTGTAGGACGCGACGGCGTCCGCCGGAAGTTTTAGGGCGTGACGCCGCCCTTGAACTGAGGAAGCCAAGGGCGCGGATGCGCCCGCCCGGCGCTTGAGGGACGACATTTGAACGGCCACGTTCAAATGTCGCGCGTATCGGTTCACCAAGTGATGTGGAAGCGCATGTGGTGGCTGTAGCGCTGTCCCGCCCGCAGGATGGCGTTGGGGAATGAGGGCTGGTTGGGCGCGTCGGGGAAGGCCTGGGGTTCCAGGCAGACGCCGGTTCCCAGGTCCGGATGGGCGCCCGGCAACCCCTGCCCGCCATAGAACTGCACCGCCGGCAGATCGGTGTGGAGGCGCAGCGCGACGCCGCTATCAGGGGATGACAGCGTCGCCGCCCAGTCGGCGGCCTCATCGCCCCATACGCCGTCCCGGCCCTGGTCCAGCACGAAGCAATGGTCGTAACCGCCGGCCTGGGCGATCTGCGGATGGGTATGGCGCGGCGTCACCGAATGCGGCCGGCGGAAGTCGAACGCCGTGCCCGCCACCTCCTCCAGCACACCGGTGGGGATCATGCCGGGGCCCACCGGCAGGAAGCGATGGCTGCGCAGGCGCAGCATCTGGCGGTCGGCCGCCACCTGCGGGTCGCCCGACAGGTTGAAGTAGGGATGCCAGGTCAGGCTGACCGGCGTGTCGGCGTCGGCGATGGCGGTGAAGCGCAACGTCAGGTCCTGGCCGGCGACGGTGATCTCCGCCGTCGCCTCCAGCGTGCCGGGGAAGCCGTTCTCCCCATCCGGCGACGTCAGGCCCAGCACCAGGCGGGACTCGGGGCCCGCCTGGTAGTCCTGCAGACGCCAGACCTTGCGGCCGAAACCACCGGGACCGCCGTGCAACTGGTTGGCCCCCTCATTCGCCACCAACTGGACGGTGCGACCGTCCAGGGTGTAGCGGGCGCCGGCGATACGGTTGCCATAGCGCCCCACTAGGCAGGCGAGGTAGGCCCCGTCCCGCTCGTACGCCGCGATGTCGGGCAGACCCAAGACCAAGGGGCGGCGCCCCTTGGGACCCGGCACCGTCAACTGGCGCAGGATGCCGCCGAAGGTCAGCACCTGCGCCTGAAGGCCGTCCGGCGACCCGAGCGTCACCGCCCGGACCGGTGTGCCGTCCCGTGTCGTCCCGAAGCCGTCGATCATGACCGAACCGTCTCCACCTGCACACCGGAATCCAGCGGCTTGTGGGTCCACAGTTCCTGGATGGCCTCCAGGGTGCGGCCCTTGGTCTCCGGCACCAGGCGCCAGACGAACAGGGCGGACAGGAAGCTGAACGCGCCGTAGACCCAGTAGGCGAAGCCGTGGTTGAAGGCGGCGTTCAGGGCGGAGTTGCCGTCCATCACCTTGAACGACCAGGACACCACCAGGTTGGCGATCCACTGGGCGGCGACGGCGATGCCCAGGGCCTTGCCCTTGATGGCGTTGGGGAACATCTCTGCCAGCAGCACCCAGACCACCGGGCCCCAGGAGAAGGCGAAGCCGGCGACGTAGGCCAGCATGGCCAGCAGCGCCCCCAGGCCCAACTGGTTGGTAGCGAACAGCGTGCCCAGCACCAGCATGGACACGCCCATGACCAGACCGCCGGCGATCAGCAGCGGCTTGCGGCCCAGCCGGTCGACCGTGAAGGTGGCGACCAGGGTGAAGCCGACGTTGGCGATGCCGACGATGACCGTCTGCCACAGGGCGCTGTCGTTGCTCATGCCCATGTTCTTGAACATCTGCGGCGCGTAGTAGAGCACGGCGTTGATGCCCACGAACTGCTGGAACACCGACAGCAGGATGCCGACGAACACCACCAGGCCGCCGAAGGCGAACAGGCGCTCATTGGTCACCACCAGGCTTTCCTCGATCTCGACCAGGGTGGTCTTGGGATCGGTGGCGCCGCCCAGGCGCTTCAGCACGGCCAGGGCCTCATTGTCACGACGCTTCATGACCAGGTAGCGCGGGGTGTCGGGGGCCAGCAGCAGCAGCACGGCGAACAGCAGCGACGGGATGCCTTCCGACGCGAACATGAAACGCCAGCCCATGCTGTGCAGCCAGGTCTCATCGCCCAGGCCGGCGATGGCCCAGTTCACGAAGTAGACCCCGACGATGCCGCCGACGATGGCGATCTGGTTGAAGGAGATCAGGCGCCCGCGGGATTCGGCGGGCGCGATCTCGGCGATGTAGAGGGGGGAAACCAGCGAGGCGATGCCCACGCCGACACCGCCGATGATGCGGTAGATGTTGAAGGGCGTCAGCGCGTCGGAGCCCATCTGGCCGATGGCGCCCAGGCCGAACTCCGGCACGGCCGAGCCCAGCGAGCAGATGAGGAACAGCAGGGCGGCGATGATCAGCGTCGGCTTGCGGCCGAAGCGGTCGGCCAGCTTGCCGGCCACCAGGCCGCCGACCACGCAACCGGCCAGCGCGCTGGAGATGGTCAGGCCCATCAGGCTGTCGTGCGCCGTTTCCGCCAGGTTCAACGGCTTGATGAAATTGACGTCGATGCTATCCATCGCGCCGGAAATGACGGCGGTGTCGTACCCGAACAACAGACCGCCCAAGGTGGCGATCAGGGTCAGGCCTGTCGTCAGCGACAGGGCGCCTTGTTTACTGCCCATTGGTTTCCTCCCAAACGGGCCGCAACAGACCCGCCGATTTTCTGGAGTGCGATCGGTTCAGGCGGAACGCCTGGGCCGTGAATCGCACGACATAACTTAATTACCAGGGCGTCCTTTTAACCAAAAGACGCCCTGGCGCACATCCGATTATATCCCCGTGCGACCAAACGGCCGCCGGTCTGGCACTCAGTGGTTGTGACGCGGCGGATGGGCCACGACACCCCGGTACTTCAACGCCGGTTCCATGCAGCCGCCGGTTTCCAGCTGGCCCACGGTCTGGCGGTACATCTCCTGCCAGGGCGTGCGGGTCGGCGGGGTGGCGGGGATACCGTCGGCCCGGCGCCGCTCAATCTCCGCCGCGTCCACCAGCATGTCGCATTCGCCCTTGTTCAGGTCGATGCGGATGGTGTCGCCGGTGCGGATCCAGGCCAGACCACCGCCAACCGCGCTCTCGGGCGAGGCGTTCAGGATGGACGGGCTGTCCGACGTGCCGGACTGGCGGCCGTCGCCGATGGTGGGCAGGCTGGTGATGCCGGCCTTCAGCAGGGCGTCGGGCGGCTGCATGTTCACCACCTCGGCCGAGCCGGGGAAACCCATGGGGCCGGCGCCGCGCACCACCAGGATGCAGCGTTCGTCGATGTTCAGCGACGGGTCGTTGATGCGCTCGTGATAATCGTCCGGCCCGTCGAACACGATGGCCCGGCCCTGGTACACGCCCTCATTGCCCGGCTCGCTCAGGTACCGCTGGCGGAACTCTTCCGAGATCACGCTGGTCTTCATGATGGCGAAGTCGAACAGATTGCCCTTCAGCACCAGGAAGCCCGCGCGTTCCTTCAGCGGCGCGTCATAGGGGGTGATCATCTCCCGGTCCGGGCTTTCGCGGCCCACCAGGTTTTCCGCCAGGGTATGGCCGGTGACGGAGGCGGCGTCGCCCGCCAGCTTGCCGGCCTGCAACAGTTCCCACATCACGGCCGGCACGCCGCCGGCACGGTGGAAGCGTTCGCCCAGATATTTACCAGCCGGCTGCATGTTGACCAGCAGGGGGATGTCGTAGCCGTGCACGCGCCAGTCGTCGGCCGACAGTTCCACGCCGGCGTGGCGGGCCATGGCGTTGATATGCGGCTGGGCGTTGCTGGACCCGCCCAAGGCGCCCACCAGCTTGATGACGTTGAGGAAGCTGTCGCGCGTCAGGATCTTCGACGGGCGCAGATCCTCGTAGGCCATGTCCACGATGCGCAGGCCGGTGACGTACGCCATCTGCCCACGCTCGCGATAGGGGGCTGGAATGGCGGAACAGCCGGTGAGCGACAGGCCCAGGCCTTCGGCCACGGCGTTCATGGTGCTGGCCGTGCCCATGGTGTTGCAATGGCCGGCGGAGGGCGCTGATGAGGCCGCGGCCTCCAGGAACTCTTCCTCATCGATCTGGCCGGCGGCCAGCTTGCGGCGCGACCGCCAGATGACCGTGCCGGATCCCACCAGGTCGCCGTCGTGCCAGCCGTCCAGCATGGGGCCACCCGACAGGACGATGGCCGGGATGTCCACGGTGCTGGCGGCCATGATGCCGGCCGGCGTGGTCTTGTCGCAACCGGTGGTCAGCACCACGGCGTCGATGGGATAGCCGTAGAGGATTTCCACCAGGCCCATATAGGCCAGGTTGCGGTCCATGGCGGCCGTGGGACGGCGGCAATTCTCGAAGATCGGGTGGACCGGAAATTCCATGGGAATGCCGCCCGCATCCCGGATGCCGTCGCGCACGCGCTTGGCCAGTTCCAGGTGGATGCGGTTGCAGGGGGAGATGTCGCTGCCGGTCTGGGCGATGCCGATGATGGGCTTGCCGGAGCGCAGTTCCTGCGGCGTGATGCCGTAGTTCATGAAGCGCTCAAGATACAGCGCGGTCATGTCGATCCGGTCCGGCGCGTCAAACCAGTCGCGGGAGCGGAACCTGATGTTGGAACGGTCAACCATACGCGATCTCCGCCGGGGCCTGGCCCGGCACGGTAGCCTTGAAGTGGAACAGGCCGCCGGCGAGCGGCTGGGCGGCGCGGTCTTCGGCGCTCAAGCCCTTGGCGGCGGTGGTGGCGTAGAGATCCAAGCCCTCATCGCCACCGAAGGCAAGCTTGGTGATGTTGGCGCAGGGAAAACGCACGACCTGCAGCAACTCACCCGCCGGCGAATAGCGCCGGGCGGCCCAGCCACCGAACAGGCCCACCCACAGGCAGCCCTCGGCATCCACCACCGTGCCATCGGGCCAGCCCGCCCCGTCCTCGATGGTGATCAGCACGCGGCCATGCGACAGCACGCCCTGGGGCGACAGGTCGTAGGCGCTGATGGTCTTGGCCAGCGTATCGGTGTGATAGAAGGTGCGGCCATCCGGGCTGGTGCAGGGGCCGTTGGTGATGACGATGCCGTCGACATGCTGACGCAGCGCGCCGGTCCAGCTGTAGAGCGCGCCGGTTGGCGCCTCTTCCGCGTCGTGCATGGAACCGAACCACAGCCGGCCGAGGGCGTCGACGAAGCCGTCGTTCAGGCGGTTGCCCGGCCGGTCCCATTCCACCGCCACCAACGGCTCGAACACACCTGTTTCGCTATCGAAACGGGTGAGCTTGCCCGGCAAACCGACCACCAGGTCACCACCGACGTGCGGCAGGGCGAAGCCCGGCTGGTCGGGCGCGCCATAACTGCGGTTGGAGGCCTCACCCGGGCGGTAGCGGTGGATCAGGCGCTTCTTGATGTCCACGAACCACAGGGCGTTGTCGCGGGGGGACCACACCGGCCCCTCCCCCAACTCCGCCCCCAGGGCCCAGACGCAGTTCGGTTCGACGCTCATGCCCATCCCCGCTCCCGTAACGGCTTAGCGCCAGCCGGCGTCGACGAAGTATTCGTGGCTGGTGCACATCCGGCCGTCGTCCGACGCCAGGAACAGCACCATGGCGGCCACGTGCGGCGGATCCACCCGTTCCTTGATGCACTGGGCGCCCAGGATGCGGGCTTCCTCATCCGGGTTGTGCCACAGCTTCATCTGGCGTTCCGTGCGCACGCCGCCGGGGACGACGCAGGTGACGCGGATGTTGAACTCACCCAGATCGCGCGCCAGCGAGCGGGTCATGCCTTCGATGCCAGCCTTGGCCGTCTGGTACATCAGCAGTTCCGGCAGGGCCACGTGCCAGGAGATGGAACCGAAGTTGATGATGGCGCCGCTCTTCTGCGCCTTCATCCCGCCCATCACCGCCTGCGTGGCGAAGAACATGTGCCGCAGGTTCACCGCGATGCGGTTGTCCCAGTATTCCGGGGTGATGTCTTCCAGGGCGTGGCGGTCGTCGTTGGCGGCGTTGTTCACCAGCACATCGACCGGGCCGGTCTTCTGCACCTCTTCCAGCGTGGCCTTCAGCTGGGCCAGGTTGGTCAGGTCGCACTGGTGGAATTTCGGCGCCAGGTCGGCGCCGGACAGCTTCTCTTCCAGGGCGCGGGAATCCTTTTCCGCGATGTCCAGGAAGAACACCTGGGCCCCCTGGCGGACGAACGCCTCGGTGATGGCGGCGCCGATGCCGGAGCCGCCGCCGGTGACGACAACCCGCTTGCCCCGCAGGCTAGGATAAATGGCGTGCGTCATATGATTTCAGGCCCAAAAATAAGGGGTTAAAGGGAGGCACCGCGGGGCGCCGCCCGGTCAGTTCAACAGGCCGCGACGGGCCAGGTTACGCATCAGGTCGGTCAGGCCGAAGGTCCAGGGGGCCGCCACGTCGCAGGGCACCACCTTGTTGACCAGCGTGCCCAGGCGCGGGCTGGAAACGCTGACGATGTCGCCGGTCTTGTGGGTGAAGCCACGGCCCGGCGCGTCGCGATCCTCGACCGGCGCGAACAGCGTGCCCAGGAACAGGGCGAAGCCGTCGGGGTACTGGTGGTTCTTGTTCAGCGTCTGCGCCGCCAGGTCCAGCGGGTCGCGGCTGATCTCCGACATCGTGCTCTGGCCGGCCAGGATGAAGCCGTCCTCACCCACCACCTTCAGGCGGACCACGGCCTGGCGCACATCATCGATGGTGAACTTGTCGTCGAACAGGCGGACGAAGGGGCCGATGGAACAGGACGCGTTGTTGTCCTTGGCCTTGGACAGCAGCAGGGCGCTGCGGCCTTCGAAGTCGCGCAGGTTGACGTCGTTGCCCAACGTGGCGCCGCGCGCGCGGCCCTGGCCGTCGCACAGGATCACCACCTCGGGCTCCGGGTTGTTCCAGTGGCTGTCGGCGCGCACGCCGATCTCCACACCCCAGCCCATGGAGGACAGGGTCGGGCCCTTGGTGAACACTTCGGCGTCGGGACCGATGGCGACCTCAAGGTACTGCGACCACAGGCCGTCGGCGATCAGCGCCTCCTTCAGGCGGGCGGCCTGGTCGGAACCGGGCTTCACCAGGCGCAGGTCGGTGCCGACGCGGGACGACAGCGCCTGGCGGATTTCCAGCGCCTTGCCGGAATCACCGCGCGCGCGCTCCTCGATCACGCGCTCCAGCGCCGACACGGCGAAGGTCACGCCGGCGGCCTTGATGCATTGCAGGTCGATGGGGGTCAGCAGCTTCGCCCCTTTGGTGCCGCCGGCCCAGGTGGGGTTCAGGTCCCAGTCGGCGACGCGGCCGATGGACTTGCCGGTGGGGATCTCGCCCGGCGCCAGACGGTTCATCAGCTCGGACACGGTCGGGGCCACGCCCGACAGATCGAAAATCTCACCGTCGCGGATCAGGACCGGCGTCGGGCCCTCGCCCGAATCAATGCGGCCGACCAACAGCGCATCGGCACTGTCATCAGGAAAAATGCTGTCGCGCGTCGACTGCGCCGGCGTTTCGACCGGGTACCCCATCTGGAACTCCTCCCAAGGTGCGTTATCGCCTAGCGGCCCTTGTTAACGCTAACATTAGAGGTGTGCCAGAAGTTCTGTCAAGGCGACGTTACCATGCCAGGGGGGATTTCGGCGGCCTAAGCCCGAAGGTTTAGCGGGGATTTCCGCGGGCTCAACGCCCGATTTCGGCGGCCAGGGCGACGGCGAAGGCGCGCAGTTCCGCCTCGTTCACGTCGCTCACCGCCCAGTAGGCCATGCCACCCGCCTGCAAACACATTAGGTTGTAGCCGTCACGGCTGGTGAAGGTCATGGCGTGGCGGTCGGCGGTGGGCCAGACGTATAGATTGATGACGTGGGCGCCATGGCGATAGACCAGTGCGGCCACCGGCCGGCCCACCTGGTAATCCAGCCGGCCGCCCTGCAGGGGGAAACCGGCCGTCGCCAGGTCCGGCACCGGCGGGGAATAGTCCAGCTTGCCGGCGAACCAGGGCTTGACCGTGTGCCGGTCGGACGTGGGTACGTCCAGCAGGTGCTGTGCCTGGAGGGAGCGTACATGGCCGGCGATCAGCTGGCGCTCCAGCCCCTCGTCCCGGCCCGCCGGCAACACCATCAGCAACAGGCTGGCGGCGATGGCCACGCCCAGGCCGGCGGCGGCCCATCGGCGCGGAACGCGGGGGAGCGCCGGCCGCGACACGGGCGCGCCGATGTCGGCCAGGATACGGGCACGCAAGGCCGCCGGCGCGCAGGCGCGCAGATCGGCGGAGGCCAGGTCCGCGCGCAGGGCCCGCAGGTCGTCCAATTGGGCGGCGCAGCCGGGACAGGCGGCGACGTGGGCCTCCAGATTGCGGGCATGGACCGCGTCCAGTTCGCCGTCCAGCAGGCCGTGCAGCAGTTCCACACAATGTTCGGGACAGGCTTCGGGACAGGCCGTCATTTCTCATCTCCAGAACCACGGCGGCGCCAGCCGGCGGCCAGCAGGTCGCGCGCCCGGGCCAGGCGCGACATGACGGTGCCCACCGGCGCGCCCGTCACCGCCGCGATGTCGCGATAGGACATGTCCTCCATCTCCCGCAGCACCAGGGTCTCGCGGAAGGTGGGGGGCAAGGCTTCGATCAGGGCGTGCAGGCCGGCGGCCTCCTCCTGGGCACCCAGCCATTCCTCCGGTGTCGGTGCCGCGTCGTCGGCGATGTCGCCGCCGGGCAGGGTGTCCAGCGCCTGTTCCCGCGCGTCACGGCGGGCGGCGGCCCAGCTGCGCACGGTGTTGCGCACGATGGTCAGCAGCCAGACGCGGGCGTCGCCGCCCCGGAAACCGTCGAAGGCGCGGTGGGCGCGCAGGAAGGCGTCCTGGACGATGTCCTCCGCCGCCACCGGGTCGCGCGTCATGTAGCGCGCCAGGCCGTAGGCGGCGTCGAGGTGGATCAGCACCTGGTCCTGAAAGCGGCGGGCCCGGCCTGCCGTTTCATCGTTCCTCACGCGGCCCCCTCGCCCAGCCCCTCATGGCCCCATGGCGGATTCGCCGTTCAGGCCACCGCCACCCCGGCTGGCATCCACGATGATGCGGCCGGTCATGTGGGGATGCAGGGAACAAAAGTACGCGATCGTCCCCGGCCCCGCCACGGTCAGCGTGTAACGGTCGTCCGTGTCCAGCACCTTGGACTTGAACGACTTGTCGCTGGCGGCGATGGCGTGGGGGATGTCGTCGGCGTTGATCCACACGATGGTGGTGCCGGGCGCCACCCGCACCTCCGCCGGGGTGAAGGTGAAGTTGTCGATGCGGATTTCCACGGTCGCGGCCCAGGCTTGGCAGGGCATCAGCAGGCTCAGTGCGAGCAGCAGGCGTTTCATGGGGCCGCTCCTTCAGGCCAGGGTGGCGTCGATGACGGCCAGGGGGCCGGCATTGGGGCGCCAGGCCACGCTGGTGACGCCCAGCACGGTACGCAGCTTGTCGGCCGGCACCTTCATCGGGCCGGGGGATGGCGCGCTGCCGGGTGCCGGCTGGGGAAAGGCGGTGGAGCGGGCGGTGTGGAAAGTGACGTTGCCCTCCACCTTCTGCAAAATCTGGTGGATGTGGCCGTTCAGCACGGTGACGCTGCCGAAGCGGCGCAGCAGCGACAGGGCGCGGGCGCCGTCATCGGTGCCCCATCCCCACGCCGGATAGACGGTCCATAGGGGGATGTGGGCGAACACCACCACCGGCGTGCTGTCGGACCGGCCCTGCAGGTCGGCCGCCAGCCAGGCCAGCTGATCCTCCCCCAGGTTCCCCAGCCCGCCGGCCTTCAGGTTCACCACGTTGACCAGGGCCACGAAATGGATGCCGGCCTGGTCAAAGCTGTACCAACCGGCGCCCCGCGCCGCACCCTGCGGCCCCTTGCCGTAGCGCGCCAGGTAGGCCGCCCCGCCGCCGTCATCCAGCACGTCATGCTCCCCCGGCACGAAGAAGATGGGCAGGCCCAGTTCCTTCAGCACCTGGTCGGCGGCGTCGAACTGGTCGTCATGCGACAGGTGGCTGATGTCGCCGGTGTGCAGGATGAAGGCCGGCCGGGTCGGCAGGGTGCGGATGCCGGCCACCGCCTCGCGCAGGGTCGCCAGCGCATCGGGGTTGGCCGGCTTGTCGAAACCGACATGGCTGTCGCTGATCTGGGCGAAGGTCAGGCCGGCGGGGGCGGCGGCTTGGGCCGGGCCGCCGACCAGGCCGGTGGTCAGGGGCACGCCGGCGGCCAGGGTCCAGACCAGGCCGGTACCGGCCCAGGCCATGCACGTCAGGGCGCCGCGGCGCCCGTGGTCCACTGTTTCCGCATCGGATAGGGGGGGGTTCGCCATGGCGCCGTTATCCTGGAAAAGTTGCTCCAGGGGCCAAGACCGGAATACCCGCCGCTTATTCCCGAAAAATACGAAAAAATTGTCACGCGTCGGCCAGGACGCTCCCGGGTGCCGCCGTGGATTCACGCTCCACCAGCGTATGGCGCAGCAGCTGTTGCGCCGGACTGCCCGCCCCGCCGGCGCGACGGCGCTTCATCTCATCCAGCAGCATGGTGACGGCGGCCCGTCCCATGGCGGCGATGGGCTGGCGCACGGTGGTCAAGGCCGGCCAGATGGTGCCGGCGATCAGGGTATCGTCGAAGCCGGCGATGGACAGGTCGGTCGGCACGTTGATGCCCAGGCGGTGGGCGGTGGCCAGCACGGCGGCGGCCATGTCATCGTTGGCGGCGAAGATGGCGGTGGGCCGGTCCTTCAGGCCCAACAGCTTGTCCGCCGCCGCCAGGCCGGAGCGATAATTGAAGTACCCCTGCTCCACCGGCGCCGCCTTGGCGTCCAGCCCCGCCTCGGTCAGCGCGTCCAGGAAGCCGTGCAGGCGCTGGTCGCTGACCGTCTGGTTGGGGTGGCCCTTGATGAAGCCGATGGTCTTGTGGCCCAGCGACAGCAGGTGCGTCGTCATGCGGTGGGCCGCCTTGTAATTGTCGATGCGCACGGTGGCGACATCGGGGCCCGGCTGGCCGGCGGCCACGGCCACGGCGGCGACGCCGGACTTGGCGATTTCGGCCAGGATGCCCTTGGCCTCACACAGCGGCGGCGGCAGGACCACACCGTCCACCCCGCTTTGCAGCAGCTTCTGTAGGGCGGCCTTTTCGGTGGCCGGGGTCACGCCGCACTTCTCCACCACCAGCTGGTGGCCGGTCTTGCTGCTTTCGTCCAGCGCGCCCAGCAGGAACTCACTGAGGAACGCGACGCTGGGGTTGCTGTACAGCAGGCCGATGCGGAAGGTTTCCGACCCCGCCAGACGGCGGGCGGCGGGATTGGGGGTGTACTTCAGCGCCTGGATGGCGGCCGTCACGGCGGCCGATGTCGCCGGGGTGACGTTGTTCTCATTATTGATGACGCGGGAAACCGTCATGGGGGAAACGCCGGCCCGCGCCGCCACCTCACGGATGGTGACCCCTTGAGAACTCCGTCCACGCCGCTTTTCCATGCGCTTTACTGCCCCTCCCAATTATTTTTGGCGCATCCACTGATGGGATGCATCGGTGATAGCAGTACCATTGGGACTTGCGCAATCACCCGCTGGCGCTTCGATGCGGAAACATTGAGAAAACCCCGCCCCGACCGAAGCCGGGGCGGGGTTCCTCAAGCTTAGATCTTGGGCCGGACAATGACCGGCTGGCCGGTGTACTGCACCGTCTGATCCGGTGCGGCGGTGAAGTCGGCCGGCGCCTTCGTACCGGGCCCGATGAAGCGGACATTGACCACCCGGTTCTGCACCATGCCGGGGAAGCTGCCGGTGCGGGCCCCGATGGTCAGGGCGCCGGTGGCCTGGTCGTAGCTCAGCGGGATGCGGCTGAAGGCGCCGTGCTCATAGCCGTAGGTGGTGCCTTCATCCTCATACAGGTCGAACTGGCCGTTGGCGCCGGTGTAGACCACCACGGTCAGCGGCGCGTCCGGCTTTTCGCCAGTGTACTGGATCACCGGGCCGGTGGGCACGATGGACCCCGCCCGCACGAACAGCGGCAAGCGCTTCAGCGGCGCATCGGCGGCGATGCGCTGGCCGCCCTCATACCGCTTGCCGGTCTGGAAGTCGTACCATTGCGTCCCCGCCGGCAGGTAGACCTCGCGGCTGCGCGCCTGGTAGTCCGTCACCGGCGCCACCAGGAAGGCATGGCCGAACAGGTACTGGTCGTTGATGTCCCAGACCTGCCGATCCTGGGGAAAATCCATCACCAGGCCGCGCATGATGGTGCCGTCGCGGTGATAGGTGTCGGCCGCCAGGGTGTAGATATAGGGCATCAGGCGGTAGCGCAGCTGGTCGTACCAGACCAGGCTGTCGTAGACCTCCGACCCCTTGGGCGCCAGGTTGTAGATCTCCCGGTACGGGAACTCGCCATGCGACCGGAACAGGGGGGAGAAGGCGCCGAACTGGAACCAGCGCAGGTTCAGTTCCCGCCATTCCGCCACGTCGGACGCCTTGGGATTCTTGGCGGAATAGCGCTTTTCCAGAGCGAAGCCGCCGATGTCCGTCGTCCAGTTGGGCACGCCGGAGAGCGAGAAGTTGACGCCGGCCGAGATCTGGTTGCGCAGATCGGTCCAGCGCGAGGCGACGTCGCCGCTCCAGCTGGCCGCCGCGTTGCGCTGCTGCCCGGCGAAGCCCGAGCGGGTCAGGATGAAGGCGCGCCGGTCCGGGTTGGCGGCGCGGTTGCCCTGGTACACGGCGGTGGTGTGCATCAGCGGGAAGGAATTGAACAGCGCCGCCGACGGGCCCATGGCGGTGGGGCCCATGCGCCGCATCCGCTCCGGAATGTCGAGGTTGGAGTGGGTGTCCGGCTCCGACGCGTCCAGCCACCAGGCGTCGATGCCCAGCCGGTTCAGGTTCTCATTGATCTGGCGCCAATAGATCTGCCGCGCCTCGGGTGAATACGGGTCGTAGAAGGCGTTGAGATAGCCGTCCTTGCCCACCCAGTCATGCTCCTTCACCTCGACATTGCGCCGGTAGATGAAGCCCTTGGCGTCCAGTTCCTTGTAGTTGTCGGTGGTGGGATAGAACTTGGGCCACACCGAGATCATGAAGTGGGCGTGCTGGCCGTGCAGCGTGTCCACCAGCCCCTGCGGATCCGGGAAGCGCGTGGGGTCGAACTTGTGGCTGCCCCAGTCGTCCTCGCGCCAGTAGAACCAGTCCTCCACGATGTTATCCAGCGGCAGGCCGCGCTTGCGGAACTGCGCCACGGTGTCGGTCAACTCGTCCGCCGTCTTGTAGCGCTGGCGGCTTTGCCACAGGCCGTAGGCCCAGCTGGGCATCATCACCGCCTTGCCCGTCAGCTGGCGGTAACCGGCGATGACGTCGTCCATGTCGCGGCCGGCGACGACGTAATAATCGATGGCCTTGGCCACGTCGGAGGTCAGCGACAAATCGTGCCGCTCAGGCTCGGGCAGCGGATCCTGGTGCAGCAGGGCGATGAAGCCGCCCTCCGGCACCCATTCCACCTTCAGGGTCTGGGCCTTGCCGGCCGTCATGGGCAGATCGAAGTTGTGGTACCAGGGGTTCCAGTCCTGGCGCCAGCGGTCCATGACCACCTTGCCGTCCAGGGTCACCTTGAAATAGCCGCTGGCATAGACCTGGAAGCGATGGACGCCGTCCACCGCGGACTCGACCTTGCCCTCCCACACCACGGACTTGTCCTTGGTGCCCCGCACCTTGGCATCGACGCGGCTGCCGCCGACCTCGACCGGCCAGGCGGCCAGGTCCTTGATGTACTGGTAATTGATGTCGGGCTCATTGCGGGTCAGCTTCAGCTTGCCGCCCTCATAATAACGCGCGGTCAGCCCGCCCTCATGCCCGTCGGCGTCAAACAGCTTCAACTCCTTGGACAGCAGCGGGTATTCGCGGGCATCGCCGAAGCGGGTGATGCCGTTGTTGTCCCACAGCACGCCGTAATTGCGCGTCGACACCACGAAGGGGATGCCGATGTCCATGTTGTGCTGGGCCAGCTCGACATCCTGGCCGTTGTAGTTCATCTGGGCGTTCTGGTGCTGGCCCAGGCCGTAGAAGCCCTCGTCGGTGCCCAAATTGAATTGCTGGCGCACCTGGAAATAACCCGGCTCGCCGGTGATCAGGGTGGTCGGCTTGAAGCTGCCGCCATCCACCGCCGCCAGCAAGGGCTGGCCCTTGGCGTCGAACATGGCGACGGCGCCGGTGGCCACGGCAACCTCCGCCCGCATCTTGGGCGTGGTCAGCACCACCCGGCCGCCCTGCTCCGCCACCTGGAAGCCGCCGACGGCGGGCTTGGCGATGGTCATCAGGCTGGCGGGCAGGTCCAGGCTGTCGACCGGCACCGCCGTCACATGGATGATGCGGTCGCTGACGACCTGCAAACGGACCTTGTGGACGGCGGCACCGGTGACCGCCACCACCACGCCATCGGGGGTCTGCTGGAAGTTTTTCGCCGCCGGCGCCTGCGCGACTGGGGTCTTGTCATCGATTACATGGCCGCAAGCGGCCAACAGCAGCGCGGGCACCAGGGCGGCAGAGGCCATCGCCCAGGAACGAACGTTCATGTCGTGTCTCCTAGAGGAGAGGATTTGAAAAGGAGGGCGGGCCCGGCGCCAACCGGGCCCGTATCACGTCAACCGGCGTCAGTAGGTGGCGAAACGCACCTTCAGGATCTGCGGGGCGGAGGTGAAGTTCAAGCCGTAGTCGGTCTGGTCGCCATTCCACAGGCGGTCGAACACCCACTTGCCGTCCTGGTAGTGCCCCTCCTCCACACTGGCCAGCATGAAACCGTTCTTGCCGGTCTTGGTGGTCTGGGCGAACTCCACCCGGGCGTGGTAGCCGGCCACCAGGTACTCGTTGGGCGCTAGCTCGGCGATCACCACGCCGCCGTTGAGCTTGTCGTTGCCCGTGGGCTTGGCATCGCCGAATTGCGGCATGCCATAGCTGATGGTGGCCTTATAGGGCCCGATGTCCAGGACGTTGCTGTGTTCCGCCGTCGGTTCCGACGCCCCCCACACCTTGCCCTTCAGGCTGAGGGCCGCCAGCTCGCGGTTCATGGAACCCAGCAGGCGGAAGTTCATGGCGAACGGTTCCAGGGATTCCGGATCGATTTTCGCCGCACCCAGCGGGTAATTCACATAACGGGTGTAATCGATGCCGAACGGGGCGAAGCCGATGCCCTGGTGGCCCAGCGTGGCGAAGATATAGCGGGCATAGACCTGGTCGTTGCCGGTCTCCGCCACCATCAGGGCGTTGTCCGGCCGCTTATACTGCTCCAGCGTCTTGGTATAGAACTCGTACCCGCGGTCGTAGATGTCCGGGCCGATCATGTCGATGTTGGGGGCCCCGGCCTTCCACACGTCCAGCACGTTCCAGGTCGGGCCGCCGCTGGAATAGGTGTAGGGGTCCTGGTCCTTGAACGCGTCGCGCAGGGCGGCGTTCACGTACATGGGAATGGGGTATTCGGCCTTGCCGGCGGCGGCCACCTGGTCGACGAAGCGGGCGATGTGCCAGGCGTGGAAAAACTCGTCGGCATCCTTGCCGAACACTTCCTTCCAGGTGCCCGGCTGCTTGTGCAGGGCCTTGACCAGGTCGTCCGGCACCTTGGCCTCGAACACCTTCTGCGCCTCGGGCCGGAAGTCACGCACGGCGCCGTAGGTGCCGGTCTCGTTCTCCACCTGCACCATGATGACGGTGTGCTGCGGATCTGCCTGCTTCAGATGGCGCATGAAGGCGACGAACGCCTTCTTGTCCGCCTCCAGCGTTGCCGGTGTCAGCGGCGACAGCGAATTACGCATCAGGCCCTTGGCATCGACCACGCGGGGGAAGCGGTCGTTGTTCAGCTTCACCCAGTCGGGCGCATAGGCGGGGCCGTTGTTCTTCCAGGTGCCGAACCACAGCAGCACCAGGTGCTTGTCATGTTCCCGCGCCTGGGTCAGCAGCGTGTCCAGGAAGCTGAAGTCGAACTGGCCTTCCTTGGCCTCGATCTGCTGCCAGGCGATGGGCATGAACAGGGTGTTGGCCTGCACCTGCTCCACCGCCGGCCAAACCTGCGGCAGCATGGCCGGCCAGTTGCTGGAGTTGTTGGCCTGGGCGCCCAGCACCAGATAGGGCGCGCCATCGACCATCAGGGCGAAACGGCCATCTTGGCGCACGAGGCGCGGCATCTCGGTAGTGTCGGCGGCGTGCGCGCCCACCGCCGGGGCCATGCCCGCCAGCACGGTGGCGGCCATCAGCATGGAGCGGCCCAGGGCCTTCGCCCCCATCAGGCGCGTGTCCAGAACGCTTGTCATCGGCAGGCCCTCCCAAGCCCGTATCTCTCTTATACATGGGGGAAACAGCCCTTGGGGGCACCCCCGTCCAACCCATCTTCCGGTATTTGTATGATCATGCCGGAGTGCAGGTGATCATACGCGTTAGCGTTACCAAATCAACGCGGGATGTCTGATACCGGTAACAGCGCGCCTCTGACTTTAGGCAGAAGTGCCGCGTGGTTCGGGGGAACCAGGCGGCATCGGGGCCAAAATCGCGCGACCGCCGGGCATGGCCCCTTGAGCGCACCACCCCCGGCTTCCCATATCAGCCGGGTTGGGGCCCCCAAGCCCCGCACCAAGGGGGATCAAGGGATGCCGACCCTGGACCGTACGAACAGCACGCTGGTGGTGGTGGATGCGCAGGGACGCCTGATGCCCGCCATCGACGGTGGCCCAGCCGTCATCGCCAACATCCGCCGCCTGCTGTCGGCTGCGGCATTGCTGGACATTGCGGTGCTGTTCACGGAACAGAACCCCAAGGGGCTGGGCCCGACCCTTCCCGATCTGACGCCCGATCCCGCCCGGGTGGTGGAGAAGATGAGTTTCAGCGCCGTGCCCGCACCGGGCTTCCTGGACCAGTTGCCCGACGGCCACGCCGTCGTGCTGACCGGATGTGAGACCCATGTCTGCGTGCTGCAAACCGCCCTGGGCCTGATCGACCTGGGCCGCAAGGTCCATGTCGTGGCGGACGCCGTGGGATCCCGCACGCAACCGAACAAGGATTCAGGCCTGGCGCGCATGGCGGGGCACGGCGTGGAGATCATCACCACCGAGATGGCGGTGTTCGAATGGCTGAGCACCGCGGCGCATCCGCGCTTCCGGGATGTCGCCGCCCTGATCAAATAAGCGGTCCCTCCCCCTTCGCCTGCCAGAGTCGCGAACTGTCACGTGACAGCGGCCGACCACCGTCGAAAGGCGGCCGGGATGCGATCTCGCATCGTCCCGGTCATACCGCGCGGCAGCACCGCCCGCGCCAGGCATTGCCGTGGCCGGCGGCATTAAAACGAGATCAGTTTGTGAAACCGAACCGGCAATCTTGCCCCGCGCACCGGGGGTGACGTCCGCTTGTCTATCATGAAATCCATGTCATAAAGCCCATTAACCAAGCTTCGATTTAGTCGCCGCTCAATCAATCAAAACGGCGAATTAATAGGGCCACCGAAATGACACGATTATTGTAAAATGGGCACTACAATACTAAAGGCATAGGGTCAACCTGCTTTATTTGCAATAAGGCATATTTCACCCTAACATTGTTCTTGCGACAACTTGTCACCCTTCCCCTTGGACCAAAGGCATGCATCGACCCTTTGGCGGCATTGAAATTCTCACGATCAAGCCATTGTAATTTATATATATTATAGCGGAATGCGCCCTCTTGGCCGCCACCCTTCCGCCACTGTTGGTGGAGCGTTTTCAGATGTCTTTCGCGCTCGCGTCCGAGCAGATTGTTTTGCGAACTCACTGAACTTATTTGCAAAAATATCACGCCATACTGTAAAAGACGGTAGCGGTAACATTTTTCATGGGAGCGCTAACATTCTCCCATTGCACGGCCGTTTGAACTCCCCTATGCATTTATATGACTACGGGATGACGTGCCAGTAAGGCTGCACCCGGGCCGCCAAGAGCCGCAGGGGAAACTCCTGCGGAAAAAGATAATCCAGGGAAGGGAAACGCCATGAGAAGGCCCCAAGATTCCTATCGTTCTTTCGTGCTGGCTGGCGCCTCCGCGCTGGTCCTGACCGCGTTCAGCACGGCCGCCTTCGCGCAGGCCCAGACCGCCGCCGCGGATGACGACCTGCAGGAAATCGTCGTCACCGGCCAGCGTTACGCCCTGTCCGACGCCAACAAGCGCAAGGCGGCGGCCGACATGATCCTTGACTCGATCTCGGCCGACGAGGCCGGCAAGCTGCCGGACAACAGCGTCACGGAAGTGCTGCAGCGCGTTCCCGGTGTGTCCATCACCCACTTCGCCGCCGTCGGCGACCCCGACCACTATTCGGTGGAAGGGTCCGGCGTCACGGTGCGCGGCCTGAGCCAGGTCAGCAGCACCCTGAACGGCCGTGAGGCGTTCAGCGCCAACGGCGGTCGCGCCCTGCTGTTCGAAGACGTCCCGCCCGAGCTGCTGGCCGGCATCGATGTGATCAAGAGCGGCTCGCCCGACGTCATCGAAGGCGGCATCGGCGGTTCGGTGAACATGCGCACCAAGCTGCCGTTCGACTATGACAAGGAAACGATCAGCGGCTCCATCTCCGCCAGCTACGGCGACTTCATCGACCAGACCCGCCCCGGCGGCTCGCTGCTGTACGCCAACCGTTGGCAGACCGGTATCGGCGAAGTCGGCGCCATGTTCGACGTCGCCTATTCCGACATCAGCACCCGCCACGACACCATCCAGGTCGAGCCGTACTTTCCCCAGACCTACCAGGGCAAGGACGTCTACGTCCCCGGTGGTTTCGACTGGCGCTCGGGAACCTTCGACCGCAAGCGCCTGGGCGCTTACGAAGCCCTGCAATGGTCGCCCAGCAACGACCTGACCTTCTACCAGACGGGCTTCCGCTCGGATTACTGGAGCACGTCGCAGGAAACCGGCGTCTACAACCAGGGCGGCGTCAACGTCAACGTGGCTGCCGACAGCGATAGCGTCTTCGGCAGCAACGGCGGCCTGCTGTCGTCCAATTCGCTAACCTCGACCACCAGTCCGGGTACCGGCGGTTCCGCCTCCATCAATCCGGGCTACACCGTCCAGCACAACGTCACCACCGACCTGTCGCAGGGCTTCAAGTGGACGCCGACGTCGAACTGGACCATCACCTCCGACTTCCAGTACGCGGTGTCGCAGTCGCAGCAGGAACGCATCGACCTGTTCTCCACGACGACGGTCCCGGGCTACGGCATCAACCTGACCGGTGACCTGCCGGTCATCACCGTCAACAACGCCTCCAGCTTGGCCAACCCGGCCAACACGTACTGGAGCGCCACGATGGATCACCTGGAGAACCACTACGGTCGTGAGTTCGCCTGGTCCGGCGATGCCGACTACCACGTTTCCGACAGCGGCTTCCTGCGTTCGTTCAAGGTGGGCGCCCGCTTCGCCGACCGGACGGAAAAGGACAACGTCTCCAGCTATAATTGGACCGGCCTGGACACCAGCCAGTCCCTGGTCAATGCCGCCGCGGCCGGCAACGCCAGCCTGTATTCCTTCAGCAACTTCTTCCGCGGCGCCACCAGCCTGCCGGGCGTGGCCTGGATCCCGTCCTGGTCGCTGGTGAAGGGGTATCCGGAGAACCTGAGCCTCATCCACCAGCTGTACGGCACGGCCGGCGACACCACCCAGCCGGTGACCTACAACGAGGCCACGGTCTCCCACACCAAGACGCGGACCGAATCCGCCTACATCATGGCCCGCTTCGGTGAAGACAACCTCTTCAGCAGCGGCTGGAAGATGAACGGCAACTTCGGCGTTCGCCTCGTGAACACCGAGAACAGCAGCTACGGCGCCATCCAGCAGCCGACCGGCCAGGTCATCTACCAGGGCCAGCTGATCGACCTGCCGGGCGGTTATTCCACCAACTCCGGTGGCCACAACAGCATGATGGCCCTGCCGTCGTTCAACATCCAGTTCATGCCGAACGACGACGTGCACCTGCGCTTCGCCGCCTATCAGACGATGAGCAACCCGAGCTTCAGCGCCATGAGTGCTGCGGGTAGCCTGAGCCTGACCACCGACACCGACCGCAATGTCAACGGCGCCACCGCGTCGTCGGGCAACCCGAACCTGAAGCCGCAGCTGGCCAACAACCTCGATGCCTCCATCGAGTGGTACATGCCCGACGGCAGCCAGGTTCACCTGGCCGGCTTCTACAAGCAGATCAAGGACTACATCTCCTACGGCGTGACGTCGGTGACGGAGCCCTTCAACCTGCCCAGCGGCGTCACCCCGATGACGGCATCGGTCAGCGGCTACTTCAACACCCCGGCCGCCTACATCAAGGGTGCGGAATTCGGCATCCAGAAGTTCTTCACCTTCCTGCCCGACCCGTTCGACGGCCTGGGCATCGACACCAACTTCACCTACATCTACAGCCGCAGCCCCGGCGACCTGTCCTACGACATGCTGGGCAACCGGATCACCGGCCTGCCGGTGGACCTGCTGTCGCGCTACAACTACAACATCACCGGCATGTACGAGAAAGGCCCGATCTCGGCCCGCTTGGCCTACACCTGGCGCAGCAAGTACCTGCTGACCCCGACGGCCAACGGCACCAACGGCACCTACACAAACAGCGCCGGCGACACCGTCGTCTACAACCTGCCCATCTTCTCCGACAGCTTCGGTCAGCTGGACGCGTCGGTGGCGTACAACTTCAACGACAACATCAGCGTCAGCGTGGAAGGCCAGAACCTGACCAACAGCGTCACGCACACGCTGATGGGTTACGGCAGCCAGCAGTACGGCCGCAGCTGGTTCGTGGCCGATCGTCGCTACACCATGACGATCCGCTTCAACTACTGATCCCGGCGACGGGTCAGCAGCAGCGTAGATGGAACCCCCGGCCTGTCATGGGCCGGGGGTTTCGTCCATTATGGGACTAGATCGGGCACCCACGGGTTGCCCCAAGGGAAGGTTCGCACCATGGCGCATCCCCAGGCCGCAACAGACCAAGCCCCGGTCAAGAACGTCCTGATCGTCGGCGGCGGCACGGCCGGCTGGCTGACGGCCGCCTATCTCGCCCGCACGCTGGCCATCTCACAGCCGGGCGGGGCCCGCATCACCCTGGTGGAATCGGCCGACATCGGCATCCTGGGCGTGGGCGAAGGCACCTTCCCCCATATCCAGCGCACGCTCAGCCGCATCGGCATCGACGAGTCCGTCTTCCTGCGAGAAGCCGAGGCCACCTTCAAGCAGGGCATCCGCTTCGACCATTGGCAGCATGCCCCCGGCAGCCCCGGCCGCGACCATTATTTCCACCCCTTCCAGACGGCGATGACGCCGCAGAACCTGGACCTGCTGCCCTATTGGCTTCTGGGGGCCGCCGGCAAGGATGTGCCGCTGGATGAGGCGGTGATCCTGCAAAAGCGGGTGGCCGACGCCGCCCTGGCGCCCAAGCGGTCGGGCGATGAGGATTATGCCGCGCGCCTGAACTACGCCTATCACTTCGACGCCGTGAAGTTCGCGCGCCTGCTGCGGATGGTCGGCATCGATCTGGGCGTGCGGCATGTCGTGGGCACGGTGGATGATGTCCGCCTGGATGAAAGCGGTGCCATCGCCGCCATCGTCACCAAGGAACATGGCGAGCTGTCAGCCGACCTTTACATCGATTGCACCGGCTTCCACGCGCGCCTGATCGGCCAGGCGCTGAAGTCGCCCTATGAATCCTGCCGCAAGTGGCTGTTCTGTGATCGCGCTGTCGCGATGCAGGTGCCCTACGACCGGCCGGACGCGCCCATCCCCTCCTACACCCGCGCCACCGCGCACGAGGCGGGCTGGACCTGGGACATCGGCTTGGAGAACCGCCGCGGCACCGGCTACGTCTATTCCTCCGACCACACCGACGACGCCCGCGCGGAAGAGGTGCTGCGGGGATACCTGGGCGCGGCTTCAGAAGGCAAGACCGCCCGCGCCTTCCGGTTCGAGGCCGGCTATCGCCCCAAACCCTGGGTGCGCAACTGCGTGGCCATCGGCTTGGCCAGCGGCTTCCTCGAGCCGCTGGAATCCACCGGCATCGTCCAGGTCGAGGTGGCGGCCGCCCTGCTGACCACCTTGTTCCCCTGGGCGGGCGAGATGGAAACGGCGGCGCGCCAGTTCAACCGGGTGATGCTGCAGCGCTATGAGCGCGCCATCGATTTCCTGAAGATGCACTACTGTCTGACACAGCGGACCGACAGCGCCTTCTGGCGCGACAACGCCGACGCCGCCACCGTGCCCGACAGCCTGGCCGACCTGCTGGACCGCTGGCGCCACCGCCCGCCCGACGCGCTGGACTTCGACCTCAACATCGACACCTTCACCGATTCCAGCTGGCAGTTCGTGCTGTACGGCATGGGATACAAGACGGACCTCCGCGCCAAGGCCGGCGCCTTCCGTTTCATGGACGAGGCCAAGCGGGAATTCGCCGCCATCCGCCAGCAGGCGGACCGCGCCCTGACCTTGCTGCCCCGCCATCGCGACCTGGTCGCGCAAATCTACCGCCACGGCCTGCGCCCGACCCGCGCGCCCTTGGCCGGCAGCCCCCTGACGAGCGGCATCGCCGGCCTGCCGCGCTAAACTCTCCCCCGTTTCATCCTTCGCTGACAGGCGACCGGCTGCACAAGCGTGCAGCCGGCGTCGGTGTTTGTGCGGATTCAGCGCGCTGCCCCCGCCGCCGCCGCGGACGGGCGCCCTTGCGCGCGCCATCGCCCCAGAGGCGATTGCCAATCCCCCGGCACATTGACCGACAGCGCGTTGCGGCAACATCCCTTAGTTGCTGAAACGCCTGGGCATTTTTGGCCGCGCCCAATTCCTTAACATTGGATGAAAGATTGCATGCATTTTTGATGTGAGCGCTAACATTCTTTGGTTGCAACTCCGCAAAAACTGCCATATGGATTTATATGACCAAGGGATGACGCGGCAATGTGTCCCCTTGTCAAAAACAGCCGTGCGCATAGCGCGGAATAATATAATTCAGGGAAGGGAAACGCGATGAGTCGCTCAAAAAACCCGTATCGTAACTTCGTTTTGGCCAGTGCTTCGGTGCTGTCGATGGGCGCCTTGTCGGCCGCCACCTTCGCACATGCACAAACCACCGCCGCCCCTGCCGACGAGGACTTGCAAGAGATCGTCGTCACCGGCCTGCGCAAAAGCATCCAAAGCTCGCAGGCCATCAAGCAGAACTCCGAACAGATCGTGGATTCCATCACGGCGACCGACATCGGCGCCCTGCCCGACCGCAGCGTGACGGAAGCCCTGCAGCGCATCTCCGGCATCACCATCCAGCGCACCCCCGACCCACGCGACGCCGACCGCATCTCGGTCGAAGGCGACGGCGTCCAGGTCCGCGGCATCAGCTGGGTGCGCGGTGAATTCAACGGTCGCGACAGCTTCTCCGCCAAGTCCGGCCGCACGCTGAGCTTTGCCGACGTGCCGTCGGAAATGATGGCCGGCGTGGACGTGTACAAGAACCCCTCGGCCGACCTGATCGAAGGCGGCCTGGGCGGCACCATCAACCTGCGCACCCGCCTGCCCTTCGACAGCGAAGATCGCATCATTGCTTATTCCGCCGACTACAGTTACGGCGACCTGGTCAAAAAGGGGAAGATGTCGGGCTCGGCGCTGTACAGCGACCGTTGGGACACCGGCATCGGCGAAGTGGGTGTGCTACTCGACGTTGCCGACGGCATGTTCTCCAGCCGCACGGACACCGTGTCCGTCAACCCCTTCCAGACCCGCACCGACCTGGTGCCCGGCCAGACCGTCCAGGTCCCCACCGGCTTCGGCTATCGCAGCCTGGAATTCCAGCGCGAGCGCAAGGGCGTGGTCGGCGCGCTGCAGTGGCGTCCCAACAAGGATCTGGAGTTCACGGCCCAGTACATCCGTTCTGAATCGACGGAAGAGTCGCTGGAGAACGCCATCGGCCTGGACTCCGGCACCGCCAACGGCCCGGCGGCCGGCACCAGCTTCAAGTACGATGCCGACGGCAACTTCATCTCCGGCACCATCGCCGATACGGCGGGCGGCACGACCAACAACCCCGACGTCATCGACAGCCGGTACGATATCAAGAATTCGGTCACGTCCGACTACTCGCTGCACATGAAGTGGACGCCGACCAAGAATTGGACGTTCAGCGGCGATGTGCAGTACATCGACGCCACCAGCAAGCAGCTGGACTTCACGATGTTCGAGGCGCTGACCAGCCCCATCCCGGCGGCCACGCTGACCCTGAACGGCGCCAACCTGCCGACCATCAACATTCCGGCGAACAGCGCGTTCATCACCAATCCCGCGAATTATTATTACAACGCGGCGATGGACTATCATAACAACAACGAGGCGCATGAGTGGGCGGAGCGTGCCGACGCCGAGTACACCTTCGACGACAATGACTGGCTGAAGTCCTTCCGCCTGGGTGTGCGTCACACGGAACGCAAGTCGATCACGCGCGAAACCAATTATAACTGGGGCGGGGTCGTCCAGACCTGGGGCAGCAACTTCCAGACGCTCGCCACCAGCCAGCCGGGTGCCGCGACCACCAGCGTGTGGAACCTGTCGGACTTCTACCGCGGCGGCGTCAGCGTCCCCACCAACTTCATCATCCCCAACGCCACATCGACCAAGGCCTATTACCAGGGCTTCGCACAGGCCGTCCAAAACCTGGCGACCTACAGCCTGGGCAGCGGTTGGACGCCGTTCAACGGCGACTATTCCAGCTTCAACGGCGGTGGTGCGGGCATCAACACCCAGACCGAAGAGACCACGGCCGGCTATGGCCTGCTGCGGTTCGAGCATGACGTGCCCTTCTTCGGCGGCAACAAGACGCTGGACGGCAACTTCGGCGTCCGCATCGTCAACACCGACGCCAAGGGCCTGGGCAGCGGTAACTTCGTCATGCCGACCGGCCTGACGGATGATCCGCAGGACCTGGCCTACCTCAACGGCGCCCGCACGGTCGTCAGCGGCGGCCGCAACTACACCGACGTGCTGCCCAGCGTTAACCTGCGCCTGAAGCTCACGGACGAACTGCAGTGGCGCTTCGCCTTCGCCCAGTCCATCGTGCGGCCCGACTTCTCGCAGTTGCAGCCGTCGATCAACATCGGCGGCACGCTGGGCACGCTCAATGGCTCGACCTGCGTGTCCGCCGGTGCGGCCACCACCGGCAACTGCGTCTATCAGTTCACGGGCGCCGCCGGTAACCCGAACCTGAAGCCCATGCAGTCCAACCAGTTCGACACGTCCATCGAATGGTACTTCGCGCCGACGGGCAGCATCACCGCCGCCCTGTTCAACAAGGACGTGTTCAACTTCATCACCACGTCGCCGGCCTACGTGAACTTCACCAACAACGGCGTGACCCGTCCGGTCCTGGTGTCGCAGCCCTATAACGCCGGCCAGGGCAACATCCGCGGCTTCGAGTTCGACTACACCCAGTTCTACGACTTCCTGCCCGGCCTGCTGAGCGGCCTGGGCTTCCAGGGCAACGTGACCTTCGTGCAGAGTGAGGGCGCGCGCAACGCCGCAGCCAATCCCTACGACAGCACCCAGGTCAGCAACGTCAACCTGACCAACGTCAGCATGCCGTTGGAAGGCATGTCGAAGTGGAGCTACAACCTGGCCGGCATCTACCAGTACGGCCCGGTGGAGGTGCGCCTGGCCTACAACTGGCGTCAGCGCTACCTGCTGACCACGTCGGCGGCCAACATCAACATCCCGGCCTGGGCCGACGACTACGGCCAGTTGGACGCCTCCGCCTTCTACACCGTCAACAAGTACCTGAAGGTGGGCGTGGAAGCGGCCAACCTCACCGACTCCCAGACCCGTATCCTGGTGGGTTATCCCGGACACCTGACCTTCCACAACTGGGTCGATGCCGACCGGCGCTACGCCTTCGTCGTCCGCGGCAGTTTCTAAGGTCAGGTCAGTACCCCGCGGGCCAGCCGCCCATCCCATCTTCACCGGATGGGCGGCCCCTTCGGGTTTTCTCTTGGCGAAACTTCATGGCGGCTGGCGCAGGGGGCCCGTCCGGGAAACCGGCGGATGCCCATGTTCCGCCGCCTTTTGTTCAACTACAGTGCGCTCATCAAAGCGGCGCAGACCGCCAATCAGGGGAGACGGCATGATGACCGATGCGGCGAACGGCGCGCGCAAGATCGTGATCGTGGGTGGCGGCACCGCCGGCTGGATGGCGGCGGCCGTCCTGGGCCGCGTGCTGAAAGGCCGCTACGGCAGTGTCGAGCTGGTGGAATCGGCCGAGATCGGTACCGTCGGCGTGGGTGAGGCCACCATCCCCCCCATCCAGTTCCTGAACCACATGCTGGGCATCGACGAGGTGGACTTCATCCGCCAGACCCAGGCGACCTTCAAGCTGGGCATCGAATTCCGCAACTGGACGCGGCTGGACCACAGTTATTTCCATCCCTTCGGGCCCCATGGCCACGGCATCGAGGCCGTGTCCTTCCATCATTACTGGCTGCGCCAGCGGGCCATGGGGGACACCACGCCCATCGAGGATTACTCCCCGGCCACGGTCGCCGCCTATAAGGGCAAATTCCAGATCCCGGCGCCCGACGCCCGGCCGCCCCTGGTCTCCTACGCCTATCATTTCGACGCCGGCCTTTATGCCCAGTACCTGCGCGCGCATGCCGAACGGCACGGCGTGAAGCGGACGGAGGGCAAGATCATCCGCGTGGAACAGCGGGGCGAGGATGGCTTCATCGACCACCTGCTGCTGGAAAACGGCACGCGGGTGGCCGGCGACCTGTTCATCGACTGCTCCGGCTTCCGCGCCCTGCTGATCGGCCAGACCCTGCAGACCTCCTACGAGGAATGGTCGCGCTGGCTGCCCTGCGACCGCGCCCTGGCCGTACCCTGCGAAGGGGTCGAGGAGATCACGCCCTACACCCGCTCCACCGCGCGGGAGGCCGGCTGGCAATGGCGCATCCCGCTGCAGCACCGCATCGGCAACGGCTATGTCTACAGCAGCAACTTCCTGAACGATGATGAGGCGGCCAGCACCCTGCTGGCCAACCTGGACGGCAAGCCCCAGGCCGATCCCCGCCTGCTGCGCTTCACCGCAGGTCGCCGCCGCCAGTCCTGGAGCAAGAACTGCGTGTCGCTGGGCCTGGCGTCCGGCTTCATGGAGCCGCTGGAATCGACCAGCATCCATCTGGTGCAAAGCGGCCTGTTCCGCCTGCTGTCGCTGCTGCCCCGCGCTGGGTATGAGCAGGCGGCGGTGGATGAGTACAACCGCCTGACCAACCTGGAATACGAACAGATCCGCGACTTCCTGGTCCTGCACTATCACGCGGTGGAACGGGACGACACGCCGCTGTGGAACTACTGCCGCACCATGTCCATCCCCGACAGCTTGGCCCACAAGATCGAACTGTTCCGGGAGCGGGGGCGCATCGCCCGCTTCGACGACCAGCTGTTCGTGGAACCCAGCTGGCTGGCCGTCTTCCTGGGCCAGGGGGTGACGCCGCGATCCTACGACCCCATCGCCGACGTGCTGCCGGAGGATGAGGTCAAGGCCCGCCTGGCCCGCATCCGCGAGGCCGTGCGCCGTATGGCCGATGCCATGCCCACCCACCGCGCCTTCATCGAGCGCCATTGCCGGGCTGACCGGCCGGTGGCAGCATGACGGCCACCGGCTGACGGTCAGGAACAACGGGACGCCTCATGGCCACATCATCCGGATCCGGGGCGGGCAACCGCATCACCGTGATCGACGCCCTGCGGGGAACGGCGTTGGTGGGCCTGTTCCTGCTGCACACCATCGAGCATTTCGATTTCCTGCGCGGGCCCACCGATCCGCCAGCGTGGCTGAAGCCCTTTGACGGCGCCGCCAACGACACCGCCTTTTTCCTGTTCGGCGGCAAGGCCTACGGCATCTTCGCCCTGATGTTCGGCATCAGCTTTTCCCTGATCCTGGACAGCTGGTCGCGCAAGGGCGGCAACCCGAACGCCCGTTTCCTGTGGCGCCTGGCCGTGCTGGCCGCCATCGGCTGGGTGCACAGCCTGATCTATTGCGGCGACATCCTGGGCATCCTGGCGGTGATGGGCGCCCCCCTGGTGCTGCTGCATCGCATGGGCGACCGGGCGCTGCTGGTCCTGGCGGCGGTGCTGCTGATCCAGCCGCCCACCCTGTGGCTGGTGGAAGGCCTGCTGAGCGGGCGCCTGCCGCCGCCGCCCCTCCCCTTCCATTGGTCGGTCTATGAGCGCCTGACCCCCATTTATGCCGATGGCGGCCTTATCGACGTGGTGAAGGCCAACCTGTGGGACGGCCTGCTGGCCCGCACCTTCTTCACCCTCGAGACCGGGCGTTATCTTCAGATGATGGGCCTGTTCCTGGTGGGCGTGGTAGTGGGACGCAACCGCGTGCTGGAACGCCCCGACCAGCACCGCCGCCTGCTGCAAGGCGTCCTGGCCGGCGGCGCCCTGGCCTTCACCGTGTTCTATCCCCTGAAGCGCCTGGCGGATGGGGCCGGCCTGCCCATGACCACCCACATCGAGGTGGCGGGCCTGGCCGGGGCCTATTGCGGCCTGGCGCAAATGGCCATCTGGGCCAGCGGCTTCGTCCTGCTGTATCCCCGCCTGCAAGGCCTGGCGCCCATCCGCGCCCTGGCCTCCTTCGGGCGCATGAGCCTGACGTGCTACGTCAGCCAGGCCCTGGTCTTCGTGCCGCTGTTCTACGGCTTCGGCCTGGGGCTCTACCGTTTCATGGGGCCGTTCTACAGCGTCAGCGCCGGTATCGTCTTCGTCGCCCTGCAATGCGCCCTGGCGCACTGGTGGCTGCGCCACTATCGCTACGGCCCGCTGGAATGGCTGTGGCGCGCCGCCACCTTCCGTACCCTGGGCCTGCCCTTGCGCCACGCCCCCCGGCCGGCGCTGGCGGACGCGGCATAAGAAAAAGGCCCCGGAATACCTACCCCGAGGCCTTTGTCATTCAAAACCAGCCGGCGATCACTTCGCCTCGGCCAGCGCCTTTTCCACCACCTTCTCGGCCTGCGGGTCCAGGGCGGCATAGCCCGCCGGCGTCGGGTGCACGCCGTCGGAGGCCAAGCCGGGCTTGAAGTCGCCCTTGTCGTCACCGACGCTGTCCTTGTAGTCGACATACAGGGCGCCGACCTTGGCGGCGTAGTCCTTCAGCCAGGCGTTATGGGCGGCAATCTTGGGCGCCGGATCCAGGCCGGGGCGCCATTTGAAGTCCACCGCCGGGGGGATGCCGGCCAGGATCACCTTGATGTGATGGGCCTGCGCCAGTTCCACCATGCTCATGATGTTGTTCTTCAGCTGCTGCGGCGAGACCGGCCCCAAATTCTGGGCCAAGTCGTTGGTGCCGGCCATGATGTGGACGACCTTGGGGTGCAGGTCGATGACGTCCTGGCGGAAACGCATCAGCATCTGGGCCGTGGTCTGGCCGCTGATGCCACGGCCCACCCAGCCGGGCTTGAAGAAATCAGGCGTCTTTTCCACCCACAGCTGGGTGATGCTGTCGCCCATGAACACCACCTTGACGGAGCCCGGCGTGGCCAACAGCTTCTCGTTATCGGCGGCGTAGCGGTTCAGATAGGCCGGGTCGTTGTGCAAACGATCCTCCTCTTCCTGGTGCCACTTGGCGATCTGCTCGGCACTGGGCGGCTGCTCATCGGCCGCCAGGGCGATGCGGCTGGTCATCAGGCCGGTGAGGGCCAGGGCCACGGCCATCACCGCGTGCTTGCTGCGTTTGTTCATTGGATCATCCTCCCTGGGATTTGCTTGGAATGGAAAGGGTCACGGGCCGGGGCAGATGGACCCGGCCGGGTCGGCGGACAAACGCACGGCGGCCAGGGACAGGCGCAGCGTGCCCCGGGTCCCCAGCGCAAAGGGTGCCGTGACCTGCGACAGGTCGGCCCCCGCCTGCTTGAAGCAGGACAGCTTCACTTTCAGGGTCTGCCATTGCCCCACGGGCGCCGCCTTCAGCACGGCCGTCACGTCCAGGGCACCCGGGCCACCAGGCTCCCGGCCGGCCGTCAGCAGCACGGCGGCCGAGGGCGCCTCATCCACGCGATACTCGATCTGCAAGGACAGGGCGCCATTGGCCTGGCGCGTCAGATCCAGCGTCGTGCCGGTGACAGCGACGGCAGCATCGGCCTTGCCCAGCCAGGTGAACTGGCGGCCGGCCGCCTGCACGCCGCCGGCGTCCACCGGATGTACGGTCAATGCGCCCGCCACGGACGCGGCACCGCCGTCCCCGGCGACCGGCACCACGGCGGCACCCTGGCGCAGGACGAATCCCCACGGCGCCGGGTTGCGGCCACGCACGAAATAGCTGTCGATGTTGGCGACAGCCGCGTCCACGCCGGACACCTCCGGCAGGGTCGCCACCTCCGTCGGCTTGGCATCGGCGTAGCGCAGGCCATAGCCATAAGCGAACAGGGGGTCGTAGGGCTGCTTGCCGCGTACCAGGCCGGTTTGCGCCGCCGATTTGGGCCAGGAGAAGGATAGCTTGCCGGTGAAGTCATAACGCGGGTGGCCGGTCGTATCGCCCACCAGCACATCGGCCACGCCGCCGCCCTCCGAGCCCGGGAACCAGGCGGCGACGAAGGCGTCCGACGCGTTGATCTCCGGGTTCACCCACAGGGGCCGGCCGGACAGGAAGACGGACACCACCGGAATGCCCTCGGCCTTCAGCTTCTTCAGCAACGCCAGATCCGGCTTGTCGCCCGGCTGGTATTCCAGGCTGGGCAGGTCGCCCTGGAACTCGGCATAGGGATGTTCGCCGAACACCACCACCGCCACGTCGGGGGTGAGGATGTAACTGCCGTCGCGGCTGAATTCCGCACTGCCGCCCTCTTCCTGCGCCACCTGGCGCAAGCCGTCGAAGATGGATTGGCCGTTGGGGAAATCGCTGTTCTTGTTGCCGGTGCCCTGCCAGGACAGGGTCCAGCCGCCGGACTGGTGGCCGATGTCGTCCGCCGCCTCCCCCACCACCAGGATGCGCGACTTGCCCTTCAGCGGCAGGATGGCGCCGTTGTTCTTCAGCAGCACCAGGGACTTGCGCACCGCCTCGCGCGCCAGGGCGCGATGGTCGAGGGCGGCGATCACGCCGTCGCGCAGTTCCCACGGTCGGTCGGCCTCGAACAGTCCCAGCTTGACCTTCACCCGCAGGATGCGGCGCACGGCGTCGTCGATGCGCGCCGGGGGGATTTGCCCCGCCTTCACCTGGGCGACGGTGTTGATGAACAGCGCCTTCCAGTCGTTGGGCGCCATGATCATGTCGATGCCGGCCAGGATGGCGGCGAGACAGGACTCCGCCGTACAGCCCGGCACCTGGCCATGGCCGTTCCAATCGCCGACGACGAAACCGTCGAACCCCATGCGCCCCTTCAGCACGTCGGTCAGCAGGCTCTTGTTGCCGTGCATCTTCACGCCCTGCCAGCTGGAGAAACTGGCCATGACCGTCATGACGCCGGCATTGATGGCGGCCGGATAGCCCGCGGCGTGGACGCGGATCAGTTCATCCTCACCCACATCGGTGTCGCCCTGGTCGATGCCCCGGGTGGTGCCGCCGTCGCCCAGGAAATGCTTGGCCGAGGCCGCGACGTGGCCATGTTGCAGCGCCTGGCCGGCACCGGGCAGTCCCTGCAGGCCCTGCACCATCTCACCGGCATACAGGGCCACGATCTGCGGATCCTCGGAGTATCCCTCATAGCTGCGGCCCCAGCGGTGGTCGCGCGGCACGGCCAGGGTGGGACCGAAGGCCCAATCGATGCCGGCGACCGCCACCTCCTGCGCCGTGGCGACGCCGATGCGGCGGATGAGGGCCGGTTCGTGGGCGGCCCCCAGCCCGATGTTGTGGGGAAACAGCGTGGCGCCGACCACGTTGTTGTTGCCGTGCACGGCGTCGATGCCGAACAGGATGGGGATGGGCGTGTGCCCCACCCGATCCGCCAGCGAGGCGGCACGGAAGGCGCGGGCCGTTTCCACCCATTTGTCGGCCCTGGCGCGATCCTCACCGCCCGCAGGCGGGCTGTCGCCACCGGCCAGGATGGAGCCCAGGGGATAGTCGCGCAGGTCGGCCGGCGTGACCGTGCCGATGTCGGCCTGGATCATCTGGCCGACCTTGTCCTCCACGCTCATCTTCGCCATCAGGCCGGTCACGAACGCCTCCGTCCGGGCATCGATCAGGCCCCGGCTTTTGGCGGCGGGCCAGAGGCTGGGGTGGGCCACACCGCGACTGTCGGCAACGGGTGGCGGCTGCTGCGGGAAGGCGGGGGGCGCGATCAACAGGGCGAACGCCAGGGATGCCAGAAGGGCCTTGGCCAAAGGAACCTTATGATGCGGCATGCGCGCTTTCCCATGTTCCCTGACGGCTGGCATCGGTGCCCAAGGCACAGGATACGGGGGACGCCGCCAAGCCGTAAGGGGCGGGCCTCGATCACTGTGTGGTGCGCTGGGCAGGATGGTGGCGTTGTTCTTGTGGTTTTGATTAATAGGATAATTACGCCATCGAAGCCTTCGCCGCAAGCGACGGCGGCTTGCCCCCTGATACCGGTCACATTAGGATCGCCCCTGAAACCGGCGGCCGCGACCACCGGGACGGAGGAAGCGTGACGGCATGCCGCAGAGGCATCCGGTGTGCCCAGGCGGTGCCCGCCCGTCTTCCATCAACGAGACTTGACCTGATCAAGGAAGGCGCCCCCATGTCCACGCCCATCCGGCCCACCCGCCGCGCCATCCTGCTGTCCAGTGCCGCGGCCTTCCTGGCCGTGGGCACGGCGGGCAAGGTCCTGGCGGCGGATCCTCCGGCGGCCCTTCCCCTGCCCTCCCTGCCTGATCCCGACCCCACCCACACGCTGTGGTACCGCCAACCGGCGGCCCAGTGGGTGGAGGCGCTGCCCGTGGGCAACGGCCGGCTGGGCGCCATGGCGTTCGGCGGCATGTCGATGGAACGCCTGCAACTGAACGAGGACACGTTCCACGCCGGCGGCCCCTACAGCAACGTGAACGCGGAGGCGCACGATGCGCTGCCCCAGGTGCGCGACCTGATCTTCCAGGGCCGCTATGCCGAGGCGGAGGCGTTGGCCCGGGCCAAGGTGATGGCCACACCGCTGAAACAGATGCCCTATCAGCCACTGGGCGACGCCGTCCTGCTGTTCCAGAGCCTGGACACGGTGCACGACTATCACCGCCGCCTGGACCTGGACACCGCCATCACCACCACCCGCCTCAGCACCGGCGGCGGGGCCTGGGGGTCGGAGCATATGCGCGAGGTGTTCGCCAGTGCCACCGACCAGGTGATCGTCGCCCGCCTGTCCACCAACCGGCGGGGGCTGGTCAGCGCCAACCTGTCGCTGTTGACGCCGCAGAACGCCACCCTGGTGCCGGACGGGGACAACGGCCTGCTGCTGACCGGCATCAGCCCCAGCCGGCCGGGCGTGGAGGGCCGCCTGAAGTTCGCCGTGCGCCTGAAGGTGCTGGCCACCGGCGGCCATGTGCAGGCCGGCAGCGACGGCGTGACCATCAGCCACGCGGATGAGGCCGTGGTGCTGATCGCCGCCGCCACCGGTTATAAGCGTTACGACGACATCAGCGCCGACCCGGCGGCGCTGACGGCCGCCACCCTGGCGCGTGCCGCCGCCAAGACCTATGGCGCCCTACGCGACGACCATGTGGCGGAACACCGGCGCCTGTACCGCCGTGTGGCGCTGGATTTGGGCACCACGCCCGCAGCAAGCCTGCCGACGGATGAGCGCGTGCGCGCCAACGCCACCCAGGATGAGCCCGCGCTGGCCACCCTTTATTTCAACTATGGCCGTTACCTGCTGATCGGCAGTTCCAGGCCCGGGACCCAACCGGCCAATTTGCAGGGCATCTGGAACGAACAGATCGACCCGCCCTGGGAATGCAAGTGGACCATCAACATCAACACCGAGATGAACTACTGGCCGGCGGAGCTGGTGGACCTGGGTGAATGCCTGGAACCCCTGGTGGGCATGCTGAAGGACCTGTCGGAAACAGGGGCCCGCACGGCGCGGGAGATGTATGGCGCGGGCGGCTGGGTCACGCACAACAACACCGACCTGTGGCGCACCAGCGCCCCGCCCGACGGGCCGGAATGGGCGCTGTGGCCCACCGGCGGCGCCTGGCTGTGCCGGCACCTGTGGGACCATTACGACTATGGCCGGGACAAGGCCTTCCTGGCCGACATCTATCCCATCCTGAAGGGGGCGTCGCAGTTCTTCCTGGACACGCTGATGGTGCTGCCGGGCAGCGACTGGCTGGTGACCAACCCGTCGCTGTCGCCGGAAAACGCCCATCCCGGCGGCATCGCGCTGTGCGCCGGCCCGGCCATGGATCGGCAGATCCTGCGCGACCTGTTCACCAGCACCCTCAAGGCCGCCGACATCCTGGGCCGCGACGCCGACTTCCGGGCCAAGGTCACGGCCGCCCGCGACCGCCTGCCGCCCGACCGCATCGGGTCCTCCGGCCAGTTGCAGGAATGGCTGGAGGATTGGGACATGCAGGCGCCGGAGATCCACCACCGCCACGTCTCCCACCTCTACGCCCTCTACCCCGCCGACCAGATCACCGTGCGCGGCACGCCGGGCCTGGCGGCGGCGGCCCGCAAATCGCTGGAGATCCGGGGCGACAACGCCACCGGCTGGGGCCTGGGCTGGCGCCTGAACCTGTGGGCGCGCCTGAAGGACGGTGAGCACGCCCACACCATCCTGAAGCTGCTGCTGAACCCCGACCGCACCTATCCCAACCTGTTCGACGCCCACCCGCCCTTCCAGATCGACGGCAATTTCGGCGGCACCGCCGGCATGGTGGAAATGCTGGTGCAAAGCATCGGCGGCGACATCGAATTGCTGCCGGCCCTGCCCGCCGCCTGGCCCACCGGCCGCCTCAGCGGCGTGCGCGTGCGCGGCGGCGGCCGGCTGGATCTGGCCTGGCGTGACGGCCGGCTGGACCAGGCCACCCTGCGCAACGCCGGGCACGAGGCCGGGCACTGGCTGGTACGACTGGGGGATCAGGTGGTGAACGCCAGGCTGCCGGCCGGCGCCGAGAAGCGGCTGGTGCTGAAGGACGGACGGCTGGCCCTGGCCTGAAGCCCTACGCCACCCGTAACTGCGCCAGGAAGGCATCGACCTGCTGGCGCAGGACGCCGGCGGTGGCTGTCAGTTCGGTGGAGGATGTCTCCACCTGGGCTGATGCGGTGGCCGTCTGGCGGGCGCGTTCGTTCACACCATAGATGTTCTGGGTGATTTCTTCCGTCGCCCGTGCCGTCTCGCCGACATTGCTGACGATGGCCTGGGTGGCGGCCCCCTGCTGCTGCACGGCGGCGGCAATGATGGTGGCGATCTCGTCGATGCGGCGGATGGTGGTGCCGATGTCGCCGATGGCCGTCACCGCCTGGCCGGTGGCGCCCTGGATGGCGCCGACATGGGCGGAGATTTCTTCCGTCGCCTTGGCCGTCTGGTTGGCCAGGGCCTTCACCTCGGACGCCACAACGGCGAAACCCTTGCCCGCCTCACCCGCCCGGGCGGCCTCGATGGTGGCGTTCAGGGCCAGCAGGTTGGTCTGGCCGGCGATGTCGCTGATCAGTTGCACCACGGTGCCGATTTGCCTGGCCACTTCCGCCAGGCCGTCCACCGTGCCGCGCGTGGCATCCACTTGGCCCACCGCCTGGCGGGCGATGTTGGCGGAGCTTTCAACCTGGCGGCTGATTTCGCCAATGGAGGAGGAAAGCTCCTCGCTGGCGGTGGCGACGGTGCGCACATTGCCGGCGGATTGGCCGGCGGCGGCCGACACCGTGGTGGTCTGGCGCAGGCTTTCCGCCGCCGCGGTGCCCAACTCGCACGCGGTGCCGTGGATGTCGGCGGCGGATGCCGCGACCTTGTCCACCACGCCGCGCACCGTGGCCTCGAAACTGTCGGCGGCACGGTTCATGCCGGCCTTGCGTTCCGCCTCCGCCGCCACCTTCAGGCTTTCCTGCTCCGCCGCCAGGGCGTCGCCCTGGATCAGGCTTTCGCGGAACACCTCCACCGCCCGCGCCATGGTGCCGATCTCGTCAGCGCGCCGGATACCCGGAACGTCGACGCGCCGCATGCCGGCCGCCATCTTCTCCATCACCAGGCTCAGCAGGTTGACGGGACCGGTGATGGACCGCGCCATCAGCCAGGACACCACCAGGGTCAAAACCATGGCCACGGCGGCGAAGGCTTGGCCGGTGACGCGCCCCTTCAATGAGGCGGCATCGAACGCCTGCTCCGCCTCCTTGGACTGGACCAGGTTCAACGCGGCCATCTTTTCCAGGTTCTCGGTCATCTGGTTGCGGGCCGCGTCCACCTTGCCATCCAGATCACGGATGGCAGGGGTCAGCACGTCGCTTTTCTCTAGCGCCGGCAGCATCTCTTGCTCGAACACCGCCACATAGACCTGCAGGCCGGCCTCCGCCCCATCCAGGGCGGCTTTCTCCTCCGGCAGGTCGGCGGCCCCGCGCAGATCCTTGAACATGGCCTGGATGGCGGTCTTCTTGGCGGCCCAATCCTTCCGCGTCTCGTCCAGATTGTGGTTGATCTCCGCGTCCGCGACGATGGCGTAAAGGTCATTGCCGACGGATACGGCGCGTACCGACTTGGCGGCCACGTCGGCGCAGTCGATCAGCGCCTTCTTGGCATCCGACAGCCAGCCCAGCGTCACGGTGAAGACGCCGGCGATGATCAGGATCATCAGCACGTTCATGGCCGATGACAGGGTCAGCTTCTTGGCCAGTTTCATTCGGTTTCCTCCACTCAGAAACGGACGGTGAAGCCCAGGAAGGGATTGAGGTCGTCGGCCGCCTTGCTGAGGCCGATGTTGACGCCGGCATCCAGGGAGAAGTTGGCGGTAAGCTGCCAGGTCACGCCCATGTCCAGCGAGGCCACGGTTTGCGCATCGGCACCCGTCTGGCGCTCGCCGTAAAGCTCGACATAACCGTCCAGCACCTGGCCCAGCGGGTGGCTGAGGCTGACGGAAAAGGCGATGTCCGGATCGTAGCCGTCCCCCACCACATTGCGGTTCAGCGCCAGCGTGGTCTGGGTGCCCAGGTTCCAATCCCCGCCCAGCTTGATGGCGAAGGGCAGACCGATGCCGCCCTCGAACGCGCCGTTGCCGAAGGCGGCGCCGGCCGTGGGGATTTTTAGGAAGGGGATCAGGCCCAGGGCGGTGGTGCCCTCACCATCATTGCCCCACAAATTGATCTTGGACCGCACGGTCATGTCCGACCAGCCATGGACGCGGGTGTGGCCGCCGCCCCGCTCCGACAGGGCCATGACGGTATAGGCGGGGGTAATCAGATCGATCTCGGCATCGTCCCAAACGCCCACCCGGATATTGGGCGCCATGAAGATGGACTCGTGCCTGCGCGTGCCGTCGTCGTTGTAGAAGTCGCGGTTGTGGCTGATCAGGTCGGCCTCGACCTGGACATGGCCCACATCCAGGGTGTAGGGGCCGTCCGTCTTGTCCGGGCGGTCGGGCGAGAATTCCCGCAGAGCCCCCTCTTCCTGCGCGAACGCCGGGAACGCGCAAAGGCCGGCCGCCAGCAGGGGCCACGCCAGAACCCGAAGTGATGTGATCGCCAAGATGGGCCCCGCCGCCTGTGACAAAATGTCCCTGCGACAGCATGGTGGCCCAAATGGGTTTCCAGGTCGTTAACCGGGAAACCCCCTCAACCAATAATGGTCAGCGGCTGATCAGACCCCCTTGCGGCGCCTCGGCCCAACCGGGCTGGCCGTCCTTGTCCGCCGGCGGCACGTTCCACCAGCCGCCCCCCAACGCCTGGAACAGGGCCGCGGTATCGGCCAGGCGGGCGGCCTGCGCCTGCACCAGTGACAGGCGCGCCTGCGATGCCGCCTGCTGCGCCGCCAGCACGGTGCTGGGCGCCACTGACCCCAGTTCCAGCTGTTTGCGCGCGATGGTCAGGGCGCGGGACGCCGCGTCATCCGCCCGCTGGGCGGCGGCCAAGGCGTCGCCGTCAGCCTTCAGCGCCGACAGGGCATCGGCCACGTTCTGGAAGGCCAGCACGACGGTGGAGCGGTACTGCGCCGCCGCCTGGTCCAGCGCCGCCCGCGCCGCCTTCTCCTGGTGCGCCAGGGCGAAGCCATCGAAGAGGGGCTGGGTCAGGGTGGCGCCGAAGTTCCAGAAGCCATTGCCCGGCGAGAACAGGGTGTTCAGGGCCGATGAGCTGGACCCGGTGGCGCCGCTGAGCGTCAGGTTGGGCAAACGGTTGGCGATGGCCACGCCCACCTGGGCGCTGGCCGCATGCAGGTCGGCCGCCGCCTGGCGGATGTCCGGCCGCTGTTCCACCAGCCGCACCGGCAAGCTGTAGGGCACCTCCGCCGGCAGGGTCAGGTCGGCCAACTGGAACGTCTCCGGCGTGGCGTCGCCCGGCAGGCGGCCCAACAGGGCGTTCAGCTGGTGGCGCTGCTGTTCCAGCTGTTTTTCCAGCGGCGGCAATGCCTGTTCCGCCTGGGCCAGTGTCGCCTCCGCCACCGCCACGTCGGCGGTCGAGACCTGGCCCAGGTCACGTTGGCGGCGCAGCACGTCCAGCACCTTGGCATCCGAGGCGATGATGTCGCGCGTGGCGGCGATCTGGCCGCGCAGGCTCGCCTCCGTCACCGCCGCCACCACGACGTTGGCGGCCAGGGTCTGGTAGGTCGCCCCCACCTGGAAGCGCTGGGCCTCCGCCGCCGCCTCCAGCGATTCCTGGCCCCGGCGGTTCAGCCCCCACAGGTCGGGGCTGTAGGACACCGCCAGCTGGGGCGTGAACAGGTTCAGCTGCGGCGCGTTGTTGGCAGCCGTGGGGGCCACCGTGCCGGTGGGGTCCTTTTGCCGGGTGGCCTGGAAGCTGCCGCTGATCGACGGCAGGAAGCTGCCCTCGTTGGCCAGCGCATCCTCGCGCGCCACGCGCAGGGCGGCTTGCGCCGCCGCCAGGTCGGGATTGTTGGCCATGGCGGCACGGATCAGGCCATCCAGGGCCGGCGACTTGAACAGGGTCCACCAACGGCCGGGAATGTCCATGCCGGCGACCAAGGCCTGGTCCGCCGGCAGGACCGGCGGCTTGCCCAACGCGTCAGCCGCGGGGGCGGCGGGCTGGGAATAGTCCGGCCCGACGGCGCAGGCCGACAGCAGCAGGCTGGCGGTGAGAAGGAAGACGCCAGCGGCACGAGCTTTTGACTCGTGCCGGTGTAGGCCCCGACCGGGGCCGCCGGAGCGAGCACCGTAGGGCGCAGCGAGGATAAGCCAAGGCCACGGATGTGGCCGCCCGGCGTCTGAGGGGGCATTTGAGCGGTCACGATCAAATGCCACGCGAACGGTACCCCGCATCATTCGGCCCCCCCTTCCGTGACGGGCAAGGCCTGACGGTTCGAGAACAGGCTGATCAGCACCGGCAGCACCACCAGGATCAGGATGGGGGCCAGCAGGATGCCGCCCACCACCACCAGGGCCAGCGGCCGCTGCACCTGCGACCCGATGCCGTGCGACAGCGCCGCCGGCAGCAGGCCGACGCAGGCGGCGATGCAGGTCATCATCACGGGCCTGAGCCGCGTTTCCGCCGCCTTCACCAGGGCCAGGGGCCGTTCCAGCCCGGCATGGACCAGCTGGTTGAAATAGGCGATGACGATGATGCCCTCCATCACCGAGATGCCGAACAGGCCGATGAAGCCGATGGCGGCGGAGATGGAAAAGGGCGTGCCGGTGACCGCCAGGATGAAGATGCCGCCCACCAGCGCCATGGGCATGACGCTGGCCGCCAGCAGGGTGTCGGTCATGGACGCGAAGTTCAGGTACAGCAGCACGCAGATCAGCGCCAGGCTGACGGGCACCGCCACCGCCAGGCGGCGCACCGCGTCCTGCAAATTGCCGAACTCCCCCACCCATTCCAGGCGATAGCCGCCGGGCAGGGCCACCTGTTCGGCCACCTTGCGCTGCGCCTCCAGCACGGCACCGCCCAGGTCGCGACCGCGCACGCTGAACTTGATGGGAATGTAGCGTTCCTGCCCCTCGCGATAGATGAAGGAGGCACCGGAGACCATGCGGATGTCGGCCACGTCCATCAGGGGAATGGCGGCGGGGGCGGACCCGAGTGCCGAGGTGCTGACGGTGATGTGGCGGATGGCGTCCAGGTCGCCGCGATATTCCGGCGCCAGCCGAACGACGATGGGGAAGTTGCGGTCGCTGCCATCCTCATACAAATTGCCGGCCGCCTGGCCACCGATGGCCGCCTGCACCACGGCGTTGACGTCGCCCGGCGCCAGGCCGTAGCGCGCGGCCTTCACCCGGTCCACCGTGATCTTGACCGTGGGCTGGCCCAGCGACTTGAACACGCCCAGGTCGGTGACGCCGGGGACTGTTTCCATCACCTGTTTGATGCGGTTGGCGGTCTTTTCCAGGGTTTCCAGGTCGTTGCCGAACAGCTTGACCGAGTTCTCGCCCTTCACGCCGCTGGCCGCCTCCTCGACGTTGTCTTCGATGTATTGGGAGAAGTTGAACTCGATGCCGGGATAGCGCTCGCTCAACTTGGCCTCGATATCGCGGGTCAGGCGTTCCTTGTCCCAGCCGGACGGCCATTGGTCGAAGGGCTTCAGCGGCACGAAGAACTCGGCGTTGAAGAAGCCGGTGGCGTCGGTGCCGTCGTCCGGCCGGCCGTGCTGGGAGATAACGGTGTCGACCTCGGGATAGTCCTTGATGATGCGGCGGATGCCGTCCACCGCCGTCGTCCCCGCCTCCAGCGAGATGGACAGGGGCAGGTTGGCGCGGATCCAGAGGTTGCCTTCCTCCAGGTGCGGCAGGAATTCCATGCCCATGAAACGGGTGCAGACCAGGGCCAGCAGAAGCAGGGCGCCCGCCACCGCCAGTACCGTGCGCCGGCGGCCCAGCGCCAGGCGCAGCAAGGGCGGATAGAAGCGGTGCAGGATGCGCACGACGATGGTGTCGTGCTCCCGCACCTGCTCCGGCAGCAGGATGGCGCTCAAGGCCGGGGAGATGGTGAAGGTGGCGATCAGGCCGCCGGCGATGGCGTAGGCGTAGGTCTTGGCCATGGGGCCGAAGATGTGGCCCTCCACCCCCGACAGGGTGAACAAGGGCACGAAGCCGGCGATGATGATGGCGGCGGAGAAGAAGATGGCCCGGTTGACCTCCACCGCCGAGTTGGCGATGACGCCGAAGCGCCCCTTCAGGATCACGTCCTGCCGCACGCTGTGTAGGATGGAGGATTTGGCGAAGCGTTCCTTGGGTGGCTGCGCCAGGTGGCGGAAGATGTTCTCCACCATGATCACCGTGGCATCCACGATCAGGCCGAAGTCGATGGCGCCGACCGACAGCAGGTTGGCGGACTCCCCGCGCATGGTCATGATCAGAATGGCGAAGAACAGGGCGAAGGGTACCGTGGCCGCCACAATGATGGCGCTGCGCAGGTCGCCCAGAAACACCCACTGCACGATGAAGATGAGGATGATGCCCTCGATCATGTTGTGCAGCACGGTGTGGGTGGTGAGGTCGATCAGGTCCGACCGGTCGTAGATGGTCTTCAGGTACACGCCCGGCGGCAGGATGCCGGAAGTGTTGATCTTCTCCATCTCCGCCTTGGCGGCCAGGATGGTGGGCTTGCTTTCCGACCCGCGCCGCATCAGCACGATGCCCTGGACGATGTCGTCCTGGTCGTCGCGGCCGGCGATGCCCAGGCGCGGCTGGTTGCCCACGGTGACGGTGGCGACGTCGCCCACCATGACGGCTGTGCCGTTGGCGGACGACAGCATGGTGTTGCGGATATCGTCGATGGAATGGATCAGGCCGACACCGCGCACCACCATGGCCTGGTCGCCGATGTTCACCGTCTGCCCGCCGACATTGATGTTGGCGTTGTTCAGCGATTGCAGCACGCCGGGGATGGTCAGCCCATAGGCCGTCAGCTTGCGCTGGTCGACCGTCACCTCATAGGCCTTGGTCTTGCCGCCCCAGCCCGACACGTCGATGACGCCCGGCACCGCCTTGAAGCGGCGTTGCAGCACCCAGTCCTGAAGGGTCTTGAGGTCAGTGACGGAATAGCCCGGCGGCCCCACCACCTGATAGCGCAGGATCTCGCCGATCGGGCTTTCGGGGGAGATTTCGGGCTGCGCGCCGCTGGGCAGGCCGGACAGCTGCGACAGCTGGTTGGTGACGCGCTGCACCGCCTCGTCATAGGTGAAGTCGTAGGTGAACTGGATCTTGATGTCCGACAGGCCGAACAGGCTGACGGAGCGGATGGCGGTGACATGGGGGATGCCGGCCATCTGCACCTCGATGGGCACGGTGATGTACCGTTCCATCTCCTCCGCCGACTGGCCGCTGTTCTGGGTGACGATCTCCACCATGGGCGGGACCGGGTCGGGATACGCCTCGATGTTCAGGCGCAGGAAGGCAGCGACGCCCACCACCAGCAGGACGGCCAGCAGGCCCAGCATGAGCATGCGCTGGCGCAGCGCGAAAACGACGACCTTGTTCATGGCATGCGGCCTCAGTCGCCCTGCGCGGCGCGGTCGATGAACAGCGCCCCGCTGGTCACCACGCTCTCGCCCGGCTTCAAGCCGTCCACCACCTCCACCAGGCCGTCATCGTCGCGGCCCAGGGTGACGGGGCGCAACGCCAGGGCATGGTGGGCGGCGTCGGCCACCCAGACGCGCGCACCCTCGCCCTCACGGATCACGGCGCGTTCGGGCACCGCCGGGGAAAGGCGGGCATCGCCGGACAGCAGGCGGAAGCGCGCGAACATCTCCGGCCTCAGGGCGTGGTCGGGATTGTCCACCGTCACCCGCACCGACAGGCGCCGGGTGGCGGGATCGATGGCGGGCGCCACGGCGTCCACATGGCCAGTGAACACCCGGTCAGGATAGGCCAGCACCCGCACCTCCACCGGCTGGCCGGGGGTGACGCCGGGGACGTCGGCCTCGCGCACGCCGGCCATCAGCCAGACGGTGGAAAGATCGGCGACGGTGAAGGCGACGGCACCGCTGCTGGCGGCCCCGTTGACGTATTGGCCGGGGCCCACCTGGCGCTGCATCACCGTGCCGGCGATGGGGCTGCGCACCGGCGTGGCGGCCAGGAAGCCTGCGGGGGCGGCGGCCAGGGCCGCGATTTCCTTGTCCGTACGGCCGAGGATGCGCAGGCGGTCGTGCACGGCGGCCAAGGCGGCTTGCGCCGTCCTCTCCGCCGTCTCGGCCGTCACCAAATCCATCTGCGCCTGCTGCCAGTCCTTCAGGGCACCGCCTTCGGCGTGGAACAACTGCTCCTGGCGGTGTTCGATGGTGCGCGCCTGGGCGGCCTGGGCCTGGGCCGCCTGAAGCGCCGCGACGGCGGCGGCCAAATCGCTGCGACCTTGCGCCACCTCGCTGGCGTCCACGGTCATCAGCACGGCGTCGCGCGCCACCGTATCGCCCAGCCGCGCCACCACCTGGACCACCCGGCCGGAAACGGGGGAATAGACGGGCGTGGTGGTGTCGTCGTTCAGCGCGATCTTGCCGTCGGTGTCATAGTGCGTCCGGAAGGGGTGGGTGGCCACCGGTTGCACCCCCAGGGCCGTCCACTGCGCCGACGTCACCTGGAACTGACCGGGGGGAAGGGCCTCGACCGGGGCTGCCGGGGCCGCCACGCCTGGGCGCAAGGCCACGGCGCCAACGCCCAGCGCCAGCATCAGGGCGCCGCCCACCCACACCAACCGGCGCGGGCCGGTACCCTGTTCAAAACCGAAAGAACGCACCCGCGGCCACTCCATGCTACGCAGAAAAAGGCAAAAGAAACCCCGCCAGCCGGTCCATGACGGACGTACCGACGCAATTCAAAGGAACAGCGGGATCGCATCTTTGATTTTGCGGAACAATGGGCATTTCAGCGCAGGGCGTCGTCGGTTTTATTGTCGCACCGCGACAGGTGTCGGCGACAAAACCGTTCCAGATTTCACTTTGATTACCAGGCCCCCAATGAAACGGATGGCATGCCGCGCTTTCCTTGAGGTTTCCGTACCCCCGGATACTTCTTCCCCCAGCGCCGCCGGGGTACCACCGCCCTCCGCCCCTTGGCCGCGCCTTTTGACGCAGGGGCCATAATACCAACGGCGGGGTCATGGCTCCGCCGCTCGGCATCGCCGCCTTTGGTCATGTCCATAACGACCCCGCCTATCCCTGCCCCCGCGACCCCCCACCCCCGCACGCGGCGGCGGACTACGCCCTCCGTTGCCGTCCCTAGCGCTTTGGCCCGCCGTCCGTTGACGTGCCTGTGGGGGACCCTAATTCCCCTCTCGTTCCCAGGAAGGGTTGACGCCTTTCGACTGGATCATCGTTAAGCCACCGCCCCTACCGGGAACCGGCACCGAGGCCGCCATGTTGAACTCCCTGCACAACCTGCTGTCCGTGACCGTCGTCTTGCTGCTGCTGGTCCCGCTGACGGATCTGGCCATGCAGGTGCTGCCCCCGGTGGTCGGTGCCCTGCCCCCCTTGCTGGTGGGCCTGGCGCTCATCGCCTTCCTGGGCCAGGTGACGGCCGCCGTTCTCCGGCGCCGCCGCTGACCCCATCCCCCAAGCCTGACGAGACGCACCATGAACGGTTCCTTGCGCAATCTTCTCTACGCCATCCTCAGCCTGCTGCTGATCATCATGCTGGTGGACTTGGCGGTGACCCTGCTGCCCCCGGTGCTGGCCGAGGCGCTGCGCATCATCGTCGGCATCGGCGTGTTCCTGTTCATCCTGCAATTCCTGGCCGGATTGTTCAGACGCGCGCCGTAGCGCGGCCAGGCGCGGATCACGCCGCAACAATTTGTTCTCCTTTTGGACCCGTTTTCCACTTGACGGGCGGGCGCCCTTCCCACACTCAATAAGGGCACCGACAAAGGGAGACACACGGAATGGGTAAAAGCTTGCTGGGCGTCGCCGCCGCGCTCACCCTGGCCTGGACGCTGGCCGTCGCCCCCGCCCTGGCGGCCGACGCCGCCACTCCCGCCGACAAACAGCCGGCCGGCCACCACACCTATCTGTTCGTGCTGAGTTGGGAGCCGGAGTTCTGCTTCCTGCAAAGCAACAGGAACTCCGAACAGGACAACAAGCACCCCGAATGCGCCGCCGGCGACCGGGCCACCAGCTTCGGCGCCACCCACCCCACCCTGCACGGCCTGTGGCCGCAGTGGAGCAGCGCCTGCTCCCTCTCCGCCAAGGACAACGACCCCACCTGGAAGGACCGGGTGCTGCCGCCCCTGGCGCCCGCCGTCTCCAGCACCCTGGCCGAAGTGATGCCGGGCATAGCCTCCGGCCTGGCGCTGCATGAGTGGCAAAAGCACGGCTATTGCAGCGGCCTGTCCGCCGACCAGTACTACGCCCAGGCGGGGGAACTGGTGAAGAAGCTGGCGGCCAGTTCCGGCGGCACCCTGCTGGCCAATGCCACCGGCAAGAACTTCACCCGCAAGGCCCTGTGCGACGCCCTGGCCGCCGATTTCGGGGAGGCCGCGCGCCAGTCCGCCGTGCTGGGCACCGGCAAGGCCGCCTTCCTGACCCAGATCACCTTCACGTTGAAGGCCGGCGACGACGGCGCCACGGCGCTGGACGCCGCCCATCTGGCACCGGCGGAAGGCGACCAGCCCGGCCGTTGCGACAAGGGCAACCCGGATGAGACGCTGAAGTTGGCGGCGTTCAAGTGATGCGCCATGGGCCGCTGGGCCCTGGGTCTCGCGTTCCTATCCCTGGCGGCGAATTCCGCATGGGCCGGGGACGCGGCCAAGCCCAAATGCCAGTTGGCGCGCGTCGCCGTCCTGCCTGTCGTCATGAACGGAAACCAGCCTTTGCTGGCCGGTACAGTCAACGGCCAGCCGGTCTATTGGCTGATGGACACCGGTTCCACCGCCAGTTTCATCGTCCGGCCGGCGGCCGAACGCCTGGGCCTGGACATTCAGGGCATGTCGGGCGACGTCGAATTCTCCGGTATTGGTGGCGACGGCATCCGGGTGGGGCAAACCACACTGCGCCACCTGACCCTGGGCTCATGGAGCCGCGACGATACCGCCGTCATGGTGGCCAATGCCCATGACCTGGGCCGCAAGGACGTCATCGGACTGCTGGGCGAACCGTTCTTCAGCGACTTCGACGTCGAACTGGATTACGCCCATAGCCAAGTAATCCTGCTGAAAGCCGTCAATTGCGACGATGAGACTTGGCTAGCCTATTGGGACAAGGATGCGGTGGACGTGCCGCTGGACCGGTCCCCCGCCTGGAACGAACGGGTGGTGGTGGACGTCAAGGTCAACGGCCTACTGATCCAGGCGATGCTTGATACGGGCGCCTCCACCTCCGCGCTCAGCTTTGAAGGGGCGCAACGGGCCGGCCTGCATATCGGCGACACTGGCGTGAACATGACCGGGCCAACCGGTGGCCTGGGGGCACATGCCATGCACACCTATGTCGGCACGCTGGACAGCTTCGCCATCGGCGGCGAGACCATCAAGCACGCCAAGCTGGAATTCATCGACATGCACAAGTGGGATCCGAAGCTCGTGCGCGGTTCCGGCTATGATTACCGGCTGCCCCAGTTCGACATGTTGCTGGGTATCGACTTTCTGCGGGTGCACCGGCTGCTGATTTCCCACAGCCAGCATCGCCTCTACTTCAGCTATATCGGTGACGGCAAGGCGTTCTTCGGCGTGACGAGGCCGTCTCAGCCGGCCGAAAGCCCGTCTGCACCATAGGCGAGGCGGTAGAAAAAAAGGCGGCGCCCCGCGAAGGGCGCCGCCTTTTTCTTTACGCTATCGGAACAAGCCTTACGCCGCGCCCTTATCCGACGATGGGCGGCAGCGGCTGGGCACCGGCCGCCTGTTCGATGACGTGGCCGACCTTCAGCACCGTCGCCTCATCGAACGGACGGCCCAGGACCTGGAGGCCCAGGGGCAGGCCGTCACCGCTGAGGCCCGCCGGCACGGACAGGCCCGGCAGGCCCGCCAGGTTGGCGGGCACGGTGAAGACGTCGTTCAGGTACATGGCGATGGGATCGTCCATCTTCTCGCCGATGCCGAAGGCGGCCGACGGGCAGGTGGGCGTCAGGATGACGTCGCACTGCTCATACGCCTTGGTGAAGTCCTCGGCGATGCGGGCACGCACCTTCTGCGCCTTCAGGTAATAGGCGTCGTAATAGCCGGCCGACAGCACATAGGTGCCGATCATGATGCGGCGCTTCACCTCGGCCCCGAAACCTTCGGCGCGGGTGTTCTCATACATCTCCTTCAGGTCCTTGCCCTCGACGCGCAGGCCGAAGCGCACGCCGTCGTAGCGGGCCAGGTTGGAGGAGGCTTCGGCCGGGGCCACGATGTAATAGGCCGGCAGGGCGTACTTGGTGTGGGGCAGGCTGATCTCCACCGGCGTGGCGCCGGCGGCCTTCAGCCATTCGATGCCCTGCTGCCACAGGCGCTCGATCTCCGCCGGCATGCCGTCGACGCGGTATTCCTTGGGAATGCCCACGCGCAGGCCGCGGATGTCACCGGTCAGCGCCGCGGCGTAGTCCGGCACCGGCACGTCGATCGAGGTGCTGTCCTTGGGGTCGTAGCCGGCCATGGAGCGCAGCATGATGGCCGCGTCCTTCACCGTGCGGGTCATGGGGCCCGCCTGGTCCAGGGACGAGGCGAAGGCGACGACGCCCCAGCGCGAGCAGCGGCCGTAGGTCGGCTTGATGCCGACGATGCCGACGAAGCTGGCCGGCTGGCGGATGGAGCCGCCGGTGTCGGTGCCGGTGGCGCCCATGGCGATGCGCGCGGCCACGGCAGCGGCCGAACCGCCGGACGAACCGCCGGGCACCAGCTTGCGCGTGAAGTTGCCGGCGGCATCCTTGGGCGACCACGGGCTGATCACCGGGCCGTAATGGCTGGTGATGTTGGCCGACCCCATGGCGAATTCGTCCAGGTTCAGCTTGCCCAGCATGACGGCGCCGTCGCGGAACAGCTGGCTGGTGACCGTGCTTTCATAGGGCGGCACGAAGCCGTCCAGGATGTGGCTGGCGGCCGTGGTCTGCACACCCTCGGTGCAGAACAGATCCTTGATGCCCAGGGGCAGTCCGTCCAGAGGCTGCTGCTCGCCCTTGGCGTAGCGCGCGTCGGAGGCGGCCGCCTGCTTCAGCGCCACGTCCGGCGTCTCGACGATGAAGGCGTTCAACTCACGCGTGGCCGCCATGGCGTCCAAATGCGCCTGGGTCAGTTCCGTGGCGGTGAAGTCCTTGGCGGCCAGGCCCGTCAGGGCATCGGCCATCGTCAGATGGGTCAGCTTCGTCATCACTCGACAACCTTGGGCACGGAAAAGAAGTTCTCGGTGGCGTCGGTGGCGTTGGCGACCACCTTTTCCGCGTAACCGCCATCGGTCACCGCGTCGGGGCGCCGGCGCAGGTTGGCCGCGACCACGCTGGTCATCGGCTCGATGCCTTGGGTATCCACCTCGCCCAGCATTTCCACCCACGTCATGATGGTGCTGATTTCGCCGGCCAGTTGCTCCAGATCGGAGTCCGGGACCTTGATGCGGGCGAGATGCGCGATCTTCGCCACGGTGGCCTTGTCGAGGGACATGGTGCTAAGTCTCTCCTTCGGAATAAGGAGCCGCGGGGAAATGTCCAGGCGGCGTGTCGAATGCCGCCGGTCCCCGGGCGGCGCGGAAGGTAACACCCGGTATGGCGATCCGCAACCTCACGGAACTGAAGGCCCAGCTACCCCGCGGCGGGCGGCTGATGGGCCTGGATTTGGGCTCAAAGACCATCGGCATGGCGATCTCCGATCCCGGCCTCAGCGTCGCCTCGCCCGTCGGCACCATCATGCGGCGCAAGTTCACGACCGACGTCCAGGACATGGCCCGCGAACTGCGCGGCCGGGGTGTCGCCGGTTTCGTCATCGGCCTGCCCATGAACATGGACGGCAGCGAGGGGCCATCGGCCCAATCCGCCCGCCAGTTCGCCCAGAACCTGATCGAACGCCCCGACCTGCTGGGCCAGCCGGCGGAGATCGCCTTCTGGGACGAACGCCTGTCCACCTCGGCCGTCAGCCGCATGATGGTGGAATGGGACATGACCCGCAAACGCCGGGACGAGGTGGTGGACCGCATGGCCGCCGCCTACATCCTGCAAGGCGCCCTGGACTATCTGTCGGCCCAGGCCGCGCGCGAGGCGCTGGCGGCGCGGGATGCCGCCGAGGCGGAAGAGGATCAGGGCGAGCGAAGCGAGTAGGCCCCGACTGGGGCCGCCGGAATTTTCCGGGGAACGAAGTGGACCGGAAAACGAGGATAGCCAAGGGGCGGATGCCCCGCCGGCGCCTGAGGCGAACAAAAAAAACCGGCCCCGTCTTGGCAACGGGGCCGGCGTCATTGTCTGAACAATCAGTGCATCGTGACCGCGCGCGGGGCGGTCCCACCCTTCGCCATCGGCTTGCCCGACAGCAGGTGCAGGCCGGTCAGCAGGCCGTAGCCGGCGATCAGCAGATAGCAGACCACCGGAACGATAAAGGCCAGTTCCAAGCCCACCATGTCCGCGACCTTGCCGGTGATCATCGGCACCACCGCACCGCCGAAGATGGCCAGGCACAGCATGCCGGCGCCCTGCGGCGTCTCCTCATCCAGGCCGTCGATGGCCAGGGTGAAGATGGTGGGGAACATGATGGAATTGCACAGGCCCACCGCCAGGATGGTGAACATGGCGACCTCGCCCGTGCTGGCCATGGACAGGCTGGCCAGGAAGGCCGCCGCCAGGGCGCAGGCCATCAGCACGATGCCGGGCCGGGCGAAGCGCAGGACGTAGGATCCGATGAAGCGGCCGATCATGGCGCCACCCCAGTACAGGCTGACCAGCACGGCGGCCTTGGCCTCCGGCGTGTTCAGCACATCGTGCAGGTGGAACAGGCCAGCGACCGACGTGCCCAGGGCGGAGGCGGCGTCGCGGGTGCGGTCCATGATCAGGTAGTTGACCATGGCGCTGCCGATGGACACCTCGGCACCGACATAAACGAAGATCGAAACGACGCCCAGGGCCAACTGGCTGTGGCGCAGCACCTTCAGGCTGAGGCCGCCGGTACCCGATTGCTGATCAGCGGCCGCACCCTCACGGCCCCGCAGGAACCAGAACAGCGCGGCCAAGACCACCAGCAAGGCGGCGATCATCAGGAAGGGCACATGCACGCCCCGGCTGCCGCCCTCGCCGTCCGCCTTGGACAGGATGAAGACGGAGCCCAGGATGGGCCCCAGGGTGGTGCCCAGCGAGTTGAAGGCCTGGGCCAGGCTCAGGCGGCTGGACGCCGTCTCCGGGCTGCCCAGCAGCGACATCAGCGGGTTGGCCGCCACCTGCAGCACGGTGATGCCGCCCGCCATGACAAACAGCGCCACCAGGAAGGCCACGAACACGCCCATGCCGGAGGCCGGCACGAACAGCAGGCAACCCAGCGTCATGATGCTGAGGCCGGCGACGATGCCGCGCAGATAACCCAGGCGCGCCAGCAGGGCGCCCGCCGGGACCGACACCACGAAATAGGCCAGGAAGAAAGCGAACTGGACCAGCATCGCCTCGGTGTAGTTCAGCGAGAACTGTTCCTTCAGCTTGGGAATAACGGCGTCCACGATGGAGGTGGCGAAGCCCCAGGCGAAGAACAGCATGACAACGATCGGGGCAAGCGAAGTCATGGACTTGTTATGGGCGGAAGCGGTCGACATCGATGCTCGTCCAGTCGATATGGTGAATCCGGGCCCGAGGGGTTTGACATCCGACGGGCCCGGTATCAACGGATATTCCGACGCTTTGTTATTTTTATTGCGGCGCATCATAAGATTTATTGCGCCGCACCATGATCAATGGGATGCCGACGGCACCGTTTGACTGGCCAATTTCTCCGCCAGATCAAGGCGATCCTTCAACGGGTCGGCCTGGAACACCGGACCGGTGAAGGTGAAGTCCATCAGGCGTTCATCCGCACCGGCCTTGAAGGGCAGCCAGGCCGGCAGGCCGGCGGGCGCCGCCTTGCCGGTCTTGGCGAAGGCCACCCAATAGGCGTGCGCCGTCTTGGCCGCCGCCGCATCCGCCGCCGTCAGGTCGGCGCCGTAGCGCGCTTTCACCGTATCGAAGACGAAGGGAATCTCGGTGGCATGCGGGGCGCCCCACCATTCCGTCCGTTTGCTCTCCGCGACATAGCCGTAGCGGAACAGGTAGACCGGCGCGCCGTGGGCCGACAGCAGGCGGGCGACATAACGAGCGGGTTCGACGAACATGGCATCCGCCGCGGCACGCTGCCCCACCAGTTTCACGTCATTGGTGTTGTCAGGGTCATAGAGCTTTTTCGCCAGGTCGCGGTCGGCGCCGAAGCGGCCCAGAACCTGGTCCAGGGTTCCGCCCATGAAGAAGCCGTCGGCGCTGTTGGCGCCCACCATCACCGGCACGTCGGCACCGCCGCCTTGCGCATAGGCCACCGGCGGTTCCTGCGGCAGCACCTGGCCGTCGATCATGGGCCCGGAATATGTGGGCGTGGTCATGGTCATCATGTTCATGTCGTCCACCACCGCCTCGGCCGGCAGCCGGCGCAGGGCCTCCAGGCCGGCGGCCCCGGTGTCGGTGACGCCATGCTGGGTGGCATAGGCCAGGCCCGCCTTCTCCGCCGACGGCGCGCCACCGTCCGTGTGCAACGGCATGGACGGCAGCAAGCGGCTACGGCCGCCGCCGGATTCGATGATGGCGCGGTTGAACAGCCCCTTGGCCAGGGGAGAGGTCAGCAGCATGTGCACCGACATGCCGCCGGCCGATTCCCCGAAGACGGTGACGTTGTCGGCATCGCCGCCGAAAGCCGCGACGTTGCGCTTCACCCAGGCCAGGGCCGCCAACTGGTCCAGGTAGCCGAAGTTGCCGGTGGGGGCGCCGGCGGCCTCATGCGTCAGGGCCGGATGGGCGAAGAAGCCGAAGCGGCCCAGGCGATAGTTGAAGCTGACCAGCACCACACCGTCGCGGGCGAAGGGCGTGCCGTCATAGACGGAGGGCGAACTGCCGCCGTTGACGAAGCCGCCGCCGTATATCCACACCATCACCGGCAGCTTGGCGCCGCGCTTCGCGCCGGAGGGCGTCCAGACGTTCAGGTAGAGGCAGTCCTCCGCCGGCGGCACGCCCAAAGGTGCCGCGTCGCCGGGGAAGGGTTTCTGCATGCAGTCGGCGCCGTAATCGGCGGCGGAGCGCACGCCCGCCCAACGCGCCGCCGGCTGCGGCGGGCGCCAGCGCAGGGCCGCCACCGGCGGGGCCGCGAAGGGGATGCCCTTGAACGCGGTGACCGGGCCGTCCACCACGCCGGACAGCCGCCCCTGCTCCACCTGCGCCACCGGGCCACTGGCCGCCATCGACGGCAACGCCATCGTGCCGGCCATCATCATCGCCACGATGCCGGCGACCCCGCGGCGGGACCGTTTTCCAACTTGAGCCAACACGCCTCTCCCCATTTGTTTTCAACTGCCGAAGCCATTGGCGGCCCGGGGACATTCCCGGGCCGCCCGTATTGAACGCTTACGGCTGGCGGGTGGATGCGGCCAGCGCCGCCTTCCCCTTCAGCGTCAGGTCGGTGGCCGAAGCGCCCACCGCCACCTGGTAATCGCCGGCGGCGACCTTCCAGGCGTGCGCCGCCTCATTGAAATTACCCAGCAGGCGCGGGTCGGCGGTGACGGTCACATGGGTCTTCCCGCCCGGCGCCAGGGTCACCTTGGACCAGCCGATCAGGCGTTGGGTCTTGGTGCCGGCGGCGTCGGTCAGATAGACCTGGGGCACGTCCTGGCCGGCGCGCTTGCCGGTGTTGGTCACGTCGAAGTCCACCGTCAGGGTGGCGCCGCCCGTGACCTTCACGTCGCTGTAGGCGAAACGGGTGTAGCTGAGGCCGAAACCGAAGGGGAACAGCGGCTTGGCCCCCACCTTGGCGTAATGGCGGTAACCGATGTCCGCCCCCTCGGTATAGGTGATCTCCGCCGGCGTGAATTCCGGCTGGCCGATGCCCGGAATGTCACGATGCACCAGCTGCTTGTCGTCCGCCGGGAAGGTGATGGGCAGATGGCCCGCCGGGTTGGCGTCGCCAAACAGCACGTCGGCGATGGCCTCCCCACCCCGGCTGCCGGGGTACCAGGCCTCGACCACACCCGCCACCTTGTCCAGCCACGGCATGTGGACGGGGCCGCCCGTCTCCAGCACCACGATGGTGTTGGGGTTGGCGGCGGCCACGGCGGCGATCAGCGCGTCCTGGCCGCTAGGCAGCGACAGGTCGGCGGCGTCCCCGCCCTCGCACATCCATTGCGTGGCGAAGACGATGGCGACATCGGCCGACTTGGCCAGGGCCGCGGCCTCGGACGGATAGGTGCCGTCGACGAAGCGCACCGCCTTGGCATCCGTCTTGGCGCGGATGGCCTTCAGGGGGGACGACGGGTGGAAGGTCATGGTGCGGAAGCTGCCCATCAGGCCGTCACCACCCAGCGGGATGCGGACGTTGTTCCCGCCCTCCGCGATCACCTGGGATGAGCCGCCGCCCGACAGCACGCCGACATTGGCCATGCCGCCGATGACGGCGATGGTCTTGCCCTTCAGCGGCAGGGGCAGCAGGTCGGCCTTGTTCTTCAGCAGCACGATGCCCTCGGTGCCGGCAGCCTTGGCCACCGCCCCGTTGGCGGCGAAGTCGATGGGCGCCTGCACCGGCGGATGGTCGAACAGGCCCACCGCGAACATGGAGCGCAGGATGCGCCGCGTCATGTCGGACAGGCGCTCCGCCGGCACGGTCTTGTCGGCCACAGCGGCCTTCAGCGGCTCCCCGAACCAGACCTTGCCGCCCTTGCCCAGCAGGGTGTCGATCTGTTCCCCCGATTCCTGGTCCAGGCCCTTAAGGGCCGACTCCATGCTGTGCACGGCACCCCAGTCGGACATGACCCAGCCGGGATAGGCCCAGTCGCCCTTCAGCACCTTGTTCAGCAGGAAATCGTTCTCACAGTCATAGGCGCCGTTGACCTTGTTGTAGCCGCACATGACGGAGCCGGGCTTGCCCTTCTCGATGGCGAACTGGAAGGCCAACAGGTCGCTTTCGCGGGCCGCCGCCTCGCCGATCTTGACGTCCAGGGTCATGCGCTGGGTTTCCTGGTCGTTCACGGCGAAGTGCTTCACGGTGGAGACGACGTGCTGGTCCTGGATGCCACGGATGGATTCGCCCCCCAGCGTGCCGGACAGCAGCGGATCCTCCCCCAGATATTCGAAATTGCGGCCATTGCGCGGGTCGCGCGCCAGGTTGACGCCGCCGGCCAGCAGGACGTTGAAGCCCTTGGCGTGGGCCTCCTGCCCGATCATGGCGCCGCCCTTGTAGGCGACCTCCGGGTTCCAGCTGGCGGCCAGCGACAGGCTGGACGGCAGGGCGGTGGACACATCCCCCGGCCGCACGTTGCCGGGATTGGCGATGCCCAGGCTGGCATCGGTCTCCTGCAAGGCGGGGATGCCCAGGCGGGGCACGCCGGGGATATAGCCGGCGGAACCGATGGCGCCCTCGGGCTTGGTCTGGCCCATGAAGGGCATGGCCATCGGACCGTGCACCAGGCCGATGCGCTCATCGACCGTCAGCTCTTTTTCCAGCAGGGCCGCGCGCTCATCCGGCGACAGCTTGGTGTCCATCCAGGGCTTGGGCGCGTCCGCGGCGATGGCCGGGGTCAGGGCGCCCAGGCTGAGCGTCAGGGCGGTTCCAAGGAACAGGGCGCGGGTGCGTAGGGTCATGGGATGCGGTTCCGTCGGTCGTGAGGGGTGGGAACTCAGGCGGCGGGCGGCGTCCCGAAGGCGGTCTCGGCAAGGCTTCACGGGTGGTTTCTCCCTATCGTTCTTGGACGCCGATCCCTTGTCCGGAGCCATCAGGGACAGCGCTGTCCCCAAAAGCCCAAGACAAGGCCCCTTGGGAACCCAAGGGGCCGATGGCGGTGCGATTTGGTTATCACCGGCGGCAATCCCGCGCAAAGGGATTTGGTGTAACCTAACGGCACCGGGGACAGCATCCCGGCGAAACACCGCCGCGTCACGCGCCGGCCGGCCGTTGCCCACCTGTCGGTCGCCCCTTCGGGCTTTCCGCTGGCGTTGCCCATCGGGGCCGGTGTTATGATCGCGCCCGAATGGGGACCATGCCCGAATGCGGCCCGGCCCCAAGGGGGAGAGAAACGGTATTGGCCAAAGCCACGATCTATGATGTCGCCCGCGTGGCCAACGTCTCCATCAAGACCGTTTCCCGCGTCCTCAATGGTGAGCCCAAGGCCAGCCCCGCCACCCGCGCCCGGGTGATGGAGGCGGCGCGCAGCCTGAACTATGCCCCCAGCCAGTCGGCGCGCAGCCTGTCGGGGTCGCGCAGTTTCCTGATCGCGCTGGTGTCCATCGGCGGCATCTCCGACAACGCCATGCTGTACATGACGGAACTGCAGATGGGCGCCATCCGGGCCTGCCGCGCCGGCGGTTATCACCTGGTGACTGAGTTCATCGAGGGGCCCGACCGCGACGCCCTGGCCGACACGCTGCTGTCCACGCTCAGCGTCGATGGCGTCATCCTGGTGCCGCCCTTGTGCGACGACGCCAGGCTGCTGGACATGCTGGCCCAGCGCAACGTCACCTGCGTGCGCGTCTCCCCCGCCCTGGATGAAGGCTGGGGATGGGGCCTGGACATCGACAACCATAAGGCCGCGTTCGAGGTCACCCGCCACCTGATGGATCTGGGCCACCGCGACATCGCCTTCATCCAGGGCCATCCGCAGCATGCCACCGCCGCCGGCCGCCTGGCGGGCTATCGCGACGCCCTGTTCGATGGCGGCCCCATCCCGGACCGGCTGCTGCAACCGGGGCAGTTCACGTTTGAATCGGGGCTGCCCGCCGCCCGCGCCCTGCTGGAACAGGAACGGCGCCCCACCGCCATCTTCGCCGCCAACGACAGCATGGCCATGGCCGTGCTGTCGGTCGCCTACAAGATGGGCATCCCCGTTCCCACCGCCCTGTCGGTGGCGGGCATCGATGACCTGCCGGCGGCCGGCGTGGTGTGCCCGCCCCTGACCACCGTGCGCCAGCCGGTGGCGGAGATGGGGGCGGCGGCGGCCCGCTTCATCATCAACCGCACGGCCGGCCAGGCGGGCAACCACCTGAAGCAGGTGTTCGGGCACAGCCTGGTGGTACGGGAATCAACCGCCGCCGCCCCTCAGTAGCTGCATGATCCGCGCCCGGATACGACCATAATTCGTCGGCTTCAACGGCCCCAGCACGCCATGCTGGCTGGCCGGCAGATGGGCCAGGGGATGGCCTTCCAGCCGGAAGACGTAGTGGTCGAAAAAGGCGCGCCAGGCCAGGCGTTCGGCCAAGGGCCGCTCCGCCATGGTGATCATCGCCAGCAGCAGGCTGGTATAGGGCGCGTCGGGGCCGGCGGCGAAGGCGTCCCACCAATAATTGACCATGGCGTTGAAGGGCGCCGTGGCCTCCACCTGGTGCCACCACAGCTTGGGCAAAAACAGCGCGTCGCCGGGCCGCAGTTCCGCGACCAGCGCCTGATCCCTTGCCGCCCGGAAACGCGGGTAGGCCGGATCGTCCGGCACCGCCAGGCTGACCGGCTGGCCGGACAGGGTGTTGTCGATGGGGCCGACATACAGGTCGGCGACGGCCGCCGGCGGATACAGGGTGAAGCGCCGCGCGCCGGCGATGACGCAGGCCAGGTTCTCAAACGCGTCGTAGTGCGCAGCGGCAGTAGAAGCGTGCCCCACCCAGATGCGTCCCCCCACCCCGGCCGGCAGCAGGGGCATGGGATTCTCGCCCGCGAATCCGGGAAGGTGGTCATCCAGCGCCAGCGACCCGACATACAGCGTTGACGCTTCCACGTCACCGACGCCCTCGACGATCAGGTCCAGCGCCTCGGCGAAGCGCAGGATCCGGCGCTCGAAATTGAATCCTTTCAGGTCGGCGCCGTAGAAGTATTTGCCCGCGATCCCCGGCGGGCCGACGAAGGCCTCCATGGTGCCGCCGCCGCCGAACCGGCCGAGATGGTCACGGAAACCCGCAGGCGTGGCGGCGGCCTCCACCACCGGCCAATGCGCCACCAGCCCCCGCAGCACCACAGGCCGGCATTGCGCCACCACCTCCCGCTGGAACGGCTCGGGCGTGGAAATGTGCCGCCCGTCGATCTCGGTGATCGTGCCGACCATGCGCGTCAGCCCCAGGCGGGGCCGTCCCCCGCAAGCTGCCGGTTCTTGCGCTCCGCCATCAGGGGGATGTTCCTCAGCGACGCGATCATCAGGTGGATCAGTTGCAGGTAGCCGCGCCGGAACAGGTCCACTACCACGGCATCGGGCAGATCCTGCAACACCTGGCGGTCGATGGTGTAGAGGTCGGTGAGTTCCCGCCGGGTGCCATCGTCGAAACTGAGGCTGACGTCGATGGGCTCCACCAGTTTCAGCGCCAGCAACGTCTCGATGAAACGCTTGGTGCGTTCCAGGCCCGGGCGCAGATCCTGCATCAAGGCCACGATGCTGCGCAGATAGGGGGTCGCCTCCCCTTGCGGGGAGAACAGCGCCTCCCCCGCCCCAGGACCGACCCGGGCATCGTCCAGGTCGATCGCCAGATCGTCGCCCACCGTATAGAACGGCCCGCGCTGCAAGCTCAGCGGGCGATGGCCACGCCAGCCGTCGGCCGTCAGGAACAGGTTCTCGCCCGCTTCGAACCCCAGGACGGCGCCGCACAGGAAGGCGCCGGTGTCCGCGTCCTTGGACAGCAGGATGGGGCACTGCACCGCCAGCAGCGGAAACTCACCCACGATCACCGCCACGAAATGCCTGGCGTCGAACGCCGGATCGGGGCGGGCCTTCACCAGCAGGGCCCGATGGGCGTGGTCGTTGACGATGACGATGTTCGGCATTCGCTTTGTCCCGGATCAGATGGCTTGCAGGCCGTGGTCGTGGATCTTGCGGATCAGGTCGCGGTTGCGCGGCAATTGCGACAGCAGCTTGCGGGTCTGGGCCATGTTCTCCTCCCGCAGGCGGGCCGCCAGGGCGGCGGTCGCACCGTTGTCCAGCGGATCGACCTCGGTGCGGAACCCCATGCCGTACAGCACGTATTGATAACTGGCCGCCGGGAACACCTCTTCCAGGCGGTCGAATTCATCGAAGAACCAGGGCGCGCGGTATTGCCATAGATGCAGCAGATCCCGCAGGCGGGCCGGCACCGTTTCCGGATCGGTGTTGTCGGTCCAGAACGGGGTATCGGTGCGGCGCGTCAGGGCGTAGTGCAGCTTCAGGAAATCGATGATGCGGCCCCAGCGGTAGTGCGTCACCTCATTGAAGCGCCGGGCCACGATGTCCATCACGCTGCGCCGTGCCGGCATCTGTTCCGCGATGATCTTGGCCGACAGCTCGATCAGCATGATCGCCGACGCCTCCAGCGGTTCCAGGAAACCCGCCGCCAGCCCGACTGCAACGCAGTTGTTCTTCCAGAAGGTTTCGCGATGGCCGGCGCGGATGGCGATCTTGCGGGCGTCCTCCGGCTTCACCCGCCCGCCCGCGTACCGGGCCAGTTCGGCCCGCGCGGCCCCCTCGTCAATGTGGCGGCTGGAATAGACGTAGCCGATGCCCCGGCGGGTCGGCAGGGCGATATCCCACACCCAGCCCGCCGATTGCGCGGTGGCGATGGTCTGCGACGCCATGGGCGCGTCGTCCCGGTCATGCGGGACCTGCACCGCCAGGGCGGTATCGCAGAACAGGATGTCGCGGCATTCCCGGAAACCGACGCCCAGGGTCTTGCCGATCAGCAGGGCGGTGAAACCGGTGCAGTCCACGAACAGGTCGCCGGTGATGGTGCCGGCCTGATCGGTCACCAGGCTTTCGATGTCGCCCGCCTCATCCTGGGTCACGGACGTCACGTCGGCCAGAACGTGGCGCACCCCCAGCTTTTCCGTGCAGTGGCGTTGCAGGAAGGCCGCGAACTTGCCGGCGTCCAGGTGATAGGCATAGTTGGCCTGGCCGCGGTATTCCGGCGTGGTGATGGTCTTGGGCGCCAGCCCATCCTCGCAGATCGCCTCCTGCGGGCAGACGGCGGCGGAAAAGGTCTGCCCGTGCGGATCGCCCAGCCAATGGGGCGCCAGGTTCAACTGGCCGAACCCCTGCGGCAGCATCAGCGGGTGGTAATAGGCGTCGCCGGGCTGCCCCGTCGTCCAGCCCACGAACTTGCCGCCCTGCTTGAAGGCCCCGTCGCAGTGGCGGAAGAAATCGGTTTCGGACACCCCCATCTTTTCCAGGGTGCCGCGCAGGGTGGGCCAGGTGCCCTCCCCCACGCCGATGATGGAGACGTTGGGCGATTCCACCAAGGTCACGCGGAAGCCGGCGGCCATGCGCGCCTTGTGCCGGGCGGCGATGATGCTGGCGGTCAGCCAGCCGGCCGTGCCGCCGCCGACGATCACGATGTGCTGGATGGAACGGTCCATGCTTCATGCCCCTGGAACGAAAGAAAAGGCGGGGCCGCCGCCCGGACGCCGGACGGCGGCCCCCAGTCAAGGGAAGAGCTTACAGTTTGAAGTGGAAGCCCAGGGTGTAACGCTGCCCATAGGCGACCGCGTCCAGCAACTGTTCCTTGTACCGGCCGTGGGTTGAGTACGTCTCGTTGGTCAGGTTCAAGGCTTCGAAATAAACGCTGAAATGTTCGTCGACGTCGTAGCTGGTGCTGAAGTCCACCTCCCACGCCGGGTCGACGAAGGTGGGTTCCGACCCGTAGATCGAACCGCCCTGCTGCTGGCCGAAATGGTCCAGGTACTCATCCCGCCAGTTGACGGAAACCCGCGCCTGGAAACCGTACTTGTCATAGAAACCGACGAAGTTGGCGGAGTTGGCAAGGCCGGTCACGGCGAAGCCGCTGACCGACAGGTCGTTGGGATTGTAGGGCTTGTTGGTGCCGACGATGGTGGCGTTGGCCTGGAAGCCGAAACCGCTGTCATCGAACACATGCTGGATCGCCATTTCCAGGCCGTAGATTTGCGCCGTCGGCCCATTGACGTAGGTGCTGTAGCTGTACTGCACGTCCGACCCGGTGGTGGGGTCGGTGACACCGGCGAAGGTCTTCTGCGACGTGCCGCCGACGACGAAGTTGCTGACGCTTTTCACGAAGCCGTCCAGCGATACGTATGAGTTGCGCTGGTAATAATACTCGGCACTCAAATCCAGATTGTCGGACAGATAGGGCAGCAGGCTGGGATTGCCGCCCGAGGCCGACACCGTGCCCACCCGTTGCGTCGTCAGGCTGTAGACCGGCGTCATGTCGTTCAACGGCGGCCGGGTCAGCGTGCGTGAGGCGTTGAACCGGACCTGCAAATCATCGGTGACGCCCAGGGTCAGGTCCAGGTTGGGCAGCAGATACTGGTAGTTGTTGGTGCCGCTGACGGCGGCGACCGGGCCGTAGGCCACCGTAAACGCCGTCTTGTCGCCCGGGCTGACGGTGAAGGCGGTGGGTGTCTGGCCCAACCCGGCGGAGGTCACATGGGTGATCTCCTCACGGACGCCCAAATTGATCCGCAGGGGCATGTCCGCGATCTTGGTCTTCACCGTCGCCGCCAGATAGGGGGCCACGGTCTCTTCCTCGATATCGCGCTTGGAACCGGGGTCCAGGATCATGCGGTAGATGCCGTCGAAGGCCGGCGTGCAGCAGGTGGTGTTGGCGCCGGCGATGGTCTTGGTCTGCGGATTGCCCAGCGATTGCAGATAGTTCAGCACCTGGTAGGGGTTGAACTGCAGGATCTGCGGCGGCAGGTTGCCGTTGTTGGCGAAGCCGGGGATGAAGTTGGCGGTGCTGAAGGTCTTGGAAAACCAGCTTTGCGGCAGCGCCACGCCGCTGGTCGACCCCGACGCCGGGCCATAACCGCTGTAGGCCTGCCAGTCGTTGTTGGCGAAGCTGGTGTAGGAACTCAGGTCTTCCTTGTTGTCGATGTATTGGGTGCCGAAGCGGATGGAAACGTCGCCGCTGTGCCACTCCCCCTCCACCTTGGCCTGGTCGATGACGTTGTAGTTCTGGGTCGAGGTCATGGGCAGGACGTGCGAGCCGATGAACCCGTTGGTGAATTGCGCCGTGTTGCCGCCGGGTCCCCAGACGGTGGGGTACGGCAGGGAACCGGGGGCGATGCCGATGATGCCCACATTGTTGGTGTTGATGCAGGTGCCGCTGGCGCAGGAACCATAACCCACGTCGGCGTCCAGGCTGGTCAGTTGGCCGCCCGGGTTCTGCCAGGCCTCGGACCGGGCGCCGTCAATGGTGACCTTGATGGTGTCGGTCGGCGTCCATTTGACGTTGAGGCCGTACAGGTTGTTCTGCAACACCTCAGCATTGTACTGGGCCTGGAAATCGGTCGGCGTGTTGTTCTGCACGAAGCTGGTGACGGAGCCGTTCTGGTTCAGCTTCACATCGTTCAGCGAGCCGGCGTTGAACCAGATGCTGTAGCCGTACTGGTTCTGGTGGCTGTCCTCCCGCTGGAAGTCGTCGTTCAGCGTGACCTCCAGCTTGTCGGACGGCTGCCATTGCAGGGCCAGACGGGCGGATTTGCGCGTGGTGTCGCTGTGTTCCTGGTAGATGCCGTAGTCCTGGATGAACCAGGCCGGCGTGTTGGGATTGACGCCCGGCGCGCTGGCGAACTGGCCGGCGGTGGTGCCGATCCAGCCTTGCGTGTTCACATGATTGCCCAGGGTCTGGGTCTCATTGTAACCGGCGGCCACCAGGATGCCGAAGGTGTCATGGGCGAAGGTGTCGCTGACCAGCAGGGCGCCATTGGGCGACGCCCCATCCGCGTCGGTACCGTAGGAGCCGGAGACCGAGCCCGCGATCTTCAGGCCGGAATGATCCAGCGGCTTGGGAAACTTGATGTTCACCGTGGCGCCGATAGCACCGGCCGACAACGTGGCGTCCGGCGATTTCAGCACGTCGATCTGGCCCACAAAGTCGGAACTGACCGAACTGAAGTCGAACCCGCGCCCCGAACTGGCGGCCGAGGCGGAGACGCGGCCGTCGAACAGCGTCTCATTGAAGCTGGGACCGAAGCCACGCACCGTGATGGCGGTCGCGTCACCGGTGGAGGTGGGCACGCCGCCCATGCTGCTGGTGCCGCGGCTGATGGACACGCCGGGGATGCGCTGCATGGACGCGGCCACGTTGGAATCGGGGAACTTGCCGATATCCTCCGCCGAGATGGCGTCGACCAGCCCCTCGGCCTCGCGCTTGATATCCATGTTACGTTGCAGGGACCCGATGATGCCGGTGACGACAATCTCGCTGATCTCGTCAGGGTCGGTGCCCTTCGCGTTCGGGTCGGTCTGCTGCGCCAGGGCGGGCGACGCGATGACGCTGATCGTCATCAGCGAAACCCCGGCCAGAACGGTGTTGCGGAAATCGGCCGCCAGGGACCGGAATCCCGGATTCCTCCCATAAGTTCTCACGATTTTGTTACCTCCCAAGGTATTGATGCCAGCTTGTTTTGTTTATGAGGTGCAGGCACAGGTACTCAGCAGCGCATAAGCACTTTGTTAGCGTTATCATATTTATATGCAAAAACCCGCCCGTGTATCCCGGCCGGCAGGCAAGCGGCATGATTTGCCGGCCCGTCTTTTCTCCCTCCCGTTTGCTAGAGCAATTCTCGGAATGCCGGTTTTATGGCATTCCAACTCTATGCAATGGTAACGCTACCACAGGGTGCAGACATGTTCGACAAAAAATTGAACGTCACACGTTTGAAAATATCCTAAGGGTGTCCACCCTGGCGCCCACCACCGTCGGTACCCCCGCCCGATTGCCGCAGGCATCAGCTTTTTCCTGGAACCGTTCGCCCAATTCCGCTAAAAACCGCGCCCCCTTTTCGAAAACCCGTCCTTATCGGCCGTCGGTGGAGCGCGCATCATGGGCTATTGCGGCCTGGACTTCGGAACGTCGAACAGCACCCTTGGCGTCGTCACGGACGGCCACGCCCACCTGCTGCCGCTGGAAGGGGATGAGACCACCCTGCCCAGCGCCATCTTCTTCGACTTCGCCGCCAAGCGGGAAGAGTTCGGCCGGGCCGCCATCCAGATTTATGCCGAGGGTGCGGACGGCCGCCTGATGCGGTCGCTGAAGTCGGTGCTGGGCACCGACCTGATCGACATGGAAACCCAGTTGGACCGGCGCCGCATCAAGTTCCGCGACGTGCTGAAACACCTGCTGGCGGAGATCAAGCGCCGGGCGGAGGAAAAGGCCGGACGTCCGCTGGACCAGGTGGTGCACGGCCGCCCGGTGCACTTCGTCGATGGCGACGACGCGGCCGACCACCGGGCCGAAACCGCCCTGACGGAGATCGCGCACGCCATCGGCTTCCGCGACGTGTCCTTCCAGTTCGAACCCATCGCCGCCGCGCTGGATTACGAGCGCCAGGTGAATGAGGAACAGATCGCGCTGATCGCCGACATCGGCGGCGGCACGTCGGACTTTTCCATCGTGCGCATCGGGCCGGACCGGCGCGACAAGGCCGACCGCGGCCAGGACATCCTGGCCAGCACCGGCATCCGCATCGGCGGCGTCGATTTCGACCGCCTGCTGTCCTTGCATGGCGCCATGCCCCACCTGGGTTATCAGTCGCCCATGCAGCGCAAGGGCCTGCTGGCGCCCAACAGCTATTTCAACGACCTGTCGACCTGGTCCAAGATCAACTTCCTCTATGCGCCCAAGGTGCTGGCCGAACTGCGCCAGGTGTTGCGCGAAACCGCGCGGCCCGACCTGATCGGCCGCCTGATCCACGTGGTGGAGGAGCATCTGGGCCACCGCGTCGCCATGACGGTGGAGCGCACCAAGATCCGCCTGAGCGCCACGGCAGCGGAGTTCCCGGGTGAACCCCCGGTGGTCGAGGTGCCGCTGGATTGGATCGAGCGTGGGCTGGTGGCGCCCTTCACCGTGCCGGGATTCGATACCGCCACGGCAGGCCTGACCGACGGGATCGCCGGCATGATCCGCCGCTGCCTCACTGATTCCGGGCTGACCAAGGACAAGATCGACGCCGTGTTCCTGACCGGCGGTTCCACCCTGCTGCCCAATGTGCGGCGCTCCATCCTGGCGGAACTGCCCGATGCCCGCCCGGTGGAGGGCGACAAGTTCGGCTCCGTCGGCCTGGGCCTGACCCTGGAAGCGGTGCGCCGCTACCGCTGACGCACGGGCACGAAATCCCACATATGAAAACGCCCGCCGGCGAGACACCGGCGGGCGTTTTCGTTTCGGCGATCAAGCTGCGCCTTACGGCGTGTCCTTGCGCGCTTCCTTGGAAATGGCGTGGCCGCTGGCGGAGATATCCTCGCCGGCGCCCTCGGTGGTGTGGCAGGCGCTGACCAGCGCCCCCATGCCCAGCATGGACAACAGCACAAGCGCGCGAAGTTTGGTCGACATTCTGTGATCCTCCTCTTCACGACCGGCAATGCCGGGTCGGATGCGTTGGTGGGAAGGCGTCCTACTTCTTGGAACCCGTGTGCGTGCCGGTGGTTCCCACAACCATGCCGGCGATGATGGCGGCCAGCAGGGCCGGCACCTTGTGCTTGGCCACCAGGGTCTGCACCTCGGCCAGCAGCACTTCCGGATCCAGTGCCGGCAGGGCCGACGGCGGCGCAGGGGGCGGCTCGCGCCGCTTGATCAGCGAACGGGCAACCAGCAGCAGCACCAGACACAGGACCAACAGGGCGACCGCCACCAGGACGGGCGTCCAGACGGGCCCCACCTGCGGCAGCAGATGGGCCCAAAGGCCGGCGCACAGGCAGCCGACGGCGGCCAATACCGCCAGCAGCGCCAGCACGCAGGCCACCGCCGCACCCAGCAGGCCGTCCAGCAGAGGGGCTGGTGAGGATCGCTGCACCGGACCGAAGGGGATGACCCCCAGTTGCGACAAGGCCATCACGGCCAGCTTGGTCCAGCCTTCCATCACCAATCCCCCATTGCGATCACTTGTACGCTAGGCCCCAAAACCAAACGCATACCCCAATCAGCGCGACAGCAGCCGGCTGGCGATGAAACCGGCGGAGAAGGCCAGCAGCAGGCTGGTGATGGGCTGCGCCTCCACCTGCGTGCCCACGGCCTTGGCCGCGGCTTCGCCCTTGGCCGCCAGGACCTTGTAGATGTCGTTGGCTTCGGCCTTCAGATGCGTGGTCAGCGTGTCAGCGTCTTCACGCGCGGCCTGTCCCACCTTGCGGGCGGCGGTGGTGGCGGCATCGACGGTTTCGCTCTTCATCGTCCTTCTCCTTCTCAAATAAGGGGGCCGTCTTTGGATTAAGCGGCGGCGGTTCCTGTTGGAATGGTGGCGCCGGGGACAATCCCACACAAGGGCTTATCCCCGGCGCACCCCTCAGCCTGAAGCGGCCCTGACCCGTCTTAACGACGTTCCAGCGCGTGCTTCAGCGTGCTCATCTGGTCGTGGTCGGCCTTGATGCTGTCATAACAGGTGGCCACCACCTCACGGGCCGGCATGGGCAGGTCGCCCTGCAAGGCCTGCTCAAAGCTGGACTTGATGTCGTCCTCGCCCGCCTCGACCGCCGAGACCACGCTCTGGTCGTTGCCGGTGACGGCGTTCTTGAGGTTGACGAACATGCGACGGGCCGCACCCAGCACCGTGCCATCGGTTTCCGGCTGGCCGCCCAGGCTGATGACTTCGGCCTGCAGGGCGGTGGTCAGCTGGCGGCGCTGGCGCGCACGGGTGGAGAACAGCGTCTTGAAGCTGTCGTTGGTCGCCTCCTCGGCGGCATCCTTGTAGCCGAGCGCGCTGTCCAGGGTCTTCTCGATCAGGCCGTTCAGCACCTTCACGGACTGTTCGGCGGCGGCCGGGACGGCGGTGGGTGGAATTGTCGGCGGGATCATGGTCTGCTCCTCCTGGAATGATTGCCATGTCGAGATCTATTATTTGTCCCGACTTCCAAATAAACAAAGTCTGCGTAAGTGGCATTTCGCAGGAATTATTTGCTATGACCTTCTCAGTAAAATCGGTCAAAAGGTCTGATCTTGAAATGTTCCGTATGACAAACTGGACTGATCAAATATTCGACAACTTTCCGCCTACGCCGATCAGGACCGAAAAATTGGCGATAAATCCTGTGGACTACCCTGTTAGCGCAATCAGTCTTGAAGCATGGGGAAAGGCGGCCGGGCCACCCTTCCCCATCGTTCCCGTCGGCCTTAGCGGATGGTCGCCAGGTTCTTGCGCAGACCGTCCGCATCGGAATTGGTGGCGCTGCGCTTCGACACGATGGCCGACACCGGCTCCGGCTTGCCGTAATAGGCTTCGTTCCAGCTGTCGCGCGGCTTCAGGACCGAGCCGTTGAGCGTCAGGCCCGCATAGGCGCCGCTGGCCGAGGACCAGACGATGATGTCGCCGGTCATGGACGTGCCGGTGGCGGCCTCGGCGGTGGAACCCAGGGTCACCACGGCCAGGCCCGCCTGGGCGCCGATCTTGAATTCATCCTGCAGGACAGAGGACAGGGCCTTGTCGCTCATGATGAACAGGACCAGTTCCGCCTGTTCCACACCGATCTGCAGGCCGAAGGAGGCCGAACCCAGGGTGTAGAAGGCGGGGTAGCTGAACTCGCCGCTGGGCCCGCGGGTCAGCAGCACGGCGTCGCCGCCCTCGCCACCCACGAAAAAGCCGCCCTTGATCAGCTGCGGCACGATCAGCACGCCCTTGGCATGCTTCATCAATTCGCGGGCGTTGCCGAATTCCTTGTCCTTGCGCAGATCATCGACGGTCACCCGCGCCCGCTCCACCAGGTTGCTCTGGTCGGTGCCGTGGGCGGTGGCGGCGGCCAGGGCGTGCGGTGCGGTCGCCGTCATGGTGCCGAACAGCATGATCGCCGACAGGGCGGCGGGAATGACGCGGGATTGCAGGGACGGTTTGGTGGCCGTGGGCGAAATCGAAACGGGCATCATGAGCACTCCGTTGCTGGTCAGGCCGGGGGCGCCGGCCAAGCCGTCGCCGCTGAGGGTCCAGCCGGCGGGGATGGTTGAGGGGAAGGGCTTTGAGCCCCGCCCCCGGTGGTCGAAGGCCGTGTCCAGAATGGTCAGGGCACCCGCCGTCTTACGGACAGTTCCGTTGGAAACCGTGGCGGCGTCCACACCGTCACCGGACCAGCGGCGGGCACAACGGCAGATCATCGCGCCGTTACTTATCAAAGGCCTTCTTGGCGGTATCCTTCAGGGCCTTGCCGGCCTCCTGAATCTTGCCCGCCGCGTTCTGGGCGTGACCTTCGACCTTCTTGGCCTTGCCTTCGGCCACCAGCTTGTCGTCACCCACGATCTTGCCGGCGGCTTCCTTCACGGAACCGGTGGCGATCTTGGCGTTACCGGCGATCTCATTCTTGTTCATGGTCGTATTCCTCGCTTGGGGTTAGGATGGGCTTGCTTTCAGTCCCGATACGGGCGACCCGCGCTTTTCTTCCGAGACGAGCGGCACCTCTCTTAAAGAGTTCGTCCGCCTGAGCACCAATCAATGTTGGTAATGCCTTATGGCGGGAATGTGGCGCAATCGGGCGGACACTGCGGCAATCATCGATAAAGAATGAAATAGAGCGCCGCCTTCAAATAACATTATTTATTTCGTCATCGCCATGATGGCCGGCGTATGACCTATCGTCTATGACGTTAAATTTACTCAGCCCCATGGCCACCGGCAGGGAATACACCCTGGCGCTTAGGCACTTAGGAAGCGGCGGCCTAGGCTGCTTTTCTTTATGGATTTTGCGGTTTTTCATGACCCCACACAGTCAAGAACATGTTTTGGTCATAAAGAATTTTCATCATCCCTCGATCATCGTTTTTCTGAGGAGATGTCGTCATGAATATCGGAACCATTCTCCTTATTATCCTAATACTGTTCCTGATCGGCGCCCTGCCGACCTGGCCGCACAGCGTCAACTGGGGTTATTACCCGGCGGGCGGCCTGGGCACGGTGATCGTCATCGTTTTGGTCCTGATCATCATCGGCAGGCTTTGACATCCGGCCTGAACCAGGAACCTATCCCTTCGCTTCATTGACCCCGGCACACCCCCGCCGGGGTCAATGTTTTTGGGGGCCACAGGGCGCCGATCGCCCGGCCGGCGTTCAGGATTACCCACAATTTCCCCTGCCTTTCTGATCGTTTGGTTGTTTCATGGTGCCGGGGCCAGCCGCCTTCCATTAGGATGAGGCCATGGCTCGGCCGCCCCCCGGGGGCGGCGTGGTGGTGTTCCCATGCGGGGGAAGTGCATGCAATTCGGCCTGCGGCACCGTCTGCTGCTGTTTTTGCTGTTGTCGGCCTTGCCCTTCATCGTCCTGCTGGCGTGGGCTATGCAGCAACGCCGGGACGAGGCCATCGCCAACGTCCAGACGACCGCCCTGTCCTTCGCGCGCCTGGCCGCCGTCAACCAGCAGCAACTGCTGGGACAGGTGCAGGATCTGATGGCCAGCTTCGCCCGGCATTCGGCGCAGTTGTCGGTGGACGATTGCAACGAAGACGCCGCCATCATGAAGGATGCCCAGCCCTGGCTGGCCAATCTGCATGTGGCCACGCCCGATGGCCAGCTGGTCTGCTCCTCCCTCAATCGTCCATGGCCCAGCTACGCTGACCGCACTTACCTGCAAGACGCGGTGCGTACGGCCAAGCCGACCATCAGCAACTTCCTGCTGGGTCGCGCCACGAAGAAACCAGTGGTCGGCCTGGCCTATCCCATCCTGAAACCCGACGGCACCGTGGACCGCGTGGTGATGGCGGCCCTCAGCCTGGACTGGCTGGAAAACAACAGCCGCGTGATCCTGGAGGAACACACCACCTTCCTGATGGTGGACAGGGAGGGCACGCTGCTGGCCAGCCTGCCGGCGCATCCCGACCTGGTGGGCCATGATTTGCGCGACGCGCCGTCGGTGCGTTTCGCCCTGGACACGGCCGAAGGGACCGGCAGCGCCATCGGCCTGGACGGCCGGCAACAGCTGATCGCCGCCGCCGCCCTGCCCGCCACCGGCATGCACGTGCTGATCACCTTCGACCAGCAGGCGGTGCTGGCCAAAGTCAACAGCGATTTCCGGCGCATGGCGCTGCTGGTGGTGGCCGTCACCCTGATCACCATGGCGCTGGCGTGGACGACGCTCAGCGCCACGGTGCTGCGCTGGCTGTCCATCCTGCAGGAGGCTGTGGACCGGCTGGGCGCCGGCGACAAGACCGCGCGCGCGGAGGTGCCCCAGGGCGCGGCCGAGCTGGGCCGGCTGGCCGGGGCCTTCAACGTCATGGCGGAGGCCATCAACTGGCAGGACCGGGAATTGCTGGCGCGTGAGGCCCAGTTCCGCGACCTGACGGAGATCTCCAGCGACTGGTTCTGGGAAACGGACGCCGAAGGGCGCTTTTCCGCCGTCTCCCAAGGTGTCACCACCATGGGGCTGGAACCATCGGACATGCTGGGCCGCACGCGGCGGGAACTGTCGTCCGACCAGAACGACCCCACCGTCGCCCGGTATGAGGCCTTCGTCACCGCCCGCCAGCCCTTCCGCGAACTGACCTACACGGCCATGGACCGCCAGGGCCGCCCCCGCCACATCACCATCAGTGGCAACCCGCGCTTCGACGAGGGCGGTACCTTCCTGGGCTTCCGTGGCTCGGGCCGCGACCGCACGGCGGAGGTGGAGGCCTCCAAGGCCCTGGCCGCGAAGGTGGTGGAACTGGAAGGCACGCGGGTGGACCTGCAGGCCCAGCGCGCCCTGCTGGACAGTGTCATGAACAGCTCGCTGGACAGTGTGCTGGCGCTGGCCGCCGTGCGCGAGCGGGGCGGGGCCGTGGTCGATTTCCGCTTCGCCCTGGTCAACAGCGCGGCGGAGCGCCTGATCGGCCAGCCGGCCGCCCACCTGGTGGGGCGGCGGCTATTGGAGGAATTGCCCGGCCGGCTGGGGCGCGACCTGTTCGACCGCTATGTGGCGGTGGTGGAGAAACGCGCCGCGGACGCGTTCGAATATCTGTACACGCCGGAGGATGCCGCCGAGGGCGGAACCGAAGCCAACCCCGAACAGGGCATCTGGCTGCACATCACGGCCGTCCCCTGGGAACGGGGCCTATCCATCACCCTGACCGACATCACGGAGGAAAAGCTGCGCTCCGCCGCCTTGGCGGAAAGCGAACAACGCTTCCGCCTGCTGGCCGACAACGCCACCGACATCGTGGCCCTGCACGCCATCGACGGCCGCTGCCTCTACATGTCGCCGTCGGTGGAGCGCGTGCTGGGCTGGCGCCTGGACCAGGTGCTGGGCCGGCGCACCATCGAGTTCACCGAGCCATCGGACATTCCCATCCTGGTCGACGCGCAGCGGCGGCTGCTGGCCGCCCCGGACGGCGCCCCCCTCACCTATCAGTTCCGGGTGGTCGCCGCCTCCGGCGCCACCATCTGGCTGGAAACGGTGGCGCGGCTAGTGACCGACCCGGTCGAGGGCCAGCGCTTCGTCGCCTCCTCCCGCGATGTGACGGAGCGGCGCCAGCACCTGGAGACGATGACGGAGATCAACAGCCGGCTGGAGGCGCAGGCGGCGGAACTGGTGGCGCTGGCCGACGATCTGGACCGGTCGCGCCACGCGGCGGAGGCCGCCAACCAGGCCAAGTCGGAATTCCTGGCCAACATGAGCCACGAGATCCGCACGCCCATGAACGGCGTCATGGGCATGACGCAGATCATGCTGGAAACGGAACTGGACTTCGACCAGCGCACCTATGCCGAAACCATCTATGACAGCGCCGAGGCGCTGCTGAACATCATCAACAACATCCTCGACATCTCCAAGCTGGAGGCCGGCAAGGTCGAGCTGGAACTGATGGAGTTCGACGTGGGCGACGTGGTGGACGGCGTCGTCGCCATCCTGGCCACCCGTGCGCTGGAGAAGAAGCTGGACCTGACGGGCCTGGTGGATGCCAAGGCGGCCGGCGTCTACCTGGGCGATCCCACCCGCCTGCGCCAGATCCTGTTGAACCTGGCGGGCAACGCGGTGAAGTTCACCGCCGCCGGCCGAGTGGCCATATCGGTGGCGCTGACGGCGCGGGAGAAGAAGAACCGCCTGCTGGAATTCACCGTCAGCGACACCGGTCCCGGCCTGACGCCGGAGCAGCAGGCCCGCCTGTTCGAGAAGTTCAGCCAGGCCGACACCTCCATCAACCGAAAGTTCGGCGGCACCGGCCTGGGCCTGGCCATTTCCCAGCAGCTGGTGCGGCTGATGGGCGGCGACATCATGGTGACCAGCACCCCGGGCCAGGGCGCCGCCTTCAGCTTCGCCATCCCGCTGGAGATGGTGGCGGCCAAGGCGCGGCAGGCGGACGCCACCGTGCTGAAGGGCCGTACCGCCCTGGTGATCGACGATCTGCCGCTGAACCTGGCGGTGATGGAAAGCCATCTGAACCGCCTGGGCGTGGACTGCGTCACCACCTCGGGCGGCAACTCCGCCCTGCGCCAGTTGGAACTGGCGACGCAGGCCGGCCGGACGTTCGACGTCATCTTCGTCGACCAGGCCATGCCGGTGATGGACGGCCTGGCCTTCGCAGCCCAAATCCGCCAGGAACCCGCCTACGCCGCCGTGAGGATCGCGCTGGTCACCTCCGTCGGCGGCGACCTGGGGGAGATGAAGGGCCTGTTCGACGGGGTGCTGACCAAGCCCGTGCGCCTGTCCACCCTGAAGGAACTGCTGACCCGCATGCTGCGGGATCGCGGCCAGGCGGAGACCAAGACCCACGCCAAGGCCCGCGGCGCCACCGCCCGCAAGGCGCGGCCCGCCGCCGCCGCCCATCCCGGCGAGGGCCATGCCGTGCTACTGGTCGATGACAACGAGACCAATCGCGCCATCGCCCGCATCATGCTGGAACGCGAAGGATATGCGGTGGATGAGGCGGTGGACGGCCAGCAGGCGGTGGACCACTGCACGGCCAAAGGCTACGACCTGATCCTGATGGACGTGCAGATGCCGGTGTTGGACGGCGTCGCCGCGACCCGCGCCATCCGGACGGAGGGTCCGTGCGCCCAGGTGCCCATCATCGCCATGACGGCCAATGCCATGGTGGGCATGCGTGAGGAATACCTGGCGGCCGGCATGAACGACTACGTCTCCAAACCCTTCGACCAGGAGCAGTTCCTGCACAAGGTGGAACACTGGGCCGGCCTGGCCGCCCCACCCCCGCCGGCGGCCGCCACCGGCCAGGCGGCGTCGGAGGCGGCACCGGAACCGGCGGAGCGGCAGCAGGAACCCACGTTCGACCCCGGCGTGCTGGCGGGCCTGGGCTCCGCCGTACCGGCCGCCGCGTTCCAGAGCCTGGTGCGCGGCTTCGCCGACAACGGCATGGCCCGCATCAACCGCCTGAAATCACTGGACGCCCGCACCGAACTGGGCACCATCCAGGGCGAGGCGCACGATTTGGTGTCCACCGCCGGCAATGTCGGCCTGCGCCGCCTGCAACGCCTGGGGCGGGACCTGCACCAGGCCTGCGTCGATGGGGACGCCGACACCGCGCGCTCCACCATCGAGCGCATCGTCCGCGAGGGGCCGCCGGCCTGGGCGGCGCTCCGTCAGCGCTTCATCGGCGAGGTCGTGCCGGCCAAGACCGAGCCAGCCGCCCATCAATAGGGCGGGGTCGACCGGGACAGGGCGTGGGCCATCGGCCACACCCCGAATAATATATCCGATTATTGCCCCTGGACGTCTTGTTTGTTGCGATTTGATGGGATATGAGGGCTCATGGGATTTGTTGGTCAATGGGACAGGGCGTTGACCAACCCCACGAAACACAAGGCTTAAACGCAAGGCCATGGTGGCATCCACCGCCCAAGTTCCGCCCGGCGCCGGCTGTTCCCCCGAGCCCTTCCCGTGAGACATATGAGCCGTGACGACAGCCCCATGACCGCTTCCGTCCTCACCCCCGATGCCCCCCAGCGCTCCCTGCGCGGTCGTCCGCGTTGCGACAAGTCGCGCCACGCCATCCTCAGCAGCGCCTACGACCTGCTGGTTCAGGACGGGCTGGCGGGCTTCACCATCGAGGCGGTGGCCGCACGGTCGGGCTGTGCCAAGACGACCATCTATCGCTGGTGGCCGACCAAGGGCGCGCTGGCCATCGCGGCCTTGCTGGACGTGGTGGAGGAAGCCGCGCCGATCCGCGCCACCGGCTCCGCCCGGCGCGACCTGGAAGGCCTGCTGGAGGTGATGGCCGGCAACATGGCGGGCCCCATGGGCCGTGTCGTCGCCGGCATCATCGTCGAGGGACAGAGCAACCCGGACGTCCTGGAAACCTATTACCGCGAGGTGCTGCTGCCCCGGCGGGAGCGCATCCGCGACATCCTGCGCCAGGGCATGCGCGCCGGCGAACTGTCGTCGGACCTGGATGAGGGCATGGTGATCGACGTGCTGTACGATTCGATCTACAGCCGCCTGCTGGTGCGCCGCCAGTTGCTGGATGAACCCGGCTGGACCCGCCGCCTGGTGGCGGTGGCGCTGGGCCCCGTGCGGCCGGCCCCGGCGCCCACCCGCCCCCGCATCCACAGCGACGCGCTGTATCCGGCTTGACGCCGGGGCCTTCAGCCGGCGAGCATGGCCACGCGGTTGCGGCCGGCGTTCTTGGCCTGGTACAGCGCCTTGTCCGCCCGCCCCAGGAAAGCGTCCACCGTCCGGTCACCCGCCAGCAGGGTGGTGACACCCAGGCTGCAGGTCATGCGCACGCTCACCCCGTCCGCCACGGCAATCGGGGTGTCCTCGATGGCACGGCGCAGGCGGTCGGCCACGCCCGCGGCCTCATCCAGTTCCGTTTCCGGCAGCAGGATCACGAACTCCTCACCGCCGAAGCGGCCGATGACATCGGCATCGCGCATGGCGGCACGGCAGAGATCGACCACGCCGCAAATGGCCCGGTCGCCCGCCTGGTGCCCCCAGGTGTCGTTGACCTGCTTGAAATGGTCGATGTCCAGCATCAGGGCGGACAGGGCCCCGCCATAGCGGCGGGTCCGCGCCATTTCCCGCGTGGCGGTATCGGTGACATAGCGGCGCGTGCCGGCACCGGTCAGGGAATCCGTGGTGGCGATCAACTTCAGCAGCCGCTGGCTGTCGTAACTGCCGTGGTTGATCTGCTCAAACGCGAACAGCACGCAGATGAACATGGCGCCCACGGGACCCAGCAGCAGGGAATATTTGGCATATTCGAAGTCATGCGCGAACCCCGCCACCCCGGCCACCGGCGGCAGCGAGATGATCAGCACCATGAACAGGGCGCCGGTGAGGAACGGCACATACTGCATCACCAGTAACGGCAGGAAGGTGAAGAACAGGAAACCGGCGAACTGCGCCGCCATGCCGTGGTCCAGGCGGTTCAGCGCCTCGATGAACAGCATCTGGCAGGTGACGGCACCGATGAAGGCATAAGCCGTGGTCAGCCGCTGCGGCACGCGGAAGTGCAGCAGCAGGGCGTGCAGCACGATGATGACCGACATCATCACGCGCAGGCTGATGGTGTGGAGGGCGCCCACCGGGTCGATGACATAATCCCAGCCCCACAGACCGGTGACCGTCAGGGCGGTGGCCACGGTCATGATGGTGCTGAACAGGCGGTGATGGTCGAACTTGTAATCGACGTAGGCCCGATCCGGCCGGACGACCTGCAAGATGTGATGACCCACCGGGGATTCCTGACGTCGTTGGCGGGTGCCCAAAGGCGGCACCGTCAATCAAGCTTCGCGGACAAGACTAGGGCCAGGCGTCGGCGCGCCGGCGATCCGCGCCCTGTTTGTAATTGAATTAAAATGGGGAAGGAAAGGTGGAAAAAGGATCGCCCCCGCCGGCCTATCCCCTTGGTGGGGATTTTTATTTCCCGGGATATTTACTGAAATTACCCCTCAGCCCTTGCGCGGAGTCCCCGGCACCCGGCTGGTGGCGCCGCCATAGGCCTTGGCGGCCGCGTCCGGCTTTTTCATCTCCTCCATCAGCTTCATGGCGAAGCGGCCGCCATCGTGGCGGGTCTGGAGGAAATTCATCACCACATCGCGCACTGCCTCCCGGTCCACCGGGATGTCGGCCGGCTCCGGCGCCGATGGCGGGGGGCCCTGCATGCGTTCGGCCGCGGCGGCCGCCGCGCGTTCCAGCACATCGGGGTCGATCCGCCGGCGGATGGCCCGGATTTGGCGCAGCAGTTCATCACGGGGATCGGCCATGGATCGGAATCGCTTCCCTGGTATCAAGACGGGGCCAGGATGCGCGGCGAACCGGCCTCCTGTCGATGGGCTTCGGCGCCCCTCCCCTCATATAGTGTCGTCTTCTTCCGGCGGCAGGGGGGGCGGCAGCGGCCGGGACCGGCGGTTCTCATCGATGGCGACGAAGGTGAACACGGCCTCCGTCACCTTGTTGGTGTCATCGGCGTCGCGGCTGCGGCGCCAGGCCTCCACCTCGATGCGCATGGAGGTGCGGCCGCGCGACACCAGCCGCCCGAACAGGCTGACCTCATCGCCCACGAAAACGGGGCCCAGGAAGGCGATGGCGTCCACCGCCACGGTGGCGGCGCGGCCGCGGGCGGTGCGGGCCGCCACGTTACCCGCCGCCAGGTCCATCTGCGACATCAGCCAGCCGCCGAAGATGTCGCCCGCCGGGTTGGTGTCCGCCGGCATGGCGATGGTGCGGATGACGGGCACCTCGTTTGGCATCTTGGCGGTCTTCTCACGCATGGCGGCGGCTCCGGTCGGCGAATGAACAATTGCGCCATGAGAGCGTGAAACGCCCGCCAGGGGAAGCCCGACGGTACGCCGGGCCGCCATCTCCCTTTGTTATTCCGGCGCTTATGCCATCCAGGGCCTGCGGCAACGCGGCCTATGGGGTACGCCCGCGCGAGGGTAGGCGCGACGGAATGCAACCGGTAGGATCAGGCCAGAACAACAAAAGGACGACGCCCCATGGACGACATCATCCTGAACCGCCGCGGTTTCGCCGCCAGCGCACTGGCCACCGGTTTCGCCCTGGCGGTACGCCCGGTCAGCGCCCAGACCATCATCACCGATGACGACGGCATCGTGGCCGGCATGGTCAACGTGCCCGTGAAAGACGGGACCATGGGCGCCTACCGTGCCCTGCCCAAGCGCGACGGGTCCGGCACCGCCTATCCCGTGGTGCTGGTCATCCAGGAAATCTTCGGCGTGCACGAACACATCCGCGACCTGTGCCGCCGCCTGGCCAAGCAGGGCTATTACGCCGTGGCGCCGGATCTCTATTTCCGCCAGGGCGACGCCACCAAGGTGCAGGATATCCCCACCCTGATGAAGGACATCGTGTCCAAGGTGCCGGATGACCAGGTGCTGTCCGACGTGGACGCCACCGTGGCCTATGTCCACGGCACCGGCCAGGGCGACACCAAGCGCCTGGCCATCACCGGCTTCTGCTGGGGCGGGCGTGTCGTGTGGCTGTACGCCGCCCACAACCCGGATCTGAAGGCCGGGGCCGCCTGGTACGGCCGGCTGGTGGGCAACACCAACGAGTTGCAGCCCAAGAACCCCATCGACCTGGTGGACAGCCTGCACGCCCCGGTGCTGGGCCTGTACGGCGGCCTGGACCAGGGCATCACCCAGGACAGCGTGGAGCAGATGCGTGCCGCCCTGGCCAAGGCCGGCAAGACCAAGAGCGAGATCACCGTCTTCCCCGACGCCGGCCACGGCTTCAACGCCGACTACCGCCCCAGCTACAACCCCACCGACGCCAAGGCCGCCTGGGGCAAGATGCTGGAATGGTTCAAGAAGAACGGCGTGGGCTGACGCCTTGATCCGAACGACCGTTCCATCCCCCCTTAGGTACGGATGGAACGGCCGTTTAGAGCAAGATGCGATCACCCGTGATCGCATCTTGCTCTAAAGCTGTTCATGATAGAGCGGATTTACACGATCAGGTGATTCCACCTGATCGCGTTCCGCTCTAAAGATTTTCCATGTCCGCACCGGATGCGCCCGCATCGATTGTGTTTGGGAGCTGGTGCCCAGCGGTGAGCCGGTAGGGGGTCGCCGACCAACTGTTCTCCGCGACGGACGCACCCGGCAGGGCCGGATACAGCGCATCCAATGCGCCCACCAAACCATCCTGGGTGTGATAAGTCTGATAGAGGGCACGCCCATGGGAATCGAACAAGGCGAAGGTGGGCGCACCCGCCGTACCAATGTTGGCCACGGCCACCGTCGCCCCGCCGATGACCAGCATCAGGCCGTGGCCGGATCCCAGTTGCGTCAGCCGTATGGCAACGCGCTGATAATCCCCCCGTGCCCCGGCATATTCGTTCAGGGCCTCGTCCCCATCGGCCTGCGGCACCGGGGTAAGCCCCGGGAAACGCCCCATGACCTCCTCCGGCTCGAAATATCGCTGTTCTATGTCCGCCACCGCCTCGGTATGATCCCCCTCGCCCTCCATCTCGTTCTGGATGAGAGCGTTCCGTAGCCCCCGATCCACATCCGTGCCCTGCTGCATGAACCCCAGCAGAGTATCGGAATTGACCTCCATATCCGGATTTCCCAGCAAGGATTGCAGGGCGCAGGCGGCGATGCTGGTGCAGGCGATCTGGCCACTGTCTTGCGGATGTTGTTCCCCGTAAACCGACGCTTGCCCGACATCAGTCCCGACGTCCCGGACGGGCTGCTCCCGGAATGGGTTCATCATTTCCGGCTCGTCATCCGACACGAGCCCTTCATTGTCCGATGTTTCGCCAAGGAACTGGCTTGTGTGGTCTTGGTGCGATAAATCCTCATCATGGTCATGGTCGGACCCATCATCCACCAGATCCCCGGCCTTTTGTCCGCCCACCGCCGATTGTCGGGCGGCCAACAAGGTTTGCATATAAGCGAACTTCCGTTTGGTGATCTGTTCCACCCCGTCGCTTTCAAAATCATAGGTGGCATGGACGCCCAGGGTCGCGCCTGCCCGGAGGATGGGTTCGATCTTGCCGGGCTTTTCATATTCGCCCCCGACCGACACTTCCAACTTGATGGCCCCTTCCTTACGCAAGGTCTGCACGTAATCGGAACCGAGTATCTTACCGAGATCCTCCCAGAACGCCTCAATCGTCACGGCCAATTCGCCGGCACAGCCACCGCTATGGCCGCTATCTTTCTTGCTGCCGCAGGAACTGCGGTTGATGGCCAGGCTGATGACCTTACGCCGCTGCGGTGGGGCGCGTTTCTTCAACAACGATCCGCCCAAGGAGAACTCCCGGGCGGTCTCTTCAAGCACCTGCCGCCATGCCAGACTGCGCACCACCTTCGCCTCCGCATGCAGCTTCTTGCGCTTGTCCCCCTCGGGCAGATGCAACTGCTCGTTCAGGTGCCCGCCTTGCTGGAAGATGTATTTTCGCCGGAATTCCGCGATATTAAAGTCTTGCTCCTGCTCGTCACCGGAATCAGGTTGCTGCCACTGAACGGGAGTTCCCGTTTTCTTATCGGTCTCGCGGCCATGAACGATCCAGCGGCCCCTTTTTGCCGGGCCATCATCTAAACGGGTCGCCAGCAAGGAATAGGTGTCCTTCGCCACGATGGCATTACCCACCGTCTGGTTCTTCGATCGCCCGCGCGTGCCCTTGGGAAACGTCACGCGGTAGCGCTTCTTGCGGGCGACCTTCTGGAATTCGTCGATGCCGGTTTGGCCGCCGGTCCGCATGATCTGCCCGAACTCCACGGGATGGCGGCTCAGCAGGGAGGAGATCTCACTACTGGCCCCTTCAACCTCATCAACTTCGGCCTTTGTCGCCAAGCCGACGGCCGACGGATCGCGCTTGGCCGATCGTGATTTCTTTTTCCCAAGTCTTTCTTGCGTTTCTGCGCTGGTTCTTACCTGGTTACGATCCAGTTTTATGGTGCTCGAGTTGAAATGATCCCTGATCATTTTGCCGTCGATGTAGACGATGCATTGTTCCCCATCAAACCCGATGCAGTAGCCGTCCGACCATGCGGGCGGGCTTGTCAATATATCAGGCATCAGGAACTGAACGCCCTCCCCCTGCCCCCTGACCTGATTGGGGTCGATCTGGGAGGAAGAGGAGGCAACGACGGCGTCCAACTCGTCGAAGGTATGGTCCGCTTCCACATCAGGTTGGGTGCGGACGCGGAAGCCGATCTGCGCTTCTCCCGCGATCCAGGCCCCTGAGATGACACCCTCTTCCCCGCTGCCGATCACGCGCACGGCCATTCCCGGCACTCCCTGACCGGCATCCACACGGCGTTGGATGACCGCCGGGCGCCGCTGCATGGCCTGCCCCATGGCCTCCAAGGCCTGGACACGCGGACTTTGGTTGAGTTGCGCGCCCCTTTGCCGCAGTGTCGGCGCCCCCGGCCTCTCGGCATCCGGGGATCCTTGGCAGCAGCAGGGGGCAGTGGCCGACCGGATCGATGCTTTGGCTTGCTGTGCGTACATGATCGCCCCCAAACAACTTACGGGGGTAAATATATACCGCATCCACTCCGCAGAGGGTAGATCTCCGCGGCGCAAACCGCCCATCTGCCAAGGGGTTGAAAAAGAAAAGGCCCGCCTGCGGGGGAGCGGCGGGCCTTTATAGATGCCGGTTGGGCGCGGGGAGCAACCCAGCCGGACGGGGAAGCAGAAACGGGACGCTGGGTCACCGTCTCGGTGCCGGTTCAGGTTGGGGCCATCCCCGGCACAAGGAGAAAGGTAGGCCCGCCGAACCCATCGGGCTGTGACCATTATCACTACGCTGCGGAGCGTAAGGGTGCCCAGCCATGCATGAGCCGGCCTTGAACCGCCGGCCCTCCCGCCCCACCCAAATCAATCACATCAATAAAGGGCGATGCGCTCGCCATGCCGGGCGTTGGCCGGCGCCACCAGGTCCAGGATGGTGGGCACGACGCGGGTGACCGGCGGCTGGGTATCGGGCTTTTCGCCAGGGAACGCCTGGGCGCGGACCTTGGTGGGCATGGGCCCGGGATCCAGCAGGTTGACCTTCAGCGGGCTTTGCAGCACCTCCCGCGCATAAGTCAGGGCCATCATCTCCAACCCCGCCTTGGCGACGGCATAGGCGTTCCAATAGGCCACCGGCTCATGACCATAACGGTCGGTGAGGAAGACGGCGCGGCCTGCGTCGGAACCGCGCAGCAAAGGGTCCAGCGTGCGGATCAGGCGCATGTTGGCCGTCAGGGTCAGGGCCAGCACCTTGTCCCATTCCTTCACGTTTGCGTGCGCCATGGGGCCGATGGCGCCCAGCATGCCGGCATTGGCCACCAGGATGTCCGCCCGGCCAAAGCGGTCCAGCAGCGCCGGGCCCAGCACGTCCAGCTGCGCCGGATCCGCCGCCATGTCCTGGGGGATCAGCGTGGCGGTGCCGCCGGCGGCACGGATGGCGTCGTCCACCTCCTCCAGCCCGCCGACGGTGCGGGCGATCAGCACGACGTGCGCGCCCTCGGCCGCCAGCCCCTTGGCGACGGCCGCCCCCAGCCCGCGCGAGGCACCGGTGACCACGGCCACGCGGCCGGCAAAGCGGGGGGCGGAAGGCTGGGTCATGCGTGGATGCTTTCTTCGGAGAATGGTTGGAAAGAACACGGGTTGCGGGCAGGACCCGCAACCGTTCACAACGGTTAGGTTCGCGGTTTAGGCCACGCCATGACGCCCGTCAATCGCCGCCGACAGTGACGATATCGGCCAGCGGCAGGGCCGTGCGTTTCATGACGGTGCGCAGGGTGAAGCTGGAATGGACGCGGGCCACGCCCGGCAGGCGGGTCAGGATGCGGTTGTGCAGCGCCTCATAATCGGCGGCACCCGCCACCACCACGCGCAGCAGGTAATCGCTGTCGCCGGACATCAGGTAACACTCCATCACCTGCGGGCAGGTGGCCAGCGCCTCCTCAAAGGCGCGCAGGTAGGGCTCCGTCTGTTTTTCCAGCGTCACCTGCACGAACACGCTTTCCGGCCGGCCGCAGGAGGCCGGGTCCAGGATGGCGGTGTAGCCGCTGATGATGCCTGCCTCCTCCATCGCCTTGACCCGGCGCAGGCAGGCGCTTTCCGACAGGTTGACATGGCCCGCCAGCTCCGAATTCGGCGTGCGGCCCTGTTCCTGCAAACGGGCCAGGATGGCACGATCAATCCTATCCAGGACGGATGTTCGCAGAGTCTGCCGCATATTAAGTTCCAGACGATGGTTCCTTGTGCATTGTGCGCACCGCATGCCCTTGAACGCAAGGACATGCGCCGGCCATCCGCCGTATCCTCTTTCCCGAAATCGAGGCAACGGTTGCGCGACCGGACAGGCGGCGCCCAACCCCTCTGGCACCCAGAGGCACCAGGAGAAAAATCATGCTGGTCGGCGTTCCCAAGGAAATCAAAAACCACGAATACCGCGTCGGTCTCATCCCGGCCAACGTGCGCCAGCTGGTGGTCCACGGCCACAGCGTCGTGGTGCAGAAGAACGCCGGTGCGGCCATCGGCCTGACCGACGACCAGTACCTGGCGGCCGGCGCCACCCTGGCCGACACAGCGGAAGAAATCTTCGCCAAGGCCGACATGATCGTGAAGGTGAAGGAGCCGCAGCCACATGAGTGCCGCATGCTGCGCCCCGGCCAGGTGCTGTTCACCTATCTGCACCTGGCGCCCGATCCGGAACAGACCGAGCTGCTGCTGGCCTCCGGCGCCATCTGCATCGCCTATGAGACCGTGACCGACGTGCGCGGCGGCCTGCCCCTGCTGGCGCCGATGAGCGAGGTCGCCGGCCGCATGTCCATCCAGGCCGGCGCGAAGTGCCTGGAGAAGAGCTACGGCGGCAACGGCATCCTGCTGGGCGGCGTGCCCGGCACCCCGGCCGCCAAGGTGGTGGTGATCGGCGGCGGCGTGGTCGGCATCAACGCCGCCCGCATGGCCGTGGGCCTGGAGGCGGAAGTGACCGTGCTGGACAAGTCGCTGGACCGGCTGCGCCAGATCGACCAACAGTACGGCCGCCGCGTCAACACCCTGTACGCCAACCTCGACACCATCGAGAAGAGCGTGCTGGACGCCGACCTGGTGATCGGCGCCGTGCTGGTGCCGGGCGCCAACGCGCCCAAGGTCGTCACCAAGGAAATGGTGGCCAAGATGCGCCACGGCAGCGTGCTGGTGGACGTGTCCATCGACCAGGGCGGCTGCTTTGAGACCTCGCACGCCACCACGCACGCCGATCCCACCTACGTGGTCGACGGCGTCATCCACTATTGCGTGGCCAACATGCCGGGCGCCGTGGCCCGCACGTCCACCTTCGCGCTGAACAACGCGACCGCCCCCTTCGTCCTGGCCCTGGCCGACAAGGGTTGGAACCAGGCGCTGGCCGACGACGTGCACCTGCGCAACGGCCTGAACGTGTTCCGTGGCAAGCTGACCCATCCCGCCCTGGTGGAAGAGGGCGACGCCCGCTATCTGCCGGCGGAGAAGGCCATCGCCTGATCCCGCGGGTTCAGCACGTCGACAGAAAAAAGGCCGCCGGGACATTCCCGGCGGCCTTTTCGCTGTACGGCACGTCTCAGACCAGCGCCAGGTCCGCGGCCGCCGGCTCCTCCGCCGTTTTCAGTTTCTTGGGCTGGACGACGATGGGCGGGGCGTTCCCCAGGATCATCTGCCCATAAGCCTGCACGTGCTGATACAGGAACTGCATGTCCCAGGGCACCAAGGTGCCCGTGCCTGTGTAGCCCAGCGCCTGGGCCTGGGCCTGGGTCACGACATTGGTCACCCCGCCGTCACCCGGATAACCGTAATAGAAGGCGTTGGTCAGCGGCGCGTTGGGCAGGGCCGTGTACCAGGACTTGCCCGAAATGGAACCATTGATGGAATTCAATGCCGCTGTCCCGATCAAGGCGGTGATGGCGACCTTGTCGGCGGTGCTGGTGTACGCATTCGATGCCGTATAGGTGGCCTCGATCTCCTGCACATAAGGCGATTGCGGCTGGTGGATGACGAGTTCCCCCACCTTGACCACGGTCTGCCAGGCATGAGGAACAACGTCCAGGACGTTCCACAGGTCCTTGTTCCACTTCTGCCAATACTCTGAACCGTCCTCGCCGCCCAATCCCAATGCCGCGAACTGTTGGGAGAAGGCGCCATCCCCCGGCGTGGCACCGGCGGTCGGATAGACCATGGTGGATCCGACGGCGAAGTTCTTGTTGGTGACCAGCGGGGCCACGGCATCGAAGCAAGCCGCCGTCAGCGTGGGCGAGAGCGCGCCCGCGAGGGAGTGGCCGGTGAAGATAAGGGTGTTGTTCGTGGTGGTGACGCTGTTCAGGAACTGGATGATATTCTGGCCGCCGGACTGAAGCTGCGTCAGCACATTGGTGATGCCGGTGTTCGTCGCCGTCGAAATATGGGCGGCTGTGGTCGCGGTGTAGTTCGCCCCCCATCCCTTCATCGCCGTCGCCCAGTCCACCATGGTTCCGACGTTGAAATCCTCCTTCAGCCAGTCAACCACCGACAGGCCGTTGGTCGCCGCCAAGGCCACCACATAGGTCGTGGCGCCGGCTGAATCGGTGGTGGAGAAGATCACGACGGCGTTGGTCGGCGTGAAATACAGCGTGCCGTCCTTATCTTTCCACGGGATGGAACCAACACAATAAACCGCAGGCCCCCACGCCACCGTCCAGCCGCTGGGGATGCCCGCCGCGATGGCCGCGTTAATGTCCGCCAGCATCGCCGTCTCGGCATCCTGTAACGCCGACGGATTACTCTTCGGCTGCGTGTAGTATTTCATGCCAGCGGTGTTGGACAGCATCGAGCATTGGAAAACGGTCTGCCACGGGTCAAGTGCCATGATCCTGAACCTCCCTTAAGCTATTGCCCGCCACGTCCCAGGCGCCGGGCATGGGTGCCTACCCAATTATCGCCGATGGAACACCCTCATAAGATGTTCTAAAATAAATTTATACACTATTAAGTGATAGAATCCCATTCTCAAGATCTTATCGAATCTTACACAATAGTTAATGCTTCTCTTGGTTGCCGATTTTCCTCGCCTTGAGCTGGAGGCCATCCCCCATGTCTGACCAACCCTGGCACCTCAGCGCCGCCCAAGCCCTGGCCACCCTGCCCGACGTGCCGGTGGGGGAGCGGTTCCAGTATTTGCTGGAGCACGGCACCATGAAGGTGGGCATGTACAGCCCGCGCGGCCATGACCCGCAAGGCCCCCACGCGCGCGATGAAATCTATGTGGTGATCAGCGGCACGGGCATTTTCATGAAGAACGGCGAGCGCCGCCCCTTCCAGCCGCACGACCTGTTGTTTGTGGAGGCCGGCACGGAACATCGCTTTGAAGATTTCAGCGACGACTTCGCCACCTGGGCGCTGTTCTGGGGACCGAAGGGCGGCGAATAAGCTACGCGCTGCGCCCCGTCCGCTCTTCCTCCTGCGCCATCAGCACGGGGTGGAGGAAGCGGGTCTCCAGTTGGCGGGCGGGCATGGGCTCGGCGATGAAGAAACCCTGGACGACGGGGCAACCTTCGGCCACCAGCCACATCAGCTGTTCCTCCCGCTCCACGCCCTCGGCCACCACCTCCAGACCCAGGCGGGCACCCAGGGTCAGGATCATGGCCGCGATGGCGCTGTCGCGCGGCAGGTCCTGCACGAAGGTGCGGTCGATCTTCAGGGTGTCGATGGGCATCTGCCGCAGATAGGACAGCGAAGAGAAGCCGGTGCCGAAATCATCGACAGCGATGCGCACCCCCAGCCGCTTCAGGCGCCACAGCACCTCCAGCGAGCGGGTGCTGTCCACCATGACGCTTTCCGTCACCTCGATCTCGATACGATCACCCGCCACGCCGTTGCGCGACAGGCAGTCGCGCACCCGCTCCACAAAACCGGGTGCTATGATCTGGCGGGCGGAGACATTGACGGCGATGTGGAAGCCGGGCAGCAGCTTGGTCCAGTGCGTGGCCTCGCGGATGGCCTGCTCCAGCACCCAACTGCCCAGTTCCATGATCAGGCCACTGTCCTCCGCCACCGTCATGAAGGCGCCGGGCTGTACCAGCTTGCCGTCGTGCTTCCAACGCACCAGCGCCTCGGCCCCCACCAGGGCACGGTCGGCGGCACGCACCTTGGGCTGGTAGAACAGTTCGAACGAGCCGGTGCCCAGCGCCTGGCGCAGGTTGGATTCCGTGCTCAGGCGGTTTTCCGCCCGCTCGCTCATCTCGCGGGAGAAGAAGCGGTACTGCCCCCGCCCGGCGGACTTCGCGGCGTACAGCGCGGTATCGGCCTGGCGCAACATGGTGCTGGCGTTCTCCGCCCCGTCGGCGGCCAGCGCCACGCCGATGGAGACGCCGGCATGCAGCAGGTGCCCACCCTCCACCATCAGCGGCGCCTCCAGCGCCTTCAGCAACCGTTCGGCCAGCACGGCGGCGTCCACCGGCTCGAACGCGGTTTCCGTCACTACCAGGAATTCGTCGCCACCCAGCCGACCCAGCATGTCGTCGGCGCCCAGGCAGTCCCTCAGGCGCCCCGCCACCGCCTGCAACAGGCGATCGCCCACGTCATGGCCCAGGCTGTCGTTGATGTGCTTGAAGCGGTCCAGATCCATGAAGAACAGTGCGATGCCGCCCCGGCCGGCGGCCCGGCCCTGCCGGTCCCCCTGCTCCGGGTTGTAGGCCCGGCGCTCGCGGCGTTTCAGCACCGTGTCCAGCCGCCGTTGCAGCAGCAGGCGGTTGGGCAGCCCGGTCAGCGTGTCGTGGGTGGCCAGTTGCTCCATGTCCGACCGGCTGCGGTCCAGCAGGTGCAACACCTCATTGAAGCGACGGACCAGGTAGCCCAACTCGTTGTCGGCCTGGCGGGGGAAGTCGGGCAGGTGGGCGGCGCCGGCGCGGCCGGGGTCCATGCGCGCCACGGCCAATCCCACGGCGCGCAACGGCCGCGTCAGGAAAGTATGCAGCAGCAGCGCCAGCACCACGCCCAGTGCCAGATCGCGCAGCAGGCCACCCAGGACGGTGGCGCGGATGAAGGCGGCATAGTCGGTCGCCGCCCGGCTGGTATCCATCTCCAATTCCAGCCGGCCGATAATGGGGCCCGTGCGCGCCGGGCCGGAGGGGCGGTACAACAGGCGCTGCGTCCGGGCCAGGTCGCTGAAAATGGGGTTGAAGCGCGCGCCGGACAGCCAGCCGGACCAGAACGGACGATCCTCGCCCGCTGGCGGCGCGGGGTTGCTGCCACCGGCCAGGGTCCGGTCCGGCACCTCAAGCAAAACGCACCGACCGCACGCCGTCGATGGCCAGGATCGAGCGTACCAGGCCGGCGGCCAGATCGGGGTCCAGGTTCCAGACGGCGGCGCTGGCGGTGTTTTCCGCCAGGTCCATGATGACGCGGCCGGCATTGGCGAACTTGGCCCGCTCGCGTTCCGCCTCCCCCATGCCCTGGATGACGGAGAACACGGCGCCGATGACCACGGCGGACAACAAGGCCAGTGCCGCCTGGCGCACGGCCAGGGACCGCCAGAAGGCCACGGTCATCCGGTGCCGGCGCATCGCCTCGCGCCAGCGGACATGCCGGGCCCAGCGGACCGACAGCGGGCGCGGCAGGATGCCCCCCAGGAAACGGGCCGCCCACCGCGTGGACAGGGTCGCGGATTTGGTCACAGCGTATCCTTCGCCGCGATCACCGCCGGCCTTGCCACCGGCATCCACCCGTTTGCCGCTTCCCAACCGTGCGTCCTCATCATCCCGTCCAGAATTCACCCGCCCCTCAGCGCCGCCCCATGACGATCTGCAGCTTCTCACGCAGGCTGGTCAGCGTCACGGGCTTGGCGATAAACGCATCGACACCCAAATCACGCGCCGCCAGAACTGTGGATTTATCCGTGCGGTTCGTCAAAAAAATCACCGGGATATGATAATCCCGCGGCTCGTTGGCGCGCAGGTGCTGCAGGAACTTCAGGCCATCCACCGGCGCCATGTCGATGTCGGCGACGATGACGTCGGGCCTGCGTTCCAGCGCGATGTTCAGGCCGGACGCACCGTCCTCCGCCTCGATCACCACGCCGAAATCCAATTGCCGCAGCATGCGCACCACCACGCCGCGGATGAAACTTTGGTCCTCAACGACCAGGGCGCTACGGAAACTGAAGGAAATCAGACCCATGTGCCGTCCTTGCGCCTGCGACTCCGCCCATCCGACCGTCCGACGCCCCCGGAACCTTGGCAAGGGCCGGCCGGCATCTTCGGACAACTTAAACTTTAACGTGGGATGAATAAGCCCCGCGATCCCGGCACCACGCCCCCGCAGCCCGGAATACACTTGTAATATAGCGCGATATTTTGGGAATCGTCTTCTTATAAAGCGATAATGGCGTCCGCCACCTGCCCCATCATGGACGGTAGTGCCTTTGCGGCAACGCGGGCCGCCGCAACGTTCCCTTGCAACAAGGCCTCTTCCACTCGGTCGGCCAGCTGCCCCAGCGCATCCGCCCCAGCACTCTTGGCGACCCCCGCCAGGGCATGCGCCTCGCGTCGTGCAAGAACCACGTCATCGATGGCGAAAGCCGCGGCCACACCGTCAGCCAACGGGACCGCGGCGGCCAGGAACTCACGGAAGAAGGCCCGGGCCTCCTCCCCCATCTCGCCGAACAATTCCAGGGCGCGGCTCGGCGTCAGGATCGCGGCGGCCGTCGACGTGACCACGGCCGCCGGAACGGCAACCGCCACCGGACCGGGCAACGGCGGCAGCCACTGGGCCAGGCAACGGTCCAGCCGGTCCAGTTCCAGGGGCTTTGCCAGGAAACCGTCCATGCCGGCGGCCAGGCAGCGTTGGGATTCGCCGGCCATGGCGTTGGCGGTCAGCGCGATGATGGGCGTGCGGGTTCCGGCCCCCCGCTCCGCCTCACGAATGGCGGCGGTCAGTTCGAACCCGTCCATCTCGGGCATGTTGCAGTCGGTCAGCACCAGGCCGAAGCGGCCGGATCGCCAGGCCGTCAGCCCCTTGCGCCCGTCCTCCACGATCTCGGCGGCGATGCCCAGCAGGGACAATTGGCGGCTGATGACCATCTGGTTCACCGGCTGGTCTTCCGCCACCAGGACCAGGCGCCCCTGGGCGATGGCGACATCCACCGGCGGCGGCTCCCCCCGCCCCTGGCGCAGGGGGGAGGCCGCGGCCCGTGTCGCGGTTTCCTGCCCGGCGGCGGTGGCCACCGCCCGAATCAAAGGCACGCGCCGTACCGGGCGGCCGATCTGCACCGTGCCGGTGGGCAGGCCGGCGGGCCGCACCGAATCCGCCGCGGCCACCAGGACGGCGGGACGGCCGACCGGCAGGTCGGGCCAGACATCGCCCGGGCGGGGAATGATGACGGCCACGTTCCAGGGCGCGTCCCCCTCCGCCACCCGGCCGCCGGCGGCCTGGATATAACAGGCGACGGTGTCGCGCAGGGCCGGGGTCTCCGCCAGGACCAGCACCGTCAGGCCGGCCAATGACGGCAGCGCCGGTTGCGGGGCGGCCACCGGCTGCTCGGCCGCCACCGGCAGCTCCACCTCGAACCAGAAGGTGGCGCCCTGCCCGAGGGTGCTGTCCAGGCCGATGGTGCCATGCATCAGGTCGATCAGGCGGCGGCTGATGGATAACCCCAGGCCGGTGCCGCCGAAGCGGCGGCTGGTGGAACTCTCGGCCTGGGTGAAAGGCTGGAACAACTGCTTCTGCACATCCTCGGCGATGCCGATTCCTGTGTCCCGCACAGCGATGCGCACCCGGGAATGGCCCGCCGCCACAGTGCCCGCAGGCCCCGGCACACACCGTACCGACAGGGTGACGCCGCCCATCTCGGTGAACTTGATGGCGTTGCCGGTCAGGTTGTACAGCACCTGGCGCAGGCGCAGCGGGTCGCCCATCAGCAGTTCGGGAACGGCGGGATCGATATGGACATGCAGGTCCAGCGACTTCTTGCGCGCCTGGGCCGCCAGCATGTCGGCCACCCCCTCCACCAACGGCCCCAGGGCCATGGGGTGGGTCTCGATATCCATGCGCCCGGCCTCGATCTTCGAGAAGTCGAGGATGTCGTCGATGATGCGCAGCAGGGTGCCGGCGGCATCGCGGGCGGTGAACAGCATCTCCTTCTGATCATCGTCCAGGCCGGTGTGGGACAGCAGTTCCAGCATGCCCAGCACGGCGTTCATGGGCGTGCGGATCTCATGGCTCATGGTCGCCAGGAAGCTGGACTTCAGCCGGCTGGCGCTCTGCGCCTCCCGCGCGGTGCGGATGTTGTCGTAGGACCGCAGCGCCGTGACGATGGTGATGAACAGCTTTTCGGAGGTGAGTTCCGTCTTCGCCTTGTAGTCGTTGATGTCGTAATTGACGATGACGTCACGCACCGGCGCCTGCCCCGGCTGGCCGGTGCGCAGCACGATGCGGACGTCGTGGTTGTCGAATTCCTCACGGATGCGGCGCGCCAGCACCAGGCCGGCGTCGTCCGTTTCCATCACGATGTCCAGCAGGGCGACGGCGATATCGTCGCGGTGGGTCAGGATGACCGCCGCCTCCGCCGCCGACCGGGCGGTCAGCAATTCCAGGGGGCGGCCCTTGTAGGTCAGCCGGCTGAGGACCAGCCGGGTCATGATGTGGACCTCCTCATCGTCATCGACGACCAGGATGGGCCAGGGCGGCAGGTCCGGCGCGGCGTCGGCCAGCGCGTCCTCAGCCATGAAGATAGAATCGAGATCGGACATCACGGCACCCCGACTCCACGGCGGCTGACGGTTACGGCCTGCGATGGAAGGAAACGGCAGATGCCCATCATGGATTCGGTTCGCCGGCGCCCTTGGAATACCCCATGACCAACCGCGCGGTCCCTAAAGGAACGTCACGGAAACCGTCATGCGCGCCCGCTTCGCAAGCGCGCGTCGGTCAGGGTACATGAGGGGCGGCGCCCAATCCAGCCGCGCGGTTTCCAACGGTCGATTCGAGGCGGGAATGTCCCCGCCCGCCCGGAATCGAGCATCGGGAAGTCAGCGCGCGGCGGCCTTGCCCCGGCCACGGGCTGGGGTCTTGGCCGCCTTGCCGCGGCGCCCACGCTTAGGGGGTTCCGGCGGCGGGGGCGGCGGGGGCGCGATGCAAGCCTCCAGCCCCTGGTAGGCCATCACGATGACCGATGGCAGTGCCTCGACACTAACGGGGTTCGATCGGGCATAGGATGTCGCGATCTTGACCGCCAGTTCCCGCAATTCCGGCTTCAGTCGATCGTTCATCTAGCACTCCCACCCGGTTCCCATGGATATCTTGGTAAATGGGACCGTAATCAAAGATGCCTCATTTAGCGCCCATTAATTCGGTCTATGCGGTTTGGTGGGCATTATTGGCCGGTATATTGGCCAATGGCTGAATGCGACTATGACTTACGCGGGAATGCTGGGTCACCCGACACGTGCCGCCGGGGTCGTGGCCGGGCGGTCGAAACCCACCACGCCGTCCATCCGGGCATTGGCGAAACGCACACCTGTGGTGTCCGCCTGCCCCAGGTCGGCGCCGGCCAGAGTGGCGCCCGTGAAGTTCGCGTATTGCAGGTGGGCACGCCACAGGCTGGCGCGCGTCAGGTCGGCGCCCACCAGGTCGGCGGGCCACGACCGGCCGCTGGGATGACCATCGGCTTCCAGGATATCGGCGGGGTTCAGCTGTGCATCGGCCAAGTCGGCGCCGGAAAGGCGGCAATGCCCCATGGACGCGCCGCGCAGGATGGTGCCGCGCAGGCTGGCTTCCGTCAGGTCGGCGCCCGACAGGTCGGCCAAGGTCAGATCCGCCCCGGCCAGCAAGGCGCCAGCCAGGCGGGCGCCGCGCAAGGTGGCACCCGACAGGCGCACGCCGCGCAGGTCGGCGGCCTCAAGATTGGCCCCATCCAGTTCCGCCCGGCTGCCGCGGCTGCCGCCGCTATCGATCCAACGTTCGTGCTCATGGATGCGATGGCGCATGTCCAAGGCCAGCGAATCGAGCGGCCGCGAGAACCGCGCGTCCTCCAGCGCCGCCCCCGTCAAGTCACAGTGATCCAGTTCGACACCCACCATGTCGGCGCCGTTGAACCGGGCGCCATTGAGGCGGGTTCCGATCAGCTGGGCGCCACCCAGGCGGGCGGCCGTCAGGTCGGCCTCACGCAGGTCGGCGCCCGTCAGGTCGACATTGCGAAGCGCTGATCCACGAAGGTCCGCCCCCCGCAGATCGGCCCCCCGCAGCACGGCCCCTGTCAGGTCGCATTCCACCATCACCACACCGGACAGGCGGGCGCCCACCAGCATGGCCCGGCCCAGCCGGGCCTGCCTGAAAACGATGCCCTGGCCCGTGGGCGCCGGTTGCACCGAGGCCGCCGGCGCGGAGGGGGGCACGGCGATCAGCATGTCATTGGACCGCAGGTCCGCGCCGCGCAGGTCGGTGCCATCCAGCACGGCCCCCCGCAGGGTGACGCCCCGCAGGTCGGCACCCACCAGGCAGGCCTGGGTCAAATCGGCGTTGGAAAGATCGGCGCCGTAGAGATCGGCCGCTTCCAGCCGGATGCCGCGCAGCCGCGCGCCCGTAAGGTCCGCCCCCGCCAGCAGTGCCTGGCTGAGATCGCGGTTGGACAGATCAGCGCCGCGCAGGGCCTGCATGGCGAAATTGGCACGCCGCCCCCCAGGCGATCTCGCCAGCCAGCGGGCGTGATCTTCCAGGATTTGGGACAACGGGTCGGCAACCATAAAACCATCCGATCGCGACCACATACGACAGGCATCAGCGAAACGGCGGGGGTCGCGCCCGCCACCATCGAGTATGGCCGGGCGCGGGTTAATGGAAGCTGAAGGCGGCGGCTGGAAATACGGAAATCACCCGCCCGGACCGGCCGACGGGCTTCAGACGACGGCGTCCAGCACGTCCAGCAGCTGGTCCATGCGATAGGGCTTGGGCAACAGGCGCATGCCCTCCAACGGTGGCAGGTTTTCCGCGTAACCGGTGGTCAGCAGCACCGCCAGGTCCGGCCGCAGCAGACGCGCCACCTTGGCCAATTCCACGCCGTTCATGCCACCGGGCATGACGATGTCGGAAAACAGGATGTCGATGGCGTCGCCATCCTGCAGCAGCGCCAAGGCCTGGTCGGCGCGTGAGGCCTGCAGCACGGCGAAGCCCCGTTCCGTCAGGCTGGCCGACACGGTCGCGGCCACCGTCGCGTCATCCTCCACCACCAGAACGGTCCGGTTTTCCTCCGCCCGGTCGCGCGCGCGGACATCGCCGGTGGCACCGGCCCGGCGCGGCTGCGTCGTCGCCCGGGGCAGGAACAGTGTGACGGTCGTGCCCACGCCGGGCACGCTGTCCAGGTGCACGGTGCCGCCGGACTGCCGGGCGAAGCCGTAGACCTGGGACAGCCCCAGGCCGGAGCCCTTGCCCACCTCTTTCGTCGTGAAGAACGGCTCGAACACATGGGGCAGCACGGCGGGGTCGATGCCGGAGCCGGTGTCGGTCACGGCCAGGCGCAGGAAATGGCCGCTCAGCGCCTCCTCATTCCGGTCGGCGGTCAGCTTCACGTTTTCCGCCACGAAGCGCAGGACACCGCCCTGGGGCATGGCGTCCCGGGCGTTCACCGCCACGTTCAGCAGGGCCAGTTCCAGCTGCGCCGGATCGGCCATGACCGGCCACAGCCCCTCCGGCAAGGCCATCTCCAGCCCGATGTCGGCGCGCAGCGCGTGCATCAGCAATTGCCGCATGCCCCGCACCAGTTCCGCCAGATCCACCGATTCAGGCCGCAGGGCCTGCCGGCGGGCGAAGGCCATCAACTGGCGGGTCAGGCCGGCGCCCCGGTCGATGGCCTGCATGCCGGCACGGATCAGGTCGCGGCTGCGGTCATCGGCGGCGCGGCGCAGCAGCATGTCCAGGCAGCCGGAAACCGCCTGCAGCAGATTGTTGAAATCGTGGGCGATGCCGCCGGTCAGGCGCCCCACCGCCTCCATGCGGTGGGCCTGGAACAGGGCGGTATTGGCGCTTTCCGCCTCCGCCACCGCGGCGCGCACCTTCTCTTCCATGTCGGCGTTGGATCGCGCCAGGCGCCGGCCGGCGTCGGCCAGCACCACGGCCACGGCATCGGCCTCCGTCAAACCCAGGCTGTCGGCCGGCGGCGGCTCCCCCCGGCCCAGCGCCGCCGCCCGGGCGGCCAACTGCTGCACCGGATGGGTGATGCCCCGTGCCAGCCGCGACGCCAGGGCCATGGTCACGGCGAACAAGGCGACGGCGCCGCCCAGCGCCATCAGCAGGCCATGCCACGCCTCCCGCCCCAATTCATCGCGCGGGGCTGCCACCGCCACCACCAGATCCTGGCTGGGCGTGCGGCGGAAGGACACCATGGTGGGCATGCCTTCAAACGACGTACCCGGCCTGCGCCCGGACGTGGACTGGGCGAAGGCCTCCAGGAATTCCGGGCGCACCTTCTGCCCGACATACCGTTCGGGGTCACGGGTGCGGGCGATGACGACACCGGACCGATCAACGATGGCGCCGATCCACCCCGCCCGGAGTTGCTGGTCGGTCAGCAACTGGGTGAACTCCGTCGACGGAATGATCAGCGACAGGATGTAGACCGCCGCCCCATCGCGGAACACCGGCTCATGCAGGGCGATGGCCTGCTGGTTGATGACGGCGTCGTTGAACAGGGTGCCGACCCGGCCGTGCCCCGCCTCGAGCGCCGCCTTGATGTTGGGGCCCAATTGTCCGCCGGTGAGCGGCGTGCCTGAGGGCAACGACGTGTTCATCAACACGCGGCCGTCGGTGGCCGACGCCAGCCGGAACCAATAGCCCTTGGGCAGGTCGATGGCCCGGGCCTGGGCCTCCAGCGACGGTATGTCCCCCCGTTCCAGCGCCGGGGAGACGGCCAGCGCCTTCAGGTAGGCCTGGCTCTGGCCCAGCCGCTGTTCCACCGACAGCGCCAGCATGTGGGCGGTCTCATCCAGGTGACGCTCCGCCACCCGCCGCTCGCGCTCATAGGCGCCGCCCAACAGCACGGCACCGCCCAGCAGCGGCGGCAGCAGCAGGGCGACCGCCGCCAGCAGCAGGCGGGCACGCACGCCTAGGGAGTTGGAGGACGCCGCCAGGACCGGTTTGCCCGGCCCCATCGGCGGAGAGGATACCGCTCGGGCCCCGACCGGGCCGCCCGTGTCCCCCAGGTTCTCGCCATCCGCCACGTCGCCGTCCCCTCAAGCCCAGGGGACGGCGCAATACCGCCGCCCCCTTCCGCATCCCAGCCCTAAAGGCGTATGCCAACCCCAAAGGGGGGACACGCTATCCCGCCCCGCCCCCCCTGGCTACACCTGGGTTCATGCAGGGGGGCACAGGGGTTCATACGGGCCGCCGGCGAAACACCTGTCACGGTGGAACGCCCGCTCAGTTGGTGACCTTGGCGAAATCACCGGCACGGAAGTAGGACAGCTTGGCCGTGTCGAAATGGCGGTGCACCGCCTCCGCCACCTGTTCCGGCGTCACCGCCGCGACCTTGGCCTCGATGTCGGCGCTCCAGGCCATGGTGCGGCCCAGATAGGCGTTACTGGCCAATTGGCCGGCCAACGCGCCGTCATCCGTGCGGCGCATGCGCAGCTGGTCCAGGAAGCCGCTCTTGGCCTCGGCCACCTCCTGCTCCGTCACGCCGTCATGGACCAGGCGGGCCAGTTCCTCGCCGAAGGCGGTCTTGACCTTGGCCACGTTCTGCGGCGCCGCGATGGCCTGCAGGGTCAGGTGGCCCGCCTTGTCGATGGCACCGACCGACAGGCCGGAGCCACTGCCGTAGGACAACCCCTCCTTCTGGCGGATGCGGTCGCCCAGGCGGGAATGCAACGGACTGCCGCCCAGGATACGGTTGGCGATCAGAAGCGCCGCATAGTCCGGATCCTCATCGTTGATGGGCAGCGGCTCGCCCGCCAGGATGATGGCGTTGGCCTTGTCCGGCGTCTCGATCACCTGGTCCAGGCCCGTCACGGTGGCCGCGGTATCGGGAATGCGGGTGAAGGCCTGGGTCGTCTTGAAACCGCCCAGCGCTTCCTGCACCTGCCGGATCACGGCCTCGGGATCGAAATCACCCACCACCGCCACCTGGGCGGACTGGGCACCATAGAAGGCGTGATGGAAGGCCTTCACATCGTCCAGGCGCAAGGCCTTGATCTTGGCGATCCAGTCGTCGACCGTGTCGATATGGCCGGGGAAGTCGGGCGGCGTGGTGTCGAAGGCCCGATCAAAAGCGTTGCTGGCCAGGGCTTGCGGATCGGTCTTGGACGATTCCAGGTCGGCGATGGTGCCGGCGCGCCACTGTTCGAACTCATCGCCGGGAAAGGCCGGTTCCCGCAGGATCTCGCCCACCAGGGCGATGACGTCGGCCAGGTGGGCGCGGTCGGTCCGCACCGCCACGGTCGCAGCCTGGGTCCCGGAACTGACCCCCAGATTGGCCTTCATCTGGTCCAGCAGGTCGGAGATTTGCTGGCGGCTGTGCTTGGCCGTGCCCTTGGTCAACAGGTTGGCCACCGCCTCCCCGGCCGCGTCCTTGCCCGTCAGGCTGGCGGCGTCGCCGAAGCGCAGCCGTACCAGCAGGTTCACCGCCTGCCCGCGTGCAGGCTTGGTCAGCAGTTCCAGCTTGCCGCCATCGGCCAGGACCACATGCTGGGTATGGGCATCGACGCTGGCGGGCGAGGTGTCGAAGACGACATCGGCCGCCGCCGCCGCCCGCCCCTTGTAGCCCGCCACCAGGCTGGCCGCACTGGGGGCGGCCGGAATGTCCACCCGGTCGGGCTGGGCGGTCGGCACGTAATGGCCCGCCGTGCGGTTGGCCTGGCGATAATAGGTTTCCGCCACCCGCTGCACGTCGGCGGTGGTGACGGCGGCGATGCGGTCGCGGTTGACGAACAGCAGGCGCCAGTCGCCCTGGGCGATGCTGTCCGTCAGGGACAGCGCCACGCTGTTGGGATTGTCCATGAGCTGGTCATAGTTCTTCATCATGCGGGTCTTCGCCCGCTCCACCTCCTCATCGGTGACGGGGTGGTCGTGGGCGCCCTCCACCACGTCGGTCATGATGTCCATGACCTTGGCCGCGTCGCCGCCCTTGGGCACCTCCGCCAGCGTGATGGCCAGACCGGGATCCAGGCGCTTCTCGGCAGAGGCCGACACACCCGTCGCCAGCTTCTGTTCCACCAGCGCCTTGTGCAGGCGCCCGGCGGGGGCATTGCTGAGGATGAAGGACCAGACCGACAGGGCGGCGCTGTCGGCATGGGTGGCCGCCGGGATGTGATAGGCCAGGCCCTCATAGGCGGTGTCGCCCACGCGGCGCAGGGTCACCGCGCGCTCGCCGTCCTGGGCCGGTTCCACCGTGTATTCCATCGGCAGGGCGGCGGCCGGGTTCCTGACCTTGCCGAAGCTGGCGTTCACGGCGGCCAGAGTTCTGGCCGGGTCGAACTTGCCGGCGATCACCAGCGTGGCGTTATCCGGGCGGTAATACCGGTGATAGAAGGCCTGCAAATGGCCGATGTCCACGTTCTCCACATCCGAGCGCGCGCCGATGGTGGAATGGCCGTAGTGGTGCCAGAGATAGGCGGTGGAGTGCATGCGCTCCATCAGGATGCCGACGGGGCTGTTCTCCCGCATCTCCATCTCATTGCGCACCACCGTCATCTCGCTGTCGAGATCCTTGCGCGCGATGAAGGAGTTGACCATGCGGTCGGCTTCGAGATTCAGGGCCCAGTCCAGATAATCCTGCCGCGCGTCGAAGGTCTCGTAATAGGTGGTCCGATCCTCCGCCGTGGTGGCGTTGTTCTGGAAACCGCGCTTCTGCGTTTCCTGGGGGATGCCCTGGTGGTTGGGCGTGCCCTTGAACATCAAATGTTCCAGCAGGTGGGCCATGCCGGTCTCGCCGTAACTTTCCATGCGCGACCCGACGCGGTAGACGACGTTGACCGTGATGGTGGACTTGGCATCGCTGGGAAACAGCAGGACGCGCAGGCCGTTGGCCAGACGGTATTCGCTGATGCCTTCGACGCTGGCAACCGGCTGCACGCCGGCGGGCAAGCCCTTGACGGCGGGAGCGGAGACGGCGGCCGGCGCGGACTTCACCGGCTGTGCAGCGGCCAGCGCCGGCGCCTGGATCGCGGAAAGGGCGCAGCTGGAGGCCAGCACGGTGGCCAGCAGGATCTTGCGTGAAGCCAAAATCGTTTCCTCTTTTCCCATCTGTCCGCGAACCGCCCCAGCCAACGGGGTCGCCCACGGCGTTGCCGCACAATCTGCATGACGAAGGCCCCCCTTGGGCAGGGGTATCTTTAACGCACCCCGAAAGGCCCGAAAGCCGGCAGCCGCCAGGAACGGGCCCCACCGGCCGTATAATATGCCATGCGGCCTCCCCCACCCGTTCCAGCGTTGGCCTTGCCCCCAACCTTGGTGCTATTCAGGAAGCTGGGCTTTCTTGAGAACCCCAAGCCGGGCCACCATGGCGATGACAACGCGGCCGTGCCCCATGCGGACGGCCGCTCCACCAAGACGGGTTCACCACTTCCTTGACCGAACCACTGGTCGCCTGTCCTGAATGCGATGCGCTGCACCGGCGGCGTGCCCTGGCGCCCGGCACCAAGGCGCGCTGCGTGCGCTGCCGGGCCGTGCTGTATCGCCGTTCCTATCTGGACCTGGACCACCAGCTGGCCTTGGTGACGGCGGCGATCCTGACCTACATGATCGCCAACTGTTATCCCATCGTGGATCTGCGCATCCAGGGCCGCCTGAACAGCGCTACCCTGGCCGGTAGCGTCCTGTCGCTATGGCAGGAGGGGCGGGAGAGCGTGGCCGTCCTGGTCTTCGTCACCACGCTGCTGTTCCCCTTGATCGATCTGGGCGCCCTGCTGGTCCTGCTGCTGCTGATCCGCCGCGGCCGGCCGGCGGCGGCCTTCTCCCCGTTGCTGCGTTTCCTGCAGGCGCTGCGCCCGTGGGGCATGATCGAGGTGTTCATGCTGGGCATCGTCGTGTCGCTGGTGAAACTGTCGAACATGGCGCAGGTTCTGCCCGGCATCGCCCTGTGGGCCTTCGGCACGCTGACCGTGCTGCTGGCCGTCATCCTGTCCATGGATCTGCACAATCTGTGGGACGTGGGCGAGAACGCCATCAAGCGGCCGGCGGCCGTCCCCCAGCCATGACCGCGCCCCACACCCTGTCGGCCGATGCCGTTCCGGCCGTCACCACCGCAGCGGAGGCCGGCCTGGTCGCCTGCCCCCATTGCCATCTGCTGTGCCGCGATGCCGCCGGCGATGACCCGGCCTTGCGTGACCGGCTGCGCTGCCCGCGCTGCGACGGGCGCCTGCATCCGCGCAAGGTGGCCAGCCTGTCCCGCACCTGGGCGCTGCTGATCGCCGCCGCCATCCTGTACATCCCGGCCAACGCCTTTCCGGTGATGCGGACATCCACGCTGCTCAGCACCCAGAACGACACCATCCTGTCCGGCATCATCTATTTCTGGACCAGCGGCTCGCCCGAGCTGGCGGTGCTGATCTTCAGCGTCAGCATCGTCATCCCCCTGCTGAAGCTGGTGACGCTCAGCTTCCTGGCCGTTTCCATCCATCGCAGCGCCACCACCGGCACACGGCCCCGCGCCCATCTGTTCCGCATCGTGGAGACGGTGGGCCGCTGGTCCATGCTGGACGTGTTCGTGGTGGCGCTGATGGTGGGACTGGTGCATTTCCAGGGCCTGGCCGTCATCCAGGCCGGCCCGGGTGCGGCCGCCTTCGGCGCCGTCGTGGTGCTGACCATGCTGGCCGCCCACAGTTTCGACCCGCGCATGATCTGGGACCGGGCCAGTGCCGGCCCGCCCGCCACCAAACAAACCCCGACGGGAAACCGCCATGGCTGATACGCCCCCGGACAAGAACGCCTCGCCCAACCAGGGCGCCATGCCGGAGCCCGTGGTGGACCATGGCCGCCGCTGGGTCCCCTCGCTGGTGTGGCTGATCCCGCTGCTGGCGGCCGTGATCGGCATTTCGCTGGTGGTGAAGACGATATGGATGCGCGGTCCCAGCATCACCATCAGCTTCGTCACCGCCGACGGCATCGAACCCAACAAGACCAAGGTCAAGTACAAGGACGTGGACATCGGCGAGGTGAAGGGCGTCAGCCTGACCGACGACCATTCCCGCGTGCTGGTGTCGGTGGAACTGACCAAGGACGCCAAGGACTTCGCGGTGGACGACAGCCGCTTCTGGGTGGTGCGGCCGCGCTTCGCCGAAACCGGCGTGTCCGGCCTGAACACCCTGCTGTCGGGGTCCTACATCGGGGTGGATGCCGGCCATTCCGACAGTCAGCGCAAGGAGTTCACGGGGCTTGAGGATCCGCCGGTGGTGGCGTCCGACGTGCCGGGGCAGCGCTACGTCCTGCACACCGATGACATCGGTTCCCTGGCCGCAGGATCGCCCGTCTTCTACAAGCGCATCCCCGTCGGCCATGTGGAACGCTACACCCTGGATGAGGACGGCCGGCGCATCACCCTGCGCATCTTCATCAAGGCGCCCTACGACCACTTCATCACCAAGGACTCCAAATTCTGGCACGCCAGCGGCGTGGACGTGCGCATCGATGGGTCCGGCCTGAAGGTGGACACGGAATCGCTGGCCACCATCCTGATGGGCGGTATCGCCTTCGAGGATCCGCCCGAAACCCCGATGACCCCGGCTCCCGCCGGCAGCGAATTCGCGCTGGCCGCCAACCACATCGACGCCATGAAGGCGCCGGAGGGGTATCACGTGGCCGTGGTGATGCGCTTCCACCAATCCATCCGCGGGTTGTTGGTGGGCGCGCCGGTGGATTTCCGTGGGGTGGAGATCGGCAACGTCACCTCGCTGGGCATCGACTACGATCCGGCGACGCAGGACTTCACCTCCCGCGTGATGGTCAACATCTTCCCCGACCGCCTGCAATCGTTCGAACGCAGCCTGCCGCCGGAAAGCGACCGCGCCGCCCGCCTGGAACGCCTGTCGCAACTGGTGGCGCACGGCCTGCGCGCCCAGCTGAAGACCGGCAGCATATTGACCGGGCAGTTGTACGTGTCGCTGGACTTCGTGAAGAACCCCCAGCCGGTGCAGTTCAACCCCGCCACCGACCCCATCGAACTGCCCACCGTGCCCGGCGACCTTGAGGCCCTGTACGACCAGGTGCAGCAGATCGTGGCCAAGCTGAACAAGATCCCGTTCGACGCCATCGGTGAGAACGCGCGCAAGGCCCTGGCCAGCCTGGACACGGCGACCAAGCACATCGACGACCTGGTGCAGCACGCCGACCACGACGTGCTGCCCGAAATCCGCGACAGCCTGAAGGAGATGCAGCAGACCCTGGCCTCCACCCAGGCCAGCGTGGCGCCCGACGCCCCGCTGCAGCAGGACGCGCGCCAGGCGCTGAAAGGCGTGATGGACGCCACCCGATCCCTGAAGGCCCTGACCGACAGCCTTGAACGCGAACCGGAATCCCTGGTGCGCGGCAGAAAGGACTAATTCCCCCATGATCGCCCCATTGACCAAGATGCCACGCACCCCGTTCATCCTCGCCGCCATGGCCGGAACCCTGGCATTGGCCGGCTGCGGCGGGTCCACCCCCATTCATTACCACGCCCTGGCCGCCGCCCCGTCCGGCCCGCCCGCCACCGGCAGCGCCCGGGTATTGGTGGAAATCCTGCCCGTGGCGGTGCCGGAACGCCTGAACCGGGCACAGATGGTGCTGACCGACGCCGGCGGCCGGCTGGACGTGCGCGACGACGACCGCTGGGCCGCCCCGGTGGCGGACGAGATGCGCCTGGCCCTGGCCAACGCCCTGTGGCAGGGGCTGCATGCGGTCGATACCTATCAGGCGCCCGTCACCCCCGCCCCCAACGGGCCGCCGCAATACCGCCTGGCCCTGCGGCTGGAACGGTTCGACGCCACGCCCGGTGGCACCGCCGTGGTGGACGGCACCTGGACGGTCCGCCGCCTGCCCCAGGGGACTGCGGCAACTTGCCGCACCGGCTTCAGCCTGCCAGTGGGTGGTGCCACACCGGACGCGGCCGCCGCCGCCTTGTCGGACGGCGCCACCAAGCTGGCCGGCGCCGTGGCCGACAGCCTGGCCCGCCTGGACCAGGCGCCGCCGGGCACCACGCCGGCGCCCTGTGCAACCGACGGCTCCTGATGCGGCCCTAACCCTCAGGATACAGGTGTTATTTACGCTTCATTAATGCGACTGACAGACCCTGAGGCGGAGTGGGGATAGTCCCACGCCTGCCTGCGGGGAGCCTTCCGGGCCATGAAGAATCTGTCCATCCGTCACAAGGTCATCCTGGCGTTCGGCGCGGTGCTGGGCGTGACCGTCCTGCTGGGTCTGGTCGCCCTGTTGCAGGCGGCGCGCATGAACACCGCCGCGATGGACATCCGCGACAACTGGCTGCCCTCCACCCGATCGATCGGCAAGCTGACACAGGCGGCGGAGCGCTTCCGCTCGTTGGAAGGATCCTACCTGCTGGTCAAGGAACCGGCGATGCGCGACGAAGTGGAGAAGCGCTTCGGCGCCACCCTGGCCGACTATGACAAATTCTGGCAGGAGTATCAGCCGCTGATCGGCGCGGGTGAGGAGCGCACGATCGCCGACAGCATCAGCGCCAACTGGGCCGCCTACCTGGCCCTGCACGAGAAGTTGCTGGCCACGGCGCGCGCCGGCCAGATGGATGAGGCCGTCACCTTCTTCCGCAAGGACACGCTGGAAACCTTCACCAAGCTGCGCCAGGCGCTGCAGAAGGATGCCGAGCTGAACGTGCGCGGTGCCGACATGGCGGCGGAAGCCAGCCGCAGCAGCTATGCCGCCACCAAGGCGGTGGTCATCGGCGCCTCGCTGCTGGGGGCCTTGCTGGGTTGCCTGGCCGGCTACGCCCTGATCCGTCTGGTGTCGAACCCGCTGAACCAGATGACCCACACCATGAGCCGCCTGGCCGACCACGACTTGAAGGTGGTGATCAGCGGCGCCGACCGGCGGGATGAGATCGGCCACATGGCCGCGGCCGTGGCCGTCTTCCGCGACAGCATGATCCGTGCCGACGACCTGGCGGAACAGGCACGCCAGGAGGATGCGCGGCGCGAATCCCGCGTCCGCCTGCGCGAACAATACATTGAGGAATTCGACAGGATCTCGTCCGAGCTGGTGAATATCGTCGCCCATGCGGCGGAGGAACTGGGCCAGACCGCCACCCGCCTGACCAGCATCGTCGATGGCAACCGCCGCCAGGTGCAGGCGGTGGCGCAAGGGGCGGAAGAGGCCTCGGTCAACGTCCAGACCGTCGCTGCCGCGACCGAGGAATTGACGGCCAGCATCGGCGAGATCAGCCGCCAGGCCTTGCAATCCGCCGGCGTGGCCGATGACGCCGTGCAGCAGGCTGCCCGCACCGACAGCACCGTCAACGGCCTGGCCGAAGGCGCCCAACGCATCGAGGCGGTGATCGGCCTGATCCGGGAGATCGCCAGCCAGACCAACCTGCTGGCCCTGAACGCCACCATCGAGGCCGCCCGCGCCGGTGAGGCCGGCAAGGGCTTCGCCGTGGTGGCGACGGAGGTGAAGGCCCTGGCCAACCAGACGTCCAAGGCCACAGAGGACATCGGCGTCCAGGTGGCCGCCATCCAGCAGGAGACGATGGACGCGGTCAACGCCATCCGCCAGATCCAGTCCACCATCCGCGACATCGGCGCCGGCACCTCCGTCATCGCCGCCGCGGTGGAGGAACAGGGCGCCGCCACGCAGGAGATCACCCGCAACGTGACCGAGGCCTCACGCGGCACCCTGCTGGTGTCCAACAACATCGGCGCCGTGGCCGACGGGGCGGAGGAAACGGCCGCCGCCTCGGCCCAGGTGCTGGGCGCCTCGCAAAGCCTGGCCAAGGAATCCGCGCGCCTGCAGGAGGCCGTGGCCGATTTCTTCGCCAAGCTGCGCGCTGCCTGACGCGTTCCCCTTCTGCCAAATGGGCCGGGTTCCCTTGCGGGGAGCTCGGCCCTTTCAATTTCCGGAGCACGTCCTCCGGCGGCGGCCCCCAACAGACATGTTGAATTTTAGAGACGATCAGTCTAATTAAATTCCATGACCGTCGCCGTTCCCCTCCGCCGTCGCGGACGCCCGCCGAAAGACCAGGCCGGCACCAGCCAGACCCGGGCCGCCCTGGTGCGCGCTGGCGTGGCCGCCCTAACCGAGAAGGGCTTCGCCGCCACCGGCCTGGATGAGGTGCTGACGGCGGCGGCCGTGCCCAAGGGGTCCTTCTATCATTACTTCGACAGCAAGGAGGCGTTCGGCGCCGCGCTGATCGATGCCTATGCCGCCTATTTCGCGACCAAGCTGGACCGCCATTTCCGGGAGGAGACGGTCCCGCCCCTGGACCGCTTCTGCCGGTTCATCGACGACGCCCGGGCCGGCATGGCCCGGCACGATTTCCGCCGCGGCTGCCTGATCGGCAATCTGGGGCAGGAGATGGCAGCCTTGCCGGAGGCCTATCGCCAGCGGCTGCTGGACGTCTTCGCCGACTGGCAAGCCCGTACCGCCGCCTGCCTGCGCGCCGCCCGGGATGACGGCCAGATCCCCCCCACCGCCGACTGCGACGCCCTGGCCGAATTCTTCTGGACGGGTTGGGAAGGCGCGGTGCTGCGCGCCAAGCTGGAACGCCGGGTCGAGCCGCTGGACCGGTTCGCCCAGCACTTCTTCAGGCTGCTGGGGTGCTGATCCCTTTTTTTGCCATTTCCTAGACGATTGGTCTAATTACTGGAGGCACATATGTTCACAGGATTGCTGGTTGAGAACATGGATGGCGCCTATCGCGCCTCGGTGCGGCCGCTGGATGAAGGCGACCTGCCGCCGGGCGACGTGCTGGTGCGGGTGGATTATTCCACCCTGAACTATAAGGACGCGCTGGCCATCACCGGCCGGGGGCCCATCATCCGCCGCTTTCCCCTGGTGCCGGGCGTGGACTTCGCCGGCACGGTGGAACAGTCGTCCCACCCCGGCTTCGCGCCCGGCCAGGCGGTGGTGCTGAACGGCTGGGGCGTGGGGGAGGATCGCTGGGGCGGCCTGGCCACGCGGGCGCGCGTGCCCGGCGACTGGCTGGTGCCCCTGCCCGCCGGCATCGACACCCGCCGGGCCATGGCCATCGGCACGGCGGGCTACACCGCCATGCTGTGCGTGCTGGCGCTGGAGAAATGGGGGGTGACGCCGGACCAGGGTGCCATCGTGGTCAGCGGTGCGGCCGGCGGCGTGGGCAGCGTCGCCGTGGCCCTGCTGTCCACGCTGGGCTACCGTGTGGCCGCCGTGACCGGCCGGCCGGCGGAGCATGACTACCTGACCCGGCTGGGGGCCGCCGAGATCATCGACCGCGACACCCTGGCTGCCCCGGGCAAGCCCCTGGCCAAGGCGCGCTGGGCCGGCGCCGTCGACACGGTGGGCAGCCACATCCTGGCCAACATCTGCGCCGCCACCCGCGACAACGGCGTGGTCACCGCCTGCGGCCTGGCCGCCGGCATGGATTTCCCCGCCACCGTGGCGCCCTTCATCCTGCGCGGCGTCAGCCTGGTGGGCATCAACAGCGTGACCTGCCCCCTGCCCCAGCGCACCGCCGCCTGGCAACGCCTGGCCACCGACCTGGCGCCGGAGAAGCTGGCGCTGGCGACCCGCGAGATCGCCCTGTCGGAGGCCATCGCCATCGCGCCGGACCTGCTGGACGGCAAAATACGCGGCCGGCTGGTGGTGGACGTCAACCGCTGAGCACCGGCAAATGCCGATCTTTCCCTTGAGAAACAACGCCCTACAAAAAATATGAAAAAGGCCGAATGAAGAGGCTGGACAAGCCCGCCGGACTTGTCTACATACACCCACCTCGACGCGCCGCAGACACCAAACTGCGGCGACGGGTTTCAAAAACCCACGCGAGATCAGGTACATAGCGTCCGCTCTGTACCCCTGGATGCCCAGGTAGCTCAGTTGGTAGAGCAGGGGATTGAAAATCCCCGTGTCGGCGGTTCGATTCCGTCCCTGGGCACCATTTTAATTTCCCTTTAAAATCAACAACTTATCTCACTTAGAACTGACCTGAAAATTGCCCACGTCTTGGGGCAGTTTTACAGTCGGTTTTACAGGTCATGTCCGCGCATGGTTCTGTGAGTGTTCATACCCGCGCGCATCCATGCCGTTCAGATGGCATAAACGGTGCGCCAGCCGCCCGCTGACGCGCCCTCCCCTCGTTCAGTCCCGCTCCGGTCCCGATGCCGTCTCGCCGTCCTCGTCCGTATCCTCGGTCACGGGCACGCGATAGCTTTCGTTCAGCCAGCGGCCCAGATCCACGTCGGCGCAGCGCTGCGAGCAGAAGGGCTTCTTCTCCGGCACCGGCGGACGGCCGCAGACGGGGCAGGCCGCGCGGGACTTGCGGGGCTTCAGGGGGATGGGCTGGTCGGTCATGGTGAGGCGGTCTCTATCAAAAGGTGTCGTCATCGACCGATGGCGCGTCGGGCGTCACCAGGTCCAGCAGCGAGGGGCCACGCCGCTGGCGGGTCAGTTCCACAAGGCCCAGGCGCGACATGCCATATACCTGGGTATTGCCGGGGTCATCCGCCACCGCCCCGGTCAAGGCCAGGATCAGGCGTTCGCGGTCGGACGGCCGCGACAGGGTGATCAAGTCCACCACCACCACACCGCCGACATTGCGCAGGCGCAATTGCCGCGCGATTTCCGGCACCGCCGCCAGGTTCACCGCCAGGGGATCACCGCGTTCGCCACCGTTGACGTCGATGACGGTCAGCGCCTCCGTCCGTTCGATCACCAGGCTGCCGCCATTGGCGCCCGGCAGCGGCACGCGCGGTCGCGTCAGGCGCGCGATGGCGCCATCCAGGTCGCCCCCGTCGAACAGGGGCAGGCCGGTGGCGGCGCGGGCCAGTTGCGGCAACAGGTCGGGCGCGCGGTCGTCGGCCCAGCGGCGCAGGTCGGCATAAAGGTCCTGGCCCGGTTCGGCGCGGTCATCCACCCGGATGGCGCCCACCGGCTGCCCGGTCTGTTCCAGCAGCGCGCGCACGGCCGCGTGGGGTGCCGGCAGCAGCACGGCCGGCGGCCCGTCACCGGCCTTCATCACCTGGCGCCAGTCCAGCGCCAGGGCCTCTGCCTCCAGCGCCAGCCGGTCGGCCGGCACACCGGATGCCGCCGCCCGCACGATCCAGCCACCGGGCCAGCCGTTGCCTGACGGCACGGCGTCGCGCACCACGGTGGTCAGGCGCGCGCGCTCGGCCGCCGCATCGGCCCCCAGGCCCAGGCGCTTGGACACATGGATGCCGGCGGCCAGCGGCGTGTGCACCAGGAAACGCCCAGGCAGGGCGATGTCCATGGACAAGAGCGCGCCCTTGGCCCCCACCGGATCGGCCTTCACCTGGACCAGGACGGTCTGGCCGGCCTTCAGCGCGGCACCGATGGGGCCCTCGATGCGCCCGGCCGGGCGGCCCTTCGCCTCACCGCCCTTACCCTTCTGCGGCACACGCACGTCGGCGGCCGGCAGCAGCCCGGGACGGCCCGTGCCGATGTCGATGAAGGCGGCGTTCATGCCGGCAACGATGCGGGCGACACGGCCCCGGATGACGGCGCCGGCCAAGGCCGGCCGGTCCAGCCGGTCGATATAAAGGTCGGTCAGCACGCCGTCCGTCACCACCGCCGCCCGGCGCAGGGCCGGGCCGGCAACGGACGCGGTGATGTCGATGTGGAGTTCGCGGGCCATGGCGGGCCCTCAGGCCACGGCCGGCGCCGCCAGGGGATCCAGCCCCGCCGCCCGCAACAGGGCGGCGGTGTCGAACAGGGACAGGCCCACGACGTTGCTGTGCGAGCCGACCAGCCCGCGTGCGAACAGGGCGGCGCGGCCCTGGATGGCATAGCCGCCGGCCTTGCCCACGCCTTCGCCCAGGGCGATGTAGGCGTCGATCTCGACCCGGCTCAGTTTCTTGAAGACCACGGCGGTCTGCACCACGCGGGTGCGGGCCTTGCCCTTGGCGTCGATGACGCACAGCCCGCCAAAAACGCGGTGGCGCCGGCCGGACAGCAGGTCCAGGCAATGGCGCACATCGTCCGCACTTTCGGCCTTGGGCAGGATGCGGCGGCCGCAACCCACCACCGTGTCGGCGGCCAGCACGATGGCGCCGGGACTGCGCGCGGCCACTACCTCCGCCTTGGCCCGGGCCAGGCGCAACGCGTGATGGGCCGGCAGTTCATCAGCCAGCGGCGTTTCGTCGATGTCGGCTGGATCAATGCCGGTCGGCGTCAGCCCGATCTGGGCCAGCAGTTCCCGGCGTCGCGGCGAACTGGACGCCAGCACCAGCGGCGGGACCTGTCGCGGCGTCTGCTCGATCCCTGCCGCCTGCACGTTCACCATCACCGTTCCACTTACTTGAAGCGGAAGGTGATGCGACCCTTGGTCAGGTCGTAAGGCGTCATTTCGACGTTGACCCGGTCACCGGCCAGCACGCGGATGCGGTTCTTGCGCATCTTGCCGGAGGTGTGAGCCAGCACTTCGTGTTCGTTATCGAGCTTAACGCGGAACATCGCGTTCGGCAGCAGTTCAGTGACCGTGCCGGAGAACTCGATCAGATCCTCCTTGGCCATAACTTCCTTTCAGGAAAAAACAGGTGGACTCGCGGGATGGACAATTTCGGCGACATAGGTGATGGCCCGGATCGTCCTGGTCAAGTGTTTTCCAGGCGGAACCAGGGCTGCAGCGGCCGGTTTCCCCGCACTGTGGCCTTCCCACACCTTAAAAGTGGGTATGGACGCCCGGGCTTGCACGCGGCATCGGGGCTAAGACAACCGGCCGCCATCAGCCGCCGGGCGACGGCGGTTTCTTCTTGGGCTGGTCCATCGCCTTGGCCTGATCCGCCACCTGGCGATCACGCCACAGCCAGGGCGGTTCCACCCGGCCGCCCCACATGCCCGTCCGGTAACTCATGGCCCGGATCTGAAGGCGGTAATAATCGACCGACAACTCCTCATAGGCCAGGGCCCAGCCGACCCGCACCATGACGGCGGCCACGTCGCGGCCGTCATCCAGCTTGCACACCGCCAGGCGCTTCTGCTTGGCCGGACTTTCCTTGGTGGTGCAATGGACGATCTGGTCCTTCACCAGGGCCTGCAATTCCTTGGTGGCCTGGGCGAAACAGTCGTATTCCGTGCCGCGGCGATTCTTGCAGGTCTGGCCGGGATCGGGCGCGTCGATGGCGTAGAGCTTCACCTCGCCGCCATTGACCACCAGCGTGTCGCCCTCCGTCGCCTCGGCATGGCCTTCGATGACATCGCCGCCGCCGCCGACGGGCGGGGGGGCCGCCGCAAGGGTGTGCTGCGCCGGCAGGGCCAGCAGGCCGGCGATGATCGCCATGAGGAATGGGTGCCATCTCATGCCGCCAGTGTAGCAGCCTCGCCCCCACGCGCCTACCTGACCGACAGGTGCGCAGCCCCCTGATGGATGGGTTGCGGGAAAGCCCGCCGCCGCCCATCATCGCCCCTTTTTTGGCACAGACATGCGTCACGCATGGGATCGTCCCGGTCGCGGCTGTTGCCGTGCCGGGGCCGGATGGACTATCCCCTGCCCCCGCTCCACCTCTTATCGTTAGGCACGTTCCCATGACCCCTTCCCCCACGCTCGCCCGATTGGACCTGGTCACCCTGCTGGATGACATCGCGGCCCTGGCGGTGGAGGCGGGTTTCGCCACTTTGCCCTTCTATGAAGGTGACAACGGCGCCACGACCAAGGCCGACGGCAGCCCCGTCACCCTGGCCGACCACGCGGCCGAGGCCATCATCCTGCCCGGCCTGGCCCGCCTGACGCCGACCATCCCGGCCGTCTCGGAAGAGGCGGCGGAACGGGGTGAGATTCCGGCGGTGGCCGCCCGCCAGCCCTTCTGGCTGGTCGACCCGCTGGACGGCACCAAGGAATTCATCAAGCGCAATGGCGAGTTCACGGTGAACATCGCCCTGGTGGACCAGGGGCAACCCCTGCTGGGCGTGGTCTACGCCCCCGCCAGCCAGGAACTGTTCGCCGGCACCCTGGCGCCCAAGCCCCTGGCCTGGCGCCAGCGCGGCCAAGGCCCCCGCGACTCCATCACCTGCCGCCCGCAGCCGCGCGAGGGCATCACCGTCGTCTCCTCCCGCTCGCACGCCAACGACACGGCGCTGGCGGACTATCTAAAGCCCTATTCCGTGGCGTCCACGCTGGCCTGCGGCAGCTCGGTGAAATTCTGCCGCATCGCCGAGGGGACGGCCGACCTGTACCCTCGCTTCGGACCGACCTGTGAGTGGGATACGGCGGCGGGCCACGCCGTTCTGCTGGCCGCGGGCGGTGGCATGACCACCCCGGAAGGCGACCCCTTCCGCTATGGCAAGGCGGGTTTCCGCAACGGCGCCTTCATCGCCCACGGGAAGTGAGCCGGGTCTCTTCCCACCCTGCCCTTTTGAGTAAACCTTAGAGCTAATAGACCCCCTGGCCGGCCCCTCGCAGACTACCTACATCTTGTTGATATGCAGGTGGATTTAGACGAGGGAGCCTTCGCCCATGCTCTTGGCCAACCTGTTCCGGTCCCTCATCAAGACCGGGCACATGACACTTATCGATGCCCACGGCCGCCGGTATGAATTCGGCCGGCCGGATCCAACCGGCCTGACGGCAGGCAGCACCGCCGATGGCGGGCCCGCCAGCTACGGCCCCATCACCATCCGCCTGACCGACCCGGCCCTGCATTGGCAGATCGCCCTGGCCCCCCGCCTCTACGCCGGGGAGGCCTATATGGACGGCACCCTGGTGATGGAGGAGGGCAGCATCTACGACCTGCTGGCCCTGGTCACCCGCAACAGCGGCTGGCAGCACATCAGCTGGGCCGACAAGCTCGTGGGGCCCATCGAAGCGCTGGCCCGATACGCCCAGCAGTTCAACCCGGCGCAGCGCGCCAAGGACAATGTCGCCCATCATTACGACCTGTCCGGCAAACTCTATTCCCTGTTCCTGGACAGCGACCGCCAATATTCCTGCGCCTACTTCCCCACGCCGGAAACGACGCTGGAGGAGGCGCAGAGCCTGAAGAAGCGGCACATCATCGCCAAGCTGCTGCTGGAACCCGGCATGCGGGTGCTGGACATCGGCTGCGGCTGGGGCGGCATGGCGCTGGAGATCGCCCGGCAGGTGCCCGACGCCCAGATCATGGGCATCACCCTGTCGCAGGAGCAGCTGGCCGTGGCCCGCGCCCGGGCGGAAGAGGCCGGCCTGGGCCACCGCGTCAAGTTCGAGCTGGTGGACTATCGCCACCTGAAGGGCCAGGGCTACGGCGGCCATTTCGACCGCATCGTCTCCGTCGGCATGTTCGAGCATGTGGGCCTGCCCCACTACGCCGAATATTTCAGCACCGTGCGTGACCTGATGACACCCGAGGGCGTGGCCCTGATCCATTCCATCGGCCGGCTGGACGGGCCCGGCACCACCAACCCCTGGATCCGCAAGTACATCTTCCCCGGCGGCTACGTCCCGGCCCTGTCGGAGGTGATGCCGGTGGTGGAGAAGACCGGCATCGTCACCACCGACATCGAAATCCTGCGCCTGCATTATGCCGAGACGCTGCGCGCCTGGCGCCATCGCTTCCTGACCAAGGCGGACGAGGCGGCGGCGCTATACGATGAGCGCTTCGTGCGCATGTGGGAATTCTACCTGGCGGGGTCGGAATGCGCCTTCCGCTACCAGGGGCACATGGTGTTCCAGATCCAGCTGTCGAACTCCCTGACCGCCGTGCCGCAAACGCGCGATTATATCCACAAGGCGGAAGAGGTCATGGCGCCCCGCGTCCAGGCCCCGTCCATGGTGGCGGAATAACGAAGAATCAGGAACTTAGGGCGTGGGTGTCGGGGCGGCACCCACCCTTATCCCCACGATTATCCCCCTGTGGATAGAATCCATCCGCATGTTGCACTTGCGGCGCGGCCACCCACCCGTTATTGCTCCGCGCCCCCGCTGCTAAACTGAGCCCCATGGATACCAAGTTGACCGAACCGGCCACCCCCAACGGTGGGCTGCCCTACCGCACGCCGCCCCATAACCTGGAGGCGGAGCAGGCGCTGCTGGGTGCGGCCCTGGTCAACAACAAGGCCCTGGAAAAGGTCGCGGAATTCCTGCGGCCGGAGCATTTCTTCGACCCCGCCAACGGCCGCGTCTTCGCCGCCGTCATGAAGATGGTGGAACGCGGGCAGATCGCCAACCCGCTGACCCTGAAGGCCTATTTCGAGCAGGACGCCGACCTGAAGGAAATCGGCGGCACCGGCTATCTGGCCCGCCTGGCCGCCGGCATCGTCACCGTGACCAATGCCGAGGATTACGGTCGCATCATCCATGACGGTTACCTGCGCCGGCAGTTGATCGACGTGGGCGAAGACATGGTCAACGCCGCCTACAAGCACGATTTGGACATCGGCGCCAACGACCAGATCGAAGAGGCGGAAAAGAAGCTGTTCGACCTGGCCTCCACCGGTGACGCGCAGGGCGGCTTCGTGCCGTTCGAGCGCTCGCTGAAGGCGGCGATCGAGATGGCGGAGGCGGCCTACAAGCGGTCCAGCCACGTCACCGGCGTCACCACCGGCTTACGCGACCTGGACGGCAAGCTGGGCGGCCTGCACCCCTCGGACCTCATCATCCTGGCCGGCCGCCCCTCCATGGGTAAGACGGCGCTGGCCACCAACATCGCCTTCAACGCCGCCCGCGCCCACATGAAATCCACCGGCAAGGAAGGCGCCCCCGTCGGCTTCTTCTCGCTGGAAATGTCGGCCGAGCAGCTGGCCACCCGTATCCTGGCCGACGAGGCCGAGGTCAGCGGCGACAAGATCCGCCGTGGCGAGATCCACGGCAGCGACTTCCCCCGCTTCATCGAGGCCAGCAACTATATCTCCAAGGTGCCGTTCTTCGTGGACGACACGCCGGCATTGTCCATCACCGCCGTGCGCACCCGCGCCCGCCGGCTGAAGCGCACCCACGGCCTGGGCATGATCGTGGTCGACTACCTTCAGCTGCTGCGCGGCGGCGGGATCAACAAGGCCGACAACCGCGTGCAGGAAATCTCCGAGATCACCCGGGGCCTGAAGGCCATCGCCAAGGAGCTGGACCTGCCGGTGATCGCCCTGTCGCAGCTGTCGCGTCAGGTGGAAAACCGCGAGGACAAACGGCCGCAGCTGTCGGACCTGCGCGAATCGGGCTCCATCGAGCAGGACGCCGACGTCGTCATGTTCGTCTATCGTGAGCAGTACTATCTGGAGCGCGCTGAACCCGCCCGCCGGCCGGAAGAGGCGGAGGACAAGTTCAACGACCGCTACCAGCGCTGGCAGCAACGGCTGGAAGAGGTGCACGACACGGCGGAGGCCATCATCGCCAAGCAGCGTCACGGCCCCGTGGGCACCGTTCGCCTGCACTTCCACGGCGAATTCACCCGCTTCTCCGACCTCGACACCCATCATGCTCTCGCCGGCGCGGGTGGCGACGACTATTGAGGACCGGGTGATGCGCATGCCAAGCGTGGCCCCCGCCGGGGCCGGCGCCGTCCTGGCCATCGACCTGGACGCCATCGCCGGCAACTGGCGGCGGCTGCGCGACCATGCCCAACGGGCCGGCCATGCCGTGGCGTGCGCCGCCGCCGTCAAGGCCGATGGCTATGGCCTGGGCGCCGTGCCGGTGGCCCAGGCCCTGGCGCAGGCGGGCTGCACCAGCTTCTTCGTCGCCAACCTGGACGAGGCGGTGGTCTTGCGCCAGGCCCTGCCCGACCAACGCATCCTGGTGCTGCATGGCGCCCTGCCGGGCACGGAGCGCGACCTGGCCGCCCACGGCCTGACGCCGGTCCTGAACACGCCGGGCGACATCGCCCGCTGGGGGTCATATGCAGCCGCGCTGGGGCGGCCCCTGCCCGCCCTGGTCCACATCGACACCGGCATGAACCGCCTGGGCCTGGAGGTGCGGGACGTCGATGCCCTGGCCGCCGCGCCATCGCTGCTGGACGGCTTGGACATCCAGGGATGGATGAGCCACCTGGCCAGCGCCGACGTGGCCGGCGACGGCTTCGCGCTGGAACAGGATGCGCGGCTGCGCGGCCATTTGGCCCGCCTGCCCCGGGCGCCGGTCAGCCTGGCTGCCTCCTCCGGTATTTTCCGCGACGACCGGTTGCTGCACGACATGGTGCGGCCGGGCGCGGCGCTGTACGGCATCAACCCGACGCCGGAAGCCGACAACCCCATGGCGCCGGTGGTGCGCCTGCTGGGCCGGGTATTGCAGGTGCGCGACGTGGCGGCCGGGGCCAGCGTCGGCTACGGCGCCACCTACCACACGCCGCATGCGGCCCGCCTGGCCACCATCGCCGCGGGCTACGCCGACGGCTATCCCTGGGCCCTGGGCAGTTCCGGTCATGTCGTCATCGCCGGCGTGCGCGCCCCGGTGGTGGGCCGCATTTCCATGGATCTGCTGACCGTGGATGTCAGCCGCGTGCCGCCGGCCGCCCTGGAGGGCGAGACGTTCGCGGAGCTGATCGGCCCCGGCCGCCCCCTGGATGATCTGGCGGCGGATGCCGGCACCATAGGCTATGAAATATTAACAGGGCTTGGCCGCCGGTATCACCGCGTGTATCAGGGGTCATGATTTGGGTGCGCCGCAAACAGATGCGCGGCGCCGGGGCGTACAAGGCCCAGGATGTTTGGCATGATTGAGGAGCGGAGCGGATGGGGTTCTTGAGCGGGATCGGCCGGGCCACCTTGGTGTTCCTGGCCGCCACCGGGCGGTTGGCCCTGTTCACGGCGCGCGGCCTGTCGCATTGCGTGCGCCCGCCCTACTATCCCCGCCTGATCCTGCGCCAGATGCGGGAGATCGGCTACAATTCCCTGCCCGTGGTCGGCCTGACGGCGCTGTTCACCGGCATGGTGCTGGCGCTGCAAAGCTATAACGGCTTCGCGCGCTTCAACGCGTCCAGCGCCATCGCCACGGTGGTGGTCCTGTCCATCACCCGTGAGTTGGGCCCCGTCATGGCGGGCCTGATGGTGGCGGGCCGCGTGGGTGCCGCCATGGCGGCCGAGATCGGCACCATGCGGGTGACGGAACAGGTGGACGCGCTGAGCACCCTGTCCACCAACCCTTACAAATACCTGGTGGCGCCGCGCATCCTGGCCGGCACCCTGATGCTGCCCTGCCTGGTGCTGGTGGCCGACATCATCGGCGTCTTCGGCGGTTATGTCGTCAGCATCTACCGCCTGGGCTTCAACCCGTCCTCCTACCTCAGCAGCACGGTGCAGTACCTGCAGACCATCGACGTGGTCTCGGGCCTGGTGAAGGCGGCGGCCTTCGGCTTCATCATCTCGCTGATGGGCTGCTACAACGGCTATCACTCCAAGGGCGGCGCCCAGGGCGTGGGTGCGGCCACGACGCACGCCGTCGTCTCCGCCTCCATCATGATCCTGATGATCAACTACCTGCTGACGGGGCTGTTCTTCTCATGAGCACTGAAACCCCCAAGATCGAACTCATCGGCGTCAAGAAGGCCTTCGGTTCCAAGAAGGTGCTGGACGGCCTGGACCTGACGGTCGCCAAGGGCGAGTCGGTGGTGATCATCGGCGGCTCGGGCACCGGCAAGTCGGTGATGCTGAAATCCATCCTGGGCCTGCTGCGCCCCGATGCGGGCACCATCAAGGTGGACGGCGAGGAGACCACCCACATCGGCGGCCGCGCGCGCGAGCGGGTGATGAGCAAGTTCGGCATGCTGTTCCAGGGGGCAGCATTGTTCGACAGCCTGCCCGTCTGGCAGAACGTGGCCTTCGGCCTGATCCAGGGCCAGGGCATGAAGCGGGCGCAGGCCCGTGAGATCGCCATCGAGAAGCTGGCCGCCGTTGGCCTCGGCCCCGACGTCGCCAACCTGTCGCCGGCCGAACTGTCCGGCGGCATGCAGAAGCGCGTGGGCCTGGCCCGCGCCATCGCCACCACGCCGGAAATCATCTTCTTCGATGAGCCGACCACCGGCCTGGACCCGATCATGGCCGACGTCATCAACGACCTGATCGTGAAGTGCGTGCGCGACCTGGGCGCCACCGCGCTGACCATCACCCACGACATGGCCAGCGCCCGCAAGATCTCCGACCGCATCGGCATGCTGTACGAGGGCCGGCTGATCTGGCAGGGCCCGACCGACACCATCGACACCAGCGGCAACCCTTACGTCGACCAGTTCATTCACGGCCGGGCCGAAGGCCCCATCCAGATGCAGGTGAAGCTGGGGTGATGGGTTAGCGGGGGTTCAGGCCGCGACCGGCCGCCCCCATCCTGCCGGCACCATGTGCGACGGCAGTTCACGGTATTCCGGATCATCATCCGACACCGCGTCCTGGCCCACGGCCCAGGCATAGGCCGTTTCCATGTCGGAAAACGCCCGCAGTTCATGGCCGGGGATGAACAGCCGCGCCAGGTTCAGCAAGAAACGCAGACCGGTATTATGGCTGACCACAGCCGCGCGGCCGCCGCGACGGCCGCACAGCGCGCGCTCCAGCGTGTGCCCCATACGGCGAATGGCATCCGGACCGATGTTGCCGACATGCAGCCGCAAGTCCGTCACGCTGTTCCAGGTGACGATATCGGCATTCCACGCCAGCACTTCCTCGACGTAATCGGCAATGGTTTCGCCGGACACGTCGTCGACGACAAGAACACAAACCATTCTTGCCGAAGGAATCAATTTATATTGAATTTTAAACATTTCCGCTCTGCCACCGGAAACGACGACGGTGGCAGGGATATCATGCCCATTTCTTTATAGGCATGCCGATTTTACCGGTCACAATTTCAAAAACCGGCACGCCCGCGTACCGGAGTAGCGGGAATGCCCCATCAATACTGTGGGCATCGCCCCGGATCAGAGGCGGAACCGTTCACTTGTCAATCGACGTCGGCGGCTTCATCCGGGGAAATGGCGCGAAAATCTGCACGGTTGTACCTCTGTCCGCGTTTTACGGTGAAGACCACGCTGCGCAGGTTGGCAACGTCCGTCGACGGATCCTTGGCCACGAACACCAGGTTGGCCAGCTTGCCCGCCGCCACCGTACCCATGCGGGATTCCAGGTTCAGGGCGCGAGCGCCCATCTGCGTCCCGGCCTGGATGGCGGCCAGCGGCGTGAAGCCGGCGTCGCGCACCAGCAGCTCCAGTTCCTCATGCAGGGCGGGATAACCATCGGCGGCCGGCGTCTCCCCATCCGTGCCGGCACTGATGGCAATGCCGGCCGCATGCGCCTGGCGCGTGATGCGCGCGGCCAGTTCGCCCGGGCAGTAGGAGCCTGGCGGGTTGGGTTTGCCGGCCCATTCCTTGTCGCCCTCCACATAGACGCGCACGGTGGCGTCCAGCACAGTGCCATGGCGCTTCATGGCATCGAACAGGCCAGACAGCACCGGGTCATGGTCGCCGATGCGGGCTGATTCGACCGGTGCCCGGTGATGATACTGCTGCGGCTTCACCGGCAGCGCCTGGTAGGCCAGCATGCAGGCGTGGGACAGCACGTCGACACCGGCCTCGATCTCCTCCGCCGGGGTGGCGGGGAAGACCATGGCATGGGCCCAGACGCGGAAGCCCTGGGCGTGCGCCTCCCGCATGATGCCGGTGACCAGGTCGGCCGGCAGGTTGGCGTAGATCTTGATGCCGCTGGCCCCGGTGCCGCGTGCCAACGCCACGGCCACCTTCAGGTCGGTTTCAGGACTGATGGCCTGCATCCACGGCACCTGCCCCGCCACCGCCCCTTGGGCCGATGCCTGGGTGCGCGGGTCCTGGAAGAAGCTGGGTCCCGCCATCAGCGCCGCGTAATAGATATCGGGTGCGGGAATGTCGCCCAGCAGGGCGGCGCGCGACAGGTCGGCCAATGCCCGGGTATCGCCCGCCATGTCGCGTTCGACCGTCACCCCGCTGAAGACGGCACGGCGCAGCAAGGCCTCCTCCGCCCGCCGGTTGGGCTGGGTCGCCAGGTGGACGTGGGTGTCGATCAGGCCCGGCAGGACGTAAAGGCCGCCCGTGTCCACCACGGCCGCCCCCTTGGCCAAATCCGCCGGCACCTGACCCACGGGCGCCACCAGCACGATGTCCGCCCCCCGGGTCACCACCGCCATGCCGGACCGGGGGGCCGCCCCCGTGCCGTCGATCAGCGTGGCGCCACGGTAGATCACCACCGGGGGCGCCTTCGCCTCCTCCGCCCCGGCGTGAGCGCCGGCCAGGCACGTGAGGATGGCGGCAGAGGACAACAGGCGGGCGGCCCAGCGGCAAAGAACGGTCAGGATCAAGGCGGTGGCATCCGGTTGGTGGGATCGGTTCCAATGACTGTGCGGGGGCGCTCCGGCGCTGTCAATTTGAGGTTCCACCTGTGGTGGTCACGGCAACACCCTGTCGTGCATCCGGCACGCCCCTACCCCCTAAATCTAGTGGGTACTATCCCGGTGCCGGGGTGGCGGTTCGGCGGGCGAAACTGCTATGGTGGCATCCTGCCCTTGTCCCCTCAGGAATAGCCCCTTGGCCCGCAATACCAACCGTTACGTCTGCCAGAGCTGCGGCACCGCCCACCCCAAGTGGAACGGCCGCTGTGAGGGCTGCGGCGCCTGGAACACGCTGGTCGAGGAGATGGCACCGGAAGCGGCGCCTAAGGGCCTGGGCAACAAGGTCCAGGGCCGCCGGCTGGAGTTCGTGCAGTTGTCCGGCGTGTCGGAACAGGCGCCGCGCCGCATGACCCGCATCCAGGAATTCGACCGGGTGTGCGGCGGCGGCCTGGTCCATGGCTCGGCCCTGCTGGTGGGCGGCGATCCCGGCATCGGCAAATCCACCCTGCTGCTGCAGGTCATCTGCCGCCTGGCCCAGGACACCCCCTGCGCCTACATCTCCGGTGAAGAGGCGGTGGACCAGGTGCGCATGCGGGCCCTGCGCCTGGGCCTGGCCGACGCGCCGGTGGATCTGGCGGCCGCCACCAACGTGCGCGACATCGTGGCCTCGCTGGACACGACCGACGGCCCGCGCGTGGCGGTGATCGATAGTATCCAGACCATGTTCGTGGACACGCTGGACAGCGCGCCGGGCACGGTGGCCCAGGTGCGCGCCTCCGCCTCCGAACTGATCCGCGTGGCCAAGCGTCGGGGCGTCACCCTGCTGATCGTGGGCCATGTCACCAAGGACGGCCAGATCGCCGGCCCCCGCGTGCTGGAGCACATGGTGGACACGGTGCTGTATTTCGAAGGCGAGCGCGGGCACCAGTTCCGCATCCTGCGCGCGGTGAAGAACCGCTTCGGCGCCACCGATGAGATCGGCGTGTTCGAAATGGGGGAGGACGGCCTGCGCGAGGTCGCCAACCCGTCGGAGATTTTCCTGGCGGAGCGCCGGGGCGACACCACCGGCACGGCCGTCTTCGCCGGCATGGAAGGTACCCGCCCCGTGCTGATGGAGGTGCAGGCCCTGGTGGCCCCGTCGCCGCTGGGAACACCGCGCCGGGCCGTGGTGGGATGGGACACGGCGCGCCTGGCCATGGTGATGGCGGTGCTAGAGGCGCGCTGCGGCCTCGCCATCGGGGCCAACGACGTGTATCTGAACGTCGCTGGCGGCCTGAAGGTGACGGAGCCGGCGGCGGATTTGGCGGTGGCGGCGGCACTCGTCTCCTCCCTCACGGGGGAACCGGTGCCGTCCGACGCCGTGGTTTACGGGGAGATCGGGTTGTCGGGGGAGATCCGGGCGGTGAGCCAGAGTGAGACGCGGCTGAAGGAGGCGGCGAAGCTGGGCTTCGGCACCGCCCTGGTGCCCAGCCGGCGCAAGGCCGGCGGCGAGGACACGTTGCGCCGGATCGAGCTGCAGCACCTGTCCGACCTGCTGCCCCTGTTCCAGCCGGCGCAGGCCCAGCCGGGCAAACCCAAGGCCGCCAGCGGCGGGCGGGGCTGATCCACCATGGACATCAACGGTCTGAACCCCCTGGACATCGGCGTCGTCGTCATCATCGTGCTGTCGGCCCTGCTGGCCTTCGCGCGCGGCTTCGTGCGCGAGGTGCTGTCGATCGGCGCCTGGGTCGGGGCCGCCCTGGTCACGCTGTATGCCTTCCCCCTGGTCAAACCCTTCGTGCGCGCCCATATCGAGCGGCAGATGATCGCCGACGGTGTCGCCATCATCGCCCTGTTCGTCGTGGCCCTGCTGGTGTTGCAGATGGTCTGCCACAGCTTGGCCGGCCGCGTCAGCGACAGCGCCCTGTCGGCCATCGACCGGTCGCTGGGCTTCGGCTTCGGGGTGGTGCGGGGTGCCGTTCTCGTCAGCCTGGCCTACATGCTGATGGGCTACATCTGGCCGGACAACAAACCCGACTGGCTGCGCGACGCGCGCACCCGGCCGGGTCTGGAGGCCGGTGCCGACATGCTGCGCGGGTTGGCCCCGGCCGATTTGCGCCAGCAAGGTGAAGGACATATTGACGCAGCCCGGCAGGAAGCCGAGCGTGCCCTGGCCGCCAAACAGGATTTGGACAGGCTTCAGACCCCGGCGATCACCCCTGCGGTGAACGCGGGTGCGAAGCCGGGTGAACAGGGCTATAACGACCGCGAACGCACGGGCCTCGATCAACTGATCGAGAACACCGTGGACAAGAGGAAGCCGGAGTAACAGCCGGCCCCTCGAAAAACGGACCGCAACGTTACAACCTCGCGCGAAAGGCGCCCGGTGACCTTCATGCTGACCACGAACCCCTTCGACGACGACAAGTTGCGCGAGGAATGCGGCGTCTTTGGCATTCTCGGGCCTGTGGACGCGGCAGCCCTGGTCGCCCTGGGCCTGCATGCATTGCAACACCGCGGCCAGGAATCGGCCGGCATCGTCTCTTTCGACGGTGAACATTTCGCCGTGCACCGCGCGTTGGGCAACGTCGGCGACAACTTCAATTCCGAAGCGGTGATGCGCCCCCTGAAGGGCAACGCCGCCATCGGCCACGTCCGCTACGCCACCACCGGCGACACCGCCCTGCGCAACGTGCAGCCGCTGTTCGCCGACTTTGAATTCGGCGGCTTCGGCCTGGCGCACAACGGCAACCTGACCAACGCCATGACGCTGCGCCGCCAGTTGGTGCGCCGCGGCTGCCTGTTCCAGTCCACCACCGATACCGAGGTCATCGTCCACCTGATGGCGATCGCCCGTGGCGGCAGCGTCATCGACCGCATGGTGGAAGCCCTGCGCCAGGTGGAGGGTGCCTACTCCCTGGTCGCCATGGCCAAGGACCAGATCATCGGCGTGCGCGACCCGCGCGGCGTCCGCCCGCTGGTGCTGGGCATGCTGGGCGACGCGCCCGTGCTGGCGTCCGAGACCTGCGCCCTGGACATCATCGGCGCCGAGTTCGTGCGTGACATCGAACCGGGTGAGATGGTGGTGCTGACGTCCTCGGGCGTGCAGAGCCTGCGCCCCTTCCAGCCGGAAAAGAGCCGCTTCTGCATCTTCGAGTACATCTACTTCGCCCGCCCCGACAGCCTGGTCGAGGGTTCCAGCGTCTACAAGGTGCGCAAGGCCATCGGTGAGCAGCTGGCCATCGAAAGCCATGTCGATGCCGACCTGATCATCCCGGTGCCGGACAGCGGCGTGCCGGCGGCCCTGGGCTATGCAGAGCGCAGCAAGATCCCGTTCGAGCTGGGCATCATCCGCAACCACTATGTCGGCCGCACCTTCATCCAGCCGACGGACAAGATCCGCCATCTGGGCGTGAAGTTGAAGCACAACGCCAACCGCCACTACATCGAGGGCAAGCGCGTCATCCTGGTGGATGACAGCATCGTGCGCGGCACCACCTCGGTGAAGATCGTGGAAATGATGCGCGCCGCCGGCGCCAAGGAGGTGCACATGCGCATCTCCAGCCCGCCGACCCGCCATTCCTGCTTCTACGGCATCGACACGCCGGAGAAGGAAAAGCTGCTGGCGCACAAGCTGACGGTCGAGGATATGAACCGCTACATCGGTTCCGACAGCCTGGCCTTCATCTCCAACGACGGCCTGTACAAGGCGCTGGGCCATGCCGGCCGCGATACGGCCAATCCGCAGTACTGCGACGCCTGCTTCACCGGCGACTACCCCATCGCCCTGACCGACTATGACGGCGCCCCCGGCGGCGAAGTGGCCTTCCTGGCCGAACGCCGCGCCTGAGCCTCGGCACATAGCCTGCAAAATCGAACGCCCCCGGGAAGCCATTCCCGGGGGCGTTTCGATTCCCGCCATCCTCCGCCACGGCCCCGCCGCAAGCCGCCTTAATCGTCCGTCACCGGGCTTATGGGCGGGTCCGCCGGACGGCGCGGCAGGCCTTTGCCCAGGTGCCAGTCCAAAGACCTCATGTCCGCCGGCAAGGCATCCCGGCCGGCCGCCCAAGCGTAGCCTTGGCGCATGTCCGAAAAATAACGTAGGTCATATCCCCGGATGTAAACACGGGCCAAATTGACCATGAATTGCTGGCCCGCGTTGTAGCTGACGACTGCCACCCGACCAGCCCTCTTTTCCAAGGTCCGCTCTAGCGGACCCTTGCCGCTTTTCTCATTGGTCAGGCGGGCGAGACGTTCCAATGCTGAGTGGTGGATGTTTCCAATGAAAGATCGAAGATCGATCAGGAAATTCCACGACTGGATGTTTTCAGTACTGATAATGACTTTCCTGAGATGATCCGCTATTTCATTGCCGTCTATATCCCCACTATAGATAATGCAGATCAATCGCGAATCAGGAAAAAGCCGGTAATCAGCCCTATGCATCGTACTTCCTGCCGGGATAGGCGTGGGCCCCGGCATCCTGTCTAAAGCAGGTTGGACGTTGCGATCAGTCCACGGAGCCCTATTCTCTATCGGTTCTTAATGAAACTTTTACCTGAGCGGGCGTACCGCTTCAGGCGTTGTTTTTTCGTGTGCCCGCTCGCAGGGGATTTTAGGCCCGCCCCATCGCGTTTGGCGAACCCTGGGGCCCGTGGACCATCGTCGGTACGCCCCTCAAGCCCAACGGGAAATCCCAAGGGCAAAAGCGGCGGCGCCGCCGTGCTCACCGGGCGCATGGTCGCAGCGATGTCAGTTAGCCGCCCCGGCGACGGTTCCATAAAACGTGCACATAGCGCCCCAGGACGTCATCCCCACGACGTCCGGACACTGGCATCCCCCGCGTGCCCCATGACGGTTAGGAGTGGTCAAGGAGTGTTCCGACTGAACGCGAGATTGAACATGGCACTTTTTTTCGTGCCATTGAAGCATAAAATACCGTGCACCCGTATTTCTCGCTTTGCCGGTTTGCGCCTGTCCTTAGGTGCAATGTCCGGGCCCCATCCCGTGACCGGGATGCACAGCCTGCCATGACCGGACTGAAGGATAGGCTGCGCCGGGTCCGTGAATACCTTGGGGAAACCCAGAAAAGCATGTCCGCCCGCTTCGCCCTTGGTGTGAACACATGGCAGGGTTATGAGCGTTTGGGCAAGCTGCCCAAAGGGGAGACCCTGGCGCGGCTGCTGGAACTGGATATCTCGGTGGATTGGCTGCTGACCGGCCAGGGCGACATGCGCCTGGGCGGCATGCGGGCCACCGTGGACGCCACGCTGCTGGGTCAGATCATCGACGGCGTGCTGCCCCTGCACCAGGCCGACGGAACGCCACCCGGCCAGGGGATGATCATCAGCCGCATCTATGAGCGGCTGGTCGCCATCCAGGATGACCGCGAACGCCGCGGCGCCCTGCGCTATGCCCTGGATGAGATGCAGGAGGAGATGCGGCACCAGGACGGCAAGGCCGCCCCGCATACCTGAAAGGAGAATACCGGCGGCGTGGGGCTTGGCCTCATGCCGCTGCCGGCAACATCAGGTGGGCGTCGGCTTGACCGCGACGATGGGCGGCAGGGCCGTCACCCCCAGGCCCAGTATGCGCAGCGCCGCCTCGTCCCGCGGCTTGTTGGGCCCACCGGTCTGGCGCAACTGGTTCAGGTCGATCCCAGTGGCCTGGCGCACCCGCTCCACCACCTCGGGCGGGGCCTCGGGGCCGGCGCTGAAGTCGAACTGCGCCTCCGGCGTCACCAGCCGCTTAGGTGCGGCCGCCAGCCACCAGATGCAGGGGCCGGCGCACGGGCCGTCGATGATGACGGTCATCCCATGGTCCATGATGGTCTGGGTCAGGTCGGCCGCCGCCTGCACATCGCTGCCGCCGCGGGACCACACCACGAAAGTCCGGGCATCCACGGCGTCGATGCGGGCCATGGCATCCTTCAGCATGCTGGTCTTGGCATCGCCATGGGCGCAAACCAGCTTGTCGCCGCCCACCCCGACGCCGGCGCCCTTGCCGCCGGGCTTGTGGCCATAACTCCAGCAATTCAGCACCTGCTGGATCACCGGGTCCGTCTCCCCCGGGCGGGCGGGCGGCAGGAAATCGGCACGCGCGGCCGGGGCCGACGCCAACGCCAGCAGCAGGCCCAGGAGGGGGGCGAAACGGGAGAAGAAGGCCATCGCGGGAACGTCCAGGCAGCGGGAACGGAATCGAACTTATATGGGACCGGCGCGCTTGTTTCCAACGCCCAAGCACCGCCCTTCCCCTCCAAGTGCGGGGAACGTACCTCACACGTGCGATCAGGCGCCGGCCAGCGCGGGGCCCGACTGCACCACCACGGCCCCCTTGCGGCCCAACGCCTTGGCCAGGCTGTCCAGGCGCCGTTGCACGGCGTCCCCGTCCAGCATCGCGGCATCGCGGGGCAGCAGCAGGGTCAGGCTGTCGGCCGTCAGGCGCAGGGCCGTGCGTTGCAGCAGGGTGGCGGCCCCACCGGTCAGGGTGTGGGCCAGCCGCAGCGCCAGGCCCACGATCAGGGCGCGGCTCAACTGCGCCTCCGACAGCAGGGTGCGGGTCAGGCCCAGGGGCTGCCCCTCCATCGTGCCGGAATACCGCACGTAGGAGGCCAGCGCCAGGAAGGTGCGTTCCGCGTGGTCGGCGCCGGCGAAGGGCATGCGCAGCACACGCAGGTAGGCATGCTCCGCCCGGTAATCGGGATGTTCCGACCAGCCCAGGTCGGACAGCAGGCAGGCGGCCGTCCGCAGGCGGCCGGCGGCATCGTCCTCACCGGCGAACAGGGGCGCCGTCCACTGCGTCAAGGTCTCGGCCTCACCGAAGCGGCCCAGCCGTTCCGCCACCTGGGCACAGCTGTCGATCAGCGGGTCGCGCCGCCGTTCTTCCGCCGACAGGCGGTCGAACAGGAAGCCCTCACGCAGGCCGTAGGCGGAGAACACCACGTTGGACGGCTGCACCGTGCGCAGCAGGCGTTCCATCACCAGGGCGCCCAGGGGCAAGGTGTCCAGCCGGCGACGGGACACGCCGGGCATCTTTTCCAGCGACGCCTTGCTCTGCCGCGCCACCAGGCCGGCGAAATCGGCCATGGCGCGGGCATCGACCACGTAGTGGTGGATGATGTGCAGCGGGTGGCCCGTCTGCTCCATATGCATCTTGGCCAGGGCGCGCCAGCCGCCGCCCACGGGATGGAAGTCCCGGCCCTTGCCGGCCATGGCCCAGGGCAGCTTGGCCAGTTGGGTGTCGATCAGCTTGGCGACGGCGCCAGGCTTGCCGTCCGTCGCCTCCATCAGGCGCAGCGGGCCCAACGGCAGGGTGGCCTGACGGCCAATGACACCGTGGTCCAGGGTCACCAGTTCCAGACTGCCGCCGCCCAAATCACCCATCAGGCCGTCGGCGCCGGGGGTGCCCGACAGCACGCCCATGGCGGACAGCCGCGCCTCCTCCTCCCCCGCCAGGACGGTGACGGGGAAGCCGGTCAGCGCCTCGACATCCGCCACGAACTTGGCACCGTCCTTGGCGTCGCGCACGGCGGCGGTGGCCAGGATGTCCACCCGGCCCACCTGCATGCCTTCGATCAAGCGACCGAAGCGGGCCAGGTTGGACAGGGCCAGCTTCACGCCCTCGGCATGCAGCTTGCCCGTCTTCTCCACCGACCGGCCCAGGCCGCACATCACCTTCTCATTGAAGACGGCGATGGGCGAGCGTTCCAGGCGATCATAGACCACCACCCGCATGGAGTTGGAACCGATGTCGATGACCGCCAGCCGGTCGGGGCCGATGTGGCGGTCGGGCGCGGGTCGGTCGAACTTGACGGGCATGGGCATCCGGTGTCGGTAGACTAAAAAGGATCAGTCGGCGCGCTTGGCCGCCTTGGCGGCCTTCAGTAACAGCTTTGCCGGCCCCTTGGCATCAGTCACGGCACTGCTGCCCCGGCCCGACAGGCTGGGGTTGGTCATGAAGAAGGTGTGGGCGTTGAACGCGCCCAGCGGGGCCTCGACACGATGATACTCGCCATCGGGGCTCAGTCGCCAGCTTTGCGCCTCATCCTTCAGGTTGGCGACCATGATCTGGTCCATCACCTGGCGGTGGCAGGACGGCGTCTCGATCGGCACCAGCGTTTCGATGCGGCGGTCCAGGTTGCGGGGCATCCAGTCGGCGGAGGAGATGAACACCTTGGCGCCCGGATGCGGCAGGCCCACGCCGTTGCCAAAACAGATGACGCGGCCATGCTCCAGGAAGCGGCCGACGATGCTTTTCACCCGGATGTTTTCCGACAGGCCCTTGACCCCCGGCCGCAGGCAGCAGATGCCGCGGATGATCATGTCAATGCTCACCCCCTGCTGCGACGCCTCATACAGCTTGTCGATGATGCGGGCATCGACCAGGGAATTCAGCTTTACCCAGATCTGGGCCGGGCGGCCGGCATGGGCGTGCGCGATCTCCGCATCGATCAGGCTGACCAGCCGGTCGCGCAGGCCGATAGGGGCGATGGCGATCTTCTCCAGCGCCTTGGGCGTGGCATAGCCGGTCATGTAGTTGAACATGTGCGCGGCGTCGTGGACCAGCGCCGGGTCGCAGGTGAAGAAGCTGAGGTCGGTGTAAATCTTGGCGGTGATGGGGTGGTAGTTGCCCGTGCCGAAATGCACGTAGGACCGCAGGCCCTTCTGCTCCCGCCGCACCACCAGCGACACCTTGGCGTGGGTCTTGAGGTCGACGAAGCCGTAGACCACCTGCACGCCCGCGCGCTCCAGGTCGCGCGCCCAGCGGATGTTGGCCTCCTCATCGAAGCGGGCCTTCAGTTCCACCATGGCGGTGACGCTCTTGCCCGCCTCCGCCGCCTCGATCAAGGCCGCGACGATGGGGGAGTTCTTCGAGGTGCGGTACAGCGTCTGCTTGATGGCCAGGACCGCCGGGTCCAGCGCCGCCTGGCGCAGGAACTGCACCACCACGTCGAAGCTTTCGAACGGGTGGTGGACGATGATGTCCTTGTGGCGGATGGCGGCGAAGCAATCGCCACCGAAATCACGGATGCGTTCCGGGAAACGGGCGTTGTAGGGCTGGAACAGCAGGTCGGGCCGTTCGTCGATGATCAGCTGTTTGACTTCCGCCAGGCCGATCAGGCCGTCCAGCACGAAGACGTCGTCGGTGGGCACGTGCAGTTGGCCCGCCAGGAAGTCGCGCAGTTCACGCGACATGCCGGCGTTGACGCACAACTGGATGACGCTGCCCCGGCGGCGGCGCTTCAGCGCGGATTCGAAGGTGCGGACCAGATCTTCGGATTCTTCCTCGATTTCGATGTCGCTGTCGCGCAGCACGCGGAAGAAGCCGTGGCCCTTCAGGGCGAAGGGCGGGAACAACCGGTCGATGAACAGCAACACCAGCTCTTCCAGCAGGATGAAGCGCACATCGTTGCCGGGCAGGCGCACGAAGCGGTCCAGCTGCGCCGGCAGCAGCACCAGGGCATCCAGGTGGGTGTTGCGCTCCGGATCGAACAGTTGGACGGCCAGGGAGTAGCCGGAGTTGGCGATGAAGGGGAACGGATGGGCCGGGTCGACGGCGATGGGCGTCAGCACCGGGAAGATGTCGTCCAGGAACTTCGCTTCCAGCCAGTCGGTCTCCGACGGGGTCAGCTCCTCCGGATCGATGGCGGCGATACCGGCCTTGGCCAGATCCGCGCGCATCATCAGCCAGCAGGCCTGCTGTTCCCGCATCAGGTCGGCCGCGCGGGCGTTGATGGCGGCCAGCTGCTGCGCCGGGGTCAGATTGTCGTCCGACGCCGTCGCCACGCCTGCGGCCACCTGCGCCTTCAGGCCGGCGACGCGGACGGTATAGAACTCATCCAGGTTGTTGGCGGAGATGGACAGGAAGCGCAGACGCTCCAGCAGCGGGTGCTGGGTGTTGTACGTCTCCTCCACCACGCGCCGGTTAAAGGCCAGCCACGACAGTTCGCGGTTGATGAACCGGTCCGGCGAGGTCATATCGATGGGCGCGGTCTCGATATCGTGGACGGGGGCTTCCAGCGCCGTGGACATGGTGGCCTCTTTCACAGCATTAGGGTCGGGCCGATCAGCATACGCCGCCAACGTTACGGTTTCAGGTTTGGCGATCATCCGTTCCGTATCCCCCGCCTTTCCCGCGTCACCCGACGCGGTGGGGGCACTTGAAGCGGGGGACGGGCCGCGTTCCATCCCGGGGGATGTCTCGTGAAAACCCTGTTCCTGCTCCGTCATATGAAATCCTCCTGGGACGACGATACGGTCCCCGACCATGAGCGCCCGCTGTCGGCGCGGGGTGAACGCTCGCTTGCGACCATGGCGGACTATTTGGCCCGTCGCAAGGGTGGAGCGCCCGGGGGACAGTTGATGCCCGACCTGATCCTGTGCTCAACGGCCGCCCGGACCCGGGCGACGCTGGCGGGCCTGCTGCCCCTATGGCGGGAGCCCCCACCCATGAGCGTCGATCGCGCCTTTTATATGGCCGGGGCGCCCCAGTTGATGGCCCGCCTGCGCGGCCTGCCCGACACCGTGGGCACCGTCCTGCTGATCGGCCACAATCCCGGGCTGGAGGATTTGGCCCTGCATCTGGCCGGTCCCGAGGACACCGCCCTTCGCGCACGCGTCATGGACAAATACCCCACGGGCGCCCTGGTCCGGCTGGACTTCACCGGTGAACCGTGGGTCGACCTGGCCGCCGGCACCGGCCATCTGGCGGAGTTCACCACACCGCGCGACCTGGGCGCGTCCTGATCGGGACCAGACTTCTCAAACAGGCAAAAATCGTTTTCGCTAAAGTTGTATAAATTAAGAAACAGCCCTCGCCACAAAAAGGCGCGAACTTTAAAGAGAGCCCGCGTCAAAAAAGTAGATGGCGATCACTGCACCCTGGAAATACCTGGCATTTTAGCCTTTCCGGCAGTCCAGGGTAAGGAAACCGATTCCATCATTTTATACAATCCATAGGTTGCACATTGCCTGTGCACGTCGATGCCTGAGATTTCGCCAGTGCTACGCCTTTCGATTAGCGTCAGCGTTGTCATAAGGGGCAGGCCAATAACGGCAGGTCATTGGAAATTAACAATTTATTAATACCCCTTACAAAGGTTCGATCACTCGGCACACCTTTTGCGAGAGCGAAACAATGCAGGGTGGCTCGCCGCACTGCACAAAAGCCAAACAAGAGGTGGGGGAGCCGAATGGACAACAGCCTGATCGACCTGACGAAGAACGTCCTGGACGTGGCCAGCCAGAAGGTGTCCGTGATTGAGGACATCAACCGCACCACCAAGATGCTGGCCTTCAACGCCCTGATCGAGGCCGGGCGCGCCGGCGACGCCGGCCGCGGCTTCGCCGTCGTCGCCAACGAGGTCAATTCCATCTCCCAGCGCGTCAGCGTCGTGGCGGGGGAATTGCGGAACGAGATCGGGCAACTGGTCGATCGCATGACCACGGTGGGCGAGGATTTGATGATCCGCTTCCGGGGCCAGCGCCTGGCCGACCTGGCGCTGAACAGCATCGATATCATCGACCGCAACCTTTATGAGCGGTCGTGCGATGTGCGCTGGTGGGCCACCGACAGCGCCGTGGTCAATTGCCTGCAGGCCCCCTCCCCCGACGCCAACCGCCATGCGGGCGAACGGCTGAACGTCATCCTGCAGAGCTATACCGTCTACCTGGACCTGTGGGTGGCCGACCGCACCGGCCGCGTCATTGCAACCGGCCGCCCTGATCGCTTCCCCCATGCCATCGGCACCAACGTCGCCAACGAGCCCTGGTTCATCGACGCGCTGCGCACCCGCGACGGCGGCGACTTCGCGGTGGAGGATGTCAGCCAGAAACCTATGCTTGAGAACCGGACGGTGGCCACGTACTCCACCGCTGTGCGCCGGGACGGCACGCAGGATGGCGAGGTGCTGGGTGCCTTGGGCATCTTCTTCGACTGGGCGCCGCAGGCCCACGCGGTGGTCACCGGCGTGCGGCTGGAAACCTCGGAACGGGCCAATACCCGCTGCCTGCTGCTGGACGCCGCCGGCCGCATCATCGCGTCCAGCGATGGCCGGGGTGAACTGACGGAAAACTTCCATCTGGCCAACCGCGACCAGCCCATGGGCCATTACATCGACCGCCACGGCCGCCTGATCGGCTTCGCCCGCACGCCGGGGTATGAGACCTATCGCGGGCTGGGCTGGTACGGCGTCCTGGTGCACAACCCGCCCGGCCAGGGTTAAGCCGGGCCGCGGCGCGGTCAGGGTAAGCCATGAGTCGGCCCATCCGGGCCGGCTCATTCGCCTCCACCTGTGTGGTCAAGTTGACGCGGCACAGAAAGGTTGCGCGTCAATACGAATATCAGTAAGAAAAATTAAGAATTGTTCGCACTTTGGCATTCGTTCGCCTTACTGCGCGTTCCCCTCGGCGAGGTCGCAGGATAAGCGGCAGTCGCACTCGCGTTGGAAGCCTGGCTTTGCGTCGAAACCCCGTCAGCCTGTTCATGGACAACCGCGGCGCCCTGGTCGATTACGCCAGCGGGATCGTGGGCAACCGCGCCCATGCCGAAGACTTGGTCCAGGAGGCCTGGCTGCGTTTCGACAAGGCATCCCACGGCAGTTTCCTCGACGAACCGCTGGGCTACCTCTACCGCATCGTGCGCAATCTGGCGTTCGACGGCCGTCGGCGGATGCGGCGTGAACACGAAATCCTGGGCGACGGCAGCCTGGATGCCGCCGCCGAGATCTCCCCCGACGATTTTCCATCCCCGGAAGCCGTCGCCCTGCACAAGGACGAATTCGACCTGCTGAAGGCGGCGATGGCGGAACTGCCGGAGCGCACCCGCATCGCCCTGGAAATGCACCGCTTCGGCGAATGCACCCTGAAGGAAATCGCGGCCTTCCTCGGCATCTCCCTGCCCATGGCGCATGTCCTGGTGTCCAACGGCGTCCAGCACTGCAAACGGCGCCTGGGCCGGCGATAGGGGCGAGTCGCCGATTTCCTTCCCCAAGAACGTGAAACCGGCTTAGAAAACAGCAAACCGGATACGTTTAATGAATAGGGGCCAAATGCGGGCGCGCCGCGATCAACTTGACCCCACACCACCGCGGACCGAAGAAAAGGCATGATCGCAGGATCGGGGACAGCACCAATCGACGCGTCGCAGGCGGCGACGGACTGGCTGATCCGGTTGCAGGACGATCCCGACAATCCCGCCTTGCGCCGCCGGTTCGAGGCCTGGCTGGCGGCCTCGCCGGCCCACGCGGCCGCTTGGGCCACAACCCAGCGCACCTCCCACATGCTCTCCACCGTGCCGCCCTCCCATGACGACCGGTGGGCGCCCTTCGTCGCGGCGATGCGCGCGACACCGCCGACCCGACGTCCGCGTCCGCCTCCGAAAGCCTGGCAGGCCGGCATCGCCCTGGCCGCCGCCGCCTGCCTTGCCTTCCTGGCCGGCCCGACGGCGATGCTCCACCTTCGGGCTGACTACATCACCGGCACCGGGCAGACGCGCACGATCACCCTAGCGGATGGCAGTTCAGTCGCCCTGGCACCGGAAAGCGCCATTTCGGTCACCTATGGCATGGGGGAACGGCGGGTCGACTTGCTGGCCGGGGAGGCCTTCTTCACCGTCAATCACAACCCCGACCGCCCGTTCCGCGTCACGGTCGGCGGCGTCGAGGCGATCGACATTGGTACCGCCTTCGACATTCGCCGCACCGCCGCCGGCGCCACGATCGCCGTGCGGCAAGGCAGCGTCCGCGTCGATGACGCCGCAACCACGGGCCAGGTTTCCGAAACGCTCACGGCGGGCCAATCGCTGCGCATCACCCCTGGCAGCGCGCAACGCGAAACGGCGCCGCCGACGCAGGTGGCCGCCTGGCGCCAGGGCCAGATCATCGCCCAGGACCAGCCGATGCGGGAGATCGTGGACCAGATCCGCCCCTATTATCGCGGCACCATCCTGCTGACGAACCAGCACCTGGCGGGCCGGCCGGTCACAGGCGTCTATAACCTGGCCGATCCCATCGACGCGTTGCGCGGTGTCGCCCAGGCACATGGCGCGACCGTCCACCAAATCACGCCCTGGCTTTTGCTGGTCTCCGGCAACTGAGAGGGCCTTTGACCGCTCAAGGTCAAAGGCCGCCGGCATGAATTCCCCGACCAATGCTTTATTAAAGAAATCGTTATATTTGAAGATTTTGTTAGAAACCCCGCTTTCACCGTCGTTGCGTCAATAGGGGCCCGCGAATGCGTTGCATTCGTATACGTGTGCGACGGGAAACAACCCGTCCGCCGCCCCGCTGGATAACGCACCAACGAAGGGATTGAAGATGACGAGCGGGGGCAAATGGGCGCGGCGGCTAGGCGCCAGCCTGATGATGACGACGGCGCTGGCGGACATCATGGCCACATCCTCGGCGCATGCCCAGGCATCGCCGACCACGGCACAGGCCGCTGAACGGGATTTCAATATCCCGGCACAGTCGCTGAGCACGGCCCTGGCCCTGTTCGGCCAGCAATCCGGCATCCAGGTCTCGACCGATGGCGACCTGGTGAAGAACATATCGACGCCGGGGGCGCAGGGCCGCATGGCGCCGGCGACGGCGCTGCAACGGCTTCTGGCCGGAACCGGGCTCACCTACGGCGTCGGCAGCACCGGCACCTTCACGGTTCAGGCGGCAGCACCGCAGGCGGGTAGCGGCAAGGCCCTTCAGCTGGGTGCCGTCCGTATCGAGAGCCAGGGCGGCGCGCCCGATGCCAACCCCTATGCCGACCCCAGCGCGCCCTACAAGGTGGACCGCCTGTCCTCTTCCAAGTTCACCGAACCCGTGCTCGACACGCCGCGCACCGTGACCGTGCTGACCAAGGAGGTGCTGGAGGACAAGGAGGCGACGACGCTGCGGGAAATCGGGCGTTCAACGGCCGGTGTCACCTTGGGCTCCGGCGAAGGCGGCAACGCGTTCGGCGACCGCTTCTTCATCCGGGGCTTCGATGCCCGCAACGACATCTTCGTCGATGGCGTCCGTGACCCGGGCGTCAGCATCCGCGAGAACTTCAACACCGAACAGGTCGAGATATTGCGCGGTCCCGCCTCCTCCTTCGCCGGCCGCGGCACCACCGGCGGCGCCATCAACATCGTGACCAAGGCGGCGCAGGACACCGACTTCTACAAGGCCGAAGGTACGGGCGGCTTCAGCGATGCGGAGAAGCGCGGGACCTTCGACGTCAATCAGGCGATCAGCCCGATGGTGGATGTCCGCCTGAACGGCATGATCCAGTATTCCGACGTCGCCGGCCGCGACTACACCACCGACAACCGCTGGGGCGTCGCCGGGGCGGTGACGCTGAAGCCCACCGACAATTTCACGGTGAACGCCGACTATTCGCACACCCGCCTCTGGGGCCTGCCCGATTTCGGTGTGCCGTACGACCAGGCGACACACCGCCCGGCCACCGAGGATGGCATTTCCCGCGATACCTATTACGGCATCGTCAACCGCGACTTCACCAATTCCACCCAGGACATGGGCACCCTGAACGCGGAATGGGACGTCAACGACTGGCTGACGCTTGAGAACAAGTTCCGGGGCAGCCATTCCCTGCTGGACTACATCGGCACGATTCCTGAGAACCCCAGCGCCACCGGCGTGACGGCCCCCTATTCCTCAAACGCCACCCATTTCTCCGGCTACGTGCAGCTCAACGCGCAAAGCCGGTACGAGACGGCGGACGTCCTGGCCGACCAGCCGCAGGCGACGGTCAAGTTCGACACGGGGCCGCTGAAGCACACGCTGGTCGCCGGCGGCGAATTCTCCAACGAGAAGATCAGCATCGACAGCTACACCGGCTTCACCTCCGAACTGACCACCGGCCCCGTGGCCTTCACCTCCAGCGGCGCGCCCATCGTCAGCGCCTACAACCCCACCCATTACCTGTATGGCGCAGGAACGGCCAAGCTGACCGGCAACCCATTGAAATACAATGTGGACACCAATGCCGGTTACTTGATGGACACCGCCAATTACCACGACTTCATCATCGTGAACGGCGGCATCCGGTACGACGACTACAACATCAAGGCGTCCAACAACACCAGTTCCCGGACCGACGATTCCGGCATCACCAGCTATAACGCCGGCATCGTCGTCAAGCCGATGGACATCGCCAGCGTGTACTTCGCCTACGCCACGGCGGCCAATCCCGTGGGTGACGAACTGGACGCGACGTCCAGTTCCTATGGCGGCTTCGCCGCGACCCAGAACGCCACGCAGATCTATGGACCGCAGCGCAGCCAGTCCTATGAGGTCGGCACCAAGTGGGAACTGTTCGACCGCCACCTGCTGGCCAGCGCCGCGGCCTTCGAGACCGACGTGTCGAACGCACGGGAGACGGCACCCGCCAACCTGCCGGGCTACACCAGCGGGCAGATCGTCGCCGGTGCCTCCTACCGCGTCCAGGGGCTGGACTTCGAGGCGGCGGGCAACATCACCGACAAATGGAGCGTCATGGGTGGCCTGGTGGTCATGAAGACCGACATCACCCATTCCATCGTTCCCACCAACGTCGGGCTGGGACTTGCCAACATCGCCAACGAATCCTTCAACATGTTGAGCAAGTACCAGGTGACCGATTGGCTGGAACTGGGCGGCCAGTCCATCTACACATCGGAAATCAGGGGCGGCTCGCTGCTGGCGGCCAACGGCGGCGTGGCCTATCCCAACCCGCCCAACCCCACCATCCTGCCGGCCCATTGGCGCTTCGACGCCTTCGCCGAAACGAAGATCAATGAACATCTGAGCATGAAGCTCTATGTGCAGAACATCTTCGACAAGACCTACTATGACGCCTTCTACCAAAGCGCCCAGCCCTTCATCGAGATCGCGCCGGGCCGCAGCGTCTCCCTGACCGCGTCGATCAAGTTCTGAGGGTTCCCCAAATGCTGATCTGCATACCGGATGTTCTGAGCAAGCAGGATGTGGCGGACTTCCGCCACATCATGGACGCCAGCGGCTGGGAGGACGGCCGCTCCACCGCCGGTGCGCAATCAGCCGAAGTGAAGAAGAACGAGCAACTGCCCCCCGATGGGCAGGTGGCCCGCAAACTGGGTGAGCGCGTGATCCGCGCGCTCACCTCCAATCTGCTGTTCATTTCCGCGGCCGTACCCCTGCACATCTTCCCGCCCCTGTTCAACCGGTACGGGCCGGGGCAGTTCTTCGGGGAGCATGTGGACAATTGCATCCGGGGCGACCACCTGACCGGCCTGCGCATCCGCACCGACCTGTCGGTCACCCTGTTCCTGTCGGAACCGGACGAGTATGACGGCGGTGAGCTGATCGTCGAGGATTACTACGGGTCCCACCGGGTCAAGCTGCCGGCGGGGCACGCCGTGCTTTATCCGTCGACCAGCCTGCACAGCGTCACGCCGGTGACGCGCGGCGCCCGCGTCGCGTCATTCTTCTGGCTGCAAAGCATGATCAAGGACCCGCTGGCGCGGCGCCTGACCTTCGATATGGACAACGCCCTTCAGGAACTGGTCACACGCCTTGGGCGCAACGATCCCGAGGTGCGGAAACTGACGAATATTTATCACAACCTGATTCGCTATTGGGCAGAGCTGTAGTGCGCGTCGGGCACCCTTACTCATAGTGCCAACGGCATTGCAGGACGCGAACCTTCTGGGCATCCCCGGTGCCAACCACGCCATAGACCAGCCTGTGTTCCGATGTGATGCGTCGGGACCAATACCCTTTCAGCGGCCCTTTCAAAGGCTCGGGCTTGCCCAGGCCGGTGAAAGGCGTGCGCCGCACCTGCTCAATCAGTTCGATGATCTTCTGAACAACCTTGGGATCTGCCTCTTGCCAATGGACAAAGTCCTGCCAGGCTTGCGGCGCGAACTCGACGTTCATTTCCGGCTGGCGATCGCCTGATCGAAATCGACCGTGTCCCCAGCCTCCACAGCGGCGATGGCCTGATGCAGCCGCGCGGCATTGGCGGGATTGCCCAGCAGATGCAGGGTTTCCATGATGCTGCGGTACTCCACCTCCTGCATCAGGACGACGTCGCGGTGATCATCCATGGCGACGACCAGCGGCCCCCCACCGGCCCGCACCTGGTCGATGTTGGCAGCGAGATCCGCCTGGAAATCCTTGAACGGCACGTGTCCCATACCGCCCTCCGCTAACGTGGTCTGATCATTATATGATGGGCACGCCGCCGGCGGTCAACGCCGACGGCGTACGCCCTCATCCCTACCCAAAGAAGCCGATGCGCTGGGTGATGCCGTTGCCGACGCGGCGCACCAGGTCGTAGAGGTTGGCCAGCGGCTTGAAGATGCGCTCGTTCTCCTGGCCGTAGTTCTGGCTGTCGTCGCTGACGTAGGTCGCCGTCTCGCCGAAGTCGCCGTCGCCGGCGGCGTCGCCCGTCACGGGGAAGATGCGGGACAGCAGGTCCAGCGCCCAGGGCACATCCAGTTGCAGCAGGCGGTTCATCAGCCGGCGGTGGGTGATGTTGTGCTGGCTGGAGAATTGCGGAACGTGCGTCGCCCGCAGGAACACCTCCTGGATCAGGGCGATGCGCAACGCGTGCAGCACCAGCAAGCCATTGCTCAGCGCCTCATCGGGCGGCGGCACCTGCCCAGGCAGCGGCTGGTGCTCCACCCGCGCCAGCCCTTCCTCCAGGATGTCGAAGTCGCGGTAGAGCTTGCGGAAGATACGGATCAGGCGGCTGTGCAGGGGGTTGTCCTCCAGCATGGCCGCCAGGCGCCGCATCTCCTCCACCCGCGCGGGATCGGCGGTGTGGGCCGCGCGCAACAGCCAGAAGGCCGGATCCAGGGTGTCGATATAGGCCTTCAGCGCATCCGGGCTGGCGATGGCGACACCGTATTCCACCATGCCCAGCAGTTGGCGGAAGCGCGGCGAGGCACGGTAGAGCTCGGCGAAATGCTCCGGATCCTTGTCGATGGCCTCGCCCACGCCGCTGATGGTGTTCGCGGGCAGGCCCATCTGCTGCAGGATGGCGTTGTGCGGGATGGCGCGGAACTGTGAGGCGCGGGTCTGGTCGATATCATCCGCCGTGCCGTCATACTGCCGCTTGATGGCCCGGCTGCCCGACGGATACAGCAGGTTGGTGCCCAGGGCCGACAGCAAGGCGCCGTAGTTGGGGTCGTCCACCAACGACACCTGGAACTGCTTCACCGTCGTGAAGAATTCGCGGATGTAGTCGGCGTCGCCATAGAACGGATCATCGTCCAGGGTGGTGTGCCTGGCCCCCAGCATGTGCTCCAGGATGCGGGTGACCACCGCCAGGGCGCCCGGCTGGGTGACGAAGTAGAGATAGCCGTCGCCCCCCTGGAAGCTGACCTCCTGCTTGAAGGCGATCTTCTGGTGGGCCAGGAAGGACAGGGTGGCGGGGGTCGCGACATACCCCAGCCGCTCTGGGAAACCCGCCGGATGGGCGCCGCGGCCGATGGATTCGCCGTGGGTGTCGAAGATCACCAGTTGCACGCCGTCCAAGCGGTGGCGGGTGAACAGGCGGGCGATGCGCAGGCGTAGACGCTCGATGCTGGCGGACGCCGGGGTCTGGCCCAGATAGCGGCCGGCGTCGGAGAAGCCGGTCTGGATGCACAGGCGGCCGCGACGCTTCACATACTCCCGGTAATGCGGGTTCTCCAGCAGTTGTTCGATCACCCGGCTGCCGACCTCCAGCGCCTTTTCCGTCTCGAACAGGGGGCTGATGTCCACCTTGTCGGCCACGCCGAACAGCCGGGCGTAATAAAGCGCCGTCAGCACGGTGAAGGCCGATTCCGATTCCGCGATCAGGAAACGCACCGGCACCGACGCGTCGGCGTACTTCAGCATCTGGGCCACGACCATGAACAGCCGCTTGGCCGAAGTGCGCTCCGCCATGATGCTGCCGAAGTTGATGCGGGCCGGCCGCACCTCATCCAGCAAGCCCGTCAGCGCGTTAAGGTAGGACTGGCGATAGCGCGGGTCGTCCGGCGCCGTTTCCATGCCCACGGTCTTGCGAACGGCGTTGTGCAACTGGGTGGCGTTGATGCGCACGTGGGTGTGGGCTTGGCCCAGGCCATAGTTGGCCAGTTCCGCCTTCAGGATGGCCAGGCGGCGGATGACGTCGTCCCCGCCCTTGGCGCCCTTGGTGGCAGCGGACGCCAGCCGGATGGCGCGCTCCACCTGCTCGATGGCGTGTGCAGCCTCCACCAGGCGCAGGGACAGGCCCTCATGCATGCGCCGGGCGATATGCTCGATATCCTTCTGGGCGGCTTCACTCCCGAAGGCGGCGATCTCATCCGTCACCTGGGCGATGGCCAGGGCCAGGCGCGATTCCAGCAGGTCCAGGGTGTTGCGCAGATCCTCCTGCGCCGGGGCGGCCTTGCGGATGGCCTGCACCTCGGCCAGGTAGTGGCGCAACTGCCCCACCTGCACCACCAGGCGCTTGTGCAGGGTGTCGGACCAGCGGATGTCCGACCGCCCGTCCAGGTCGTAGCCCACCCAGCTGGCCACGGTCAGCAGCTTGGGCGTCAGTTCCGCCCACTGGTCCGGATAATGGGCCCGCGCCACCGACAGCACGATGTCGTAGACGATGCGCAGTGCCGCCTGGATGTTGGTGATGGCCGCCAGCGACAGGCGATGCTCATCGGCCAGCGACAGCTCACCCGGGCGCAGTTCCACCCCGGCCATGCCGGTGATCAGGGCCTTGCGGGCGGCGGCGGTCAGCGGCACGCCGGCGTGGTCCCGCCCGGTGGCCAATTGGGCCAGCGCGTCCATCAGCTCACCCGTCAGGTTGAAGGTCGGGTGGGCGGTGATGACGATGCCGAAAATCTCTTTCTCGACCTGGGCGCGGAAGGCCTCGAACGGCGCCGCCTTGCCGTCGGCCCCCACGGCCAACCCCTCGATCAGGGTACGGATGCGGGCGGCGTTGGCCTCCGGATCAGCCTCCCCCAGATAGGCGCCCAGGCGGCGGGCGCGGGCCAGGAAACCTTCGGCGCCCAAGAACTGGATGGCCTGTTCCACCGCCGCCAGGTCCAGCTCACCGGCATGCAGGCGGCGGGAAACGTCCAGCGCCAGCAGGGAGACGGGGTTGGCGAAGGGATCGGCATCTGCCAGTTCGGTGTACCGCGCCAGCCGCGTCACCAGGTCGGCGGTCAGGGCCGGCGCGTCGATGGCGGCGGTGCCGGAGAATTTGGCGATGGGGTAGGCCAGCAAGGCGCCGGACTTGGCCAGGGCCGCCAGCGTGGCGGCATCGGCGGCCTTCACATCCGTGCCCGGCGTGGCGGTGGCGCTTGTCGTTTTGGGGGTCTTCGCCGGCGCCGCGGCCTTTTCCGGGGTGTGCCCGGAGTCGGTGGACTTTTCTGCGGCCTTCTCAGCGGACCGCGATGGTGCCAGCGATGACTTCATGATGGTTTCGTGCCCAATTTTGGTTGCTCATCCCTGCTGCGCCGGACCACCTGTCCCACGCCGACGCGCTTGTTAAGGATGCAAAGGGCATGACCCGGTGAGGTTGAGTCATTATCCTACCTCGCAATGGCAAAAAACCGGCCGAGAGCAAGGGCATCAAAGGGCGTGGCGGGGTGGCGATTTATTGTGACGCAACGATGGCTTGAGACTATCTCAACTGTGCGCTGCAAGGCAACAAAACGGAATGAAATTTGCGAAATGCGTGAAAGGGATGTAATTCCGCAACACGATCTTAACGGACGCGCCGTCTTGGGTTATGCATTCAGGCATGACAAAAGGCATCGCCCGCCCGCACCCTGAACGCCCCGCACCCCCGGCCGGTTCCCCGCCCAAGCGGGTGGCCGCCGTCCGGGAGGTGGAGGTGAAGCTGGCGGCCACGCCGGCGGCCCTGGCCAAGCTGGCCGCCCTGCCCCAATTGGCCAAGATATCGGAGGGCGGGGCCCGCACCCGCCACCAGGTCACCACATATCACGACACCCCCGACCTGGCCCTGGCCGCCCAGGGCATGGCCCTGCGGGTGCGGGTGCAGGGCGGCCGGCGCATCCAGGCGATGAAGACCTGGCGGTCCGACGCCGGCACGGCCGCCGCCGCCGGCCGGCGCGAGTGGGAATGGGAACTGGCGCCGGAGGGCGACGGCCCCGACCTCACCCTGTTGCCGCCGACGCTGGCGGGGTTGTTGCCGGCGGCGGCCTGGACGACGGTGGCGCCGCGCTTCACCACCGATATCGAGCGCACCGCCCTGCTGCTGCATCCCGACACGCGCACCACCATCGAACTGGCGCTGGACCGCGGCCAGGTGCGCCTGGCGGGCGATACCGGGGACGGCGACACGGTCTGGCCGGTGGCCGAGGTGGAACTGGAACTGAAGGACGGCCGCGTCGCCGCCCTGTTCGAGGTGGCGGCCCTGCTGCACCACCACGTGCCCCTGCGCCTGACCACCGGCAGCAAGGCGGACGCGGGCCTGCGCCTGCTGACCGGCAAGCCGGCAACGGCCGTACCCGCCCAGCCCGTCACCCTGACGCCGGTCACCACGGTGGCGGAAGGCTTCCGCCACGCGGCACGCCAGGCGCTGAGCCACCTGCTGGACAACGCCACCGTGCTGCTGGAAGCGGGCGCCACGCCGGAAGGCCCGCTGGCCCTGCGCCAGATGGCGGCGGCCAGCCGGCGGCTGGACACGGCCCTGCGCCTGTTGCGGCTGGCCATGACCCTGCCGGCGACAACGTTGCCCCCCGCCGACAAGCCAACGCCCGTAGCACAAGCCCCAAACCCGCACGTGCAGGCCGCCGACGCCCTGCGCCGCCGGCTGGCGCCCCTGCGCGCGGCGCTGGAGGCCGCACGCGGCTGGGACCGGCTGGCGGAGCGCATCGCCCTGCTGCCCGACCGCAAGGGCGCCGCCGGGCTCAGCCGCCGCCAGCATCTGGGCCTGGCCAACGCCGCCGCCCGGGCCCATCGCGATGTCGCCAAGCGCCTGCGCGGCGCCGGCCACACCGCCTTCATCCTGGATCTGGCCGCCTGGATCGAAGGCGGCGGCTGGACCAGCCCGGCCCTGGATCTGCCGTTCAAGACCATCGCGCCGCGCCTGATGGCGGAGTTGCAGGACAAGGTCGCCAAGGCCGTCGCCCGGCTGGATCTGCCCGATCCAATCCAGGCCGGCATCAAATCGCCGGGCGTCAAACCCATGGCACCGGCGCCCAAGGCCCCGCCCCCGACCGACGCGCTGGAACGCCTGCGCCGCCGGATACAGCGCCTGCATGAGGCGGCGGAGGCCTGCCGCGGCCTTTATCAACCAAGGACGGCGCCGTCCAAGGCCAAGACGGCGAAGCGCCCGCCCGCCGACGCCCTGGCCCCCCTCACCCGCCTGCACGCCGCCGCCTTGGCGCCGCTGTCCGCCCGCCAGGCCACGCGCCTGGTGACCACCCTGGCCAAAGGTAGCGGCCCCAAGCCACGCAGCACCCGACTGCTGTCGCGTCTGGCGCAGGAAGAGGCGCTGGCCCTGACCAAGCTGCCGGCCACCTGGCGCGGCTACGCCCGGCGGCGCATGTTCTGGATGGTGGGACGGTAGTTGGGCTTCAATGGAAGCCGTGTTATCGTAAGCACCATGAGCAAGCCCGCCTCCATCTTCGATATTGATGATAACGGCGCGAAACATCGAGCAATCGATGAAGCGCTGGAAGCGGTCGCTCGCGGCGAATATGTCGATCACGAGATTGTTCGTGAATGGCTCCTGCGGCTGGCCGCCGGTGAGGATCTGCCGATACCCGTCCCTACAAAAGACGCTTGATGCGGGTCATCTGGTCTATCCCAGCGCTTCGGGACGTGGCAGGCCATCGCGCCTACATCGCCCAATACAATCCCATGGCCGCCATCGACATCACACGACGCTTGGCCGCAGCGGGGGACAATCTGACGACATTTCCCCAGCGCGGCCGCCCTGGGTCGAAGCCCGGCACGCGAGAACTTACCGTCATCTATCCGTATATAATCGTTTATAAAATTGAAGATGAACAGCTGACCATTCTGCGCGTATGGCACGGCGCGCAGGAACGCTGACTCACCCCTCCGCCGGCCTGTCCTTCGGCTCCAGCACCTGACGGCAGAAGGCCACGGTGATGGGCTTCTTCGCCGCCAGCGCCGCGCGGTCCAGCAGCGCCACGGTGCGCCGCGCGCCGTCGAAGGAGCGTTCGGTGTGGGTCATCAGCCAAGTGATGACCTCCTCCCCCACCCGCACCTGGCGATCATCGAACAGCTTGACCAGCACGGCCATCAGCAGGGCGTCGTCGGGGGCCGCCATGCCCACGGCCGGGGCCGCCACCAGGCGGGAGCGCAGGTCGGGCAGGCGCAGGATCCAGTTGATGGGGGCGTAGTGGGCCAGCAGCAGCAGTTGGCCGCCCGCCTCCTTCGTCAGGTTGTAGAGGTGCAGCAGCGCGCGTTCCCGCCCCGCGTCACCTGAGACCTCGTGCGCCCGGTCGATCACGGCGGTGCGGGTGGGGCCCAGCAGGTGGGGCACGTCGGCGGGCACCAGATCCTCCGGCCCGAACAGCGGCGCGCGCGAGCGGGCGCGCCACACCTGGGCCAGGTGGCTTTTGCCGCAGCCGGGCGGGCCGTACAGCACCAGCGCCGGCGCCGGCCATTCCGGCCAGGCGTCCAGCCAGGCGACCGCGTCGGCATTGCCGGGCGCCACCAGGAAGTCGGCCTCCCCCATGGCGGAACGGTGCCCCAGGTCTAAGGGCAATTGTCTCAAATCGGCCATGGGTCAGGGTCTTACCGGCAACGGGCGCGTCAGGCGTGAAAGCGATGGTAGGGGAAAGGGCCGCGTCAGGGAACGGGTGGCGCTTCCGCCTCACGCCCCGGCCCGGCCCCCGGCGGGATCAATCCCTCCTGGACCAGATCCTCGCACAGCACCTCTTCCGGAGGCATGCCGGTGTAATAGCTGCTGGCGAGGTACTGACGCAACGCGAAGCGCACCAGCACGCCGATGACGGCCGCCACCGGCACCGCCAGCAGCACGCCGGTGAAGCCGAACAGGCTGCCGCCCGCCAGCAGGGCGAACATCACCCACACCGGGTGCAGCCCCACCTTGTCGCCCACCAGCTTGGGCGTCAGCACATAACTTTCCAGCACGTGGCCCAGGACGTAGAGGCCAACCACCAGGCCTTCGCGGAAAACGTCGTGGAACTGGAACAGGGCCACGCCGACGCTGGCGCCAAACCCCACCACCGTGCCGACATAAGGAATGAAGGACAGGATGCCGGCGATCAGGCCGATGACCAGGCCGAAATTCAGGCCCACCGCCGTCATGGTGACGGCGTAGAAGGCGCCCAGCGCCAGGCAGACGGACGCCTGGCCGCGGACGAATCCGGCCAGCGTATGGTCCACGGCGCGCAACTGCTCCCGCACCACCTCGGCATGTTCGCGGGGCAGCCAGCCGTCCAGGGTCGCCACCATGCGGTCCCAGTCGCGCAGCAGGTAGAAGGCCACCACCGGCGTGATGAACAGCAACGACACCACGCCGAACAGGGCGGCACCGCCGGTGAACAGGTTCTTCAGGAAATCCGCGCCCCAGCCCACCAGGGTCCCGACATATTCGCTGGCGGCGCTGCGCAGCCGTTCCACGTCATCCGGCGGCAGGGCCGCCATCAGCGTGCGGATGCGCTGCATGGATTCGTCCCGCGCCCAGGTGATGATGGCCGGCAGGCTTTCGATCAGTTGCGACACCTGCTGCTGGATCAGCGGCACCAGCAGCAGGATGGCCAGCGCCACCACCACGGTGAAGGACAGCAGCACGGCGCAGGTGGCCGCCAGGCGCGGCAGGCCGAACCCCTCCAGCCGGTCGGCCACCGGATCCAGCAGATAGGCGATGGCCATGCCGGCGACGAAGGGCAGCAGCATGCCCCGCAGCAGCCAGACCAGCGCCACCCCCACCAGCAGGCTGATCAGCCAGAATCGTATCTGCCGCCCCGCGTACGTCTCAGCCATCGTTCCCTCGAAAAGGTCCCCGCGATCTCATCGTTTGGGAACTGTAGCAGATAAGGCCCTGGAATCCGGGACCACTTTCGGGATCAGCCGGCCGGCGCCAGGCCGATCTGGTAATGGGCGTCGGACCCGGCCGGCGTCGCCCCGGCGTCGATGTCGGACAACACCAGGTCGCGCTGGGCCAGCGCCGTCTTCAAATGGGCCACGTCACCCAGCACGGTCAGGGTCAGCAGCGCCTGGGTGGTCTTCAGGGCGCTGGTGTTCACCTGGGTGACCATGGGCACGCCGGACAGGCGGCGGCGCACCTCCACCAGGGTGGACAGGTCGGTCAGGGGCACACGCACCGCCACCTGGCTTTCCTGGTGCGCATCCACCACCACGCGGCGCTTCCACGCCTCCTCCACCCGGTCCACCGCCGTGGCGACGGCCTGGGCCAGCACCGGCGGCACCGGCGGGGGGTTGGAGGCGGCACCCGGGACCGCCAGGGGCGCATCGGCGGGCACGACGCGGGTGGTGAAGCCCCCTTGGGGCACGGTCTCCACCGGTGACGCCCCCTCCCCCGGGATATAGCTCGTCAGGCTCAGCTGATACCCCTTGGCGGCATCGCCATCCAGGCGGGCCACCAGCAACAGGCCGGCGCCATGGCGGGCGGCGATGCGGGCCAGCACGGCGGGGTCGGGCGCCAGGGCCGCCTTGGCCGGCAGGTCGTTCTGGTCGTTGGTGTCGGGCGCCAGCAGGGACACCGGCATCAGGCCGTCCACCGGGCCCATCTGCACCCAGGCCTGGCGCCACGGGCTGTCGGTCCACAGCGCCGGTTCCGTCGCGGTGGCGTCCAGGGGCAGCACCAGGGCCGGCTTGCCCACCATCTCGGCATAGCGCACGCCGTTCTGCTGCAACAGCTGGCGCACGGCGGCGGGGCGGAAACGCACGGTGAAGCGGCCGACATACCGGACGGAGGAGGCGCGCTCCTGCTCCAGCTCGAAACCCGCCACCAGGCCTTCAAGATCGCCCTGGCTGACGGACGGGGGCTGGCGGCCGTCGGCGGCCGGCGTCAGCTTGCGGAACAGGCGGGCCAAAGCCTCGCGCTGGGCCTGCTGGATGGCCTGGTCGCGCGCCTGGTTGGCGTTGCCGGCGGTGACGTCAACGTCCACATGCTGTTCAACGAAGGCGGTGTCGGCCGCCGCCGGGCCTTTCCCCGCCTCGGCCCGCGCGGTTCCGGCGGCAAGGCCCGCAGCCAGGATCAGGGAAAAAGCGCCCGCCTGGACAGGCCTGGCGGTGATCCGGCGCAAGAGGGGGATGCAGCGGTGCGGCATTGCAAAGCCTTCCGATATTGCTATGTTCGGCGCCGAAACCCGGGCGGGTCATGGCCCCGTCCTGATGGGCGGTCGCAGGCGGCGGTTAACACCGGCACCCGAGCGGACGCCCCTTCTTAGCCCAGGCCCTGCGAGGACGCCATAAGCACCTATTCGTACAAGGACGCCGGTGTCGATATCGACGCGGGCAACGCCCTGGTCGAGGCCATCAAGCCCCTGGCCAAGTCCACCGCGCGCACCGGTTCCGACGCCGGCCTGGGCGGCTTCGGCGCCCTGTTCGACCTGCGCGCCGCCGGTTTCACCGACCCGCTGCTGGTCTCCACCACCGATGGCGTCGGCACCAAGCTGAAGGTCGCCATCGACGCCAAGCGCCATGACACGGTCGGCATCGACCTGGTCGCCATGTGCGTCAACGACCTGGTGGTCCAGGGTGCGGAACCGTTGCTGTTCCTGGATTATTTCGCGACCGGAAAGTTGGACGTGGCCGCCGGCCGCGCCATCGTCGCCGGCATCGCCGAAGGCTGTCGCCAGGCGGGTTGCGCCCTGGTGGGCGGTGAGACGGCCGAGATGCCGGGCATGTACGCCGACGGCGACTATGACCTGGCCGGCTTCTCTGTCGGCGCGGTGGAGCGCACCCAGGTGCTGACCGGTGCCGGTGTCGCCGCTGGCGACGTCGTGCTGGGCCTGGCGTCCAGCGGCGTGCACTCCAACGGTTATTCGCTGGTGCGCAAGCTGGTGTCCGTCTCCGGCCTGTCGTACGAGGACGCGGCCCCCTTCGCCCCGGGCAAGACCCTGGGCGAAGCGCTGCTGACCCCCACCCGGATTTACGTGAAGAGCACACTGGCCGCGGTGCGCGCCGGCCTGGTGAAGGCCATGGCCCACATCACCGGCGGCGGCCTGATCGAGAACATTCCGCGCGTGCTGCCCGACGGCCTGGGCGTCACCCTGGACGCCGGCGCCTGGACCCTGCCGCCGGTGTTCCGCTGGCTGGCCGGCGTGGGCAACATCGCCGACCTGGAACTGGCCCGCACCTTCAACTGCGGCGTCGGCATGGTCGTGGTGGTCACCGCCGACAAGGCGGATGAGGCCATCGCCGTCCTGACCAAGGGCGGTGAGACGGTGACCCGCATCGGCACCGTCGTGCCGGCGGCGGCGGACGCCGCCCATCGCGTCACGGTGACCGGCACGGACAAGGCATGGCACGCCTGAACATTGGTGGGACGCCCGGCAGGCTGAAGCTGGGCGTCCTGCTTTCCGGCCGGGGCAGCAACCTGCAGGCCCTGCTGAACGCCGCCGCCGATCCGGACTTTCCGGCGGCGGTGGCTTTGGTTCTGTCCAACAAGGCGGATGCCGCCGGGTTGGAACGGGCGCGCGGCGCCGGCGTCCCGGCGCTGGCCCTGCCACACAAGGACTATGCCGACAAGCCCGCCTTCGAACAGGCCATGACCCGCGCACTGGATGAGGCGGGCGTGGAACTGGTGTGCCTGGCGGGTTTCATGCGCCTGCTGTCGCCCTGGTTTGTGGACCATTGGCGTGACCGGCTGATCAACATCCACCCATCGCTGCTGCCGGCCTTCCCCGGCATCGACACGCATGCCCGCGCCCTGGATGCCGGTGTGCGCTTCCATGGCTGCACCGTGCATTATGTCCGCAGCGAGGTGGACAGCGGCCCCATCGTGGCCCAGGCCGCCGTACCCGTGCTGGCCGGCGACGATGCCGATGTGCTGGCCGCCCGCGTGCTGGCGGCGGAACATCAGCTTTACCCACTGGCCGTGCGCCTGATCGCGGAGGGCCGGGTGACGGTGGCGGGTGATCGCGCCGTGCTGAGCGGCCCACTGGGTAGCCCAGCCACCGCGCTAAATCCCGCCGTCTAAGCCTCAGGGTCCCCGCCCCCATTCTCCGACCAGGCCTTGGCCCGGTCGGCCAGACGGCGCAGCAACCGGGTCAAGGTGACCTTCTCTTCTTCCGTCCAGTCCGCCAGGGCCGCCGTGTACAGGCGGTTGCGCGCCTGGCCGATGGTATCGACCATGGCCTGGCCGGCGGGGGTCACCACCGCCTCGCGCACCCGCGCATCGCTGGCGCCGGCCCGGCGGTCCACCAGCCCCAGGCTTTCCAGCTTCGCCACCTGCCGGCTGACCGTGGAGTGATCACGACCGGCCAATTCCGCCAGTTCCACCACACCGATGGGCCCGCGCAAGCCGATGCGCACCAGCAGGGGGAACAGCGCCCGGTCCAGGTTCACGCCGGCCAGGTTCAATAGATGCTGGTCCGGCTGCGGGCGGTTCAGCACGCCGGCCAGGTCCATCAGCGCTTCATGCAGTTCGTTCTTCATATGTGCACTATGCACATTTATCAGGGCAGCCGTCGAGACTCAGAATATGTGCACTATGCACACATACATCTATATGTGTATAACGCACATATATGGAGACCATGATGACCGACTTTGATACCGATATCCTGATCGTGGGCGCTGGCGCCGCCGGCCTGACACTGGCGTTGGACCTGGCCCACCGGGGCGTGGACCTGATGCTGATCGAAAGGAACACGACACCCTTTGCCGGGTCACGCGGCAAGGGCATCCAGCCGCGCAGCCTTGAGGTGTTCGAGGATCTGGGCGTGCTGGACGATCTGCGGGCGGTGGGCGGCGCTTATCCGCCCATGGTCACCTATCACCCGGATGGCCGGACCAACCGCAACGAGCTGCACGCGCCCCACATCCCCAACCCGGCGGAACCCCATGGCGACGTGCTGATGGTGCCGCAGTTCCAGACGGAGGCGGTGCTGCGCCGCCACCTGGCCAGCCATGGCCACGCCCCGGCTTTCGGCACCGAACTAACGGGCTTCACCCAGGACGCCGAGGGCGTCACCGCCACCCTGCGCACCGGCGGGGGCGAACGGACGGTGCGCGCCCGTTACCTGGTGGGCACCGACGGGGGGCGCAGCTTCGTCCGCCATGCGCTGGACATCGGCTTCCCCGGCGAGACCCTGCCCTTCCACGCCATCGTCGGCGACATGCCCATCGCGGGGCTGTCCTTCGACCTCTGGCACCGATGGTACACGCCGCAAACCCAGCTGGCCCTATGCCCGCTGGCCGGCACCAACCTGTTCCAGGCGATCATCCAGGTGGCGGAGGAGGTGACGCCCACCGCCGACCTGGTCCGCACGCTGATCCGCCAGCACACCGGGCGCGACGACCTGGTGGTGGGGGCGCCCACCTGGCTGTCCACCATGCGGGCCAACCTGCGCCTGGCCGACCGTTACCGCGTGGGCCGCATCCTCATCGCCGGCGACGCCGCCCATGTGCACCCGCCGACCGGCGGCCAAGGCCTGAACACCAGCGTGCAGGACGCCTATAATCTGGGGTGGAAACTGGCCGCCGTGCTGAAGGGCGCGCCCGACAGCCTGCTGGACAGCTACGAGGCCGAACGGCGCCCCATCGCCGCCGAAGTGCTGCACCTCAGCGCCCGCATGCTGGCCCAGATGGGCAAGCCCGAGGGCATGCGCCGGGGGCGCGAGACCCGGGAGTTGGACCTGACCTACCGTGGCGGCCCCCTGGCGCCGGCCGCCGGTGCGGCCCGCGTGCAGGCCGGCGACCGCGCGCCGGACGCGCCCTGCCGCGCCGGTGCGGGAACGGAGACCCGCCTGTTCACAATGTTCCAGGGGCCGCATTTCACCCTGCTGGGCTACGGCGCCGATGTTTCGGATATCGTGCCTCCGGGCCTGACCGCCACCGTCAAGGCGCTGTCGGTGGCGCCACAGGGCCAGGCTACCAACGGCTTCGACCTGTCCGACCAGGCCGGGCACATCCGTGGTGGTTATGATCTTACCCCCGGCGCCCTGGTGCTGGTACGGCCCGACGGCCACATCGCCGCCTTGGCTGACCGGCCGCAGGTCATTCGGGACTGGCTTAGCCAGTGGCTGGCGGCCGCAACCCAGGCGTGATCTACGCCTTTTTCAGGACACCCTAACCCCTTGCCAGCCGCATGGTTTGTGCATAAACCAAAGGGAACGGGTTTGATCTCGATAAAGGGAGGGCAAGACATGGCCGGTGCGCAGGGTGCCGTCGCGGTAAGCGACGCCGTCGTCAAGGAACATGCCGAGGGCTGGAACCAGTTCACCCGCTTCGTGAAGGCGAACATCATCGCCGTCGTCTTGCTTCTCCTGATGTTCCTGGCCCACTTCGCCCTGGGCTGGGGCTTCTCCATGTTCCTGATGATCGTCGGCGACATCATCCTGGCCATCGCCGTGATCCTGGGCAAGGTCTAGGCCTACCTCCGTGGGCTCGGTCCCCCTTGACGGAGCCGACCATCCGTCCTGTCTGATTGAACTGGTCGCGGTCGATGACGGTGACCAGTTCAAATCAGCCCCTGTCTATTTCTTGAATTCCAATACCTCGGGGGACAACCGCTCAATCCTGGCATCCTCTATCGCGCGCTCAATGACATCCAGCGCGGCGGACGGATCGGAATAGCGAATGCCCTTCAGCTTGTCCTTGTGCAGGAAATAGTCCCACCAGCCTATTTTTTCTATTCGCTCACAAATATCGTCGGCAAATCGCTTCCTGATGACGCGTGCCGGATTTCCGCCAACGATGGAATACGGCTCGACGTCCCGGACGACCGTTGCGTTCGCCGCGACGATCGCGCCGTTGCCGATCGTCAGTCCTTTCCGGATAAAGGCGCCAAGGCCGATCCAAACGTCGTTTCCAATGGTCGTCCGCAGCTTGTCCTTTTCAAAGGACTCGGCGCCCAGGATATCCTTCAACTGCTGGGCGCCATGGCCAAAGGGGCCGCCCGCGTCACCGAACACAAACAGATGCGAACTCAGCCAATCGACCGGATGCTCCGGGGCGCCGATGACCACCCGATGCGCGATTGAACAAAATCGGCCGACGGTCGTATTCCACACGATCGTCCCTTCATTGAAATAGCTGAAAGCACCAACGACGTTCTCGCCACGGAAATCACCCGCGGAAATCGCGCTGGGACATTCGACGGTCAACTTCCCCCAGAACCGATTCGGTTTTTGCGACGGATGTAAATTGTCCATAAATTCCAACGCCTACTATCGGCCACCCTCGATTTGAGAGCGTCGATTATCATCTTTCCGCCGCGGCACCCAGCGCCTTTTGAGCATAAGATCGGGCGCAACGGCTTCAATAAACCGTCTCCCCCGGCGGCACCGCCGACCACGGCGTCAGCACGATGACGTTGCCCTCGGCATTGCGGGCGCCCAGGATCAGGACTTCGGACTGGAAGCCGGCGATGTTGCGGGCGGGGAAATTGCAGACGCACACCACCTGGGCGCCCACCAAGTCATCGGGCGCGTAGTGGGTGATCTGGGCGCTGGACCATTTGACGCCCAGGTCGCCCAGATCCACCGCCACCTTGTAGGACGGGTTGCGGGCCTTGGGAAACGGCTGCACCTCGACCACCCGTCCCACGCGGATGTCCAGGTTCAGGAAATTCGCCACGTCAGTCTGCGGCTTCAACGGGTCCACGGCCATCATCCACCCTGCGCTGTTCTGATCGTCGCCGGGCAGTATGCGCGGTGGGCTTGACCCAGGCATCCGTTTCCTGGGCCAAGCCTTGGGTTGGTCACAGCCTCATGCGGCCGTGCGGCGCATCAGCAGGGTGTAGACCACCGTGCTGATGAACATGCCGATGAACCAGGCATAGTTATAGATTTCCTGGAAGACCATTGGCACGCCGCCGAACAGGCTGGGGAAGGCCGCGTGCAGGAAGCCGGGCACGTTGGGCAGGACGGACAGGGCCAGGGCGGCCAGCGCCGCCATGTTCCAGCCGCCCTTGTAGGCGTAGGGCCCGTCCATATCGAACAACCCTTCCAGCGACAGCCGCGCCCGGCGCACCAGCCAGTAATCGGCCAGCATGATACCCAGCAGCGGCCCCAGCAGGGCGCCGTAGCCCAGCAGCCAGGTGAAGATGTAGCCTTGGGTGGATTCGATCAGCTTCCACGGCATCATGATGACGCCGATGGCGGCGGTGATGTAGCCGCCCCGGGCGAAATTCACATGGCGGGGGAAGATGGCGGCGAAGTCATAGGCCGGCCCCACGACATTGGCCGCCAGGTTCACGCACAGCGTGTCGATGACGATGATGGCGAGACCAATGGCGACGGCGATGCCCTCCATCCGGCCGGCCAGGTCCACCGGGTCCCAGATGGCCTTGCCGTAGACGATGACCGTGGCCGAGGTGACCGCCACGCCAATATAGGCCAACCCCGCCATGGGCAGCGGCAGGCCGATGGCCTGGCCGACATACTGGTCCTTCTGGCTGCGGGCGAAACGGGTGAAATCCGGGATGTTGATGGCCAGGGTGGACCAGTAACCGGCCATGGCCGTCAGGCTGGGCAGGAACACCACCCAGAACCGCCCTTCCTTGGGCGCGCCGGCGACGAACTGCGATGGGGCGGACAGCAGGCTGCCGAAACCGCCGGCCTTGTCGTACGCCCACCACAGCAGGCCCAGCACGATCAGGATCTTCAGCGGCGCCGTCACCGTTTCCACCCAGCGGACCGATTCCGGACCCTTGGCGATGAAATAGAGGTGCAGCGACCAGAAAATGAAGAAGCAGGCCAGGTGCCCGGCATTGATGCCGACCCAGCCCAGCACCGGCCCCTCAAGCGCGCCGCGCGTCAGGATGTTGCCCACGGCGTAGATGGCGTTGCCGCCCACCCAGCACTGGATTCCGAACCAGCCGCAGGCGATCAGCGCGCGCAACAGCGCCGGCAGCTTGTTGCCCTGCACCCCGAACGATGCCCGGATGATGACGGCGAAGGGCACGCCGTACTTGGCGCCCGAATGGCCGACCAGCAGCATGGGCACCAGCACGATCAGATTGCCCAGCAGCACGGCCCCCACCGCCTGGTAGGCCGACATGCCCTGTTCGATCAAACCCGACGCCAACATGTAGGCCGGGATGCCCATCACCATGCCCACCCACAGGGCGGCGAAATGCACCCAGCGCCAGGTACGGTGGCTGGAATCCACCGGCGCCAGATCCTCATTCCAGATGTCCGACGCCGTATCGATGCCGGCGGCGCTCACGTCCGTTGCCGTGACCATGCCCGTTATCCCCGTTTATTCGTTTCTTCGCCCCCTAGGCTGGATTCCACCCTGCGTTTTCTTTTTCGTTTTGTCTCGCCCCACCACGGATGCCCGTCCGCGGTGCGGATACCGGTATCAGCCGCGATCGACACCCACCGGCTTCAGCGCGTCACGCCGCTTGGCGGCGGCATCGAACCCGGGCGCGAAGGCCGGGCGGTCGACATAACGGCCAGCACCCCGCACGGCGCGCAAGTCGCCGTCCTGCCAGGCGACATGGCCGGCGGTCAGGGTCACGCGCGGCAGGCCCCGCACCGCCATGCCTTCGAAGATGTTGTAGTCCACGTTCTGGTGGTGGGTCTTGGCGGAGATGGTCTTGGTGGCCGCCGGATCCCACACCACCAGGTCGGCGTCGGCCCCCACCGCCACCGATCCCTTGCGCGGATAGATGTTGAAGATTTGGGCGGCGTTGGTCGAGGTGACCTTCACGAATTCGTTCATGGTCAGCCGGCCGCTGTTCACCCCGTGGTGCCACAGCACCGCCATGCGATCCTCCACCCCGCCGGTGCCGTTGGGAATTTTGGAGAAGTCGTTGCGCCCGGCCGCCTTCTGCGGCGCGCAGAAGCAGCAATGGTCGGTGGCGGTGGTGTGCAGGGTGCCGGACTGCAGGCCGTGCCACAGGGCCGACTGATGTTCCTTGGGCCGGAAGGGCGGGCTCATGACATGGGCGGCGGCCACATCGAAATCGGGATGGCGATAGACGCTGTCGTCCACCAGCAGATGGCCGGCCAGCACCTCGCCATAGACGCGGTGGCCGTCCAGCCGGCCGCGCGAAATCGCCTCCAGCGCCTCCCGGCAACTGACGTGCACGATGTAGAGCGGCACGCCCAGCACCTTGGCGATCTGGATGGCGCGGTTCGCCGCCTCCCCCTCCACCGCCGTGGGGCGGGACAGGGGGTGGGCCTCGGGGCCGGTCAGGCCCTGGGCCAGCAGCTGCTTTTGCAGCTGGAACACCAGTTCGCCGTTCTCGGCATGGACGGTGGGCATGGCGCCCAGTTCCAGGGCGCGGGTGAAACTGTTCACCAGCACCTCGTCATCGCACATGATGGCGCCCTTGTAGGCCATGAAGTGCTTGAAGCTATTGACGCCATGGTCGCGCACCAGGGTGCCCATGTCGGCGCGCACGCTTTCGTCCCACCAGGTGATGGCGACATGGAAGGAATAGTCGGCCGCCGCCTTTTCCGCCCAGCCGCGCCAGGTGCGGTAGGCCTCCATCACGTTCTGCTTCGGATTGGGGATGACGAAATCGATGATCATGGTGGTGCCGCCGGCCAGGCCCGCCGCGGTACCGGTATAGAAATCGTCGCTGGCCACCGTGCCCATGAAGGGCAACTGCATGTGGGTGTGCGGGTCGATGCCGCCCGGCATGACGTAGCAGCCGCCGGCATCCACCAATGTGGCGCCCGCCGGCACCTCCAGCCCCTCCCCCACCGCCTTGATCACCCCACCCTCGGCATAGACGTCGGCGCGGAAGGTCCGGTCGGCGGTGACCACGGTACCGCCCCGGATGAAGGTGCGCGCGTCGCTGGTGATGCCCATGGTCGTCTCCCGTTCTTAAGGCGTCGGCTGTCGGTCAGGGGTTCGGTAAAGAGAGCCCCGCCCCCCGCAGGATAAAGCGCACGACCTCGATCGTGATGGCGTCGAAGTCGCGGCGGGTCAGTTTCTTGCGCCCCAGCACGGCGCGCACCTGGGCGTCGAAGTCGGCGTAATGCTGCGTCACCGCCCAGATGAAAAAGAAGAAATGCTTGGTGTCCACCGGAGCCATGCGGCCCTCCGCGATCCACCCGTCCAGCACGGCCGCCTTCTCATCCACCAGGCTTTTCAGGTCGGCGGTCAGGAAGCCCCAGATCTCCTCCGCACCATGGATGATCTCGCCGGCGAAGACCTTGGAGACCACCGGCCGGTCGCGGGTCGCCCGCATCTTGGCGCGAATGTAGCCCGCCAGCGCCTGGGCCGGATCGCTGTCCGGCGTCACATGGGCCAGCGGATCCAGCCACTGCTTCAGAATGTCGGCCAGCACGGCACGGTAGAGGTCGCGCTTGGTGCTGAAATAATAATGCACGTTGGCCTTGGGCAGGCCGGCGCGCAACGCGATGGCGGCCGTGGTGGCGCCGCCGTAGCCCTGCTCGGCGAAGATCTGCTCCGCCGCCGTCAGGATGCGCCGCAAATTCTCCCGCCGGATGCCCCCCTCGGGTGGGGTCGTCGCCTCAACCTTGGCCGAACTTGCCGCCTTCACCTTGCGGGGAACGCCCCCTGCACCTTGCGCCATATGTATTTTCCAGCCCGGTACCGTCGTTGATCGGAACGCGGGTCAGGCGGCGTCGGCCTTCGCCACCACGGCCCGCAGCAGCACATTGCACCCGGCCTCACACCAGTCGGGATGCGCGTGCTCAATCTCGTTATGGCTGATGCCGTCGACACAAGGAATGAAGATCATCGATGTCGGGGTCACACCAGCCAGATAGCAGGCGTCATGCCCGGCACCCGACACCATATCGCGGTTGGTATAACCCAATTCGGCCACCGCACCACGCACCGCCTCGACACAGCCGGCGTCGAACTTGATGGGGGCGTAGTACCAGATTTGCTCGAATTCCGTTTCGAGGCCGATTTCTTCGGCGACTCGCGCCACGGCGGCGCGCAGCTTCCCGTCCATTTCCGCCAGCACGGCGTCGTCCGGATGGCGGAAGTCCACGGTGAAGAAGACGCGGCCGGGGATGACGTTGCGCGAATTGGGATGGATCTGCATCAGGCCCACGGTGGCGCAGGCGTACGGCGCGTGCTCCAGACCGATGCGGTTCACCGCCTCGACAATGCGGGCCGCCCCCACCAGGGCATCACGCCGGCGGGTCATGGGCGTGGGGCCGGCGTGCGCCTCCTGGCCCGTGAAGGTGATCTCATACCAGCGCTGGCCCTGACAGTCGGTGACCACGCCGATGGTCTTGTCCTCCGCCTCCAGGATGGGGCCCTGTTCGATGTGCGCCTCGAAATAGGCGCCGAGATCCCGGCCGCGGATGGGCGTGGGGCCGGCGTAGCCGATGCGGGCCAACTCCTCCCCCATGGTCTTGCCGTCCAGATCCTTGCGCGACAGGCCGTATTCCAGGTCGAACACGCCGGCGAACACGCCCGACGCCACCATGGCCGGGGCGAAGCGGGACCCTTCCTCATTGGTCCAGGCCACCACCTCGATCGGCGCCTCGGTCTGGTAGTTCAAATCGTTCAGGGTGCGCAGCACCTCCACCCCCGCCAGCACGCCATAGACGCCGTCGAACTTGCCGCCGGTGGGCTGGCTGTCCAGGTGGCTGCCCATCAGGATGGGCGGCAGGGCGTTGTCGCGGCCGGGACGGCGGGCGAAGATATTGCCGATGGCGTCCACCGTGACGGTGCAGCCGGCATCCTCACACCACTTCACGAACAGGTCGCGGCTTTGCTTGTCCAGGTCGGTCAGGGCCAGGCGGCAGACGCCGCCCTTGGGCGTGGCGCCGATCTGCGCCATTTCCATCAGGCTGTCCCACAGGCGGCTGCCGTTGATGGCGACGTTGGTTCCGAACTTCGTTTCCGTGCTCATGTCGAACGCTCCGGCTTATTCGGCGGCTTTGGGCGGCAGGATACGGGCGGGGTTTTGCGGGTGTTCCGGCCAGGTCATATAGGGCAGGTTGTTGGCCTGCTCATGCATGGTGATGCAGTCCGGCACCGGGCAGACATGGGCGCACAGGTTGCAGCCCACGCATTCCTCATCCACCACCTCGAACAGGCGCTTGCCTACGCCCGCCAAGATGCGGATGGCCTGGTGGGAGGTGTCCTCGCACGCGATGTGGCAGCGGCCGCAATCGATGCAGAGTTCCTTGTCGATCTTCGCCTTGGTGACGAAGTTCATGTTCAGGTCGTTCCAGTTGACGACGTTGCCCACGGCGCGCCCCCGGAAATCCTCCACGGTGCGGTAGCCCTTCTCATCCATCCAGGAGGAGAGGCCGTCGATCATGTCCTCCACGACGCGGAAGCCGTAGACCATGGCGGCGGTGCACACCTGAACGCTGCCGCAGCCCAGCGCGATGAACTCCGCCGCGTCCCGCCAATTGCCGATGCCGCCGATGCCGGAGATGGGCAGGCCGTGGGTGTCGGCGTTGCGCGCGATCTCCGCCACCATGTTCAGGGCGATGGGCTTCACCGCCGGGCCGCAATAGCCGCCGTGCGTGCCCTTGCCGCCCACGGTGGGCGTGGGCGCCATGGCGTCCAGATCCACCGACGCGATGGAATTGATGGTGTTGATCAGCGACACGGCGTCAGCCCCACCGCGCTTGGCGGCCTCCGCCGACCACAGCACGTTGGTGATGTTGGGCGTCAGCTTCACGATCACCGGCAGGCGGGTGGCGTTCTTCACCCAGCGGGTCACCTGCTCCACCATTTCCGGCACCTGGCCGATGGCGGAGCCCATGCCGCGTTCGCACATGCCGTGGGGACAGCCGAAGTTCAGCTCGATGCCGTCGGCACCGGTGGGCGCGATGCGCCGGGCCAGGCCGGCCCACGCCTCCTCGGTCATCACCGCCATGAGGGAGACGACGACGGCCCGGTCGGGCCACGCCTTCTTCACGGCAGCGATCTCCCGCAGGTTGACCTCCAGCGGGCGGTCGGTGATCAGCTCGATATTGTTGAAGCCGATCATGGTGCGGTTGGCATCCAGCAGGGCGCCATAGCGGCTGGAGACGTTGACCACGGGCGGATCCTCGCCCAGGGTCTTCCACACCACGCCGCCCCAGCCGGCCTTGAAGGCCCGGACGACGTTGTATTCCTTGTCCGTCGGCGGGGCGGAGGCCAGCCAGAACGGGTTGGGGGATTTGATGCCGGCGATGGTGGTGCTGAGATCGGCCATGGGTCGTCCCTCCCCGTTCAGGACTTGAGGTAGGCGTCGATGGCGAAGGCCGCGGCCTTGCCGTCCGCCACGGACTGCACGGTCAGATCCTCGCCGCTCTTGATGCAGTCGCCGCCGGCATAAACGCCGGGCAGGCCCGTGGCCAGGCTCTCATCCACCTGGATGCGCCCGCCCACCAGGGTCAGCCCGTCCAGGCCGCCGGGCGCCAGCTTCTGGCCCACGGCCTTCAGCACCACGTCGCAGGGGATGGTCATCGTCTCGCCGGTGCCGGTGAGCCGGCCAGCCGTCAGCGCCATGCGCTCCAGGGCGATGCCGGTGACGGCACCGCCCTCGCCCAGGATTTCGCGCGGGGCCAGCCAGGTGCGCAACACCACGCCCTGGGTGCGGGCCAGGTCCTGCTCATGCCCGGTGGCGCCCATCTCGGCCGTGCCGCGACGGTAGGCCAGGGTGACCTCGGACGCCCCGGCGCACAGCGATTGGATGGCAGCGTCGATGGCGGTGTTACCGCCACCGATGACCACCACGCGCCGGCCGGCCAAGGGCACCGATGGCGCCTCTTTCTGGCGCAGGGCCGCAATCACATCCACCGCATCGGCCACGCCGGCAAACTCCTCACCGGCAACCGCCAGAGTGTTGGTGCCAGCCAGGCCCACCCCCAGGAACACGGCGTCATAGTCCTGGCGCAGTTCCGCCAGGGTCACGTCGCGGCCGAGCGCCACGCCGGTCTTCACCGTGATGCCACCGACGGACAGGATGAAGTCGATCTCGCGCTGGGCGAAATCGTCCACCATCTTGTAGGCGGCCAGGCCGTATTCGTTCAGGCCGCCGGCCTTGGCGCGGGCCTCCAGCACCGTGACCTCATGGCCCAGCATGGCCAGGCGATGGGCGCAGGCCAGGCCCGCCGGGCCGGCGCCGACGACGCCCACCCGCTTGCCGGTGGGCGCTTGGCGGGCGAAGGGCTGGACGCCCGCCTTGAACAGCACGTCGGTGGCGTAGCGCTGCAGCCGGCCGATCAGCACCGGCTCGGCCTCCGCCTTGTTGCGCACGCAGGCCTGTTCGCACAGCACCTCCGTCGGGCAGGCGCGGGCGCAGGTGCCGCCCATGATGTTGGCATCCAGGATGGTGCGCGCCGCCCCCTTCACATTGCCGGTGCCGATCTTGCGGATGAAGCCCGGAATGTCGATGGACGTGGGACAGGCCGTCACGCAGGCGGCCTCGTAACAATAAAGGCAACGGCTGCTCTCGGCCATCGCCTGCAAGGCGGTGAACGGCGCAACCAGGTCCCGGTCCAGGCCAAGGACCGCGCCATGAACGGCACTCATCTACTGCTCCCGTCTTTGCCACCGCCGGGGTGGTCGTGCACCCCGGCGGTCCTGTTCCTAGCGGTAGGCGTACTTAGGCTGTTGATTTTATTTTTGCAATCTTGCCACCACCCATGCCCGTGGGTGGTGGGTCGTCACGGCAGTTCGCGCAGCACGTCGGCCAGGGTTCCGAAGATCTGGTCAATGTGGCTTTTCTCGATGATCAGCGGCGGCGACAGCGCGATGATGTCGCCGGTGGTGCGGATCAGCAGTCCCTTCTCGAAGGCGCGCAGGAAGGCGTCGAACGCCCGCGCCGTCGGCTTGCCCGCGATGGGTTCCAGCTCGATGCCGGCGATCAGGCCCAGATTGCGCAGGTCGATGACGTGCGGCAGGCCGCGCAGGCTGTGCACCGCGTCCTCCCAGTACGACGCCAGTTCCGCACCGCGGGTCAGCAGACCCTCGTCACGGTAGACCTGCAAGGTGGCCAGGCCGGCGGCGGTGGCCAGCGGATGGCCGGAATAGGTGTAGCCGTGGAACAGCTCGATCGCGTTCTCCGGCCCGCCCATGAAGGCGTCGTAGATGTCGTTCTTGAAGAACACCGCGCCCATAGGGACGGTGGCGTTGGTCAGGCCCTTGGCCGCCGTGATGATGTCCGGCACCACGCCGAAGAAGTCGGTGGCGAAGGGCGCGCCCAGGCGGCCGAACCCGGTGATGACCTCATCGAAGATCAGCAGGATGCCGTGGCGGTCGCAGATGGCCCGCAGCTTTTCCAGATAGCCCTTGGGCGGCACCAGCACGCCGGTCGAACCCGCCAGCGGCTCCACGATCACGGCGGCGATGGTGGAGGCGTCGTGCAAGGCGACGATGCGTTCCAGATCGTCGGCCAGATGGGCGCCCCACTCCGGCTGCCCCTTGGTGAAGGCCTGCTGCGCCTTGTCATGGGTGTGCGGCAGATGATCGACGCCGGCCAGCATGGGGCCGAAGAACTTGCGGTTGGTGGGGATGCCGCCGACGGAGATGCCACCGAAACCCACGCCATGATAACCACGTTCGCGGCCGATGAAGCGGGTGCGCGTCCCCTCCCCCCGAGCGCGGTGGTAGGCCAGCGCCACCTTCAGCGCCGTGTCCACGGATTCGGAGCCGGAGTTGGTGAAGAATACCTTGTCCATGCCGGTGGGCAGCATGGCGGCCAACTGGGCGGCCAGCTCGAACGCGCCGGGATGTCCCATCTGGAAGGCGGGGGCGTAGTCCATCTCCGCCACCTGGGCCTGCACCGCCTTCACGATTTCAGGCCGGCAATGGCCGGCGTTCACGCACCACAGGCCGGCGGTGCCGTCCAGGATCTGGCGTCCCTCGTCGGTGGTGTAGTGCATGTCCTTGGCGGACACCAGCAGGCGCGGCGCCTTCTTGAACTGGCGGTTCGCCGTGAACGGCATCCAGAAGGCATCCATGTTGTTCGGGACGCCGCTGCCGCGGCCATCGGCCGGCGCGAAAGTCGTGGAGGGAATGACGCCGAAACCGTCATGACGCTGTGCCAAAGCCGCTCTCCCATCAGGCCCGGCGCGTTGCCGCCGGGCACCCCAATACGCATGGGCCCGAAACTTATGGGATGGAGAGTGACATGATTTGTCCGTTTGGTCAGGATTTTTTTGACCAAATGGTCAGAAAAATGCGCAATTAGGCGCCAGGCCATCGACCTGCCCAATTTAGCGGCAAAACCACAGTCTTTCCAGCCCTCTCAAGCCCCCGTCCGCACCTGCCGCCGGCCGTTCCCAGCCCCGGCGCGCGCGCAAAACAAAAGCGGCCCGAGGTCGCCCCCGGGCCGCTTTTACATCGTCACCGATAAGCCGCCGATCAGCCGACGATCTCGGAACCGGAGAAGAAGTAGCCGATCTCGATCTTGGCGTTCTCCAGGCTGTCGGAGCCGTGGACGGAGTTGGCTTCGATCGATTCCGCGAATTCCTTGCGGATGGTGCCCTCGGCGGCGTTCGCCGGGTTGGTGGCGCCCATGATCTCACGGTTGGCGAGAACGGCGTTCTCACCTTCCAGGACCTGCAGCACGACCGGGCCGGAGATCATGAAGGCCACCAGCTCGCCGTAGAACGGACGGGCGGCGTGCACTTCGTAGAACTTCTCCGCCTGCTGCTTGGACAGCTGGACGCGCTTCTGCGCGACGATGCGCAGGCCGGCTTCCTCGAACTTGGCGTTGATCTTGCCGGTCAGGTTGCGACGGGTGGCGTCGGGCTTAATGATCGAGAAGGTCTGTTCGACGGCCATGGCCGGATCTCCTGGGATTTGGAAGGAATCTCTAAAGTGGCGGCGTTATATACGGGCGCACGCAGGCCCGCAACGCCCTTCGCTAGAGCTGTCCCGCCACAACCGCAAGGCTGTCAAACCGTTCCGGCAGGCCCCGCCAGCGTGCGCGCCGCTTGATAAATGGGCTTGGCCCAATCGGGCATGGCCGCCAGGGCGGCCGTATCACCAGCCGCTGGCACAAAAATTTCACGGTCGCGCACGTCCAGGCGAGAAGAGCTCCCCCGCGCTTAATACGACGGGCCCGCTTTCGCCCGCACACTGCCTTGGCCTTTGGAGGCCAACATATCGTCGAGCCGATCCGCCGCCCCTGGCTCCTGCAAAGCCGCCAATTCAGCATCGAATTGCGCAGTCAGCCGGTCCAGAATAGCCCGCTGGGCCGTCACATCGACCCTGGTCCTCAAGTCGGCCCTCATGGTCAGTCGGTTATATTCATCCGCCGACAGCAGCACCATCTCCACCCGATCTCCCTGGATAATAGCCACGCCGCCCTTGGCCTGGACCTCCCGTGCAATATCAACCCAGCGGCTGCACACCTGGGTGCTATTGCACCGGGACAAGTCTTCAAGACTGGATCGTTTCCCCGACATGGTCATGGCTCCGTTTCGCACGCGCGCATCACGCGCAGATCACTATCGAACGCGCCTTCGCCAGGAACAGCCCAGCTTCCGGCGTCATAAGGTGATCCCATCCTGGCGGATTTCATGCATCAGCGGCGTACGCTCCTCATAGGCCGCCGCCGGATAGGGCTTGGCGTCGAAGAACGCACCCGTCGTATCGATCATCCGTACCCGCAGGGCGGCCAACCGGTCCAGTTCCGTCCAACGATCCGGGAGGGACTTCAGGAAAACCGCCACGTCATAGTCGGAATCGGTACGGGCGTCGCCGCGGGCACGGGAACCGAAAAGCACGACGCGAGCGATCCGGTCGCCATACATCTCATCGATGGCGGTGCGGAAACGGGCCAGGACGGGATCCTCTGCCGGCAACATCGCGAACGACCTTATCACCTTATCGCGTAATCATATCGCCCCGACCATACCACGACCGAGCGGCGAATACCCGGCCGTCATCCGGCGGGAATCGCGCTGCCAGATACGCAACCGCCCCCGGCGTATCATCCCAGTGCCTTCCGACGCGCCTCATGCTATGAGGGCGGCCATGCTGACCATCAATGACCTCACCTACCGCATCGCCGGCCGTACCCTGCTGGACCAAGCCACCGTCTCCATTCCCAAGGGGCACAAGGTGGCGCTGGTCGGCCGCAACGGCACGGGCAAGTCGACCCTGTTCAAGCTGATCGCGGGCGAGTTGCACCCCGATGGCGGGGAGATCACCTGGCCCAGCACCATGCGTATGGGCATGGTGCGGCAGGAGGTGCCGGCCGGGGCGACCAGCCTGCTGGACACGGTGATGGCGGCGGATACGGAGCGCACGTCCCTGATGGCGGAGGCGGAGACCGCCACCGACCCGGACCGCATCGCCGAAATCTATACCCGTCTGGCGGATATCGAGGCGCACACGGCCGAGGCACGGGCGGCACAGATCCTGTCCGGCCTGGGCTTCGACGCGGCGGCGCAACAGCGGCCCTGTTCCGACTTCTCCGGCGGCTGGCGCATGCGCGTAGCCCTGGCGGGTGTGCTGTTCACCCAGCCCGACCTGCTGCTGCTGGATGAGCCGACCAACCATCTGGACCTGGAAGCGACGGTCTGGCTTGAGGCCTACCTCAAGAACTATCCCCACACCATCCTGCTGATCAGCCATGATCGTGAGCTGCTGAACAAGGTACCCACCACCACCATCCACCTGGACCAGCAGAAGCTGACCTCCTACGCCGGTGGGTATGACCAGTTCGTGCGGGTGCGCGCCGCCAAGATGGAGAACCTGAAGGCCCAGTCGGTCAAGCAGGAAGCCCAGCGCAAGCACATGCAGGACTTCGTGGACCGCTTCCGCGCCAAGGCCAGCAAGGCCAAGCAGGCGCAGAGCCGCCTGAAGGCGCTGGAAAAGCTGGGCCCGGCCATCACCGTGCTGGAGGACCAGCGCACCCGCTTCGACTTCCCCTCGCCCGAGCCCATGCCCCCGCCCCTGATCAACATGGACGAGGTGACGGTGGGGTATGGCGACAAGCCCATCCTGCGCAACCTGAACCTGCGCATCGATCCTGAGGACCGCATCGCCCTGCTGGGCGCCAACGGCAACGGCAAGTCCACGCTGGTGAAGCTGCTGGCCGGCCGGCTGGAAGCCATGGGCGGGGAGATGCGGCGGTCGTCCAAGCTGAAGGTCGGCTATTTCGCCCAGCACCAGGCGGAAGAGCTGACCATGACCTGGACGCCCATCCAGCAGATGCAGGCGGCCATGAAGAACGCGACGGAACAGATGGTGCGCAACCATCTGGGCCGCTTCGGCTTCCCCAAGCTGAAGGCCGAAACCCAGATCAAGGACCTGTCAGGCGGTGAGAAGGCGCGCCTGCTGTTCTCGCTGATGAGCCGGGAGGCCCCCAGCATCCTGCTGCTGGACGAACCGACCAACCATCTGGATATCGACAGCCGCGAGGCGCTGGTGGAGGCCATCAACGGCTACCAGGGCGCCGTCATCCTGATCAGCCATGATCCCCACCTGGTGGAACTGACGGCCGACCGGTTGTGGCTGGTCGCCAACGGCACCTGCAAATCCTACGACGGCGACCTGGATGAATACCGCGCCCTACTGATGGACCAGCGCCGCGCCGAAAGCGGCGGCCGGGACTCCGGCGGTGGCGGCAACCGCGACCGCAAGGGCGGCCGCCGCGCCGCCGCCGAGACGCGCCAGCAGTTGGCCCCCCTGCGCCGCAAGGTGGAGGATGCGGAAAAGCGCCTGGCGCAACTGAACGCCAAGAAGGCCAAGCTGGACGTGAAGTTGGCCGATCCCGCCCTGTACCAGGGGCCGGCGGACGCCGTGACCCAATTGCAGATGGAAATGGGCCAGGTGCAGAAGACGCTGGATACGGTCGAGGAGGAATGGCTGGCCGCGTCGGAAGCCTTGGAACAGGCGACGTCCGCCGATTAAGGAATGCCGACGGCGCGAGACCCTGTCTCGTGCCGCCGTAGGCCCCGACGGGGCCGCCGGAGCTTTCCGGGGAGTGTAGCGGACTGGAAAGCGAGGATGAGCAAAGCCGACGGATGTCGGCGCCCGGCGACTGAGGGCGGATGAACCCCAGGGTGACACTCTTCGTCGCACTGACTAATCCGAAATTGCCTAAGCGAAACGGGGATGTAACACAGCCGTCATTGCAAATCCGGACGGCCCATGCCATCTCTGCCCCTATGTTCCGTGCCCGCACCCTTAGTGTTTCGGGGGCCCGATGCCCCTTAGTCACCGACCTGATGCGCCGCACGCCCGTACGCGGGCCGGCCATTGCTGGAATGCCGATGCTGGGGAACGCCTGACCTATGCCCATTGATCGCGCCGAGACGACCCTGAACGGCAAGGACTTCGCCGGCAAGGGAACCGCCAAGGGAAACCATCCCCGCGGACACGGCCCCCGGCCGCACAGCCCGGCGAACGAGAATCCTGCCTGGCTGTTCTTCCGCCGCTGGGCCGCCAACCCCGTCTCCATCGCCTCCATCACCCCGTCCGGCCCGGCGCTGGGCCGGCTGATGGGCCGCCACGTGCGGCGCGAGGCGGATGAGATCGTCGTGGAATACGGCGGCGGCACCGGCGCCATCACCCGCGCCCTGCTGGAATCCGGCATCCCGGCGTCGCGCCTGTTCGTGATCGAGCGGGACCGGGAACTGCACGCCTACATGACGGCCAAGTTCCCCGGCGTCACCGTCCTGCGCGGCGACGTGAAGGACGTGCGCACCCTGCTGCCGCCGCAATGGGTGGGCAAGGTGGGCACCATCGTCTGCGGCATCCCCATGATCCTGATCCCGATGGAGGCCCAGCGCCTGATCATGGATGAGGCCTACGCCGTCATGCCGGAAGGCAGGCAGTTCCTGGCCTTCACCTATTCCTTGCGCTCCCCCCTGCGCCGCCAGGCCCTGCAACTGGCCGGCAAGCGCCTGGGCTGGGCAGTGTCCAACATCCCGCCGGCGGCGGTGTGGGGTTATACGCGGGACTGACGTGCCGTCCGGTGCGGGGGTTCAGCCCCGCACCGCCACGGCCAGGCGGCACAGCGCGCCGATATCGTCTTCGGCTTCAAATTGATCGACACGCCCGGCGAGATGGCGCGCGCCGTCCCCCGATAGCAGGGCCGCCAGGTGATGGAACTTGGCCCGCAGCCGGGCATCGTCGGCCTGGATCAGGCTGGTGTCACACCGGGCGGACCGCCGCGATCCGTCGGCCAAGGTCACCGCCACCTCCGTCAGGTCGGGCGGCCAATCCGCCGGGCCGAAACCGACCGCCACCCGGTCGCGCAGGGCGACCAGGTCCGGCCGGGCCGTCGCCGCGTCGGTGTACAGCCCGGGCATGGCGGTGTCGGCCCCCGACAGGGCCAGGGCCGCGACGAACCGCAGGCTGAACTTCGCCTCCGTGCCCGTGCGGGGAGCGGCGATGTTGCACATCCGGTCGGCGCCGGCATCCACGATCACATCCAGGTGCGTGACCATCCCCGGTTCCACCCCGCCGGCCCGCAAGGTCCGGATCGCCTCGATGGCGCCATGGGTCCCGAAACAGGAAGCGTGGTACTTGAAGGAATTGCGGTCCACCTCATGGCCGTCCCAGAGAATGGGGCCGGTGGGGATGGCCGATTGGGTGGCGGCGTAGCCCTGGCGGGCCTCCAGGATATCGGTGCGGCTGGTGACGCCGGCTTCCGCCCATAGGGCGGCGGTCAGCCCCGCCTCCGCCGCGCGGCCGGCATGGACGGGCTTGGCCATGGTGCCGAACTGCGCCTTCAGCCCGGCCGCCTGCGACGCCGCCAGGCCGTAGGCACGCGCCGTCGCCTCCTCATCCAAGCCCAGCAGGTGGGCGCAGGCGGCGGCGGCGCCAAGCGCGCCCAGGGTGCCGGTCATGTGGAAACCCCGGTCATAGGGCCCGGCGCCCAGCCAGCGGCCGATCATGCCGGCGGCCTCATACCCCGCGACGAAGGCCGCGATCACCGCCCGGCCGCCCAGGCCCCGTTCCTCCGCCAGGGCCAGCAGCGGCGGCAGGATCACGGTGGTGGGATGGACGTGCATGACCAGCGCCACGTCGTCGTAGTCCAGCGCATGGCCGACCACGGCGTTCAGGAAGGCAGCCTGGCGGGCGCTGACGCCCTCACCCGTGCCGATCAGGGTTGCCACCGGGCGGGCGCCCTCCGCCAGGGCCAGGGGGCGAAGCAGGCGGCACACCGGCTCATCGGCACCGGCGATGGCGAGACCAAACCAGTCCAGGACGCAGCGCCGGACCATGGCCGCGGTTTCCGCCGGGATGTTGGCCGCCGCCGCGCGGCTAAGGCGGATGACGTCGGCGGTGGCGCTCATAGGGCCGAGGGCTCCCACCCCAGGCCGGCGGACAGGGTATCGAAGATCGCCGGCCATTCCGCGCGCCAGGCGGCCTGCTGTTCGGCACCCGCCCAACTGCCGTCGATGCCGGCCAACATCATGGCGCGCAGGTCGGCGATGTCGAAGCCCAGATGGCTGTACATCAGTTCCCAGGCGCCGGCCGGGCTGACCCGGTGCAGGGTGGGATCGTCGGTGTTGGGGTGGATGGCCAGGCCCAGTGCGGCCATGCGGCGGATGGGGTGGTCGGCCGCCCAGCGCTCCGGCGGCAAGGTGCGCAGGTAATAGGAATTGGTCGGCACCACGGTGAACACCAGGCCGCGCGCCGCGTAGTCGCGCAGGCGGTCGGGGTTGTCGACGATGCTGTAGCCATGGTCCACCCGGTCCACGCCCAGGCGCTCCACCACGGTTTCCACATTGCGCCAGGACGTGCCGAATTCGCCGGCGTGCGCGGTCAGGCGCAGGCCATGCCGGCGGGCCAGGGCGTAGGCGTCGGCGAACATCTCCGGCGGGCGTTCGGTCTCGCGATAGTCGATGCCGATGCCGGGGACCAGGGGGTGGCGGCTGGCGGCCATCAACTCCACCATCTCCACCGCCGCCCTCGGATCGGCCTCCCGGTCGATGGAGGGGATCAGCAGGCCGCTGATGCCGTGGTCGGCGGCCGCCTGCTCAATGCCGGCCACCAGGGCCACCTGGATGTCGGGGTAGCGCAGGTCCGTGTCGCGCAGGGTGGCCGTGGGGTTCCAGAAGAACTCCGCATGGCGCACGTTCTCCGCCGCCGCGTCCGCCAGGTATTCATAGGCGATGCGGCGGAAATCGTCAGGTTCCAGCAGCAGGTGGCTTTCCAGGGCGCGCAGCACGTGCAGCACCCCCACCGGCTTGGCGCCGCGCCGGTAGAACCCGTCGATCTCCGCCCCGGTCACCGGCGCGCCGTGTTTGGCCGCCAGGTCGGCGAAGGTCTGCGGCCGCACCGCCCCCAGCAGGTGGCAGTGCAATTCCACCTTGGGCATGGCGCGGAAGAAGGCACGCTGCGCCCGGGTGACGGTCCGTCCGGTTTGCGACGGCGGCACCGTCGCAAGCGTGTCTGCAATGGGAATCATCATCAAAGGCCTGTGATCAGCGGCGACGGCGGCTTAGTGCGGCCGTGTGGCGGCGACATAGAAGTAGTAGCCGAGCGGTATGGACAGGATGAGAAGGCCGACAGGGACCCGGCGTATCCGTCCGGCGAGAAGCTGGACCAGCACATAGGCCAGGATGCCGGCGGCGATGCCGGTGCCGAAATTGTTGGCCACCAGGGTGACCAGCACCATCACCAGGGTCGGCAGCAGGTCGGCCACCTCCTCCGCCACCAGGTGGCGGATGGTGCTGAACATGGATAGGCCGGTCAGGATCAGCGCCGGCGCCGTCGCCTGCCGGGGTACGGCCATCACCAGCGGCGTGATCAGCAAGGTGGCCAGGAAGCACAGGGCGGCGGCCGACGCGGTCAGGCCGGTGCGCCCGCCCGCCTCCACCCCGGCGGCGGATTCCACCAGCGCCGTGCCGGATGGGATGCCGATCAGCGGCCCAATGGTGGCCATCACCGAATCCACCAGGAAGGGCCGTTCGATGCCCGGCAGATTGCCGTGCTCATCCGTCAGCGAGGCCTTGGCGCCCACGGCCAGCGTGGTGCCCAGGGTGGAAAAGAACTCCCCCGCGAAAAAGGCGAACAGATAAGGCAAGGCGGCCAACGAGAAGGCGCCGGCCAGATCCACCTGGAAGGAGATGGGCTGGACCGAATGCGGCAATGAAAAGAGGGACGACGGCAGCACGGTCAGGCCCAGCGGGATGCCCGCCAGCGTCGCCACCGCGATGCCGGCCAGCATGGCGCCCGGTACCTTGCGCGCCTGCAAGGCCACCGCCACGCCCAGGCCGATCAGGGTGACGATGGGGCCGGGCTGGCTGAAATCGCCCAAGGCCAGTGAGACGCTTCTGGTGTTCAGCGCCACCATGCCGGCATCACGACAGCCCAGCAGGGCGATGAACAGGCCCAATGAGGCGCCCAGCCCCAGCTTAATGGGCGGGGGCACCAGCCGCATCACCAGGCTGCGGGCACCCGTGACGGTCAGCACCAGGAACAGCACGCCCGACAGCAGGGCGATGCCCAGCCCCACCGGCCAGGGGATATGCTCCGTCTGCGCCAGGGTGACGCCCAGGATGGCGGAACCGCCGAGGCCTGGCCCGACGATGAAAGGCAGGTTGCCGTAAAGGCCCATGAACAGGCTGCCCACCGCCATGATGACGATGGCGGCGGCGGTGGCGGCCCCGCGATCCATGCCGCCGCTGGACAGCAGGGCCGGGATCACCACGATCAGGTAGGCCGCCGCCATGAAGGAGGTCAGGCCGGCCACGCCCTCGCGCCCCACGCTGGTGCCGCGCTCCGCCAGGCGAAAACGGCGGTCGAGCAGCGCCTTCATTTGCGGGCCTCCGCCGTGAAGGTCGCCAGGAAGCGGGGAATGTCCACCTTCTGCACCACGTGCACGGTCTGCTCTCCCTGGTGGGGCGCGAACTCGTCCTTCCAGATCTGGGCGTTGCCGTAGTCCGGCCCCGGCAGCAGGTCGACATCCATGCGCGCCACCAGTTCCTCGGTCGCCAGCGACCGGTCGATGGCGACGGCGGTGGTCATCTCATCCCACAGGGGCTGGCCGACCTTGGCGTAGTCATGGAAATAGCGGGCCAGGGGCGTACCGGCACTGGCGACCTGGGCCACCAACTCCGGCGTCACCTTCACGCTGCCGGTGACGTTGCCCAGCAGGGTGATGCGCTTCCAGGGCGCGGTCAGCACGATGTGCGCCGCCTCCGGATCGAACAGGAAGTTGAAGTCGGTGGCGTAGTCGGTGTTGCCGGTGACGCGGGCCACCGCCATGTCCAGCCCGCCGCCCTCAATCACGATCTCCTTGGCCAGGGACGGCAGGTCGGGCGCCAGGCGCACGGCCAGGGCGATGTTGGTCAGGGGGCCGGCGGTGATGACCGTGATTTCCCCCGGATGGGCGCGCACCAGCCGGATCAGCAGGTGGGCCGCATCCTCCGCCACCGCCGTGATGCGCGGCTCTCCCTCCGGCATCGGCGGTACCAGTGCTGGATCATCGGGGTGGTAGGTGCGGCCGGGACGCACCGGGTTCCAGGCGCCCTTCCAGGGAACCGCACCATAGCGCTGTTCCCACGCCCGCATCTCACCTTGGGTGCGGATCAGGGGCATCTCCGCCCCCTTGGCGACCGGAACCTCCGGCCGCCCGACGATCTCCAGGAAACGCAGCAGGTGCTGCGTTTCCTCCTGCATCCAGGCGTCACCGGTGACCACGCCCACCCCCAGCAGCTCGACCCGGGGGTCGCGCAGCAGGGGAATCATCGCCTGGATGTTGCTTTGGCCCGGCCCCAGGAAATCGTTGTCGAAATAGACGCGGACCTTTTCCGAAGCCGGTTCCGCAGCGGTGGCGGGCGCCGCCGCCCCCAGCCAACAGGCGAGTGCGGCGGCCAAGGCGACACGGGCGACGTTCATCGGTGCTTTCTCCCCACCCAACCGCATCAGAAGCGCATGCTCACGTTGGTGAAGACGTAGCGCCCCAGGGCATCGTAGATGCCGCTGTAGAAAGCGCCATTGGAAACCTGTCCACCGGTGCTGGCGGTCAGGGGCGGGTCCTTGTCGAATACGTTGTTGACGCCCACCCGCAGGCTCAGGTCGTCGGCCAGCGGCATCGACACGCCCAGATCCAGATAGCTGACGCTGGGCAGGCGCGAGTCATAGGCGTAGTAGGTGCCGGTCAGGTAGGTGGCGCTGCTGGTCTTGTCGTTGCGGGTACCGCCGATGTAGCGCCAGGTGGCCATCAGGTCCATGCCGTTGGGCAGACCCCAATCCACCACCATGCGGTGGCGCCATTTCGGGATGGGCATGCCGCAGGTGACGCCGAAATAGCCGTCGCAGCTGTAGGCCGGCGTGTTGGGCAGCACCTGGATCTCATACTTGTCGGTGAAGGTGCCGGAGAAGTTCAGGCTGACCTTGCCCCAACCTTCCACACCGATCAGGTCCACCACGTCGTACTTGGCCGACAGCGAGAAATCGACGCCCGAGGTGTCGAGGTAGCCGGCGTTGATGTAGGTGGTGACGACATAGCCGCGGGTGACCAGCGAACCGGTGGTGGTGTTGCGGGAGATCAGGTTGCAGAAAGTGCCGGTGGCGATGCACTGGCTGAGCTCGATCGTCGCCGGGACGGTGGAGATCAGCTTTTTCACATCGATATCGAAATAATCGGCGCTGACCGTCACGCCCGGCAGGAAGGTCGGGGTGAACTGGGCCCCGAACGACACGGTGTTGGATTCTTCCGGCTTCAGGTCGGGGTTGCCGCCGATCATGGCGCCGGACTTCTGGCCCGCCGCCGGGGTGATGTTGCCGTACTGGGCGGCGGTGACGCCGGAGGCCATGCACGAGGCCAGGCTGGCGGTGGGGTGCGTGCCCTCGCACGGGTCGGTCAGGTTGGCGGTGGTGATCTGCTGCGCCCCGTACAGTTCCACCAGGTTGGGTGCCCGCACCGCCCGCTGGAAGCTGCCGCGGAAGCGGACGCTGGACTCCGGCGACCATTCGCCGCCGAACTTGTAGGCGGTGGTGTCACCCGCCGTGCTGTAGTCGGAATACCGGGCGCCGGCGTTCAGCGACAGGCTGTGGAAGAAGGGACGATCCTCCACCAGCGGCGCCGTCATCTCGGCGAACAGTTCCTTCACATCGAAGGCGCCGGAGATGGGGTACTCACCACCCGAATTGCCCGCCACGTCCTTGGAGGAATAGTGGCTGTCCGGGGTCAGGCCGATGGACTCCCGGCGGTACTCCGTGCCGAACGCCACCCCCAGCGGGTTCTTGGCGAAGGGGCTGCTGATCGCCGTCACCTGGCCGGTGACGGAACCGCTGGCCACCAGTTCCTCGGTGAAGCCGGTGCGGTAGAAGTCCTGCTGCACGTAGTTCAGTGCGTCGGACGTGATGCCGCCGATGCTGAAGATGTTCAGCGGCACGCAGCCGGCGGTGGCGTTCTTGCAGACGATCTGGCCGCTGGAATTGGTCACGGCCTGGAGGGAATTGGCGAAGTTCGCCAGCGAGATGTCGCCGGTCAGGCGCGAGTCATACTGGGTGCGTCCGTACTGGGCATAGACGTCGTACTGCCAATCCGGGCTGATGTCGCCCTTGGCGCCCAGCACGCCACGGTAGGAGGTGTGGGTGGTGTAGTCGTGGCGGGAACCCGCCTGGACATCACGTTCCGACACCACGACCGAGGCGTTCTGGTTGGCCTTCAACCCGGCGGAGGTGCAGAGGACGTTGACCTCCTGCGCCGACAGGTAGGGGTTGTCGCAGTTCACCGTCTCCGCCACGCTGAACACGGCGGTGGGCGACAGGCGGATGTCCGCCTTGTCGCGCATGAACATGAACTCGCCATAGACCTGCTGGTTCGGGGCGTATTCGTAATGCGCGAAGACGTCGGCGTTGTAGCGCTGGTCCGGCGACTGCAGGTCGTAGGTGTTGCCGTTGTTGAAGCCGTCGGACGTCTTATAGGTCCGCAGCGTGTTGCCGGTGGCGGCATCCAGCGTGTAGGTGCCGCGCGCCGCCCCGGTGGTGGGGTTCAGCGGCTGGAACTGCGCCGGATATGTCGCGCTGGACAGCGAGCAGCCGTACCCGCTGGCGCTGGCCGACAGGCCGCAGGTCGAGAAGTCGCGGTCCGACGTGCCCACGCCCGAGGCGCGGCGGTAGCTGAAGAAGCCGGTGATGTTGCCCCGGCCGCTGGCGAAGTTCTTGCCGGCGGTGATGGAGAAATCGTCCTGCGGGCCGTCAAAGTTGGCGCCGCTGGCATAAGGCTGCTTGGCGGCCGCCGCGACGGAGCGGATGGCGTTGTTGTTGGCGTGATTGTAGAAGCCGTTGGTGGTGTCGACCTGGACGCCGTCGAAATCCTTCTTGAGGATGAAGTTCACCACGCCCGCCAGGGCGTCGGAGCCATAGACGGCGGAGGCGCCGCCGGTGACCACATCGACACGTTCCACCAGGGCGGCGGGGATGTTGTTGATGTCGGGCGCCTGGGCCGAGGTGCGGTCCGGATCGCCCTGCATCAGGCGGCGGCCGTCGATCAGCACCAGGGTGCGCTGATTGCCCAGGTTGCGCAGGTTGATGGTGGAGGTGCCGCTGGCGCCCACCGTGCCGCCGCGGTTGCCGGCACCCTGGTCGGCATAGGCCTGCGGCAGGGTGTTGATCAGGTCTTCCACCCGCGTCACGCCGCGCTGCTGCAGCTCCTGGCCATTGATCGTGCTGACCGGGCTGACGCTGGTGGCGTCGGGGCTCTTGATGCGCGAGCCGGTGACGATGATCTCAGTCAGCGCCCCGTCGCCGGAAGCGGTCTGCGCCGCAGCCGATCCGATGGCCAGCGGCCCTGCGGTGATGGCGACGATGGTCGCGGTGATACGCCCGGCGCGGTTGCGCGCCTTCCCTTTGATTGACATGGAGCCCCCGATGCTTTTTTTGCGCCCGACACTTGCCCGGTCGGCGGCTCCTCCCCCGAGGTGGCGCGAGGCTTGTCGCCCGTCGCCGTTCCATTCCGACCCCGCGTCTGGTGGCTGCCCGCCACCGCACCCCGCCCGGTCTGGAATGTGAACGCAGTATGACGAGGTCGAATTCAGAGGGGAAAGTTTTTACATTTATGTTTTTATAAATTTGCCTTATTAGCAAAACCATGCCCCGCAGCACCGACGCCCTTGACGCCTGGAAGAATCCCATCTCGCTGCGCCAGCTCCGCTTTTTCGTGGAATTGGCGCGGACGGGGAACTTCTGCCGCACGGCGGAGGAGATGGCGGTGTCCCAGCCGGCGATCAGCGCCGGCATCCGCCAGATCGAAGCGCACCTGGGCATCCGGCTGTTCGACCGCACGACCCACAAGGTGACGCTGACCGACGCCGGCATCTCGCTGCTGCCGCACGCGCGACGCCTGCTGACGACGGCCGCCAACGCCTTCAGCGACATGCATGAGGTGGCGGGGCGGGAGATCGCCACGGTGCGCATCGGCGCCATCCCCACGGCGATGGAGGCGGTGGCCATGTCCCTGGTGGAACTGGCGGGCGACATGCCGGGGGTCGTTCCCCACCTGCACGACGGGCGCGCCGACCAACTGATCCGGGGTCTGCGCGGCGGCACCTACGACCTGGTGGTGACGGTACAGGCCACCCCCGACCCCGACCTTGAGGGCGTGCCCCTGTTCGAGGATGAGATGCTGCTGGTGGCCCGCGCCGACCACCCGCTGGCCATCCACGACCGCCTGCCGTGGCGAGCATTGGCCGGACAGGAGATCGTCCATTTCGCCGGCGGCAGCATTGGTGAGCTGACCTCCGCCGCCTTGCAGCAGAACGACCTGGCCCCGTCGGCGCGCTATCGCGTGGACCAGATCAACTCCCTCTACGGGCTGGTGCTGAGCGGCCTGGCCATCGGCGTCATGCCCTGGCTGTACACCCGGGGTTTCCCGGAGGATCGCCTGCGCCTGATCCGCCTGGACGGTCCCACCGTGCGCCGGCAACTGCGCCTGCTGCACCGCCCACAGTTGCGCGAGGAACATCCGCGCGGCACCGAGTTCGCGGAACGGCTGACCGCCAAGCTGCGGGCGAAACTGGGCGCGTCCCAAGGCCAGGCGCCGCTCAAGACATGAGCCGGATCAATCATTGAGTTGACGCACTTTCAATTGGCCGGAGGCGTGACGGGCGGGCATGCTGGGTCAACGACAAATCAGACAAACGAACCCAACCAGGGATCGCCGCCGACCATGCTGACCGATACTCAAGTCGATCTGTTGCGCGCCGACACACCGGGCTGCCGCCCCGACCATGCCTATTTCAACCATGCCGGCGCCTCGTTGCCCCCCGCCGCCGTGACGCGGGCCATCGTGGGGCATCTGGAACTGGAGGCCAGGGTCGGCCCCATGGAAGCGGGGGCGCAGGCCGCCGAGGCCGTGCAGCGCACCCGGGCCGCCGCCGCGTCGCTGTTGGGCGCCGGCGCGGACGAGATCGCCTTCTCCACCGGTGGGTCCAGTGCCTGGGGCCTGGCCATCGCCGCCCTGCCGCCGCTGGCGGCGGGCGACCGCATCCTGGTCGGGCGCCAGGAATGGGGCGGCAACCTGACCACCCTGCGCGACAAGGCCGCCCGGGCCGGCGCCACGGTGGAGGTCATCCCGACCCTGGATGACGGCCGCGTCGACGCCGACGCGCTCGGGTCCCTGATCGATGACCGGGTGAAGCTGATCAACCTGACCTGGGGGGCGGCCAACGGCGGCCTGGTGAACGACGCCGCCGCCGTGGGCCGCGTGGCACGGGCCGCCAGCATCCCCTATGTCATCGACGCCGCCCAGGTGGTGGGCCAGATCCCGGTCGATGTGGCGGCGCTGGGCTGCGACATGCTGAAGGCGCCCGGGCGCAAGCATTTGCGCGGGCCCCGTGGCACCGCCCTGCTGCACGTCCGACGCGGTTTCCTGGCCCGCCTGGCGCCCGCCTTCCTGGACGTGCAGTCGGCCCCCTGGGCATCCCATGCCGGCAGTGGGGCGCCGCGTGACGATGCCCGTGTGCTGGAACCGGCGGAGGCGTCGGTGGCCCTGCTGCTGGGTCTGGGCCAGGCGCTGGACCTGGCGCTGAGCGTGGGCATTCCGGCCATCCGTGGCCGCATCCAGGCCGTGGCGGACGACCTGCGCACCCAGCTGAGCGCCATCCCCGGCGTCGCCGTGCGCGACATCGGCGCGCCGGACACGCGCAGCGGCCTGGTTTCCTTCACCGTCGACGGCTGGACGGGGTCGGCGGTGCGGGCACGGCTGCTGGACCATGGCATCACCATCGGCGCCAATGGCATCCCCTACACGCCGCTGGACATGACGGCACGAGGCCTGACGGAAATCGCCCGAGCCTCCGTCAGCTATCTCACCACCGATGCGGAACTGGACCGCTTGCTCAAAGCGGTGGCCGCCCTCCGCGCCTAAGTCTCGCCGTCATTCCCGCCGTTTCAGCCGCTTGTCCCAGAAGGAGCCCGCTTCGGGCGCGTCCAGGTCGTTGGCCGGGTCGCGCCTGAACATCTCATTCCAGAGGTGGAGGAAGGGCAGGCCCGCCACCCGCGTCTCGATCTCGGCGCAGTCGTCCTGGCGCACCAGGCGCCGGTAGTCCCGCCAATCCACGGGATAGGCATAGTGCGGCGGGTAGGAAAGATGGGTCACCGACCGTTCCTGAATGATTTTCGTCAGCAGGGATGGCCCCGTTTGCCCCCAGTACAGGTCCCTGCCCGCCGCCAGGCTTTGTTCAAGCAGGTCGCCCAGGATGGGGTGGCCGGCGGGAAACTTCAGGATGGCGGTGCATATCTTGTTCTTGTCTTCCCACCCGAAGAACGTCTCCCCCGGCGGCACCACATCGCTCAGGCAATACACATCGGTGTCGACCCACCAATCGCCCTTCATCGACAGCAGCTTGTAGCGGAACAGGTTGGAGAAGGCGGCGATGCTGCCCCGGCTGCCATCCTCATTCCTGTAATAGAAAATCTCATCTTCGGGATAAATCTCGTTGGCATCCTCGAACCGGACGCCGTCGATCGCGTCATATTGCCGGTAGCAATAAAGATGGTAGGCGTGCCCATGGTCGATGAAGGATGAGATGCACGTCCGCACATGGGGCGGCATCGTCTCCCCGTGCCAGAATCCATTAAAGACGGCCATATGCCTTATTCCTTCCGGATCAGCCCTTTCGGGGCGCCTGCGCCAGCAAGGCATCGGTCCAGCCGGGCGGCAGCACGCCCAGCAGCCAGGACACGGCATAGGTGGGCCAGGGGAAAGCCACGCGGGCGCGGTTGGCCACCAGCCCCCGGATGATGATACGGGCCGCCCGGTCGGCATCCATCAGGAAGGGCATGGGGAAGCTGTTCACGGCCGTCATGCGGCTGCGCACGAAGCCGGGGCAGATGACCGTGACCTCCACCCCCTTGCCCAGCAGGTCGCCGCGCAAGCCCTCGCCATAGGACCGCACCGCCGCCTTGGACGCGCAATAGGCGGGGGCGCCGGGCATGCCGCGAAAGGCCGCCAGCGAGGACATCAGCGCCAGTTGCCCGCGCTTGCGTTCCACCATGCGGGGGATCAGCGGATGGATGGTGTTCAGCACCCCTTCGATGTTCACCGCCAGGATGCGGCGGGCCTGCTCCTCCGTCTCGCCGGCCGCCCCGGTGCCGCCGGAGATGCCGGCATTGGCGATGGCAAGGTCGATGGGCACGCCGGAGTCGGCCGCCAGGATCCAGTCGGCCAGGGCCTGGCGGTCCATGACGTCCAGCGCCGCCGCCGTGACCCGGGCGCCCTTGGCGCGGGCCGCCTCCGCCACCGCGTCCAGCCGGTCCCGGTCCCGCCCCGTCAGCCACAGCTGCCGCCCCGGCGCCGCATAGGCTAGGGCCAAGGCCTCACCGATGCCGCTGGAGGCCCCGGTGATCAGAATGCTGTTGGGCGCGTGCAAGACCTTGTTCCCCCTTCGATGCGCATGAACTTTCGGCCCCCGAACGGCTGGGACAACAGGCGCTTGCTTGTTTGTCGCCGCCCCCGCGGGCTATAACCCCGCACAGACGATGCAACATGTCTCGCCACCGGTCCAGCCGGCAGCGCGGGGCCCGATGCGTCCCCTACACCATCAACCTCAATCCGGGGACCGCCCTTTGACCAAACCTTCCCCCCTCGCCAGCATGACCGGCTTCGCCCGGGCGGAAGGCGCGTTGGACGCCACCTCGTGGATCGTCGAGGTGAAAAGCGTCAACGGCCGCGCCCTGGACCTGCGCACCCGCCAGCCGTCCGGCTTCGACGCGGTCGAGGCCCTGGCGCGCGGGGAAGTCAACCGCCTGATCCGGCGCGGTAACGTCACGCTGAACCTGACGGTGAACCGCAGCGCCACCACCGCCCCCCTGCGCCTGAACCGCGAGTTCCTGGCCCAGGTGCTGGAACTGGCGCGCGAGATCGAGGGGGCGGGCGCCGCCCCGCCGCGCCTGGACGCCCTGCTGGCCGTGCGCGGTGTCATCGACACGGGCGAGGAAGCGGAACAGCCGGAAGACCGCGCCACGCTTGAGGCCGCCATCGGCAAGACGGTGACCCAGGCCATCACGGCCCTGGCCGCCGCCCGGGGGGCCGAGGGCGCCCGCCTGGCCACCGTGCTGACCGGCCATCTGGATGAGATCACCACCCTGACCGAAGCGGCGGCCGGCACCGCCACCCTGCAACCTGAGGCCCTGCGCGACAAGCTGAAGACCCAGGTGCAGGCCCTGCTGGAGGCCTTGCCGGCGCTGCCGGAGGAACGGCTGGCGCAGGAAGCCGCCCTGCTGATCGCCAAGGCCGACGTGCGGGAAGAACTGGACCGCCTGCGCGCCCACATCGCCCAGGCCCGCGACCTGCTGGCCGAAGGCACCGCCGTGGGCCGGCGGCTGGACTTCCTGTGCCAGGAATTCAACCGCGAGGCCAACACCCTCTGTTCCAAATCCGCCGACGTGGAACTGACCCGCATCGGTCTGTCGCTGAAGGCGACGATCGAGCAGTTCCGCGAACAGGTCCAGAATATCGAATGAGCACGCCCGCCATGAGCAACGACACCATCGAGAGTCCGAACCCGCTGAACCCGTACATGCGCCGCCGCGGCCTGATGCTGGTGCTGTCCTCCCCCTCCGGTGCCGGCAAGACCACCATCGCCCGCCGCCTGCTGGCGCAGGACACCGAACTGACCATGTCGGTCTCCGCCACCACCCGGTCCAAGCGGCCGGGCGAGGTCGCGGGCGTGGACTATCACTTCACCGACCGGACAGAGTTCGACCTGATGATCAATCAGGGCAAGCTGCTGGAATACGCCAAGGTCTTCGACAACTACTACGGCACCCCGCGTGAGCCGGTGGAACAGGCGCTGGCCGGCGGCCGCGACGTGCTGTTCGACATCGACTGGCAGGGCACGCAGCAGCTGAAGGAAAAGGCGCGCGACGACCTGGTCAGCATCTTCATCCTGCCGCCGTCGGCCCGCGAACTGGAACGCCGCCTGACCAGCCGCGCCCAGGACAGCCAGGCGGAAATCGCCAAGCGCATGAGCAAGGCGTCCAATGAGATGAGCCATTGGGCGGAGTACGACTACGTCATCATCAACAACGACGTGGAAAGTTCCGTCGCCAAGGCCCACGCCATCCTGACGGCCGAACGCCAGGTGCGCCGCCGCCAGGTGGGCCTGTCGGAATTCGTGAAGGGCCTGCAGGCGGGGCTGTGAGGTTGTCGGGGCGGTTCACTCCCGCCCCGGCCGCCAGATGGCGCCACTGACCGTGGCGGCCGCGCACAACACCGCCGAGGTGACGCTGGCGGCCGCCACCAGGGCGAACAGCGTGCCGATGCCCGCATCCAAGGCCGCCACCGCCAGCCAGCCCAAGCCGCCCGCCACGCCCAGGCGCGCGGTGCCGGCCAGGAAAGCCCATAGCGGCCGGCCGCCGCCTTGCGAGGCGAAGCCCAGGATGAAGGTCAGGCCCACGGCGCCATAGACGGGGCCGACAGTGCGCAGGTAGTGGGCGCCATGGGCCAGCACCGCCGGCTCATGACTGAACAAATCCACCCAGGCCGACGGCCACAGGGCAACGATCAGGCCAATCAGTTCCGTCACGCCGGCGCCCATGAAGGCGCCGATCCAGGCGACGCGGCGGGCGCGGGCCTGGTTGCCCGCCCCCATGGCGGTCCCCACCAGGGTCAGCACCGCCGTGCCCAGGCCGAACAGCATGGGGATCAGCAGGTAATCGAGGCGCGAGCCCATGCCGAACCCGGCCAGGGCATCGGTGCCGAAACGGCCCACGGCGCCGGTGACCAGGATGGTGATGAGGTTCAACTGGATGGCGCTGAGGGCGGAGATGCTGCCCACGCCCAGGATGTCGCGGAACAGCCGCCCCTCCAGCGCCACGCGGCGCAGCACCAGGCCGGCGCGGCCACGCAGCATGTAGGCCAGCAGGGCCAGGGCGGCGACGGTGTAATAGCCGCTGACCGCCATGCCGGCACCGGCGATGCCGAACCCTTGAACGGGGCCAATGCCGAAGATCAGGAAGGGCGACAGCGGGATCATCACCAGCGCGCCGACGAAGCTGACCAGCGCCGGCACCCGCACATTGCCGATGCCGCGCAGCACCGCCGACATCAGGTTGATGATCCACAGCGGCACCGCACCGGCGAACAGCCAGTTGGAATAGGTCAGCGCCGCGTCCAGGGCCCCGTCCCGCGCCCCCAGCAGGCGGTAGAGGACGGGACCGCCGAAGCGCAGACCCAGGGTGAAAGCCAAGCCGAAGCCGACGGCCAGCACCAGGGCGTGGAACACCAGGGCGCCCGCATCCCGCTGCCGCCCCGCCCCCATGGCGCGCGACACTGCCGCCGCCACGCCGCCGCCGATGCCGCCGGCCGCTACCATGGTCATCAGCATGGACACGGGCAGCACCAGGGCCGCCCCCACCAGCGCGTCGGTGCCCAGCGCGCTGACGTAATAGGTCTCCGCCACGCTGACCAGGGTCTGGATCACCAGCACCACGACGGTGGGCAAGGCCAGGCGCAGCATGGTGGGCACGATGGGGCCATGCAGCAGGGCATGACGGGCGGGTGGCACGGCCGGCGGGGCCGGTGCCTCATCCGCTTCGGGCAGCGCCGCGGTGATGTCGGTGGTCATGGCGATTTCCAGATAGGAGCATATGCCCTCATTTAGGAGCATATACTCTTACCTGGCGCAAGCGCCATCGCTTTGCTAAAAACGGAAAAGAAGGAGATGGACATGACGCACGGTGGGAAAATGGGTCCGGGCGACGGCGTCGCCGCGTGCAACTGTGCGGCGCTGCGGCGCGCGGCGCGGCGCATCACCAACGCCTATGACGCCAAGCTGGCGCCCACCGGCCTGCGCATGACCCAGTTCTGCCTGCTGGCGCTGGTCTATGAGGCCGGGACGCTGTCGGTGAACGAGATGGCGGCGCGCCTGGATCTGGACCGCACCACCACCGGCAAGAACCTGCGCCCGCTGGAGCGCGACGGCCTGCTGCGCGTCGCCCCCGCGCCCCAGGACCGGCGCAGCCATGAGATCACCCTGACCGACCAGGGCCGGGCGGCATTGCGCGAGGCCTCCATCCTCTGGCGCGAGGCACAGCGGGAGTTCGAAGCCGCGAACGGCCCCCCCCAGGCGGCGGCGTTGCGCAACACCCTGGCCGGGCTGGTTTTCTGACCCAACCCAGGGCCAACTGAGATTTGGCTTCCATCCGTTGCGAGAGCGTGATTCAAGCTGCGGATGGAACGCTTCATGACCCATCTTGTCGCCGCCGTTATTCATTCCCGGTGAATCTCAATACGCCCCACATCACGGAGAATTTGATGGTCGATAGAGTTTTTCTCGTACAGCGGCAGTCGCCCGCGTGGGCAGAACTCGCGCGGTCACAGCGGAACGGCCTTTCGATAGATCCCGCCCACTACCTGCCTCCAATGCCCGTTCCCGGATTTCCAGCCGAAATTCCTCGTTTGATTCAGGTATGGAATGATACTTTCACTTTAGATTATTTTACATGCCGCGCCATTCTCAAAGATATTGCGTCAGTAAACAATCGATCTGCTAATGGAGTCAGTCATATTAGTTATACTGATTACAGTATGGCTTCAGATTTATTACTAGATTCAATCATATATTTTCATGATGATGACGATATATTTGATACAGAATTATCAAATATTGTTTCATCTGTGAATTTCTCTGATTTTGACGCGCTCGTATCTCCACTTATACGCCTCGATAGCGATCTATTTACTTTTGTTCGCAAAGGATGTGATACCAGTTTATTGCTGGGTAGGCGCCAAGATTTTCACTTCCGATACCAAACTAATAATTACGGATTGGTGGGGAAACATATCGACCACAAGCGCTTCACTGCAATGAAAGACCATGTCGAAGCTTCGAGCTATGCGGACGCGAATGACCTCACCGACAAGGTGATCTCACGGCCGCTCAGCGCGACGCTCAAGACTATCTGGTCAGCGTCCATGCTCACAACAGTAGATCAAGGCAAAGATGCAGTCCTAAATCAGTTACAACGCTTCCGGTCGCGCGTGCTGAATCTAGAGCTTCCTATTGAATACAATTGGCTCTCTTCATGCATTGAGCAGGCTTGCGCTTTAATGAACAGCGTACAAATAGGCGACGATTACAAAGCACTTGAGGCAACACTCCAGACGATACGAGAAAATACGATTCACCTCACCCCTACCGATTAGCAACTAAACAAATCGGCATATTAATTTCTTATTGGCCGCATAATTCGAGCGATCAACCATACGGAGAGCCCCGATCTATCTAGGCGGCGGCCGACCGCATCGCCCGCTGGACGGCCTGCGGCGGTTGGCCGTAGGCGCGCAGGAAGGCGCGGCGCATGCGTTCCCGGTCGCCGAATCCGGTCTCGCGCACGATGATCTCGATGGGGTGGCGCCCCTCCTCCATCAGTACCCGTGCCGCCTCCACCCGCAAATTCTCCACCGCCTTGGCCGGTGACTGGCCGGTTTCCGCCTGGAAGGCGCGGCTGAATTGCCGGGGGCTGAGGTGCGCCACCTCCGCCAGGCGTTCCACCGACAGGTCGGCCTTCAGGTTCTCACGCGCATAGCGCAGCGCCGAATGGATGCGGTCCGACCGGGGTTCCAGTTCCAGCAGGGCGGAGAATTGCGACTGTCCGCCCGGCCGGCGGTGATAGACCACCATCTTGCGCGCCACGGCGCGGGAGATGTCGCTGCCGACATCCGCCTCCACCAAGGCCAGCGACAGGTCGATGGCGGCGGTCATGCCGGCGGAAGTCCAGATGGGACCGTCCTGGACGAAGATGCGGTCTTCCTCCATGCGTACGCGGGGGAATTCGCGTTGCATGGCCCGGGCGTGGATCCAGTGGGTGGTGGCCCGCCGATCATCCAGCAGGCCCGCCTGGGCCAGGATGAAGGCACCGGTGCAGACGCTGGCGGTGCGGCGCGATTGCCTAGCGGCGGCGCGGACAAGGTCCAGCAGGTCGTCCCCCATTTCGGCCACATCCATCCGCCCCGCCACCACCACGGTGTCGTAAGCCAGATCGCCCGGCGCCTGGGTTTCCACCACCACGCCGGCGGAACTGGCCACCCGCCCGCCTGAAGGCGACACCAGGTGCACGTCATACAGCGGCCGGCCGGCCACAACGTTGGCGACCTCGAACACGGTGACGACCACCAGGTCCAGGATCTGAAAGTCGGGAAACACGACGATGCCGACCCGTCTCATGATGCCACCCTCAACGCCCAAGAACCTGATGTCCTAAAATGTGGCGTCAATGACATTCAGGTCAAGCGCCGATGCCCCTATCTTTCCCCCATCACCCCCGGCGCCCCGCCGGCAGGGATCGAAAGGAAACCGGATCATGAGCATCACTTCTTCCAAGGGCACGGCGGTCGTCACCGGCGCGTCTTCCGGCATCGGCGCCATCTATGCCGACCGCCTGGCCCGGCGCGGGTATGACCTGATCCTGGTGGCGCGCAACGTCGCCCGCCTGCAGGAGCGCGCCCAGCGCCTGGCCGCCGAAACCGGCCGCAAGGTCGAGGTGCTGGCCGCCGACCTGACCAAACCCGCCGACCTGCGCGCCGTGGAGGCCCGCTTGCGGGAGGACGCTGGCATCACCGCCCTGGTCAACAATGCCGGCGTGGGTTCCGCCACCCCCTTGCTGGAGGCCGATGTCGACGCGATGGACGCCATGATCCAGCTGAACGTGACAGCGCTGACCCGCCTGACCCATGCCGCCGTGCCCGGCATGGTGCGGCGGGGCGGCGGGCTGGTGATCAACATCGCGTCCATCGTCGGCATCGCGCCGGAGCTGCTGAACGGCACCTACGGCGGAACCAAGGCCTTCGTCATCGCCTTCACCCAGTCGCTGTACCATGAGTTGGCCGGCAAGGGCCTGCGGGTGCAGGCCGTGCTGCCCGGCGCCACGCGGACGGAGTTCTGGGATGTCGCCGGTGTGCCGGTCGACAACCTGCCGCAGGAATGGGTGATGCCGGCGGACGAGATGGTGGACGCCTCATTGGCCGCCCTGGACCAGGGTGAACTGATCACCATCCCCGCCCTGCCCGACGTGGCGGACTGGCGGGCCTATGAGGCGGCGCGGCAGGGCCTGAAGCCCAACCTGTCGCACAGCACGGCGGCCGCCCGGCTGAAGCCGGCGGCGTAAGGCGCCCACCTGACATAACGGGCCGCCCCGTCGCCAGGGTGGCCCGTGCCGTCAGTAGACCGTGCCGGTGCCGGTGCCCATCTGGGTGTTCTGCTGCTGGGCGGCGCCCGGTGCCGCCTGGACCCAGACGCTGCCGCCGTCGCCGCCGTCCAGCACGCCTTCGTTGCCCTTGGGCTCGGTGCCCGGGATGAAGGCTTCCCAGATGGCCTTGCGGTCGCCCGGTTCGGCCAGGCGGCCGGTTTCGGGATTGACCCGCACCAGGCGCACGCCCGGTGGCACCCGGAAGGGCAGCGAGGGCTTGTCCGCCAGGGCGGTCTTCATGAACTCCTCGAAGATGGGCACGGCGACGGAGGCGCCGGTCTCATGATCGCCCAGGGAGCGCGGCTGGTCGTAGCCGGTGAAGACGCCGAACACCAGGTCGGGGCTGAAGCCCACGAACCAGGCGTCCTGGCTGTCGTTGGTGGTGCCGGTCTTGCCGGCCAGCGTCTTGCCCAGCACGCGCAGGCGCGCCGCCGTGCCGCGGTCCACCACCCCCTGCAGGATGTTGACGATCTGGTAGACGGTGCGGGGGTCCTCGATCTGTTCGCGCGTGTCGGGCACGTCGGGAACGGCGCCGACCTCGGCATTGGAGGCGGCCTCCGGCGCGGCCGGCGCCACCTGGCAGCCGTCGCAGGCGCGCTGGTCGTGCCGGTAGATGGTCTTGCCGGCCGCGTCCTGCACCCGGTCCACGAAGGTGGGGGTGATGCGCTTGCCACCGTTGTCCAGCATGGCGTAGGCGGTGGTCAGCTTCAGCACCGTGGTCTCGCCCGCCCCCAGCGCCATGGACAGTTCCGGCGCCAGATGGTCGCTGATGCCGAACAGCTTGGCCTCGTTCACCACCGCCGGCATGCCGATGTTCTGCGCCAGGCGCACGGTCATGACGTTGCGCGACTTCTCGATGCCCACGCGCAGCGGCGTCGGGCCATAGAACTGGTCGGTGTAGTTGCTGGGCCGCCACTTCTCCTGTCCCGCCCCCTGCTCCAGCGAGAAGGGCGCGTCCAGCACCAGGCTGGACGGGGTGAAGCCCCGGTCCAGCGCCGCCAGATAGACGAAGGGCTTGAAGGACGAACCCGGCTGGCGGTTGGCCTGCGTGGCGCGGTTGAAGGAACTGATGCGGGCGCTGAAGCCGCCGCTCATGGCCAAGACGCGGCCAGTGCGCGGGTCCATGGCGACCACCGCCCCCTGCAACTCAGGAATCTGGCGCAGGGTGTAGAGACCGGGCACGGGCGCCGGCGCCGCGTCCTTGTCCGCCCCCTTGGCCGGCTCCGCCATGACGGGTTCGACCATGATGACATCGCCGGCGGTCAGCGCCTGGCGCCGGGCCCACTTCACATCCTCCGGCCGCAGCTTGCCCTCGCCCTCTTTCAGGCCGATGGCGGCCTCATCCCCCTCGGCCTTCAGCACCACCGCCAGCTGCCAGCGCTCCCCGCCAGCGGGCACGGCCGCCTTGGCCAGCTGGTCCTGCCAGTTGGCCAGGCTGTCCAGGCGGCCGACGGCGCCGCGCCAGCCCTTGCGCCGGTCAAAGGCCTCAAGCCCGTGGCGCAGGGCCTCCACCGCCGCCTGCTGCAGCTTGGGGTCCAGGGTGGTGCGGATGGAAAGCCCGCCCTCATACAGCTTGGACTCGCCGTAGACCGACAGCAGCTCGCGCCGCACCTCCTCCACGAAGTAGTCGGCGTCCACCTGCTCACCGGCGTGGCGGTCGCGGAAGGTCAGCTGCCGGGTTTGCGCGTCCTTGGCCTCGGCGGCGGTGATATAGCCGTCCTCCGCCATGCGGCCCAGCACATAGTTGCGGCGCGCGATGGCGGCATCATGGAAGCGGTCGCGGAAATAGCGGTCCGGCGCCTTGGGCAGGGAGGCGAGGAAGGCCGCCTCATCCACCGTCAGCTCATCCAGCGACTTGTTGAAGTAGTTCAGCGCGGCGGCGGCCACGCCGAAGGACCGGTTCCCTAAGTAAATCTCGTTCAGGTACAGCTCAAGGATGCGGTCCTTGGACAGGGCCTCCTCGATCCGGTAGGAGAGGATGGCCTCCTTGATCTTGCGGACGTAGCTGACCTCATTGTTCAGCAGGAACAGGCGCGTCACCTGCTGGGTGATGGTGCTGGCGCCGATGGGGCGGCGGTCCTGGCCCAGCCGTTCCACGTTGGTGGCCATGGCGCGGGCGATGGCCAGCCAGTCGACGCCGCCATGCTGGTAGAAGTTCTGGTCCTCGGCGGAGACGAAGGCCTGACGCACGCGCTTGGGGATCAGGCTGATGGGCACGAACACCCGCCGCTCCGCCGCGAACTCCGCGATCAAATGGCCGTCGCCCGCCTGCACCCGCGTCGCCGTCGGCGGCTGATAGTCCACCAGCTGGTGATAGTCCGGCAGGTCCGCCGCGTAATGGCGGTAGCCCAGGTACAGGCCGACGCAACCCGCCCCCGCCAGAATCAACAACACGACCAACAGCTTGACGATAATGCGCATGGGAAGGACCAACACCCGCGGGTATGTTGCCGAAAGAGGCCGGCACCCTAACAGGAAGCGCCCGGCCTGTCGCGCCCCGCCCGGCAGCGGCGCGCATGCCTCAGGCGCACGACTGGCGCCGCGATCGTGGCTTATTTACGGGTTGGCTTGCGGCGGGGCCCGAAGAAGGTGTCGATGGCGCGCACCATGTCGGTAGCGAAGCGCCGGCGGTGGCTGTCGGTCACCAGCAGGCGGGCATCCACCGGATGCGACAGATAGCCCATCTCCACCAGAATGGCCGGCACGTCGGGGGCCGTCAGCACGGCGAAACCGGCCGACCGCAAAGGCGAGTTCAGCAGGGTGATGTCGTGCCCGACCGTGTCCACCACCAGGTTGGCCAGACGGCGCGACTGGTTGCGGGTGTCGCGCTGCGCCAGGTCGATCAGGATGCCCACCACCTGTTCGTTCTGCCCGGCCAGGTCCATGCCGACGATGGCGTCGGACCGGTTCTCGCGCTGGGCCAGCATGTCGGCCTCACGGTCCGTCGCCTTGTCCGACAGGGTGTAGACGGACAGGCCGCGCACCGGCCGGCCCACCACGATGTCGGCGTGCAGCGAGATGAACAGGTCGGCCCCCAGGGCGCGGGCCTTGGCGGGCCGATCGCGCAGGGGGATGAAGATGTCGCTGTCGCGGGTCAGCGCCACGCGGTAGCGGCCCGTCGCCTCCAGCGCGCGGGCGACCACGCGCGCCATGGCCAGGGTGATGTCCTTCTCATGATCGCCGTTGACGCTGGTGGCGCCGGGGTCATCACCGCCGTGGCCGGGGTCCAGCACGATCAGCGGCAGGCGGTCGCGCAGGGTTGGTTTTTCCGTGGGCGCCGGCGGCACCATGATGGATGAAGGGGCCGCCTTGGGCGGCGGCGACGGATCGGGCGGCAGGGTCGGCAGCATGCCGGCCCGGCTGGCGGCCGGCACCATGGCGGCACCCACCGGCGGCATGCCGGTGCCCGGCGCCTCCGGCAGGACGGCCACGCTTCTGTCCTCCACCGGTGGCGGCGGTGGGGACGGCGGCGCTGTCGGGACCAGTGCGGCCATCAGGCTGCCCAGGTCGCCGTGGGCCAGGTCCAGCACCAGGCGCGGCGGATGGCCGTCGCGCGCGGGCAGGAAATCGGCATTGGCGACGCGCACCGGCCCTTCGGTCATCAGCACCACCTGGGCGGCACCGGACAGGCTGCTGGTCATGCGCACGTCTTTGACCAGGCCGCGCCCGGCCCCGGGCAGGGCCGCCTGCCAGGCGACCGACGGCAAATCGATCACCACCCGGCCGGGGTTGATGGCGGTGGTGACGCGATAGTCCGTGCGCTCACTCATCTCCAGGACGAAGCGGGTCATTTCCCCCTGCAGGCCCAGGCGCACGGCCAGGACGCTGGTGCGCTTGGACGACGGCAGGCGCAGCACCTGCGTGGCCTGCGCCATCTCCGTCCCCCGGACGGACGCCATGTCCCGCGCGCGAGCCGGCACAAACGTAAGCAGGGCGAACATCAGGACAGGCGTCACCCAAGCCAGGATCGCCCCCCGCGACACCTGGCGCCTACAGATCCGGTGAGGTCGACGCCCAAAGGCGGACACTGCGCATCCCCCGAAACCAATCGAGACAGGCCTTACCAGTGCGCCTTATACCCTTCTTGAATCAATTGCTTCAAGCGGGATCATGAGACGGCGTCTAAGAAACCCGCCGCATTTCGACTCGGGTGGGCGCCCTGCCGGCCCCCACCGCCCCCCGCCGGTTGAAATAGGACCGACAAAGTCATGATTCTTTCATTGTAGTATGGGGCGCCCGTGTTTATCTTCAATTTCGCGACAACCAGCATCCTCGTCCCGCCCCTCTCCCGGGGTGGGGGCGTCGCCCCCGGTTCCCGTACCGCAGCCAGCCAAGTCCGCTGCGATGCGATCCGTGGGTGGGACGCCTTGATGGATGCGCGGTCCTGTGAAACCACGAAGCCGGCGCCGGCCCCCATTTTCCATTGGGTCAGCGCCAGGTTCCGGTCGCCCGCCCCCCCGCTGGCCGCTTCCTGGAAGCGCCGTTTCGGGGTGCTACAAGGCGGCGACTGGGGCCCGATGCTTCGGCGACAAACAGTGGCACACCGGTGGGTTCGTCCGTCGCGCGGACCCCACCGTCCCTGTGCCATGAGGATAAAAAATGGCCAAGCGTATGCTTGTCGACGCCACGCATCCGGAGCAGACCCGGGTCGTTGTGGTCAATGGTAACAAGCTTGATGAGCTTGATTTCGAAATCGCCAGCCGGAAGCAGCTGAAGGGCAATATCTATCTTGCCAAGGTGATCCGGGTGGAGCCGTCGCTACAGGCGGCCTTCGTGGAATACGGCGGCAACCGCCACGGCTTCCTCGCCTTCTCCGAAATCCATCCGGACTATTACCGCATCCCGGTCGCCGACCGCGAAGCGCTGATCCGCGAGCAGGAAGAGCTGGAGCGCGAACGCGAAGCGCAGGAGCACGAAGAGGAAGAGGCCCTGCAGACGGCGGCGCATCCGCCCCTGCTGGAGGCCGGCGCCTCATCCGCCCCCTATGACGACGCGGCCGCCCCGGCGGCGATCGCGGCCGTGGCCGATGAGGTCGGCGCCCACGAAACCGTGGCCACCGATCTGGTGGTGCCCGAAGGCCATGCCGACGACGCCTATGTGCCGGCGGCCCAGCCCCTGATCATCGATCAGCCCTACATCAGCGAGGAACTGTCGGCCGGCGACGCCGATGGCGAGACCGCCGAGTTCAGCGAAGCCCCCTACGCCGAGGGCGAGTTCACCGAGGGCGAAGACGACGCCTACGGCGAGGACGCCGGTGAAGGTGAAGGCGAGGAAGGTGGCGAGGGCGAAACCGCCGAAGGCGAGACCGCCCGCCAGAACGCCGACCGTCGCCGCCATCGGGGCCGTCGTGGCCGCCGTGGCCGCGACCGCAACGACCGCGCCCCGCAGGAAAGCGGCCACGCCGAGGCCGCCCACGCCGATGGCGAGGAGGAGGAGCGTCGCCGCCCCCGTTCGCTGCGATCCTACAAGATTCAGGAAGTCATCCGCCGCCGCCAGATCCTGCTGGTCCAGGTCACCAAGGAAGAGCGCGGCACCAAGGGTGCGGCGCTGACCACCTACCTGTCCCTGCCCGGCCGCTACTGCGTGCTGATGCCCAACACCCCCCGGGGCGGTGGCATTTCCCGCAAGATCACCAACCCGCAGGATCGCAAGCGCCTGAAGGAGTTGCTGGAGGAGCTGGACATTCCGAAAGGCATGGCCGTCATCCTGCGCACCGCGGGCATGGAACGGTCCAAGCAGGAGATCAAGCGCGACCTCGAGTACCTGATGCGCCTCTGGGACAACATCCGCGAGCAGACGATGCAGGCGGTGGCCCCGGCGCTGATCTACGAGGAAGCGAACCTCATCAAGCGGTCGATCCGCGACCTGTACGCCAGCGACGTGGACGAGGTGCATGTGGAAGGCGAGGCGGGCTACCGCACCGCCAAGGACTTCATGCGCATGCTGATGCCCAGCCACGCCAAGAAGATCCAGCAGTACACGGACGACATTCCGCTGTTCCACCGCTTCCAGGTGGACAGCCAGATCGACCTGATGTTCAACCCGGTGGTGCAGTTGCGCTCCGGCGGCTACATCGTCATCAACCAGACGGAAGCGCTGGTCGCCATCGACGTCAACTCCGGCCGCGCCACCAAGGAGCGGAACATCGAGGAGACGGCGGTGCGCACCAACCTGGAGGCCGCCGAAGAGGTGGCCCGCCAGTTGCGCCTGCGTGACCTGGCCGGCCTGGTCGTCATCGACTTCATCGACATGGAAGACGGCCGCAACAACGCCGCGGTCGAAAAGCGCCTGAAGGAGGCCATGAAGGCCGACCGGGCACGCATCCAGCTGGGCCGCATCTCGCCCTTCGGCCTGATGGAACTGTCGCGTCAGCGCCTGCGCCCCAGCCTGCAGGAAATCAACTTCGAGCGTTGCCCGCATTGCGAAGGCACCGGTATGGTGCGTTCGCTGGAAAGTGCGGCCCTGGCCGTGCTGCGCGCCATCGAGGACGAAGGCATCCGCCGCCGCTCCACCGAGATCACGGTGACGGCCGCCAGTGCGGTGACCCTGTACATCCTGAACCAGAAGCGCGATGCCCTGACGACCATTGAGCGTCGTTACGGTTTCCGCGTCTTCCTGTCGGCCGACGACAGTCTGGTGCCGCCGGATCACCGTCTGGAGCGCATCCGCGCCCGTACGGCGGCCGATGACCAGCCCGCCGCCGCCGTCAGCGCCGAGCGTATCTACGCCGAGACCGACCGCGCCCTGGAACATCAGGACGTAGCCGTTGAGGAAGACGTGGTCGAGGATGAGGTCGAGGAGACCACGACCGAGGCCCAGGCGTCCGACGCAGCGTCCCAGGAGCGTCGCCGCCGCCGCCGCCGCCGCCGTGGCGGTCAGGACCGCGCCGAGACGACGGAGCAGGAAACCGAGACGACCGAGGCCGTGGCCGACGCTGCCGCCCTTGAGCCTGTCGAGGCCGATGCCGACGGTGAAGGTGAAGGCGAAAGCGCCGAAGGCGTGGACGGTGAGACGGACGCCGACGGCGAAGCCAACGGGGAGCGCAAGAAGCGTCGCCGTGGCAAGCGCGGTGGCCGCCGTCGTGGCCGCCATGGCGCCGAGGACGGCACCACGGGTGAGGACGGCGATGTCGCCGACGCGGCGGATGGTGAAGCGGCCGAGCCCATCGCGGCCGACGCCGTGACGCCCGACGCCGCGGTGGAACCGACCCCGGTGGAACCGGCGCACGAAGCGCCGGCTGCCGAGCCGGTGGTCGAAGCCGCCGCCGAAGCCCCCACCCCCGTGACGGAAGTCCCGGCGGAAGAGGCCCCGGCCAAGCCCAAGCGCGCCACCCGCAGCCGCAAGAAGGCCGCCCCCGCCGCCGAGGAAGCGCCGGTGGTGACCGAAGCCGCCGCCGAACCGGCCCCGGCTGTCGAGGCCCCCGCCGTCGAGACGCCCATCGCGGAAGTCCCGGCGGAAGAGGCCCCGGCCAAGCCCAAGCGCGCCACCCGCAGCCGCAAGAAGGCCGTCCCCGCCGCCGAGGAAACGCCGGTGGTGACCGAAGCCGCCGCCGAACCGGCCCCGGCTGTCGAGGCCCCCGTTGCGGAAGCCCCGGCCGCCGTCGAGGTGGCCGCCGAGGACGCGGCACCGGCCGAGCATCCCTCGGTGGAGTTGAACCCGTCGGTGGAACAGCCCAAGAAGGGCTGGTGGAACCGCATCCTGAAGTAAGGCCTTCAGGGTGGGTTCAACCGCCAAGGCTGACGGCCTAGCGCCCACAGCCTAAACGAATCAGCCCTCCCGGCCCCTCGGCCTGGGAGGGCTTTTTCATATATGGTGTTCACGATACCCTGCCGCGCCCAAAGGTTGCCATGCCCGCCGATACCGATGCCCTGATCCTGATCGACATCCAGAACGACTTCTGTCCGGGCGGCGCCCTTGCCGTGGCCGATGGCGACGCGGTGGTGGCGCCCGCCAACGCGCTGGCGCCCCAATTCGGCACCGTCGTCCTGACGCAGGACTGGCATCCGGCCGGCCATACCTCCTTCGCCAGCGCGCACGCGGGCAAACTGCCCTTCGACATGACACAGATGCCCTACGGCCCGCAGGTGCTGTGGCCGGATCATTGCGTTCAGGGAACGGCCGGCGCCGCGTTCCATGCCGGCCTGGCGCCGGCGCTGCAAAGCGCGCAACTGGTGATCCGCAAGGGCTTCCGCCCCGCCATCGACAGCTATTCCGCTTTTTTTGAGAACGACAAGGTGACGGCCACCGGTCTGGCCGGGGCCTTGCGCGAGCGGGGGGTGCGGCGCGTGTTCCTGGCTGGCCTCGCCACCGACTATTGCGTCGCCTATTCCGCCACCGACGCCGCCCGGCTGGGGTTCGAGGCGTTCATTGTGGAAGAGGCCTGCCGCGCCATCGACCTGCACGGTTCACTGGCCGCCGCCCGCCGCGACTGGACGGCCGCGGGTGTCAAAGGCATCAGCCTGGCGGACGTTCTGGCATTTTAGTGTTCCCTCAAACGGCGGGCGGGCCCATCCGGGCCCTTGCCTTGTCCTCGATTTCCAGTCCGCCTTCGGCTCCCCGTAAATCTTCGGCGGCCCCGGTCGGGGCCTGAACGGCATGGGACAGCGGCCGTTCAAGACGCCCCACCGCAGGGCACCCTTGCCCCCTGAGGTCGCACCATGACGCCCGCCCTTGTTGACGCTGGCGGCAAACTGTAGCTTTCTGCCCCAAACGATCCGGGGACGCCTTTGCCGAGGCGTTTGCCCCGGTTTGGCTTGTTCGCCCTTCCGTGCCCCGAGGTGATGGGTTTGCGCTACACCATCCTGATTTCCGTCCTGAACGAGCAGGGAAACATCCTGCCGCTGCTGGAAGAGCTGCAAGCCGTCGCCCCCTACCCCGGGGACTATGAGGTCCTGTTCGTCGATGACGGCAGCACGGACGGCACACCCGCCGACCTGCAACAAGCCAAGGCCAAGTACCCCTTCGTGCGGGTCATCCGCCACGGCCGCCGCGCCGGGAAAAGCCGCGCCATCCGCACCGGCTGCCATGCCGCCAGGACCGACTGGATCATGATGGTCGACGGCGACATGCAGAACGACCCCCGCGACATCGCGCCCATGCTGGCGGCGGTGGAACGCGATCCGGAGGTGAAGGTGGTGTGCGGCATCCGCCGCCGGCGCGACGACACCCTGGCCAAGAAAATCACCTCGCGCCTGGGCAACGGCATCCGCCGGTCCCTGCTGCGCGACGGCTGCCCCGACACCGGCTGCGGCTTCAAGCTGGTGCACCGCGCCGCCATTGCTGGAACTGCCGCAGTTCGACGCCATCCACCGCTTCATCCCCACGGTCGCCACATACAGCGGCTGGAAGATGGCCAACGTGCCCATCAACGACCGCGCCCGCCACGCCGGCCGGTCCAAGTACACCAACCTGGGCCGGGCCGCTGTCGGCTTCTTCGACCTGCTGGGCATGCTGTGGATGCTGCGCCGGAACACCATGCCCGGCACGGCGCAGGAGGTCTGATCCATGGTCTGGGATCACGTCGCGCAGTTCCTGCTGCACTGGTGGCATCAGGCCCTGGGCAACAATGGCTGGATCGCGGCCTTCGGCCTGTTCGGCCAGGCCATGTTCATGTCCCGCTTCATCGTCCAGTGGATTTCCAGCGAGCGCGCGGGCCGCAGCGTCGTGCCCGTCGCCTTCTGGTATTTCAGCCTGGCCGGCGGCAGCCTGGTGCTGCTGTATGGTTTGCTGAAGCCCGACCTGGTGATCATCGCCGGCCAGATGCCGGGCCTGGTGGTCTATGCCCGCAACCTGCACCTGATCCACAAGCACAAGCGCGCGGAAGCCGCCGAAGCCACCTGACGCCGTTGCCGTCGCCGTCCTTTCTTCAGAAGCCGCTGGAACACGCCCGCCGATGAACGACCCCTATCGTCCCGCCGTCCTGCGGCCCGTGCATTATGTGATCCTGGCCCTGCTGGCGCTCGCCGCCTTCCTGCCCGGCTTCACCACCATCCCGCCGTTCGACCGCGACGAAAGCCGCTTCGCCCAGGCGACGCGGCAGATGCTGGAAACCAAGGACTTCGTCTCCATCCGTTTCCAGGATGAGGCGCGCAACAAGAAGCCGGTGGGCATCTATTGGCTGCAGAGCGCCACGGTGACCGCCGTCCAGGCCATCACCGGCGACCATAATGCCGAGGATACGCCCATCTGGGCCTATCGACTGCCCTCGCTGGTCGGCGCCGTCATCGCCGTGCTGCTGACCGCCTGGGCGGGGCAGCTGCTGTTCGGCGCCACCACCGGTTTTGGTGCGGCCCTGCTGATGGCCGTCAGCGTGCTGCTGAGCGTCGAGGCGCGCATGGCCAAGACGGACGCCGTGCTACTGGCCACCGTGGTGGCGGCCATGGGCGCGTTGGGCCGCATCTACCTGGACCGGCGCAAGCCCATCCCCCCCACCTGGGGCCTGGTGCTGACCTTCTGGATCGCCATGGGCGTCAGCATCCTGGTCAAGGGGCCGGTCATCCTGCTGCCGGTGCTGGGGTCCATCATCACCCTGGGCTTCGCCGACCGTGACTGGCGCTGGCTGAAGGGCCTGCGCCCCCTGCCCGGCATCGCCATCGTGCTGGCCATGGTGCTGCCCTGGCTGATCGCCATCACCATCGCCACCAAGGGCCAGTTCTTCGCGGACTCCATCGGCCATGAGTTCCTGGGCAAGGTCGGTTCGGGCCAGGAAAAGCACGCCGGCCCACCGGGTTATTACCTGATCACCTTCTGGCTCAGCTTCTGGCCGGGCAGCCTGCTGGTGGGCTTAGGCGCCGCCTGGGCCTGGCGCCGCCGCCATGACGACGCCGTGCGTTTCTGCCTGGCCTGGATCGTGCCCACCTGGCTGATCTTCGAGGCGGTGGCGACCAAGCTGCCCCACTACGTCCTGCCCACCTTCCCCGCCCTGGCCTTCCTCGGCATGGCGGCCCTGCTGTCGCGCATCGACGCCAAGACGGCGGAGGGCAAGGCCGCCAACCGCAACCTGCCGCCGGAGGAACGGGGCCGTCCCTCAATCGCGGCGGCGGTCGGCCGCTGGGGCGTGATCGCCCTGTACCTGATCATCACCGCCGCCCTGGCCGTCATTGCCATCGGCGCGCCCCTGCGGCTGGAGGGGACCAACCTGCCGGCGGGTGCTGTCGCCTGCGCCCTGGTGCTGGCCACCGGCATCGCCTTCGTGGTGCTGGAACGCATCGGCTGCCTGAAGCGGCTGACCCTGGGCATCGCCGCCGGCGGGGCCCTCAGCATGGTCACCATCCTGGGCCTGGTCATGCCCACGCTGAAGGCCATGTGGCTGAGCCCCGCCATCGCCCAGGTGGTGGCCGACAACCGCCTGTGCCCCACCACCGTGCTGGCCGCCGCCGGCTATACCGAACCCAGCATGGTGTTCCTGGTGGGCACCAAGACCATGCTGGGTGAGCCGGACATGGTGGCCAACCACCTGGCCGATGACCCAAGCTGCGGCCTGGCCCTGGTGCGCGACAAGGAAGAACCGGCCTTCACCGCCGCCCTGGCGGCGCGCGGCCTGTCGCCGGAACTGATCAAGCACTTCCGGGGCTTCAACTATTCCCGCGGCAACTGGGCCAACCTGGCGCTGTACCGCGCCGGCGCACCGGTCAACGCCCCGGCGGCCGAGCCAACGGCCCAGCCGCCCGCAGCCGAACAGCCAGCGGCTACGCCGCAGCCGTGAGGCGGCCGGCCCTGATCCTGGCCTGGGGCGGTTTCCTGGTGCTGGAGGCCGCCCTCATGCTGTGGCTGGATCGGCCCTTCACCCTGTGGGCCGCCACCCTGCCGGCCGAGGTCAAGGCGCTCAGCCACCGCCTGACCGTGGCCGGCGACAGCCTTTACAGCCTGGTGCCCCTGGGCCTGGCGGTCATCGCCCTGGCGACCGCCCGTGCCCAGGCGGAAGGAACGCAGCGGCAGCGGCTGGGCCAGTGGCTGGCCATGGCGGCTTTCGTCTTCCTGGCGGTGGCGCTGTCCGGCCTGATGGTTGATGCCATCAAGGCGGTGGTGGGTCGCCCGCGCCCGGTGCTGTTCCTGAGCCAGGGCATCTTCCTGCCCCAGCCCTTCCACATGGGCTTCCGTTATTATTCCTTCCCCTCGGGCCATGCCGACACGCTGGTGTCATTGGCCCTGTCGGTGGGCATGCTGTGGCCGCGCGCCAAGGCACCGCTGCTGGCCCTGGCCCTGGCGCTGGCCACCACCCGGCTGTGGGTGGGGGCGCATTACCCGTCCGACGTGCTGGCGGGGGCGGCCGTGGCGGTGGTGATCACGGGGCTTTTGCGCGATAGCTTCACACGGCGCGGCTGGCTGCCGGCGCCCGATGGCGCTATGGTCGCCGTCCGGAAATCACGTCAGTGACATTGACCCAACCCAGGAGGAAACCATGGCCGGCCGTATCGACGCCCGTCTGAAAGAACTCGCCATCGAGCTGCCGACCCCGGCCATCCCGGTGGCGGCCTACGTCCCGGCCGTGCAGACCGGCAACACCCTGTTCCTGTCCGGCCAGGTGCCGTTCTGGAATGGTGAGCTGCGCTGCGTCGGCAAGCTGGGCGACACCTTCACGGTGGAACAGGGCGTGGAAGCGGCCCGCCTGTGCGCCCTGAACCTGATCGCCCAGGCCAAGGCGGCCCTGGGCGGCGACCTGGACCGCGTGGTGCGCGTGGTCAAGCTGGTGGGCTTCGTCAATTCCACCGGCGACTTCACCGACCAGCCCAAGGTGATCAACGGCGCGTCCGAAACCTTCGTCCAGGTGTTCGGCGACGCCGGCCGCCACGCCCGCTCCGCCGTCAGCGCCGCAGCATTGCCGCTGGGCGTGGCCGTTGAGGTCGAGGCCATTCTGGAAGTGGTGTAAGGGCTTAATACCAGCGGCACGAAACGTTGACTCGTGTCGCTGGAGGCTGGCGACCGCCAGCCCCGGAGTGAGCACCGCAGGGCAGAACGAGGATAGCCAAGCCAGCGGATGCTGGCGCCCGGCGCCTGAGGGGGCCTTTGGTCGGTCACGATCAAAGGCCGCGCGTATAAGGTCGCGACAGCGGCCCCCTTTGGCCACACCCCTTGTTAAACACCGGCCGGCACCCGACTATTAGCCTGGGTGCCGACCGGAATGGGCAGCGTGATGGCAGATGGTGATAACGACTGGGCCGCTGGCCTGAAGGTGGGCGTGGCGCCGCGTATCGATGCGCTGATTGCCGAGGATTGGGACCGGTTGGCCGGTACCGACCATCCCTTCACCCGGCACGCCTTCCTGAGGATACTCGAGGACAGCGGTTCCGTCGGGCGCAAGGCCGGCTGGCTGCCGCAGCACCTGACCATCCGCGACGCCCAGGGCCGCCTGGTGGGGGCGGCGCCGATGTACCTGAAATCCCATTCCTATGGCGAATACGTCTTCGACCAGGGCTGGGCCAACGCCTATGAAAAGGCGGGCGGGGAGTATTACCCCAAGCTCCAGGTTTCCGTCCCCTTCACGCCGGTGACCGGCCCGCGCCTGTTGGCCGATCCCAACTGCCCTGATCCGGATGCCGTGCGCCGCCATCTGGTCGCGGCCCTGCGCCGCGCCGTGCAGGACAACAAGCTGTCCTCCGCCCACGTCACCTTCCCCGACGGGACCGACCGCGCCGCCCTGACCGGGGCCGGCTGGCTGGACCGCCACGGCATCCAGTACCATTGGGAAAACCGGGGCTATCGCGATTTCGACGATTTCCTGGCCGCCTTCAGCAGCCGCAAGCGCAAGGCGGTACGCAAGGAACGCCAGGCGGTGGCCGATAGCGGGGTGGAGATACTGGCCCTGACCGGCGCCGACATCTTGCCGGAACATTGGGACGCCTTCTTCCACCTGTACAACGCCACCAGCGACCGCAAATGGGGATGGGCCTACCTGACGGAAGATTTCTTCCATCGGCTGGGGGCGGAGATGGCGGACAGCGTGCTGCTGATCCTGGCGCGCGACCCGGCGCGGCCCGACGCCCGGGGCCGCCCCACCTGGGTGGGCGGCGCCCTGAACCTGTTCGGCGGCGACACCCTCTATGGCCGCAACTGGGGGTCGGCCGGCGACTATCCCTTCCTGCATTTCGAGGCGTGCTATTACCGCGCCATCGACTTCGCCATCCAACGGGGGCTGAAGCGGGTGGAGGCGGGAGCGCAGGGCGAACACAAGGTGCAGCGCGGCTATCTGCCCGTCACCACCTACAGCGCCCATTACATCGCCGACCCGGGCCTGCGCCGCGCCGTGGCCGACTTCGTGGACCGGGAACGCGAGGGCGTGGCCGCGGATATCGAAGCGCTGACGGCCGAGAGCCCCTATCGCTCCACCGAAAACGACCCCGCATGAATGGCGTGCGCCGCCTGACGGTGGGAGGCCACGGCCTCAGCGTGCTGGCCGCAGGTCCCGACCCGGTGGAACAGGCGGCACGGCCGGTGATCATGGTGCACGGCACGCCGGGCAGCGCCAAGGGCTGGCGCTGGTTCCTGCGCCACGGCCCGCCTGGGCTGTCGCTGCTGTCGCCCGACCGGCCGGGCTTCGGTCACAGCCCGCCGGCCGAGGCGCTGGTGGGGTTGAGGGCCCAGGCCGGGCGCCTGGCACCGCTGCTGTCGCTGAACCCCGCCAACCCGCCGGCCATCCTGGTGGGCCATTCCATGGGCGGCCCCGGTGGTGGCGCGCCTGGCGCTGGACCAGCCGGCGCGGGTGGCGGCCCTGGTGCTGGTGGCGACGTCCTTCGATCCGGGCCTGGAACACCAGCACCCCTTGCAGCCCTGGGCGGACCGGGAGCCCTGGCGCCGCCTGTTGCCCCGCCCCTTGCGCAACGCCAACCGCGAACTGCTGACCATAGCGCCGGAGTTGCGCGCGCTTGCCCGCGACCTGCCCCAGCTGCGCTGCCCCGTCGTCATCCTGCACGGCACCGCCGACCGGGAATCGCCCTATGGCAACGTCGATTACCTGCGCCGCCATTTGACCGGCGCCACGGTGGAGGTGCGGACGCTGGCGGGGGCCGGCCACTTCCTGCCCTGGACTCAACGCAAGGCGGTGCTGGCGGCCATCGACCGCGCCCGCGCGCTGTGCAGCGCGTGAGTTAGACCGGTGTCTTGTCCAGCACGCCGAAGGCCAGGCTGAGCAACAGGGCCGCGTTGATCAGCATCAGGGGCGGCGTCACCCAGGCGGCAAGGTCCGCGAACTGCCGCCCCACCGCCCGGCCGGCCACGGCCACCGTCAGCAGGCTGGGCACGGTGCCCAGTCCGAAGGCCACCAGCGCCAGGGCGCCCGCCGGGGCCGAGCCGCTGCCCACCGCCCCCGCCAGGGCGGCGTAGACCATGCCGCAGGGGATGAAGCCCAGCAGCACGCCCAGGAAATAACCGTTGAGACCGCGCGGATTGGCGAACAGGGGGCGCAGGGGCCGGGACAGCGCCCCCATCAGCCGCGCCGCCCCCCGGGTGGCCAGGCTGAACCGGCCGCTGGGCAGCCAGTGCACCAGGCGCGGCGCCATGCGCCCCAGCCCCGCCAACCCCTGGCGCAGGAACAGCAAGGCCGCGATGGCCAGGAAGGCCGCCAGCAGCCAGCGGTAGGCCGGCACCTGCACCATCAGGCCCGACAGCCCGCCGGCCACCGCGCCCAGTGCTGAATAGGTCGTCAGCCGGCCCAGATGATAGGGCAGCAGCAGGGCGCCGCCGGCCCGCACCAGGGACGGTCCCCCGTCCTTGCCCGCGCCGACCTGGGCCAGCACGAAGGGGCCGCACATGCCCACGCAATGGCCGAAGCCGCCCGTCAGCCCGGCCATGAACAGCGCCGCCATCAAGGCCGGCAGGCTGAGGGGGGAGGATTGCATCAGGGTCAGGTGGTCATGCATGGCGCGATGTCCGGCTGCGTTCACGCCCCATCCATAAACGATGTGCCGGCCGCATCACTTGATCCGGATCAGTTCCGTCCGAATTAGCTAAACGGCGGGCACCAGGCGATAGAGGCCGACGTCGATCAGGCCGGCGCGGAAGCCCGCTTCGCAATACGCCAGATAATAGTCCCATAATTGCCGAAAACGGGGCGGAAATCCCATGGCCTGGATGTCGTCCCAGGCGTCGTGGAAGCGACGGCGCCATTCCGCCAGGGTGCGGGCGTAGCTGTCGCCGAAGGTCATCGCCGACTGCACCCGCAGGCCGGCGGCCGCAGCCTCCTGCGCCAGGCGCGTGGGCGACGGCAGCATGCCGCCGGGAAAGACATGGCGCTGGATGAAGTCCACCTCGCGCCGATACCGGTCGAAGCGCGCCTCGTCGATGGTGATGACCTGCAGCACGGCGACGCCGTCGTGGGCCAGGCGCCCGCGCAGGGTGCGGAAATAGGCGGGCCAGTAACGCTCGCCCACCGCCTCCAGCATCTCGATGGAGACGATGCGGTCGTAAGTGCCTGTGATATCGCGATAATCCTGCAATCGTAAATCGGCCCGACCGCCCAGGTCGGCGTCGATCAGCCGATCCTGCGCCGCCGCCAGTTGGGCCGGCGACAAGGTCAGGCCGGTGACGTGGCAGCCTTGGCGCGCCATGCGCTCCGCCAACGCGCCCCAGCCGCAGCCGATCTCCAGCACCCGGTCGGCGCCGGCCAGGTCCAGCAGGTCTACGACACGGTCCAGCTTGGCCTCCTGCGCCGCCTCCAGCGTCTGGTCGGCACCGGTGTAAAGGGCGGAGGAATAACTCATGCCCCGGTCCAGCCAGCGGGCGTAGAAGGCGTTGCCCAGATCGTAGTGCGCCATGATGTTGCGCCGGCTGCCGCCCCGGGAATTGGGCCGCCGCCAGTGGAACAGGCGGTTGAGCAGACGGGCCGGCGCCAGGCCGGCCATGGCGTCGTCCAACGCGGCGATGTTGCGGGCCGCCAGTTCCAGCAGGGCCGGCAGGTCGGGGCTGGACCAGTCGCCATCGGCGTAGGCCTCCGCGAAGGCGATGTCGCCGCCGGTCACCATGCGGCCCAGCGCCCGCCAGCGGTGCAGCACCAGCGTGCCCGCCGGCCCCGGTTGCGCCGCCTGGTGCGACAGGGTGCGGCCGTCCGGCAGGATCACCGTCACCCGGCCCACCGCCAGCGCCGCCATCAGACGCGACAGCAAGGCGCCGGCCAAACCGGTGGCGGGGCGGGGCTGCGGCTCAAGGGCGGGCGCGTCGAGGGGCATGGCGGTGCGGATTCCTTAAAGGCGGGTTTCGGCGGGAGCGGAGCCCGGCACCGGGTCACCCAGGGTGTAGGCCCTGGCCGGCGGCGGTGGGCTACGGCGGAAGCCGACGCCCTTCAGCAACAGCCGCAGGGCCTCCCAATGGATGGCGGCCACGACCTTCAGCGTCAGCAGGGGGTGCGCCATCCAGGCGGACACCAGTTCCGTATCCGTCAGGGCGTGGCGGCGGCCGATGAAGCTGGCGGACAGCACCGCCGCCGCCCGGTCCGGCGCCCGCGCCTGGATGGCGACGGTCATGCCATCCCCTGGCGGCGCCACGCGAAAATCGTAACTCATGTCCATGTCGAGGAAGGGGGAGACATGGAACCGCTTGGCGCAGTGCTGGCGCAGCACCGCGTCCGGCGGCGTGCCGTCCGGCACCGGCACCACATAGCTGTGGCGCTGACCGAAGGTGTTGTTCACCTCATGCACCAGGGCGCACAGCATGCCGTCGCGGCGGTGGCAGAAATAGACGCTCAGCGGGTTGAACACGTGCCCCAGCACCCGGGGCATGCACCACAACCGGATGGAGCCGCCGTCATAGTCGACCCGGGCATCGGCCAGCAGCCGCGCGACCTGGTCACCCAGCGGCCGCCCCGATCCGTCGCCATGGTCGGCATCATGAAAGGACAGCAGGTTGAAACGGTTATGGGAGAAGCAGCGCAGGTGCCGATGCAGCGCCGGCACCTCATCCAGGTCCAGCAGCAGCGTCCACAGGCGATAACGCAGATGGTGGCGGCGCGGCCAGGTGCGATGGTGGACGACCGCCCCCCGGTAGATGGCGCTGCGCAAGCCGTCGGCCGTATCGTCCCGCCCAGCCCTGTCCCCACGGGGAATTTTCATGGCCCTGCCGTCCCGTTGACGCTTTCGACCCCTATACGACCCAAGGTGAATATCGGATCAGTCACGCGGGACGGGTGATCCGATCCAGCCGTGGTTCGTATAGGATGGCATGCATGACACCCTTCGCCCACGCCCCTTTGACAGACGCCACGCCGGCGCCCGCACGCCGGGCGCGCCGGGTGGTGCATGGTCTCTTGTCGGAACGGTTGTCGGGGCCGCGTCAGTGACGGTTGAGGGCACGGAACCTGGGCCGGCGGCGCGATTGGGGGTGACGGACATACACGCCCGGCACCTGCTGGCCATCGCCACCCAGGGTGACCGCGCCGCCTTCGCCGCCCTGTTCCGGCATTTCGCCCCCCGCATCAAAAGCTATCTGGCCGGCAGCGGCGTGCCGCCGATGGTGGCGGAGGAACTGGCGCAGGAGGCGATGCTGACCGTCTGGCGCAAGGCCGCCTTCTTCGACCCGGCCCGCGCCGCCGCCAGCACCTGGATCTTCACCATCGCCCGCAACCTGCGTGTCGATGCCCTGCGCCGCGATCGGGCCGGCGACAAGGCGGTGGCGCAGGAACCGCTGCTTCCCCCGGAACCGGAACAGGCCGACACCATCGTCGGTGCGGCCGAACTGGCGGGGCGTCTGCGCGCCACCCTGGACAGCCTGCCGCCAGACCAGTTGGCGGTGGTGCGCCTGTCCTTCTTCGAGGATGCGCCCCATCCCGATATCGCCCAGCGCCTGGGCATTCCGCTCGGCACCGTGAAGTCGCGCCTACGCCTGGCCATGAACCGTCTGCGCGGGCTGATCGACGATGTCTGACATGAGCCCCATCCATCAATTGCCCACCCATCATCCCGGCGGCGACCTGCTGGCGCGCCATGCCGCCGGCACGCTGGACGACGGCCCTGCCCTGGTCGTGGCCACGCACCTGGACTTCTGCCCCCTATGCCGCCGCCGGGCGCAAGGGCTGGAGGCGCTGGGCGGCGCCCTGCTGGACACCCTGCCCCCCGCCGCCATGGCGCCGGACGCGCTGGAGCGCACACTGGAGAAGCTGGCGGGGGAAACCGGCACCGCGTCCGTCCCGGATGCCGACCCCACGCTTCCCGCCACCCTGCGCCATCGGCACCTGGGCCCCTGGCGCCTGGTGGCGCCCGGCATCCGGGGCCGCGCCGTGCGGGTGGACCCCCGCCAGGGCTACAAGGTCATGCTGTTCCGGGTGAAACCGGGCATGGCCATCCCCCTGCACGGCCATCGCGGGTTGGAATACACCTGTGTCATCCAGGGCGCCTTCAGCGACAGCCTGGGCCGCTTCGGTCCCGGCGACATGGTGGAGCTGGACGCGGGCGTGGACCATGAACCCACCGTCGGCCGGCAGGACGGCGACTGCCTCTGCCTGATCGCCGTGCGCGGCCGCCTGCGCATCCACGGCCTGCTGGGCCGCCTGGTCCAGCCCCTGGTCGGGTTGTAGCGCCATGGGCATCGCGGCGCTGGGCATCATCGTCGCGGCGGCCTTGAGCGCCGCCATGGCGCTGGCCTGGGGCCTGCAACAGGCGACACGGGCATCGGGCTGGGTGGACACCTGCTGGTCCTTCGCCATGGGGTTGGGCGGGGTGGCGGTGGCCCTGGTCCCGCTGAATGGACAGGATGCCGCCAGCCCGCGCCAGGTGCTGGTGGGCACGCTGATCTTCCTGTGGTCGGCGCGGCTGGGAACGCACATCGCCTTGCGCACACGGGGCGCCGGCGATGATCCCCGCTATGCGCAGTTGACCCAGGACTGGGGTGCCGCGGCCCCCCGCCGCATGTTCTGGTTTCTGCAAGCCCAAGCCGTGGCGGCGGCCCTGCTGATGGTCCCCCTCTATCTCGCCGCCCGCAACCCGGCGCCCGGCCTGGGCATCCCGGATGTCCTGGGCACGCTGGTCCTGCTGGCCGCCGTGCTGGGCGAAGGGCTGGCGGATGCGCAACTGGCGCGGTTCCGCCGCACGGGCGGCCATGGCAAGGTCTGCGACACCGGCCTATGGCGCTGGTCGCGCCATCCCAACTATTTCTTCGAATGGCTGGGGTGGCTGGCCTATCCCTGCTTCGCCCTGGCGCCGGGTCCTGACGGCGTGTGGCCCTGGGGCTGGCTGGCGTTCGGCGGGCCGGCGATCATGTATTGGCTGCTGGTCCATGTCTCCGGCATCCCGCATCTGGAGGCGCACATGGCGCGGTCCCGGGGGGCGGCCTTCGCCGACTATCAACGGCGGACCAGCGCCTTCTTCCCCCTGCCGCCAAAGGGTTAGCTTCCCAAGGCCAGCACAATGGTCCTTGACCGGCGCCGGCGGCCATTCGATAGCTGGGGTGGACGATGGCGCGGGGGATGACAGGATGCGGTATCTGAAAAGTGCGGGCATGGCGCTGCTGGCAGGCCTGGCCCTGGCCGGCTGCGGCGGCGGGGATGAGACGGGCCCCGGCCCCGATCAGAAGCTGTTGCAGGCGGCCTGCGCGCTGACCCTGCACACCAGCCGCCCCACCGGCACCGACCTCATTTCCATGTACCGGCTTGAGGTACCGCTGACGCCGGTGGAAATCCGCCGGATTGAATCATCCGTGCTGATGGACGGACGCGACACCTATTACGTCCGCGCCAAGTTCAACGGCCAGGTTTGCTTCGGCGGCGATGTCACCGTGGTCACCGTCATGGACGGCAACAAGGTGCACCTGCATTACGAACTGGCGGACGTGGCGCCGCTGGCCATGGTGGGCAAGCCCGTCTACACCCGCGTCCTGCTGGACGACACCTTCGAATATACCCCGGGCCAGATCGTCAACCGCACATCCAACGGCCGGCCCTACAGCTTCCTGCTGAAATAGATCCAGCGGCCCGAAGTTTTGATTCGTGTCGCTGTAGGACGCGACGGCGTCCGCCGGAGCATTCCGGGGAGCCAGAGGCGGACTGGAAAGCGAGGATCAGCCAAGCCAGCGGATGCTGGCGCCCGGCGCCTGAGGGCGCATTTGAACGGCCCCGTTCAAATGCCGCGTATATGGCGCGCGGCCAGATAGCCCGCCCCCGCCGCGACGGCGGTCAGCGCCGTGCCCCAGGCCATGTCCAGCGCGGTGATGCCGGCCGTCCAGATGCGCAGGGTGGCATAGTTGGTCAAATCGTAGGTGGCATAGGTGAAGAAACCGAACAACGCGCCCTTCACCAGCGCCGGTCGCACCCGTCCGGATGCCTGCGCCAGGGCGGGCCGGATGCAGAAGAAGACGATGCCGGCCACGTCCAGCAGATAGAACAGCACCGCCGGCACCAGCCGCGCCTGCCCCGCCACCATGTCGCCCAGGGTGCCGCGATAGATGTCGGCCGTCAGGGTCAGCCACACCGCATCCAGGCCCAGGAACACCACCAGACTGGTGGCGTAGGCCGCGATGTTGGTGGCCAGGGGCCGTGTCAGGGATGCCATGTGCTCTCCTTCCGCCCGACCAGGGTGGGCCGCCCCCAGGCGTCCCGTCAAAAACAAAACGCCCCGGGGCCGGAACCACGGGGCGTTCGTCAATACGGGCAATCGATCCGGACGGATCAGCACCGGCCGTCAGCGGATCGGCGACCGGGTCAGGGTCTTGATGCGGCCGCGCGGGTTGCCGGACATGGCGGCGATCTCACGATCCTGCGCCTCGATGATGGCGCGGGCGGGTTCGTCGCCATCCAGGCCACCCAGTTCGGTCGAGGGCACCCGGCGGTTGGACGACCGGCTGCCGTCATCATACAGGACGTCGAACAGGACGAATTCGTTGACGGACTTGGATTTCGGCTTGCTGCTGCTGCGGCCCATGGGGACCTCCTCTTTCCTTAAGAACCATCACAACTGGAAAACTGGAAACGACCGAGGCGGCTCAGCGGCGACGGCGCGGGCCGTTGCGGCCCTCGCGCTGCTGCGGCTGCTGGTCATCGTTGGCATTCAGGGCCGCGACGAAGTCCGAGAACGGCGCGGAGCGGGCATCCCGCACCGGGCGCGGCGCATCGCTGCGCTGGCCTTCGGGCCGGGGCCCCTGCGGACGCGGGGCCTGGGGGCGCGGCGCCTGAGGACGGTCGCCCTGGGGACGCTCCCCCTGAGCCGGGCGGGGACCCTGGGGACGCGGCCCCTGCGGACGCGCCTGCTGCTGCCCCTGGGGACGGCCCTGACCCTGCCCTTGCGGGCGGTTGCCTTCGGTCCGCGCCGGACGCTGGCCCTGCGGCCGGGCATCCGCCGCCTGGCCGTCACCGGCGGGGCGGGCCTGCTGGGCGCGGGGCTGGCCACGGCCACCACGGCCCTGGGCCTGGCCACCATTGCCGCCACGGGACGGACGGGCACCGGCAGCCAACGGCGGGCGGGACACCGGGGCGGCGGCGGCCTGCGGCGTGGCGGCCGGACGCTCACCCACCGGGATGGCCTTGCGGATCAGCTTCTCGATGTCCTTCAGGAAGCCCTTTTCCTCGCCATCCGCGCACAGCGACACGGCAACGCCGGAGGCGCCGGCGCGGGCCGTGCGGCCGATGCGGTGGACATAGGTCTCAGGCTCGTTCGGCAGGTCGAAGTTCACCACGTGGGTGACGCCGTCCACGTCGATGCCGCGCGCCGCGATGTCGGTCGCGACCAGCACCCGCACGCTGCCGGCGCGGAAACCGTCCAGCGCCTTCTGCCGCGCGTTCTGTGACTTGTTGCCATGGATGGCCGCTGCCTCGATGCCCGCCTGCTCCAGCTGGGCCGAGACGCGGTTGGCGCCGTGCTTGGTGCGGGTGAAGACGATGCTGCGCTGCATGCCGGTGTCGCCGCGGATCAGGTCGACCAGCACATGGCGCTTTTCCGTGGCCGGCACGAAGATGACCTTCTGCTCAATCCGCTCGGCGGTGGTGGAGACGGGCGTCACCTCCACCCGCAGGGGGTTGCGCAGCATCTTGTTGGCCAGTTCCGACACGTCGGCCGGCATGGTGGCGGAGAAGAACAGCGTCTGCCGGGCCGCCGGCAGCTTGGCCATGATCTTCTTCAGGCTGTGGATGAAGCCCATGTCCAGCATGCGGTCGGCTTCGTCCAGCACGAGGACCTCGACCTTGTCCAGGCGCAAATGGCCCTGGGTCATCAGGTCCAGCAGGCGGCCGGGGGTGGCGACGATGATATCGACGCCGTTGGTCAGGGCCCGCACCTGGCTGCCCTGGCCGACGCCGCCCAGGATGACGGTGTGGGCCAGCTTCAGCCCGACGCCGTAGCTGGTGATGCTCTCGCCGATCTGCACCGCCAACTCACGGGTCGGGGTCAGGATCAGGGCGCGGGGCATGCGCAGCGGCAGGGCCGACGGCGCGGCCCCCAGGCGCTGCAGGATGGGCAGGGTGAAGGCCGCCGTCTTGCCGGTGCCGGTCTGGGCGATGCCCAGGACGTCGCGGCCCTCCAGCGCGTGCGGAATGGCACGGGCCTGGATGGGGGTGGCGGTGTGATGGCCCAATTGGGCCAGAGCGGCCTGAATCTCAGGCCGGAGCGAAAGCGTGTCGAAAGTGCTCAAAACAGGAATCCTAGGGCGTCGCGCCAGCCGTCTCTTTTGCGGCCGCGGTTCGCGGTGTGCCCTTGCCCGGGCGCGTGCCGGCAGGCGTGGTCCAAAGGGAGAAGCATGCCCAGGGGTGCTACAGGGACGGACAGAAAAAAGCCGCCACCGCTACGCGCCACCCACAGGGATACCGCCAGGCCCAGCGGCCCGGCACGGAAACGGACGGTATCGTCCATTCCTTAAGGCTGCATAAGTGGATGCTAGCGGTCACAGGCACAAGGGAAATCGCTTAAAGGGCCCCGTATTGCTGCCATGCCCGCGCGATCAGGGGCGTTGTCACGCAATCGACAAGGTCTTGCGCCATCGTGCTTTCCCCCAATAGGGCGAACACCCCATTTGCCAAGTGGCGCAATCCCCCGTAGAAGGGTGCGCGACGGTTTCCCAACCCGAAAGGGCGGGATGAAAAGGGAACGCGGTAATGGGGCGCTCAAACCCCGCAAAGCCGCGGCTGCCCCCGCAACTGTGAACGGTGAGCCCGACACCACCCCCGCCCTTCCAAGGCCCGGGGTAAAGCCACTGGACGGCCAGCACGCTGGTTTCCGGGAAGGCGGTGTCCCCAGGGCCGTGACCCGTGAGCCAGGAGACCTGCCGTCACGTCGTGGTCACGCACGGGCACATTGGGCGGGGTGCACCAATGGGGAATGACACCCGCCATCGGCCTTTGGGGAAACCAGGCTGTCGGCCGAGATGTCCGTTCTTTGGTCCGTGGTGACGTGTCACGTTGCCAAGAGGCCAACCAAGATGGGTCGTTTCGTTCCCGAAAGAATAACCACATCCCTTTTCCTGCTGATCACCCTGACACCCGCCGCCTATGCCGGCACGCCCGACGCCGATGCCGCGTCCACGGGCGATGAAGTGGTGGTCACCGCCGCCCGGCGCGACCTGATCGGCACGGCCACCACCTCCAGCCAGGGCGTGGTGGCGAAGGATGAGCTGGACCTGCTGCCGGCCTACCGCGTCGGCCAGATCCTGGAGACCGTGCCCGGCCTGGTGGTCACCAGCCACAGCGGCGAGGGCAAGGCCAACCAGTACCTGCTGCGCGGCTTCAACCTGGACCATGGCACCGACATGGCCCTGTCGGTGGACGGCATGCCGGTGAACATGCGCACCCATGCCCACGGTCAGGGCTACACCGACATGAATTTCATCATCCCGGAACTGGCCAGCGGCCTGGGCTACACCAAGGGACCCTACTTCGCGGCGCAGGGCGATTTCTCCGCCGTGGGATCGATCCAGATGGGCTACGCCAACGAGGTCGCAACCCAGACCGCCCTGACCGTGGGCACCATGGGATATGGGCGGATCTTCAGCGCCGGCACCACCGACCTGGGCGCCGGCCAACTGATGGCGGGGGGTGAGCTGGTGCACTACGACGGCCCCTGGACGCATCCCGACGACCTGAAGAAGGGCAACGCCGTATTGCGCTACAGCCAAGGGGGGAAGGACGACGGCTTCACCGTCACCGCCATGTATTACCGCGCCACCTGGAACGCCACGACGGACCAGCCCGAACGCGCCATCGCGGAAGGCCTGATCGGCCGGTACGGCACCCTGGACCCCACCGACGGCGGTAGCGCCCAGCGCATCGGCCTGTCCGGCACCTTCGCCACCCCGGTGGAGAAGGGCTGGCTGGCCGGCGGCGAGGTGACCGCCAACGCCTATGTGGTGAACAACCAGCTGACGCTGTGGAACGACTTCACCCATTACCTCGACAGCCCGGTGATGGGTGACCAGCACGCCCAGAACGAAAACCGCATGCTGACCGGCAGCGGCGTCGCCTACACCCTGCCCTTGACCGTCCTGGGCATCGACCACGAACTGACGACCGGCATGGACGTCCGCTATGACGACGTCCATGTCGACCTGCAGGCCACCAGGGCGCGCATCGCATGGGCCATGCTGACCAATGACAATGTGCGGGAGGCCGGCGGCGGCGCCTATCTTCAGGACACCAGCCGCTGGACATCCTGGCTGCGCACCGTCGTGGGCGTGCGCGAGGATTACCTGACCGCCACCGTCCACGGCACCAATGCCGGCGTCGTGGCCGCCAGCCTGTTCCAGCCCAAGGGCAGCGCCATCGCCACCCTGTGGGACGGGACGGAGTTCTACGTCAGCGCCGGCCGTGGCTTCCACAGTGATGACGCGCGCGGCGCCACCCAGGGTGCGGCCCCCCTGATCGCCAAGGCCAATGGGGAGGAGGTGGGCATCCGCAGCACCATCCTGCCCAACCTGACGGCCACCCTGACCGCCTTCCAGATGGATTTCGTCTCGGAACTGACCTACGACGCCGACGTGGGCCAGACCGAGGCCGGCCGGCCCAGCCGGCGGCGGGGGCTGGAACTGAACACGACCTACGCCCCCTGGTCCTGGCTGGAGTTCTACGGCAGCGTCGCCTTCAGCCACGCCCGCTATACCGACAGCGACCCGGCCGGCGACTTCATCCCCGACGCGCCCAAGTTCATCGGCTCGCTGGCCGTGTACCTCAAGGATCTGGGTTCATGGGGCGGGTCCGAGCCCTGGGCGGCCGGCACCTGGGCGGAAGGCCGCCTGTCCGGCGGGCTGGAGTTCCGCTACCTGGGCGCCCACCCGCTGATCGAGGACAACAGCGTCCAGTCCTCCGGCTATCATGAGTGGAACCTGACGCTGGATTACGGGCTTACCAATGGCCTGCGCTTGGGCGTCGGCGTCTACAACCTGTTCGACAGCAAGGATGACGCCGCCGATTATTATTACACCGACCGGCTCAAGGGCGAACCGGCCGATGGTGTCACCGACGTGCACATCCACCCACTGGAACCGCGCTCGTTCCGCTTCACCATCGCCCAGACGTTCTGACCGTTCACCACAGGTCGGCCAGCCCCTCACCCATTACCGGATCGGCGGGGAGCTGGTCTTCCGGCGCCACGACGGCCAGCGCCAGCTTGTGCCCACTGGGCAGGTCGCGGCACCAGAAGCGGCACCCCTGCCCCACCGCCAGCGACCCGTCGTGCCGCACCAGCGTCCAGTCCCCCGACGCGGCGGCCGGCAGGATGCTGAAGCTGTCGGTCGGCAGCGACAGGCCCATGCCCAGCGCCTTGATGTAAGCCTCCTTCAAGGTCCAGAAGGTCATCAGGTCGGGGCCGTCGCGGCCGCCAGGCCGCCCATCCAGCCAGGCCAGTTCATCGGCCGAAAACATGTGGGTGGCAATGTCCGCGCCTACGTCGCGGGCGCCATCCTCCACATCCAGGCCCACGCGGGCGCCCGGCGCCAGGGTGACGGCACAGGCCACCAGGCCATCGGTATGCGACAGGTTGAAGTCCAGCGCGGGCGGGGCATCGACCAGTCCAGGCTTGCCCTGCGGGGTGATGGGCGCGAACGACAGGGCGGCCGGGTCGCGGCCGGCCAGCCGGCCCAGCAGCAGGCGGGTCAGGCCGTGCGCCGCCACGAACTCCCGGCGGTTGCGTTCGAATACGAACCGCTCGGCCCGGGCCTGCTCCTCCCCATTCAGCAGCCGCCACAGCCGATCATAAACGGTGGCATCCACCTCAGCCAGGGAGAGGGTCCGCAAGACCAAGGGTGATACTTCGCGCATTCGACATGTCCTCAAGCGAATGCGTGTCAGATCAAAGCCTTGAAGGCCGCCTGTCAAGCGGGTCGGCCGACCAAGGCACTAGGCCCAATCCGGCAATAATCCGTGGTTGTCTAGACCACCCCAGCCAAATGTCTGGGGCGCCATCCCAAAATGGAAGCATGCAACCCTAAGATTGAGAAGAAGAATTACCCCGTTGACCTGCGTCACCATTGGTCCACTTCGATACAGGATAGCGCCTGATCACCAGATGATGGCGGGCAGGGCCCGGCATTATTCGGCACAGGCGGAGGTTGCATTGTCTGTTTTGGGAGAACGCCATGCGCAGCCGTCGTTTCATGCCCATTCTGATATCTCTGGCCGCCGTCTCGGCCGCCCTTCCGGCAATCGCCGCCAATGAATTCACCCCCGAATACAGCGTGGGCCCGGTGATCAGCACGCTGGGCCTGGGCCTTGAGGCGGGCGCGCGGCTGGATGACCTGTTCGGCCTGCGCATCAACGGCAACGGTTTCTCATTTTCCGCCAACCGCGATGTGCGCAACGTGCATTACGACGGCGACGCCACGCTGGAATCCTTCGGCGCGCTGGTCGACCTGCATCCCTTCCGCGATGGCTGGCGCCTCAGCGCCGGCATGCGCCTGAACCTGAACGAGGTCGACCTGAAGGGCACGCCCACCAACAGCACCTACACCATCCACGGCACCACCTACACCGCGACCGAGGTGGGCCAGTTGAACGGCAAGATCGCCTTCAACCGTTTCTCCCCCTATATCGGCGTCGGTTACGAGGGGGCGGTCAGCGACCATTGGCGCCTGGGCTTCGACCTGGGCGCCATGTACCACGGCACACCCCGCGTCTCCCTCGACGCCACCGGCCCCGTGACCTCCACCCCCAGCTTCAACCAGCAGCTGGAGGATGAACGCCAGGAATTGCGCGACGACGTGAAAGACTACAGCTGGTACCCCGTGGTGGGCGTCACGCTGAAGTATGCGTTCTGAACGAGTCTTTTGACGCGCTACCTGCTGGACTTATCACTCTTAGGAGCCGCTGGAGGTTTCACAGGGGGAGTCGGAATCTTTAACGTGGTGCTCGGCAAAACAGAGCCCCGAACATCGGGCCGATCCACGATTACTTTCTTGTCAATCGCCATCATCATCCCCATCTAGATTGAAAATACTCAGTTGCCATTTGATCAGATTTGTTAATGAGTGCTTTTATTTCGGGAAGAGTATTTTCACCAAATGATGAATTAACAGAAACCTTAATATCATTTTTCATATCGATATAGTATTTGTGTATGGAATCCTGAGAAACTCGCCCCTCTGTTATTTCATACCATCTATCCTCCGCCTTGAGAGCTATCACTTCCAAATCATACATCAATTTATACAGGGACTTTATTCTCTTTTTATATGGAAGATGCGGCTTAATCGCGGTTAAAACCTGAGAAAGGGCGATAATGACAGCCCAAAAAACATGATATTGGCTCCATATCGCCCAGCCACCTATGCTTCCAGATCCACAAACAGCAGCAAATATATCCAACCTTCTATCGATGGCCTCAGATCTTCTGCAATGCAAAGAGATGTAAGATACATTCCTTCTGACCTGAACAACCTCCAACCAATATCGAGCCTGAGTATTACTCAATTGTAGCGAGGAGGAAGGGTTTTCCGCATTCATTCTCTAGTGCCAACAACTAACATCACCCGTCAGTTGTATAGCGCGCACTCAAATCTGACAAGGGCGACCTCGAGCCCCCCGTCAAAATGTGACGGGCGCCGACCTGGGCGCCCGTTTTTCTGTCCTTTTGAAATCTCACTTCGCGCCGAAGTCCAGCGCCCCCGTCAGGTCACCCAGCGCCGGGCTGCCGTTGGCGGCCAGGGCGGCGTCGCGCTGCTTGATGCCTTCCAGCTTGGGCAGGTCAAAGCGGCGGGTGATGAAGCGCAGGATGGACGTGGTGTCGTAGAAGCTGTGGTCGACATAGCCCTTCTTGGCGTAGGGCGAGATGATGACGGCCGGGATGCGGGTGCCGGGGCCCCAGCGGTCGCCCTTGGGCGGGGCCACATGGTCCCAATAGCCGCCGTTCTCGTCATAGGTCACCACCACCAGCATATGCTTCCACTGCGGCGACGCCTGCAGGTGCTGCACCAGGGTGGCGATGTGGTTGTCGCCCGATTCCACGTCGGCATAGCCGGAATGCTGGGTCAGGTTGCCCTGCGGCTTGTAGAAGGTGACGGTCGGCAGCTTGCCGGCGTCGATGTCCCGGATGAAGGCCCGGCCCTCCAGCCCGCCGTCGCGCAGATGCTCCGCCCGGGCCTTGGTGCCGGGGGCGTAATTGGCGAAGAAGTTGAAGGGCTGATGGTGGAACTGGAAATTGGGCACGGGCGAGGTGTTGTGCCCGTCCAGCGTCGCCTGCCAGGCGCCGCCGTACCAGGCCCAGCTGACCTTCTTCTGGCTCAGCAGGTCGCCGATATTGGTCATGGTCTGCGGCGGCAGGGTCGTGGGGTTCGCCGGATCCGCGAGCCGCGGATCGCCGCCCGGCGCCGGCTTGTTCTCGCTGGGCTGGTAGGCCGGCTGCATGGTGTTCACGGCGTAGAAGTCCGGCGTGATCGTGCCGTCCTTGAAGAATTTGGGCACGCCCTCCAGCGCCGACTTGGGGCTGTTATCGGCCAGCTTCAGGCTGACGCCGTCCGGGTTGGTCACCGCGACCAGGCCCTTGGCCGGGCTCTGGTCCGCGTGCGGGTACTGCGGCGCGCAGGAGCAGACCAGGATGAAATGGTTGAAGAAGGAACTGCCGAAGCCACCCATGAAGAAGTTGTCGGCCAGGGTGTAGTCCCGCGCCAGCTTCCACATCGCCTGCTTGGACCCGTCGTAATGGGCCATGACCATGCCGCCGGAATCGCCATAGGCCGCGAACAGGTCATTCTTGCCGCCATCGATCTGCATCTGGTTCTGGTAGAAGCGATGCACCAGGTCGCGGGTGATGACGCCCATGGGCTGGTTGAAGCTCTTGGGGTCGTCCACGGCGAAGGGCTGGTTGGGCAGATGTTCGGTCTGCGCTTGCGTCACCTCCGGCATCACCCCGCGCGCCGTCAGGCCGCCCCAGATGGGGGGCAGTTCCTTCAGCGGCGATCCGTCGCGGTCGCGCTGTGGTGCCGCGGCGGCGGCATTGGCCAGGCCGTTGGCGCCGGGGAAGTCGCCGTACAGATTGTCGAAGCTGCGGTTTTCCGCGTAAATCACCACCACGGTCTGGATCTGGTCCAGGTCCTTGCCGGCGGCGACATGCTGTTCCGCCGCCATCGCCCGGTCACCAAAGCCTGTCATGATGCCGGCGGTCAGCGTCATCACCACTGGAAGCCCGCGCCAGCCCATGCCCATCAATTTCTTCGCCAACCGCATCATGTTTTCCTTTTCGGTTTCTTCGGTCTTATACGCGCGCATAAAAAAACGCATCCCCTTCATCGCCCTTGCGGCGCTGTGCGCCACCGGCACCCCGCAGGCGCATGCCCAGGCCCTGAGCCGGGCGGAAGTCTACCGCCAGGCCGCCGCCCTGGCAGAGGTGGGCCGGCAGTTGTTCTTCGATCCCAGCCTGTCGGCCTCCGGCACCCTGGCGTGCGCCAGCTGCCATGACCCGGCGCACGCTTTCGGCCCGCCGGACGGCTTGGCGGTGCGCCTGGGCGGCGCCGACGGCAAAACACCCGGCGTGCGGGCGGTGCCGTCGCTGATGTATTTGCAGGACGTCCCGGCCTTCACCGAGCATTACTTCACGCCGGAGGATGAGGGGGATGAGAGCATCGACAACGGCCCCACCGGCGGCCTGACCTGGGACGGCCGGGTGGACGGACAGCGGGAACAGGCCCGCGTGCCGCTGTTCAGCCCGTTCGAGATGGGCAATACCGACCCTGCCGACTTGGGGAGACGACTGGAGCAAGGGGGCTACGGCGCCCGGTTGCGGGCCACCGTAGCCGCCAAGGACGCCACGCCGGCGCAGACGGTGGAACTGGCCCTGCGCGCCCTGGCGGCCTTCCAGCAGGACGGCGCCACCTTCCATCCCTACACCAGCAAATACGACGCCTATCTGGCGGGCAAGGCCACGCTGACGGCCGAGGAGGCGCGCGGCCTGGCGGCGTTCGAGGATCCGGCGCGGGGCAACTGCGCCAGCTGCCACATCAGCCAGCGCGGGCGCGACGGCACCCCGCCGCACTTCACCGACTACGGCATGATCGCCATCGGCGTGCCCCGCAACCGCGCGATACCGGCCAACGCCGACGCCGCCTATTTCGACATGGGGCTGTGCGGGCCCTTGCGCACCGACTTCACCAACGTCACCGACTATTGCGGCCGCTTCCGCACGCCCACCCTGCGCAACGTCGCCCTGCGGAGCGTGTTCATGCACAACGGCGCCTTCCACACCCTGCAACAGGTGATGGAATTCTATGCGGAGCGGGACAGCGACCCGGCCAAATGGTACGGCCGCGACACCCACGGCAGCGTCATGAAGTTCGACGATTTGCCGCAGGGCCGGCAGGACGCCGTGAACATGGAACCGCCCTTCGGCCGACAGCCGGGCGACCCGGCGGCGCTGAACAAGGACGAGATTCACGACATCATCGCCTTTCTGGGAACCCTGACGGACGGCTGGTCGGCCACGAAGACGGCGGGACCATAGTTCACGCGCATCTCAGGATGATGACAGTGGCGGCGGCACTTACGCCGGGTGAGGCGGGAAACGAAGGTCGAAGCGCGTTCCCCCGCCATCGCTGGCGACAGTGGCGATGCCGCCGTGCAAATCCATGATGGTGCGCACGATAGCCAGGCCCAGGCCGGTCGATCCCGTGGCACCGGTTCGCGACGGATCCACGCGGTAGAAACGGTCGAACAGCCGGTCCAGATGCTGGGGCGGGATGGGCGCGCCGGGATTGGCGACCGTGATCCGGCGCGTGCCGTCCGCCTCCACCCCGGCGCTGATGGTGACGGTGCCGCCCGCCGCGGTGTAGCGTAGCGCATTGGCCAGCAGGTTGCTGACCGCCCGCCGGAACAGGTCGGCGTCGGCGCGAAGCGTCCCGGACGCCGTTACCCGCACCGCCACCCCGGCCTCATCGGCGATGCCTTCGAAATAATCGGCGATGCGGGCCAATTCGTCGGAGAGGTTGAACACCGTCAGCGCGGCGGCGAACTGGGGGTGTTCGGCCCGTGCCAGGAACAGCACGCTTTCGATCATGCGCGACAGCCGCTCGCATTCCTCAAGGTTGGAAACGATCAGCCCCTGGTATTCGTCCGCCGTGCGGGGCCGGGACAGCGCCACCTCCCCCGCCCCCCGCATGTTGGACACCGGCGTGCGCAAATCGTGCGCCAAGTCGGCGGTGAACTGCGACATCCGGTCGAACCCGGTTTCCAACCGTTGCAGCATGGCGTTCAGCGACCGTGCTAATCCGTCGAATTCCACCGGCAGGGCCGCCTGGTCGATGCGGTGGTCCAGGCGCTGGGCCGTCACCTCCGCCACCGTGCGCGCGATGTGTTGCAGTGGCCGCAGCGCGATGCGCACCAGGCCATAGCCCAGCGCCAGCGCCACCGCCAGGCTTGCCGCCATGGTCAGGATAATGGTGCGGCGATACCACGCCATCAGGCCGGCCCGGTCCGCCATGTCGCGGGCGACCACCACCTGGACCGTCGCCCCATCCGGCAAGGTCACCGCCACCGCCAGCCCGCGCACCGGCGCACCCCCCGCATCCGGCCATTCGCTGACGTCGGCATCGGTGATGCGGTGGGCGGAGGGCACGGGCACCAGCGGCGCCACCGGCGTGCGCCCGGGATTACGGTCGATCAGCAACGCGCCGTCGGCGTCGCGCACCTGCAACAGCCGCGCGTCATCGCCCAGCACCAGGGCCGTCAACCGCCCCTCATGTTCCCGGATGCCGCCGACGCTGCCGACCTCCACGATCAGCCGGCGCAGGTGCCGGGCGGTCAGCACCACGTCCTCATCCGCCGTCGCCTGGGTCTGCCGCGCCAGGGCGCCGTACAGCACCACGCCCGCACCGCCCAGCACGGCGGTGATCAGGACGGCGAAGGCGATAACCAGGGTGGCCGTCAGCGAAAGGCGGCGCATCAATCGTCCTTCAGGTCCAGCACGTACCCGACGCCACGCACGGTGTGGATCAGCTTCACGCCGTAATCGTCGTCGATCTTGGCGCGCAGGCGGCGCACCGCCACGTCGACGACGTTGGTGTCGCTGTCGAAGTTCATGTCCCAGACGAAGGAGGCGATCTGGGTGCGGCTCAACACCTCCCCCCGCCGCCGGACCAGCAGGTGCAGCAGGGCGAATTCGCGCGGCGTCAGGTCGATGCGGGTGTCGCCCCGCCGAACCCGGCGGCGAACGGCATCGATCTGCAAGTCGCCCACCGCCAGTTCCGCCCCCTCGCGCGGCGGTCCCCGCCGCCCCAGGGTGCGCACGCGCGCCAGCAGTTCCACGAAGGCGAAGGGCTTCACCAGGTAATCGTCGGCGCCCAGTTCCAGGCCGCGCACCCTGTCCTCCACCTCGTCCCGGGCGGTCAGGAACAGCACGGGCGTGGCCCGGCTGTCGCGCAGGCGCTTCAGCACGGTCCAGCCGTCCAGGCGCGGCAGCATGACGTCCAGGATGATGACGTCGTACTCCTCCTCCGTCGCCAGGTGCAGGCCGTCCAGCCCGTCCGACGCCACATCGACGACATAGCCGGACTCCTCCAGACCCTTCTTCAAATAATCGGCGGTCTTGCGTTCATCTTCGACGACAAGCAGGCGCATGGCTGTCCCCAAGGTGGACGGAAACACGCCGATTTGACGGCAGGGCCGTGCCCAAGTCCACAGATTACGGAATCGTAATCCGGGCGTCAGGGCCGGGACAGACGCCCTGCCTAAGGTGACACCGTGGCCTTCACTGGCCGACGTTTTGGTGTTCCAGGGGTTATTACATGTGGATCGTCCGGCTTGCCTTGCAGCGGCCACACACGTTCATCGTGCTGGCGCTGCTGTTGTTGATCGTCGGGCCGCTGGTGCTGCTGCGCATGCCGACGGACATCTTCCCCAATATCGACATCCCGGTGCTCAGCATCGTCTGGAGCTATAACGGCCTGTCGGCGGAGGACATGGCCAACCGCATCACGTCGGGATACGAACGCGCCCTGACCTCGGACGTGGATGATATCGAGCATATCGAGTCACAATCCCTGAACGGCGTCGCGGTGGTGAAGGTCTTCTTCCATCCGGGCGCCGACATCAACCGCGCCATAGCCGAGGCTTCGTCCAACGCGCAGTCCATCCTGCGCAACATGCCGTCGGGCACGCTGCCGCCCATGGTGATGGCCTACAACGCCTCCACCGTGCCCATCCTGCAATTGGCCCTGGCCAGCGACAGCCTGCCCGAACAGCAGTTGTACGACCTGGGCAACAACTTCATCCGCACCCAGCTGGCCACCGTCCAGGGCGCGTCTGTGCCCCTGCCCTATGGCGGCAAGGTGCGCCAGATCATGATCGACCTGAATCCCCAGGCGTTACAGGCCAAGGGCCTGGCGCCGCTGGACGTGGTCAACGCCGTGAATGCCCAGAACCTGACCCTGCCGGGCGGCACGGCCAAGATCGGCGCCCGCGAATACAATGTGCAGATGAACGGCAGCACGCCCACGGTCGACTCCCTGAACGACCTGCCCATCAAGACCGTCGGCGACAGCGTCGTCTATCTGCGCGATGTCGGCCACGTCCGCGACGGCTACGCCCCCCAGGCCAACATCGTGCGCCATGACGGCAAGCGGTCCGCCCTGTTGCAGGTGGAGAAAAGCGGCAGCGCCTCGACCCTGGACATCATCAACCAGGTCAAGGCGATGCTGCCGACCATCGTGGCCGGCCTGCCCAAGGCCCTGGCCATCCAGACGGTGTCGGACCAGTCGGTCTTCGTGCAGAGCGCCGTCCAGGGCGTGGTGCGCGAAGGCATGATCGCCGCCGGCCTGACCGGCGCCATGATCCTGCTGTTCCTGGGCAGCTGGCGGTCGACGCTGATCATCGCGGTGTCCATCCCGCTGTCCATCCTGGCCTCGCTGGTGGCCCTGAGCGCCCTGGGGCAGACCATCAACACCATGACCCTGGGCGGCCTGGCGCTGGCCGTGGGCATCCTGGTGGACGACGCCACGGTGGCGATCGAGAACGTCACCCATCACCTGGAAATGGGCAAGCCGCTGCACACCGCCATCCTGGACGGGTCGGGTGAGATCGCGATGCCCACCCTGGTTTCCACCCTGTGCATCTGCATCGTCTTCCTGCCGATGTTCCTGTTGTCGGGTGTGGCCCGCTATCTGTTCGTGCCGATGGCGGAGGCGGTGATGTTCGCCATGGCCGCCTCCTACTTCCTGTCCCGCACGCTGGTGCCGACGCTGGCCATGATGCTGCTGCGGACGGGGAAGACGTCCCCCACCGGCCTGGCCGGACGTCTGTCGGCGATGCAGGCCGGGTTCGAGCGCGGGTTCGAACGGCTGCGCGACCGTTACCGCCACCTGCTGGAAGGCGCGCTGGCCGCACCCCGCCGGACCATCGCCGCCTTCCTGGTGTTGTGCCTGGCGTCCACCGTGCTGCTGGCCTTCGTCGGGCGCGACTTTTTCCCGGCGGTGGACTCCGGCGAAATCCGCCTGCACATGCGGGCCGCCACCGGCACCCGGATTGAGGAGACCGCCCGCATCGCCGATGAGGTGGAGACCCGCATCCGCCAGACCATTCCGGCGGCCGAACTGGCCAGCGTGCTGGACAACATCGGCCTGCCCGTCAGCGGCATCAACCTGACCTACAACAGCGCCGCCCCCATCGGCAGCGCCGACGCCGACATCCTGGTGACGCTGGGTGCCAATCATCACCCCACCGCCGGCTATGTCACGCAGTTGCGCCAGGCGCTGACCCAGGCGTTCCCGTCCATCACCTTCGCCTTCCTGCCGGCCGACATCACCAGCCAGATCCTGAGCTTCGGCCTGCCCGCCCCCATCGACATCCAGATCGTGGGCAAGGATCTGGATGCCAACCGCGCGGTGGCGCGCACCCTGCTGGACCAGTTGCGCGGTGTGCATGGCTTGGTCGATGCCCGCATCCAGCAGCCCGACGACCTGCCATCCATCGACGTGACCGTGGACCGGACCAAAGCGCTGCAATCGGGCCTGCAACAGCGCGACGTGGCCCAGAACCTGCTGATCGCGCTGTCCGGCAGTTCGCAGACCACGCCCAATTTCTGGCTGAACCCGCGCAACGGCGTCAGCTATCCGCTGATGGCCGAGGTGCCGCAGTACGATGTGGACAGCCTTCAGGCGCTGGCCAACATCCCCGTCACCACGCCCGCCACCACGGCCACGGCGCCGGGCGCGCCGCCGGCGGCCAACCGCCTAGGCACGCTGGGGTCGCTGTCGCGGTCACAGCAGCAGGCCGTGGTCTCCCACTACAACGTCCAGCCGGTGATCGACATCTTCGCCTCGGTCCAGGGCCGCGACCTGGGCGCCACGGCGGCCGACGTGGAAAAGCTGGTCGCCGCCGCCCGGCCCCACCTTGCCCCGGGGTCCACGCTGGTGGTGCGCGGCCAGGTGCAGGCGATGAGCCAGTCCTTCACCGGCCTGGCGTCGGGCCTGGTCCTGGCCATGGTGCTGGTCTACCTGCTGATGGTGGTGACCTTCCAGTCGTGGCTGGACCCGCTGGTCATCATCAGCGGCCTGCCGGCCCTGTTCGCCGGCATCGCCTGGATGCTGTTCAGCACGCAGACGACCCTGAGCGTCCCGGCCTTGACCGGCACCATCCTGTGCATCGGCATCGCCACCGCCAACAGCATCCTGGTGGTCAACGCCGCCCGGCACGCCCAGGCGGACGGGGCGGCACCGCTGGACGCGGCACTGACCGCCGGCGTCGGCCGCTTCCGCCCCGTGGTGATGACGGCGCTGGCCATGCTGATCGGCATGGTGCCCATGGCCCTGGGGCTGGGGGATGGGGGTGAGCAGAACGCCCCGCTGGGACGCGCCGTCATCGGCGGCCTGGCGGCGGCCACCGTCGCCACCCTGGTCTTCGTGCCCGTCGCCTTCGCCGCCCTGCACGGCTGGCTGGCCCGCCGCGCCGCCCGCCCTGGCCCTACCCATGCCCTGCCCCCCTTCCAGGAAAACCCCCAATCATGAGCCCGTCCGCCATGAACAAGCCCCCCGCCCGCCGCCCCTTTCTTCTCATCGTTCCTGCCCTGGTGGCGGGCGCCCTGCTGGCGCTGGGGATCATCCCCCGCCTGCACGCGTCGGCCCAGGCCAAAGCCGAGGCGCAGACCGCGATGGCGGTCAACGTCATCCAGCCCGGCCGGGCGCCCGCCACGCAGGATCTGGTCCTGCCGGGACAGGCGATGCCCTATGCCGAGGCCGACCTGCATGCCCGTGTCAGCGGCTATGTCGCCCATTGGTCCGCCGACATCGGCAGCCACGTGGCCTCCGGGGCGGTGCTGGCCACCATCGCCGCCCCGGAGGTGGACGCCCAGTTGGCCCAGGCCAAGGCGGACGCCGCCACGGCGCAGGCCAATGCGGGCCTGGCCGACCTGACCGCGGCGCGGTGGGAAAAACTGGTCCGTTCCGAGTCCGTCTCGCAACAGGCGGCCGACCAGAAAAACAGCGATCAGAAGGCCAAGCAGGCCATGCTGGCCTCCGCCCAGGCCAACGCCAACCGCCTGGGACAGTTGCAATCGTTCGAGAAGATCGTTGCACCCTTCGCGGGCCTGGTCACCGCCCGGGCGGTCGATGTGGGCACACTGGTCACCGCCGATGGCGGCAACGCCCTGTTCCACCTGGCGGAGACGGACAAGCTGCGCGTCTTCGTCGACGTGCCGGAGGAGAACGCCCCCGCGATTGGCGGCAACACCGCCGTCTACCTTCAAACCCAGGCCTATCCCGATCGCCGCTTCACCGGCACCGTCGCGCGGACAGCCGGCGCCATCGACCCCGTGAGCCACACCTTGAGGGTGGAGGGCGACGTCGACAATGCCGACGGCGCCCTGCTGCCCGGCGCCTTCGTCCAGGTGCACCTGGCGATCAAGGCATCCGGCCCCGGCATCGAGCTGCCGGTCAGCGCCCTGCTGTTCCGCCCCGCCGGCCCCACCGCCGCCGTGGTCGGCGACGACGGCAAGGTGGTGCTGAAGACGGTGCGCATCGGGCGCGACTTCGGCACCAGCGTGGAGGTCGTGACCGGCCTGGTCGGCAATGAGCGCGTGATCGCCAACCCCGGCGATTCCCTGTACCCGGGCCAGGAGGTCAGGGTCGTCCCCGCCGCCAGCAGCCGGCCCTGACCTTGTCACTGTAAGCGGATCTTCCCAACAGGCGTGACAGCCGTCACACAGACGGACAAAAGCGCGCAAGCCCGTACAAGCCAGGACGGGCGGCGGCGATCATGCTGGTGCCGGTTCCGCGTTCGGCGAACCGGCTTGGGAGATCATGACCAATGGCCCGCTTTCCCGCCCTGTTCTGCCTGACCTGCGGCCGTATCGAGTCCGTGCCGGGCCGCCCGGCAAGCCTCGGCCTGCCAAAGCCCGTTAATGAGGAGGCGCGCACCATGGCCGCCATGAACGCCCTGTTCCAACTGTTGAGCCCGGCGCAGCAGGCCATCCTGATGGACAACGTCGCCGCCGCCATGCACGGCCTGCCCCCGGCGATGCAGCAGCGCCAGGTGGACCATTTCGGCCGCACCGACCCCGCCTACGGGGCGGGGCTGGCCGCCCGCTTGGGCCTGCCAGCCCCTGGCATCGCGGAAAAGGTCGGCTGAAACCCTCAGTGCGCGTCGGCCGACGGCCCTTTGGGCGGGGCCACCTTCTTCATGGCCGGCACCATCAGGGTGGCGAAGACGAAACAGGCGAAGATGGCCAGGAAGGCATCGGCATAGGCCATGGTCTGCGCCTCACGATAAGCCAGGCTCCACAGCTGTTTCAGCGCCGCGGCATTGCCGTGCAGCACGTCGCCGCCCAAGGTCGCCACGTCCGACGCGCCGACCTTGCGGATCAACTCACGCATGGCGTCGTTGGCGGGCGTCAGGCGTTCGGCCAGGTGCAGGAAATGCTGATTGGTGCGGTCGTTCAGGATGGTGCCGCAGACGGCGATACCGATGGCCCCACCCAGGTTGCGCATCAGATTGAACAGGCCGGACGCCAGCTTCAGCCGGGTTGGCGCCAGGCCGCCCAAGGTCAGCGTCACGGTGGGCGCCACCGCGAACTGCTGGGCGAAACCGCGCAACGCCTGGGGCACCAGCAATTCGCGCCAGCCCCAGTCGTGGGTGATGGGGGTGAAGTTCCACATGCTGGCAGCGAAGCAGGCCATGCCGAACATCATCAGCCAGCGCAAATCCACCCGCCGCGCCAGGAAGGTATAGAAGGGGATGGCGCTGACCTGGAACAGGCCGGTGGAAAAGATGCTGAGCCCGATCTGCAGCGCGCTGAAGCCCCGCACCCGCCCCAGGAACAGGGGCGTCAGGTAGATGGTGGCGAAGATGCCGATGCCGGTGATGAAGGAGAACAGGCAGCCCAGGGCAAAGTTGCGGCTTTTCAAGGCCGTCAGGTCCACCACCGGCCGCGCGAAGGTCAGGCTGCGCCAGACGAAAGCGACACCGGCCAGGCCGGAGATCCAGGCGGTCAGGCGGATGGTGTCGTCGCTGAACCAATCCCAGCGCGGCCCTTCCTCCAGCGTGTATTCCAGGCAGCCCAGGAAGATCGCCATCAGCAGCATGCCGGCGTAATCGGCGCCCTTGACCAGCGACCAGTCAGGTTCATCAATCCGCACCAGCATGGGCACGACGATGGTGACGAACAGGCCCGGCACCAGGTTGATGAAAAACAGCCAGTGCCAGGAATAATGGTCGGTGATCCAGCCGCCGATGGTCGGCCCCAGGGTGGGCGCCAGCGACGACAGCGCCCCCACCGTGGCGGCGGCCACCACGACACGCGGGCCCGCGAAGAAGGCGAAGGCGGAGGTGAAGACCATGGGGATCATGGACCCGCCCAGGAAACCCTGAAGCGCCCGGAAGGCGATCATGCTCTGGATGTCCCAGGCCCAGCCGCACATCAGGCTGGTCAGGGTGAAGCCGGCGGCCGACACGGCGAACAGCCAGCGGGTGGACATGACCCGCGCCAGCCAGCCGGACAGCGGGATGACGATGATCTCCGCGATCAGATAGCTGGTCTGGACCCAGGCCGTCTCATCCGTGCCGGCCGACAGCCCGCCGCCGATATCGCGCAGCGAGGCGGAGACGATCTGGATGTCCAGCAGGGCGATGAACATGCCCACGCACATGACGGCGAAGGCGAATATCTTGCCCCGGGGCGACAACTCCCGGGGCTTGGTCGGGGCGGCACCGGCCGATAGGGCGGCGGCGGTCATGGCGCCACCTTGCCCTTGGTGTCAATGGAGGCGACCACCGACAGGCCCGGACGCAGGCTGCCCAGGGTGGCGCCGTCGCCGTCCAGCATCACCCGCACCGGCACGCGCTGCACGATCTTGGTGAAGTTGCCGGTGGCGTTCTCCGGCGGCAGCACGCTGAACTGCGCGCCGGTGGCGGGCGCCATGCTGACCACCCGGCCATGGAAGGTGCGGCCGGGCAGCACGTCGGCCTCCACAGTCACCGGCTGGCCGGCCTTCAGGCCCGCGATCTGGTTTTCCTTGAAGTTGGCGTCCACCCACAGCCCCTGCGCCGGCACGATGGCGATCAGTTGCGCGCCCACGGTGGCATAGGCGCCGGGCCGGGCGCTGCGGTTGCCGACGGTGCCGTCGATGGGGGCCCGCAGCTCCGTATAGCTGAGGTTCAACTGCGCCGTGTCGCGGTCGGCGATGGCGCCGGCCAAGGCCGCCTGCGTCTGGCGCTTCTGGGTGTCGATGACGTCGATCTGGCGCTGGGCCGCCTGAAGCGTGGCGCCGGCCTTGGCCCCCTCGGCCACCGCCTGCTTGTAGGCGGCGTCGGCCCGCTCGAACGCCTGCACCGAGGCGGCGGCCGTGGCCGACAGGGCGCGATAGCGGTCCTGGTCCGACCGGGTGCGGTCGGTCTCCGCCTTGGCGGCGGCCACACCGGCGGCGGCCTGATTGATCACCGCCTCCTGCAAGCGGCGCTGGGCATCCAAATTGGCCAGCGTGGCCTCCTGCGCCTCAACCGCCGCGGTGGCGCGGGCCAGGGCGGCGCGGTAGTCGCGGTCGTCCAGCTTCAGCAGCAGGTCGCCGGCATGGACTACCTGGTTGTCGGTCACCGCCACCTGGCCGATGAAGCCCGAGACCTTGGGTGCGATCACCGTCACGTCGCCGCCGACATAGGCGTCGTCCGTGCTTTCGATGAAACGGCCGCTGGTCCACCAGTCATAGCCGTAGACGGCGGCGGCGGTGCCGATGGCGAGGATCACGGCGGGGGCGATGATGGCCCGGCCCAGGCGCCGGGGCTTGGCGGCAACGGCACCGCCCAGGATTTCGCCGTCCTGGCGCGCATACGCTTGACTGGTCATGGTCGGGGCATCCTTCAAGCTGCGGCGCCGTTCGCGGCGGCCGGGGTGTCGGGTTCGTCGGTGGTCTCAGGGGCCGTGGCGGGCCAGACGGGATAGCGGCGGCGGGTGCGGGCGGTGGCGGCGGGGCCCGCCACGACGCGGAAATCCGGCCAGACGACGGCACGGCCGCTGGCCCGGTCCGTCAGCACGGGATCGGCCGGCACGCCCGTGGCGCTGTCGACGATCTGGATGGCCGGCCCCTCAGGCGCGAAATGACGGTTGCCCCAGGCCATGATGGCCCACAGCACCGGGCGGAAATCCTGGCCGGCGGCGGTCAGCACATACTCATGGCGCGGCGGGCGGGCGCTGTACTGCCGCCTTTCCAGCAAACCAACCTCCACCAGCGTGGTCAGGCGGCGGGTCAGCATGTTGGGCGCGATGCCCAGGCTTTTCTGGAACTGATCGAAACGGGTGGCACCCAGGAAGGCTTCCCGCAAAATCAGGATGCTCCACCACTCCCCCACCCGTTCCAGGCTGCGGGCCACGGGGCATTGCGTGTCGTCCATAGGCTTATGCTGCATGACGGCCACCCTCATGTTACTATCATATTGAAAGCCACATGGCGCCATATAGCGCTAGTAACTTTTATTATGCAAGTAACAATCCACCAGCGAAGGGAGCAAACCACCCATGCCCGAAAGCACGCCCGCGCCGAAGCTGTACCTGGACGACCTGCACCCCGGGCAGCGGCACGTCACCGGCACGCACACGCTGGACGCCGACCAGATAAAGGCGTTCGCCGCCGCCTACGACCCGCAGCCCTTCCATCTGGATGAGGATGCCGCGGCGCAAACCCTGTTCGGCGGACTGGCGGCCAGCGGCTGGCACACGGCGGCCCTGACCATGCGGCTGATGGTGGACGGCCTGCCCATCGCCGGCGGCGTGGTGGGTGCGGGGGGTGAGATCAGCTGGCCCGCCCCCACCCGGCCAGGCGACACCCTGCAGGTCCATTGCGAGATCCTGGAGGTGAAGCCCTCACGCTCCCGCCCCGACCGTGGCATGGTCACCATGCGCAGCGAAACGCGGAACCAGCGGGACGAGGTGCTACAGGTCTTCACCGCCAAGATCGTGGTGTTCCGCCGGCCAGTGGAGAACTAACGGGGATGCAAGGCGGCCGGGCGTTGGCGTACGTGGACCCGCCCCCAGCCTTTCCGCCATACTGTCGCCTGCCATTTCAGGCCAATCATTTCGGGAGTTGCATCCGTGTCCAAGAAAAGCGGAGTCGCCATCGTCGTCGGCTCCTTCCATAAGAACGAATGCGAGACGATGCTGGCCGCGGCCGCCGGCGCCATCAAGGAACGCGGCATGGAACTGCGCGCCGTGGTCCGCGTGCCGGGTTCCTATGAAAAGCCGCTGGCGACCAAGCGCCTGCTGCTGCGCGGCGACGTGGATGCGGTGGTGGTGCTGGGCATCATCGAGCATGGCGAAACCGCCCACGGCCGCGTCATGGGCCAGTCAGTCAGCGACGCCCTGGTCAACATGCAGCTGGAATTCATGAAGCCCATCGGTGTCGGCATCATCGGGCCGGAAGTCTTCCCCACCCAGATCCAGCCGCGCCTGGTGGGCCACGCCGTCGCCGCCGTCGCCGCCGTACAGGTGATGCTGGCCGCCGAAGAATCCCCCTACGACGACATCGCCTGAGGCCTGTCCCCATGATCCTCATCGGCCAGTATGACTCGCCCTTCACGCGGCGGGTCGGCATCGCGCTGACCATTTATGGCCTGGCCTTTGAGCATCGCCCTTGGTCCACCTTCGGGGATGCGGAGCGGCTGGCGGCCTACAACCCGCTGCGCCGCGTCCCCACCCTGGTCCTGCCGGATGGCGAGGTGCTGATCGAAAGCGGCGCCATCCTGGACCATCTGGATGAGACGGCGGGCGTCGCCCGCGCCCTGATCGCCGATGGTGGCCCCGGCCGCCGCCGCGACCTCAAGATCTGCGCCCTGGGATCGGGCCTGGCCGACAAGGCCGTGGCCCTGATCTATGAACGTGTCCTGCACGATCAGACCTCGGCCTTATGGACCGACCGTTGCCGGACGCAGGTGGAAGGGGTGCTGGACGCGCTGGATGCCGCCCGGGCGGCGGTGGCGGCACCGTTCTGGTTCGGCGACGCGCCCGGCCATGCCGACATCATGGTCGCATGCGCCCTGCGCTTCACGCGTGAGGCGCACCCCGGCCTGTTCGACACCGTCCGCTGGCCAGCCCTGGCAAGCCACGCCGACCGATGCGAGGCCCTGCCCGCCTTCCGGGACATCGTCCAGCCCTTCACCCCGCCCGCCTGATGACCGCCGCCATCACCACCGCCGCGGCGCCGTCGGCCCCCACCGACGGCCTGCCCGACCGGCCCCGGCTGTGGGCCATGGCCGCCATCCTGACCGGTGTCGCCATGGCGACACTGGACACCGCCATCGCCAACACCGCGCTGCCCAGCATCGCCATCGACCTGGGCGCCACGGCGTCGGCGTCCGTCTGGGTGGTGAACGCCTATCAGCTGGCGGTGGCGGCCACCGTGCTGCCCCTGGCCTCATTGGCCGATATCCTGGGGCAAAAGCGCGTCTACCTAGCCGGCCTGATCCTGTTCGCCATCTCATCGCTGGCCTGCGGACTGGCGCCCACCCTGCCGCTGCTGGCGCTGGCGCGCGTGGTGCAGGGGCTGGGGGCGGCGGCCACGGTCAGCGTCAGCATCGCCCTGATCCGCCACGTCTATCCCGCCCGCATCATGGGGCGTGGCTTCGGCCGCAACGCCCTGGCGGTGGCGGTCTCCTTCGCCGCCGGGCCTACTGTAGCGTCCGCCATCCTGTCGGTTGCGACCTGGCATTGGCTGTTCCTGGTGAACGTGCCCCTCAGCCTGGCTGCGTTGGCCTTGGCCAGCCGCTTCGTGCCGGCCATCGCACCGGCGGGCCACCGCTTCGACTGGGTGGCGGCCGCCCTGACGGCCGGCTTGTTCTCGCTGCTGGTGCTGGCGATGGGCGAGGCGGCGCACGGTGCCGGGTGGCCGCAGCTGGCGGCCGAAATCGCCGGAACCGTCCTCTGCGGCGCCCTGCTGCTGCGCCGCCAGCGGGGGCATCCGGCCCCGATGCTGGCGGTGGACCTGTTCCGCCACCCGGTCTTCGCCCTGTCGGCGGTGACCTCGGTCTGCACCTTCATCACGCAAGGGCTGGCCTTCGTCGCCTTGCCCTTCCTGTTCCAGTCGGTCATGGGCCGGACGGCGGTGGAGACGGGTTTCCTGATCACGCCCTGGTCGGTGGTCGTGGCCATCATGGCGCCCATCGCCGGCAAGCTGTCGGACCGCTATCCGGCCGGCGCCCTGGGCGGACTGGGCCTGGCGATCCTGAGCCTGGGCATGGTGCTGCTGGCGCTGCTGCCCCTGGCGCCCAGCACCCTGGACTTCGCCTGGCGCCTGGGCGTCTGCGGCGCCGGTTTCGGCTTTTTCCAGTCCCCCAACCTGAAGGCCATCATGAGCAGCGCGCCCCTGCACCGCAGCGGCGGGGCCAGCGGCATCGTCGCCACGGCGCGCCTGGTGGGCCAGGCCACGGGGGCGGCGCTGACGGCCGCCTGTTTCGGCATCCTGGCCAACCACGACCTGACGCACGGCGCCTATCTGGCCTTATGGCTGGGTGCCCTGTCCGCCGGCGCGGCCAGCATCGCCAGTTTCCTACGCCTGACGGTGAAGGTGGCGGCTTAAGCGACGGCGACCCGGGCCACCACCTCTTCACACAGGCGGTGGGTTTCCAGGGCGTCGCGGGCGCCCAGCACGCGGCCGGCGCTGACCGCGCCCAGGAAATGGTCCACGGCCTGGCGGATGCCGCGCTGATCGGCCACCGGCGTCCAGTCGCCCCGGCGGGTGCCGGTGCGTACCCCCGCCTCGGCCACCTGGATGTCGGCCATGTCCACCACCCGGTGGCGCACGGCCTGGCCGTCATGGCCCATGCCCGATACCTCCACCACCTCTTCATTCACGCCGGCCACGCGGTTCATGGTGCCGATGGCGGTGCAGGCGGTGGCCCCCGTTCCGCCGGACAGGGTCAGCACCACATGATGCAGCAGGCCGTCGCGCACACGGGCATCGACCCGCAGGTCGCGCACCGGCGCCGGCAGCAGGAAACGCAGGGTGTCGACCACATGGATGAAATCGTCGAACACCACCGTGCGCGGGTCGTCCGCCAGATCCACGCGGTGCTTCTGCATCAGCACCAGGTCGCGCGGGACCCCGGCCAGCGCGGCGTAGGCCGGGGCGTAACGCCGGTTGAACCCCACCATCAGGCTGACGCCGCGCGCCTCCGCCAGTTCCACCAGGCGTTCCGACGCGGCGCCTGAGTCAGCCAAGGGCTTGTCCACATATGTCGGAATGCCGGCCGTCAGCAACCGGCCCACCAATTCCTCATGCGCCGATGTCGCGGCATGGACGAAGGCGGCATCCAGCCCATCGGCCAGCAGGACGTCCAGGTCATCATAAGCATGGGGGATGCGCCAGTCGGCGGCGATGGTGGACACCTTGGCGGAATCCCGCGACATCAGGCACAGGCTGATGTCGCGACGGGCCCCAAGGACGGGCAGGTAGGCCTTGCGGGCGATATCCCCCAGCCCGATCATCGCCACCCGCATGGCACATCTCCCGGTTCCAAAACAATCGGGCCCTGCTTACCACCGGTGCGAAGGCGAAAACCAGGGCCGGCACATCCCGATATCGCATGCGGTGCCAAAATGGGCGCGAAACATACAAGCGATGACGGGGGATCGGCGTCACCCTTGCGACAAAATGGCCCCGATGCGGCGCCCCGTCGCGGCCAATGACAGGCCCCGGATACGGGAACGGGCACGGGGGCCAGGACACGGCGCCAAGACACGGGCCAGACATGGGCCAGGACACGGGTAAGTATGACGAAGAAATTGGCGGGCAAGGTGGCCCTGGTCACCGGCGGCTCACGCGGCATCGGCGCCGCGACGGCACGCGCCCTGGCCCACGCCGGCGCCGCCGTGGCCATCAGCTACGTGGCGTCCGACGCCCAGGCCGCCGCCGTGGTGCAGGACATCCAGGCGCGGGGTGCCCAGGCCGCCGCCTTCCAGGCCGACCAGGCCGATCCGGGCGCGGTTGAAAAGCTGGTGCGCGCGGTCTTCGCCCGGTTCGGCCGGTTGGACATCCTGGTCAACAATGCCGGCACCTTCGCCACCGGCGAGGTCGATGACCCCGACCTGGATGAGGAGGCGATCACCCACCAGTACGCCGTGAACCTCACCGGCGTCGTCACCGCCATCCGGGCGGCGTCGCGCGTGCTGGCCGACGACGGGCGTATCATCACGGTGGGCGCCTGCGTGGTGGACCGTGCGGGCTCCCCCGGCCTGGCCGACTACACCGCCGCCAAGGCCGCCGTCGCCGGTTATTGCCGGGGTGCCGCCCGTGACCTGGCCCGGCGGGGCATCACCGTCAACGTGGTGCAGCCCGGATCCATCGATACCGACCTGAACCCCGCCAACGGTCCCTTCGCCCCGGTGCAGGCCGCCGCCAACGCCTTCGGCCGCTATGGCCGGCCGGAAGAGGTGGCTGCCGGCATCTTGTTCCTGGCGAGCCCCGATGCGTCTTTCGTCACCGGTGCCGTGCTGGCGATCGACGGGGGGTACGGCGCCTGAGGGTTGCCCCCGGCCGTAACCGCCCCGGCCCCGCACTCGGCCACATGGAACTGGAGGGGTACCGCCCCATCCGGCGCCAGCGCCGACAGCAACCGCTGCGCGCGCATCAGGTCCGCCGTCGCGAACCCCTCGGTGAAACGGCCCAGGGTTTCAGACAGCAGGGCATGGGCATCCGTCGCCCGTCCGGTCAACTGCCACAGGCGGGCCAGGCTGATGACGGCGCGCAATTCCCAGGATAGGGCACCCTGGCCGGCGGCCATTTCCTGCGCCTGGCAGAAAAACGCCTCCGCCGCTTGCAGGCAGCCGGCGCCACCCTCCTGCAACAAGAGTTCGCCCTTGATGCGCAGAAGTTCGCTGCCGCACCACCGCGCCCCGTTGGCCTCGGCCCGGCGCAGGGCCTGGTCGATGACCTCCAGCCCTTCTTGCCAACGGCCGGCCTGGCCCAGCGCCTCCGCCAGGTCGCCGTGATAGGCGACGACGCGCAGGGCGAAACCCATGGCGTCCAACTGCGCCAAGGCGGTGCGCATGCCGGCCAAGCCACCGGCGACTTCCCCCCGCCAGATCTGCAGCCGGTGCTTGAAGTACTGCCCCAGCAGGCTCCACGGCCCCAGGCCATGCTGCACCGCCTGTTCCTGCAACAGGGCGGTGAAACGATCGGCCGTCGCCAAATCCCCCGTGAAGCAGGCCACCTGGCAGGCGGCGGTGGCCAGGATATAGCCCAGCGACAGGGCATGGTTGATGGCCTGCCCTTCCGCCACCGCCGTTTCGACCATGGCGTGGGCCTGGTCCGGAAACCCCTGGATCCAGAGGATTACCGATAGCGGCACGAAGGCCGCGATGCGCTGGTCGTACTGATACCGGACCAGATGGCCGCGGTGCGCCGGCCGCACATAACGGCGCAGGCAGTCCTCGATATACGACCGCCCGGCGGCGTGGTCGCCCATCAGGTGCAGCGCGAAGCCCCGCAGGCGGTCGGCCATCATCAGGTCCACCGGATCGGCCGAGCGCAGGGCCAGTGCCCGCAGCCGGTCCGTGATGGCCAGGGCCTGGGCATAACGCGCCTCATTGAAGACCTCGACGAACAGGCCCCAGTGGGCACGAAGCTGGTAGTCGATGTCATCCAGCCGTTCGGCCAGCGCCAGGCTGCGGGCCAGTGCCTGATGAACCTCCGCCCCCGGCCCCTTGGTGTAGATCAATGATGTGCCCAAGGCCGACTGCAGACGCAGGACCAGCGCCGCGTCCCGTGAGACCGCGGGATCCAGGGCCGCGTCCCCCTCCGGCACCACTCCCGGCCGCACCTGGTCCAGCGCCCGGCGCACGCCTTCACGGCATTCGTTCATCAGCGACAGCTGCATCCACAACGGCACGGCCGCCGCCGTCAGGGCGATGCCGATGTCGGCGTCCCCGTCGGGTCCGAGGGCCCAGGCCAGCGCCACGCGCACATTGTCGATCTGGGGCCCGTGGACCTCCAGCCAGCCGGCGGTGGGACGGCTATCCCATTCGGCCTCCGCCCGCACCATCAGGTCGCGGTGGCATTCGGCATGGCGCCGGACCACACGGTCGCGCTCACCGCTTTCGACCAGCTTCTCCAAGGCGTAGGCCTTGGTCATCTCCAGCAGCTTGTAGTGGACGTGGATACCGCTAACATCCGCGGACAAAAGGGATTTCGCCACCAGGTTCGACAGCGCCCCCAGGACGTCGCCCGGGCCCAGCTGCGTGTCACCGGCCACGACCGCCGCACTGTCCACCGTGAACCCGCCCGCGAAGACGGACAGGCGATGCAGCACCAATCGCTCCGTCGCCGGCAGCAACTCGTAACTCCAGTCCAGCATGGCGCGCAGGGTCTGATGGCGGGGCAATGCGGTGCGCCGCCCCCGCACCAACAGCGCGAACCGGTCGTTCAGGCGGCAGGCCAGCCCCCGCAAGCCGAACAGGTCAAGCCGTGCCGCCGCCAGTTCGATGGCCAGCGGAATGCCGTCCAGGCCCCGGCAGATCTCGATGACCAGCGGCACCTCATCCTCACCGAAGCTGAAGGTATCGACGCTGGCCGTGGCCCGCTCCACGAACAGCTGGACGGCGGAGTAGCTCAGGGCCTGGGCCACATCCAGCGCCGCCGTCACCGGCGGGATTTCCAGCGAGGCCAGGCGCTGCACCCATTCCCCCTCGGCCCGTAGCGGTTCCCGGCTGGTGGCCAGGATGTGGACGCCGGGTGCGGTGCGCAGCACCGTTTCCGCCAGAATGGCGGCGGTACCCACCACATGTTCGCAATTGTCCAGGACCAGCAGCAGGCGCTTGTCCTGCAGGAAGGCCGCCAGGTCGGGAATGGGGTCGTCCGACACCACCGACGCGCCCAGCGCGCCGGCCAGCGCGCTGGACACCAGCGCCGCGTCGGTCAGCGGGGCGAAGTCGATGAAACGCACGCCATGCTCATAAGCCGGGGCCAACGTCTCCGCCAGCGCCAGCGCCACCGTCGTCTTGCCGATGCCGCCCGGCCCCACCACGGTGACGAAACGGCGGGCCGGCAGTTGCGCGCCCAGTGCCTGGATGACGGCGGCACGCCCGACGATGCGCGTCAGGCGGACCGGAAGGTTGTGCGTTGGAACGCCGTGGGGGACCAGATCGACACCGGTGCCCAGGACCGCCGGGCCGAGCACCTGCCCGTCCAAGCGGATGCCCTCCACCCGAACGACGGGGGCCACGAAGCAATAGCCCCGGCCGGGCACGTTGGTGATGTAGCGGGCGCCGTCGCGCCCCTCGCCCAGGGCCTTGCGCAGGGCGGCGATATTGACCCGCAGGTTGGCGTCATCGACGAAGGTGTCCGGCCAGACGTTGGCGACCAGATCGTCCTTGGCCACCACCTGGCCCGCGCGATCCGCCAGCACCACCAGGATGTCCAGCGCCCTGCTGCCCAGGCGCAAGGGGGCCTCGCCCTCCAGCAAGACCTTGCGGGACGGGACGAGGCGGAATGGGCCGAACGCCAGTATCCGTTCGGAACCCGAACCTTCCTGATCGGTCATGCCACGCCCCCCACGGTTCCCACCCCCTGCAAAAAACACCTGCCAAAACAGCCCACCAAAACGGTATGGCCCAAACGATATGAATCAAATCGGCAATGGCCGCGGGCTGTCGCCAACGGCTGCAAAGTGATGCTGACCCAGGATGCAGAATCCGGCAATCGGCCAGGAAGGCGATATCACCTCATGGCAACCAGATTTGAAAAAAATGCGCAGTTTTCGCCTAAACCATCCCCATCCGATCAATATTTCGATCCGATGACACACCATTTTCGCAGCCTTCGCAGCCGGCTTACAACAAATTACAGGACTTAATTCGCTTGCGCCCCACACCCCCTGCACAATCGGGGGCGGCAGAAACCGGGGGATGGAGGGTTGGGGCATGACGGGGACATTCACGACGGCGGAGTTTGCGACCAATCCGCCCGCAACCATGGATAACAGCTGGGTGGCGGCGATCGTCGTCAAGCTGCTGGACGATGCCGGCGACATCCTGGACCGCGACCGCGATGCGGCCCGCGCCCGCATCGCCCAGGCTGTGGCTTTCCTGCGCCAGGAGGGTTTGCGTGATGGGCGGAGCGTCCGGCCCCGCGTTATCCGGGCCACCGACATTTCCCCCGCACCGGCACGGGGCGTCGCCGCCGCCGGGGACCCACCCGCCCCGGCGCGGGGCGGCCTGGCCCCCTGGCAGATGCGCCGGGTGGTCGGCCACATCGACGCCAACCTGGGCGGCACCATCCGCATGGACGATTGCGCCGACGTCGCCCGCCTCAGCACCCGTTACTTCTCCCGCGCGTTCAAGAGCAGCTTCGGCGTGCCGCCACATGCCTATGTCGTGCAGCGGCGTATCCAGCAGGCCCAGCACATGATGCTGACCACGGCGGAGCCGCTGTGCCAGATCGCGCTGGCCTGCGGCCTGTGCGACCAGGCGCATTTCTCAAAGCTGTTCCGCCGCATCGTGGGCATCAGCCCCAGCACCTGGCGCCGGCAGTGGCGGGAAGAACCGAGGCACGAGGAATCAGCCGCCATGGCGTGAACGGTTCAGGCCGGCACGGACCGGAAGCTGGACCGGTACTGGCCCGGCGTCATGCCCAGCCGCCTCACGAACACGACACGCATGCGGTCGGGACTGCCGAAACCGCTGTGGTGCGCCACGGCCTTCATCGGCAGACCGCCACCCTCCAGCAGATTCCGGGCGCTGTCGATCCGCGCCCGCTCAACGAATTCCGCCGGCGTGACCTTGGTGGTCTGGGCGAAAATGCGGGCGAAGTTGCGGGCGCTCATGCCCGCGATGCGCGCCATGGCCTCCACCGTGTAGTCCGCCGCCACGTCCCGCATGATGTGGGCCTGAACCCGCGCGACGGGGGATTCCTCATCCGCCGGCAGGGCCAGATAAGGGCTGAACTGCGACTGGCCGCCCTGGCGCTGCGCCACCACCACCAGCCGCTTGGCCGTGGCCAGCGACAGCGCCGGCCCATGATCCTGCGCCACCAGCGCCAGGCACAGATCGATGCCGGCCGTCACCCCGGCGGAGGTGACAAGCGCCCCGTCACGCAGGTGGATGCGGTCGAGTTCCACCCGGGCCTGCGGGAAACGCTCGGCCAATGCCGGCGCGTTCTGCCAGTGGGTGGTCACCCGGCGCCCGTCCAGCAGGCCGGCGGCCCCCAGCGCGAAAGCACCTGTGCAAATCGATCCATAAAGCCGGCAACGTGGGGTGACATCCCGCAGCCAATCCACCAGCCGGGCATCGATCGGCGCCGCCGGCAGGCCCGGCCCGCCGGCGACCAACACCGTGTCGAAGCGGTCGGCGGCCGGATCGATCACCCGGTCCGGCACCATGCGCATGCCGTTGGAGGCGCGGAAGGGTCCCGCCTCCGTCCCCAGCACGGTGATGCCGTAGTGGTCTTCCGGCGGCAGGAAGCCGTTGGCTTCGGCAAAAACATCCAGAGGGCCCGCCACGTCCAGTGCCTGGACACCGGGGAAGATGACGATGGCGATACTGCGCATGAGGAACTGGATCCGGGCTGCCGTTACAGTCGGCGACAGGCGCCGCCCCTTCTGTATGGCATCGGGAAGTGCTTATTGGCGACCGTTTCCCACCCGCCGCAACGGGATCTGAGGCATGCTGGAACAGCGGCCACCGCGATACCGACAGTGCCAGAACATGCGCCAATTTGTCGCATGTGTACACTCCATGGCGTAACGCGGCGCGCTACTCCGCGTATCGAAAGGGGTGCGTTGGACGCCGGTGCACCCCGAACGGGCCTTAGCCCTTAGACCATCAAATTGAAATTCACTTGAGTATTGCTCTTTTTCTCGCCACCAATGTTGGTGTGAAAAAGGAGCCCTATGCAGATCAGCAGCAACAGCTTCAGTGACGGCGGCCGCCTTCCCGACGCCCATGCCTTCGCCGTGACATCGCCTTTCGGTCGGGTTCGCCCGGGCCCGAACCGCAATCCCCATATCGCCTGGAGCGATCCGCCCGCCGGTACGCGGTCCTTCGTGCTGACCATGCACAGTCCGGACGCGCCCAGCCTGTGGCAGGATGCCAACCGGGAGGGGCGGACCCTGTCACCCGACCTTCCCCGCGTGCCCTTCCACCACTGGATCCTGCTGGATATTCCGCTTCGCGTGCGGGAGATCAAGGAAGGCCGCCATAGCGCCGGAATCGTCAACCGGGGCAAACCGGGACCGGCCGCCCCGGAGGCCGGCCTGCGGCATGGCCTGAACGACCTCACCGTGCTGCTGCAGGAGGATTGGGCCCGCAACGGCGACTATTACGGGTATGACGGCCCCAACCCACCGTGGAACGACAGCATCTTCCACCGGTACATCTTCACCATCCACGCCCTGGATATCCCAAGGTTGCCGCTGATGGGGCCCATCACCGCCACCGCCACGCTGCTGGCCATGACGGGCCATGTGCTGGAGCGGGCCAGCATGGTGGCGGGTTATTCCCTGAACCCGGCCCTTCTGGGCACGTGAGGGGCGTCGTCAATCCGCGCCGGCGGTCACGGCTTCCGGCACGGGCGCCCGCAAGGGGTACAGGGCGGCCAGGCTGATCAGCGCCGCGACGGCCAGGTAGAAACCCACATAGGCCAGGCCGCCCCGCTGGGCCAGGTCCGCCGCCAGTACCGGCGTCAGGCCGCCGCCCAGGATGCCGCCCAGGTTGAAGGTCATGGAGGCGCCGGTGTAACGCACCCGCGCCGGGAACAGGCCAGGCAGCCAGGCGCCCAAGGGACCGTAGACGAAGCCCATGACGAACAGCGCCAGGCACAGGAACAGGGCGACCAGGGCCAGCGAGCCGCTGCCCATCATGGGCGCCAGGGCAAAGCCCACCACCACCGTCAGGGCGCAACCGGCCATCAGCACCCGGCGAGGCGAGGCCATGTCCGACCAATAACCCGCCGTGACGATGCCAGCGGCCAGGAACAGGATGGCCCCCAGCTGCACGCCCAGGAAGGTGGTGCGGCTGTAGCCCAGCGTCGTGGTGCCGTAACCCAGCGCGAAGGCCGTCGCCAGATAGAACAGGGCGAAGCAGGCGATGGCGGCGAAGGTGCCGCCCAGCATCTGTCGCGGGAAGCCGCGCACCACCTCCGCCAGCGGCACGGTGGGCGGCGGCCCCTCCTCCAGCGCCTTGGCGAAGGCGGCGGTCTCCGTCAGCTTCAACCGCACCCACAGGCCCAACAGGACCAGGACGGCGCTGCCCAGGAACGGCAGGCGCCAGCCCCAGTCATGGAACTGCGCCGGTGTCAGGAATTCACCCAGCAGCAGGAACAGGCCGTTGGCGGCGATGAAGCCCACCGGCGCGCCGATCTGCGGGAACATGCCGTAGCGGGCACGGTGGCTGGCGGGCGCGTTCTCCACTGCCAGCAGCACGGCACCACCCCATTCCCCGCCCAGGCCGAAACCCTGGCCGAAGCGCAGCGTGCACAGCAGCAAGGGCGCCACCCAGCCGATGCTGTCGTAGGTGGGCAGGAAGCCGATGGCCACCGTCGATCCCCCCATCAGCAGCAGCGACGCCACCAGCGTGGACTTGCGCCCGATGCGGTCACCGAAATGGCCGAAGACGATGGACCCCAGCGGCCGCGCCACGAAGGCGACGCCGAAGCTGGCGTAAGCGGCCAGCAACTGGACCGAGGGGGACGCCGCCGAAAAGAACAGCGGCCCGAACACCAGGGAGGCGGCGGTGGCATAGATGTAGAAGTCGTAGAACTCAACGGCCGTACCCACCAGGCTGGCCATCAGGACGCGCGCCGCCGAAGGCCCGCCCACCGCTGCTTTGGACATATTCTTTCCGCCCCCATTCCCCAGGCGCATCAATCTGATCCATGGGTATGGCGGGTGAACCGTTCGCGGTCAAGGACACTCTACGCCGGCGGCATCGGCCAGATGCTGCTCCACCACCACTGTTCAGGGATAATCCTGGCGCGTGTGCAAAACGGCCAGTACCTCCACTTGGGTCTCCGTTACTTGATAGACCACGACGTAGTTCGGATGGGCCACGACCTCGCGCGTCCCAGGAACCCGACCAGGACGAAACAAATACGGGTGTTCGGCCGTGGGAAGGACGGCCCCCTCGATCACGTGCCGCATACGACGGGCGGCAGGGGGATTTCGCTCAGCGATGAATTGGATAATACGCGCCAAGTCATTCCGGGCTGAATCACGCCAGGAAATGATCAACATATGGCACGCTCACTTCGACGAAGTGGAATTGCGTCTGAGCGCCCGTTCCTCCGCAGCCCGAATAATGTCGTCCATCTCCGCCATGACAGCATCATGGGGGATAAGGGGGCGGTCATCTTCCTGGCTGGCGCGCACTTTCTCCCGGAACCAGCGATCATAATGGACCGCCGCCTCTTCGGACTCATGTTCCGAAACGATGGGAGATAAAGCGCTCATGAGCCCACCATAACAGACTTTGGCGACGGACAGCAGGTGGTCTTTGATTCAGCGCTTTCAAGACCGCCCTGCTGCCAATGAGGCTGGCAGCAGGGAGAGGCGGCAAGACGGCGGCACCCGGCGCAAAGAGAAATGACCACAGATTCGCCCGCGCCACCATCGTCTATTGCCACGCCCATAATCCTGAATCCATGAATGCTTTTCTACAACCCAGCCAGCAAACAAAACATACGCAGTTTGACGTATTAGGATTTGGCTCCTCCGCTTCCATCCTCCCTCCGAAGCCGACGCCGGGCATGTGACCTGGCACCGATAACGGCAACGGGACAGCAAGGACGGGGGAGCAACATCATGACGGGTATCATCACCGCGGCCCGGCGCCGCCTGCGCACGGGCCTCCTGACCACGGCGATCGCCCTGCCCGCCCTGTCGGGCGTGGCGCACGCTGGCGAGACCATTTCCGACGGCGACAAGTCCATCACCATCGGCCTGGGCCTGCGCGCCAGCTTCACCAGCACGGAGGACGGGGCGCCGGACGGCAAGTCGCGCTCCGCCGACTTCAACCTGGACAGCGTGCGTCTGTACATCAGCGGCCAGTTGACGCCCACGATCAAGGCCACCTTCAACACCGAGCGTGACGGCGATGGTGACATCAAGGTGCTGGACGGCTACGCCCAGTTCGAGCCGGCAGACGGCATCAACGTCTGGGCCGGCCGCATGCTGCCGCCCAGTGACCGCGCCAACCTGGACGGCCCCTATTTCCTGAACACTTGGAACTATCCCGGCACGGTCTCGCAATACCCGTCCAAGTTCGACGGCCGCGACGACGGCGCCACCGTGTGGGGCAAGCTGTTCGACAAGAAGCTGGTCTATTCCGTGGGCGCGTTCGAGGGACATAACCGCATCAGCGGCGCCAGCAACCAGTCCGACAACCTGCTGTACGCCGGCCGCGTCGCCTATAACTTCCTCGATCCCGAACCCGACCCCGCCTACTACACCAGCAGCACCTATTACGGCGCCGTCGATGTGCTGACCCTGGCCTTCGCCGGGCAGTACCAGGCGGATGGCGTGGGCACCATCGGCCGCCATGGCGACTATGCCGCCTGGAACGTGGACGGCCTGTTCGAGAAAAAGCTGGAGGGCATCGGCGTCGTGACCCTGGAGGGCGCCTATTACCAGTACGATACCGGCGGCGTGGCCGACGTGCCCACCAGTTTCGGCGGCGCCGGCTCCACCGCGAATGTTGGCGGCCTGACCCAGGGTACCGCCTACCTAATCGGCGGCGCCTTCTTGCTTCCAGCCAAGATCGGCTGGGGCCAGTTCCAGCCGGTGGCCCGTTACCAGCATTTCGACGCCGACCTGACCGGCATTTCCACCAGCCAGACCGACCTGGGCCTGAACTACATCATCGACGGCCACAACGCCCGCATCAGCGCCGACTATGTCATGACCAGCACCACCGGCAAGCCGGATGGCAATTCCGTCGTCCTGGGCGTGCAGTTGCAGTTCTGACACCCCATACGTCAAACGCCCCATGGGGCGGCGCGCCCGCCGGCCTTATCCTGCCGGCGGCCACGGCCACCCTTGCCCATCCAATCCCGGCATTTCCGCATCAGGGCATGCCCGGGGGGCTTCCTTGCGGCCCCGCGACCGTTAAAGTCGGTCGCGGGGCGTCCCTTTTGGACAAACAGGGCATGGGGGCGATGGCAGTGGGGGCGGGGGCATGAGCGCGCGGCAGCGTATCGTCAGGGAACGGCGCCAATACAACCAGCTGGCCGCCAGCCAGACGCTGGAGGACTACGCCCTGCGCTTCACCGCCACGCGGGCGCGGCGCTGGTCATCCTTCCGTGTCGCCAACACCGCCTTCGGCGCCATCAGCTTCCTGGCGTGCGAGGCCATCGGCGGCAGCGCCACCCTGACCTACGGCTACACCAACGCCACCGCCGCCATCCTGGCCGTGGCGTTGCTGATGTTCCTGGTGGGCCTGCCCATCACCTATTACGCCGCGCGCTATGGCGTGGACATCGACCTGCTGACCCGGGGGGCGGGCTTCGGTTACCTGGGATCCACCGTCACCTCGCTCATCTACGCCAGCTTCACCTTCCTGCTGTTCTCCATCGAGGCCAGCATCATGTCCGCGGCCCTGCAAATGGCGCTGGGCATCCCGCTGTGGCTGGCCCACATCATCAGTTCGCTGGTGGTCATCCCCATCGCCGTCTACGGCATCCGCCTGATCAGCCGCATGCAGTTGCTGACCCAGCCCATCTGGCTGGTGCTGCAACTGGCACCACTGGCCTACCTGGCACTGAACCACCGTGCCGACCTGGCGGCCTGGCGGCAATTCCCGGGAACGCTGGGCCATGCCGACGGTCATATCGATCCGCTGCTGTTCAGCATGGCGGCCAGCATGCTGCTGTCCCTGCTGCCCCAGATCGGGGAGCAGGCGGATTACCTGCGTTTCCTGCCCACCTTGCGCAAAACCGGGCGCTGGGCCTGGTGGTCGGCCCTGATCGCCACGGGACCGGGCTGGGTCGCCATGGGTAGCCTGAAGCTGCTGGCCGGATCCTTCCTGGCGGTGGTGGCCTTGCGCCATGGCCTGTCTTCGGAACAGGCGACCCAGCCGACGGAGGTGTTCTACATCGCCTTTCAGGAGATGCTGTCCTCCCCCACCACGGCGCTGGTGGTGACCGGCCTGTTCGTCGTCACCTGCCAGCTGAAGATCAATGTCACCAACGCCTATGCCGGATCCATCGCCTGGTCCAACTTCTTCTCGCGCCTGACGCACAGCCATCCGGGCCGGGTGGTGTGGCTGGTGTTCAACGTGGTGCTGGCCCTGCTGCTGATGGAGCTGGGCATCTTCCGCGTGATCGGCGGCATCCTGGGCCTGTACGCCAATTTCGCCGCCGGCTGGATCGGCGCGCTGACGGCCGACCTGGTCATCAACAAGCCCCTGGGCCTCAGCCCGCCGGGCATCGAGTTCAAGCGCGCCCATCTGTACGACATCAACCCGGTGGGCGTGGGCGCCATGGGCCTGTCGGTCGTGGCCTCCACCCTCGCCTCCCTGGGTGCCTTCGGGCCGCTGCTGGGCCCCCTGCCCCAGGCCATGGGGCCCTTCATCGGCCTGGCCACCGCCTTCGTGGCCGCGCCCATCATCGCCAAGGCGACCCGGGGCCGCTTCTACCTGGCGCGACGCGATACCGGCCTGCCCGCCAACGCCGCCGAGGTGCGCTGCGTCATCTGCGAGAACGTGTTCGAGCGGCAGGACATGGCCCATTGCCCCGCCTACGCCGGCCCTATCTGTTCGCTGTGCTGCACCCTGGATTCCCGCTGCCACGACCTGTGCAAGCCGCAAGGCCGCCTCACCGACCAGTTGGCCCGCGTGATGGAACGCCTGCTGCCCGCCCGCATGGCCGGCGGCGCCCGCACCCGCACCGCGCGCTTCATCGGTGTCATGGCCATCTTCACCCTGGTGAACGGCGGCGTGCTGTCCTTCATCGGCACGCAGTACGGTGCCGCGGTGCCGGACGCGCGAGCCGTGGTGGAAACCACGCTGTGGATCGTTTTCTTCGCCGTGCTGATCGTCTCGGGCGTCGCCGCCTGGCTGCTGGTCCTGGCGCTGGAAAGCCGCCGGGTGGCGGAAGAGGAGACCGCCCGCCAGACCGGCATGCTGATGGAGGAGATCGAGGCGCATGAGCGCACCGACGCCGCGCTGCAAAAGGCCAAGGAGGTGGCGGAGGCCGCCAACGTGGCCAAAAGCCGCTATATCATCGGCATCAGCCATGAGATCCGCACGCCGCTGAACGCCATCTTCGGGTATGCCCAGTTGCTGGAACGCGACACCAGCATCCGCAACCCCGATGGCGTGCGCGTCATCCGCCGCAGTGCGGAGCACCTGTCCAACCTGGTGGACGGCCTGCTGGACATCAGCAAGATCGAAAGCGGCCTGCTGCGTCTGAACCGGGACAAGGTGCGGCTGGTGGAATTCCTGGACCAGATCGTGGACATGTTCCGCCTGCAGGCCGCCGCCAAGGGCATTCGCTTCCATTACGAGCGCCCGGCTTATCTGCCGGCCTTCGTCCACACCGACCAGAAGCGCCTGCGCCAGATCCTGATCAACCTGCTGTCCAACGCCCTGAAATACACCAGCGCCGGCCACGCCACCCTGCGCGTGCGCTATCGCAGCCAGGTGGCGGAGTTCGAGGTGTCGGACACCGGCTTCGGCATCCTGCCCGAGGATATGGAACGCATCTTCGAACCGTTCGAGCGCGGGCATAACGCCAGCGCCCGCGCCGTGCCCGGCACCGGCCTGGGCCTGACCATCACCCGGCTGCTGACCCGCATCATGGGGGGTGAGATCTCGGTGGCCAGCACGCCCGGCCAGGGCAGCACCTTCACCGTGCGCCTGCTGCTGTCTGAGGCGCAGTCGGGTCCCGATGACCCACCGGCGGCCCGCCGCATCCACGGCTATGCCGGCCCGCGCCAGCGCGTGCTGGTGGCCGATGACGATGCCGACCATCTTGGCCTGATCCAGAACCTGCTGCGCCCGCTGGACTTCCTGCTGTTCACCGCCCGCGATGGGCGGGAATGCGTGGACCTGGCCCGGGAATGCCGTCCGGACCTGGCCCTGCTGGACATCTCCATGCCCCACATGACGGGGTGGGCGGCGGCGGCAGCCCTGCGCCAGTTGGATCTGCCGCGCCTGAAGATCATGATGGTGTCGGCCAACGCCCACGACTACACCCCCGGCCGCGCCGCCGCCGGCGGGGAGGAGGGCGTGCCGGCCGACCACGACGCCTTCATCATCAAGCCGGTGGACGTGGACGCCCTGCTGGACCGCATCGGCGGCCTGCTGGGCCTGGAATGGGTGTATGAGGTGCCGGCCACACCATCGCTCCCCGCGGCACCGGAGAGTGTGCCCGACGCCGCCCTGCCCCACCTGGACGCCCTGTGGCAATTGGGCCGCATCGGCCATGTGCGCGGCATCGAGGCCAAGCTGCGCGAGTTGGAGGGGGAGGATGCGACCACCGCCGCCTTCGCCGCCCACCTGCGCACCCTGGTGCGCGCCTTCGATATGAAGCGTTACATGGCCATCCTGGAAAGCGCCCGCGTTGCCGCCGACCGTCCCCCCGATACGGGAGAGAAGCATGACGATGCCCGCACGAACCCCGTCCTGGGGGACGCCGATGATTGACGCGGCGAAGGCCTCCACGGGCGCCAATCCCGGCCGGCGCGATACCGTGCTGGTGGTGGACGACACCCCGGAAACCTTAGGATTCCTGACCGACGCACTGGACCTGGCGGGCCTGACCGTGCTGGTGGCGACGGACGGCGAAAGCGCCCTGTCCCTGCTCAGCGCGGTGACCCCCGACCTGGTGCTGATGGACGCGGTCATGCCCGGGCTGGACGGGTTTGAGACCTGTCGCCGGCTGAAGCGGGAAAAGGCCCTGGCCCACCTGCCGGTCATCTTCATGACCGGCCTGAGCGAGACCGAACACGTGGTGCAGGGCCTGCAGGCCGGCGGCGTCGATTACGTCACCAAGCCCATCGTGGTGGACGAGCTGATGGCCCGCATCCGCGTGCACCTGGCCAACGCCCGCGTGGCCCACGGCGCCCAGGTGGCGCTGGACACCACCGGCCGCTATCTGCTGGCCGCCGACGGCCGGGGGCTTTTGCGCTGGTGCACGCCCCAGGCGCAGCGCCTGCTGGCTGAATTCTTTCCCCTGGCCGCCAACGACGCCGGCGCCCTGCCGGCGGAGGTGGTGGACCGCCTGGCCCGCCTGGCGCAAGACGGCGGCCAGCCCATCATCATCAACGGCGACGACAGCCGCCGGCTGGAGGTCGCCTACCTCAGCCAGACCGAACCCGACGAATTCCTGTTCCGCATCAGCGAAACCGGCGCCGGCCGTGATGAGCACGCCCTGCAACAGGCCCTGAACCTGACCGCGCGCGAGGCCGAGGTGCTGGTCTGGATCGCCCACGGCAAATCCAATCGCGACATCAGCGACATCCTGGGCATCAGCCCCCGCACGGTGAACAAACACCTGGAACAGATCTTCGTGAAACTGGGCGTGGAGAACCGGGCGTCGGCGGCGGCCGTGGCGGTGCGGGTGATGGCGGGGTGATCCACTACCCAAAGATGGAAAGACAAACGCTTATTGCGCCATTGATATGATCCCAAGAGGATCTAGCTCTCTTCACGATGGGATCCCATCCTGGATCCAGGTTTCAGGGCGGAGAGGACGATGAGCCGCGCGCCATACGCTATTTTGGCCTTATTCCCAGCTTTTTTGTCTCTCAAGGCCGCCTACGCTGATGTCTACGCTGGCGCCCCTCCCTTGGTTTGCCGCACCAAAGCCGACTTCGTGTCCTTGAACAAGAAGGACGCTGATCAGCAAAAACTGATCTCATCAGGGAAATGCTGGCGCCTGGATAAAGACTGGCAAGCCTCCATCCTCGAATGGAATGACTTCTCCAGCAAAAATATATCGCGTTGGAAGATAAAGAATAGCACCGGCAAACCGATAACGGTATGGGGTCCGGTGCTGGGTGACGGCTAATGTTCGACCACGAAATAGGCCTGACCAGGAACCGTCCCCTCTTCAACAAAACCCCGGAAAGCCGTTGATTGAGCCGTAGGGTCCCCGATGTGCAAGTGCGGAGCCTCAGTCCTGGTATATTTGCCATGTAGCAAAATCTGCCATGCCATCGGCGTTCCCAACGAGGCTCCGAAGATTTCCGCGCGCTTCGACCTCAATTTCAAGAAAAGCTCTGAATCACTCATGCCCTGCACATGAATGTCGGCAGCGCGGCCCATCAAGTGAAGGCTGTTTTTAGCCCCACCTTTAGGAACCGACATGCGATCCCCGCTGGTCACGATAACTTGGCAGTTCAAGATATCTGCGATTTTCTGCAATAGATCGCGGAGCGCCGCATCGCTGACCGGATGCGTACCATAAAGCACGTCGGGCATGGGGGTCTCCCTGGAACCAAGCGATCACACACGATCACTGAGGTAGAACAGGCAACCCATGGCGCAACCTTTTTGCCTCAAATATTCACCAGGTGCGCCACCTCCGCCGCCGTCTCATCCCGCGTGCTGCCGGCGCGGATGACGCGGCCGCGTTGCATGACGCGGTAGCTGTCGGCGAAGGACCAGGCGAAGTCCAAATACTGCTCCACGATCAGGACGGTGACGCCCAGGTCGGTGCGGACGCGGCGTAGCGCATCCTCGATCTGCTGGACGACCGACGGTTGGATACCTTCCGTCGGTTCATCCAGCAGCAGCAGGCTGGGCTGGCCCGCCAGGGCGCGACCGATGGCCAGTTGCTGCTGCTCGCCGCCGCTGAGCACGCCGCCCTTGCGGTTGATGATCTGCGCCAGCTTGGGGAACAGGTCGAAGATGTGGTTGGGGATGCCGGCCTTGATCGCCCCGGCCCCGCCAGCGCGGCCGGCCAGGGCGGACAGCCCGGTCTCCAGATTCTCGCGTACCGTCAGGTGGGGGAAAATGTGGCGGCCCTGGGGGACGTAGCCGATGCCGGCGCGGGCGCGCTGGTGGGGACCCAGCGCGCTGACGTCGCGGCCCTGGAACATCATGCGGCCGGCCGTCAGGCGCTGGGCGCCGATGATGGTCTTCAGCAGCGTGGTCTTGCCCACGCCGTTGCGGCCGATCAGGGCCACGGCACTGCCGGCCGCGACGTCCAGGTCGATGTCCCACAGCACCTGGCTCTGCCCATACGTGGTGGCGACGCCGGCCAGTTTCAGCAGGGGGTCAGCCATGGTGGGTGTCCTCCTTCGCGCGGCCCAGATAGACGGCGGCCACGTCGGCGTCGGCACGGATGGCGGCCACGCTGCCCTCCTTCAGGAACTGGCCCTGGTGCATGACGGTGACGCGGGCGTCCAGCTGTTCCAGGAAACTCATGTCGTGGTCGATGACCAGCACGGTATGCCGTCCCACCAGGCGGCGGATCAGGGCCGCCGTCTGGCTGGTTTCGGCCGGCCCCATGCCGGCGGTGGGCTCATCCAGCAACAGCAGGTCGGCGCCGGTGGCCACCACCATGCCGATCTCCAGCCACTGCTTCTCGCCATGCGCCAACTGGCCGGCGGGGACGGCGGCGCGGTCGGCCAGGCCGATGGTTTCCAGGATGTCGGCCACCGTGGCCTTCTCAACGGCGGCGGCGCCGGACTGGAACGACCGCCACCAGCGCCGGTCGCGCCGGGCGGCGATCATCAAATTGTCCAGCACCGACAGGCCGGACAGCACGCCCGGCGTCTGGAACTTGCGGCAGATGCCGCGGCGCACGATCTCATGCTCCGGCAGATGGGTGATGTCCTGGCCCTTGAAGATCACCCGGCCGCTGGTGGCCCGCACCCGGCCGATGATGGTGTCGCACAGGGTGGACTTGCCCGCGCCATTGGGGCCGATCAGCACCCGCAAGCTTCCCCGGTCCAGGGTCAGGCTGAAGCCGTTCAGGGCCTTGAACCCGTCGAAATCCACCGTCACCCCATCCACCGCCAACAGCAGGTTGCTGGCGGGCTCCACGGTGCCGATGCGCGGCGCGGCCGACACAGTCATTTCGTATCCCCAACGATGATGGATTTCAGGCGGCGGCCCCAGACACTGGCGCCCGCATCAGTGACCAGCCCGGCCAAACCGCCGGGCAGCAGCGTGACCACCAGCACGAACACCAGGCCCAGGGCATAGAGCCACAGGTCGGGGAAGGCGCTGCTGACCCCATCCTTGGCCAGGTTGATCAGCAGGGTGCCGGCGACAGCGCCAGCCAGGCTGTTGCGCCCGCCCACCGCCACCCAGATCACCATCTCGATCGACGGCACCACCCCCACCAGGGCCGGCGACACCACGCCGGCATGCAGGGTGAACAAGGCGCCGGCCAGGCCCGCCAGCACGGCACCGATGGTGAAAGCCACCACCTTGAATGGCGTGGGATCGTAGCCCAGGAAGCGGATGCGGTTCTCCCCATCCCGGATGGCGCGCAGCAGCATGCCGTAGCGGGACGCCATCAGGGCACGCAGGGCCAGGAACACCCCCGCCACCAGGGCCAGGGTCAGCCAATAGAGGCCGTGCGCGGCATCGCCCAGATCGACGCCGAACAGAGTCTGGAAATCCGTCAGGCCGTTGAAGCCGCCGGTGGACGGCTGCTGGCTGATCAGCAGGGTGGCGAAGGCCAGGGCCAGCGCCTGGGTGATCAGCGCGAAATAGACGCCGCCCACCCGCCGACGGAACACCGACCAGGAAAAAGCCGCGGCCACCACACCAGGCACCAGCACCACGCCGGCCAGCGCCACCAGGGGATTGCGGAAGGGCACCCACCACCAGGGCAGGGCGTCCAGGCCGCTCCACACCATGAAGTCCGGCAATTCGCCATCGCCCAGGGCCGCCAGCTTCATGTGCAGGGCGATGGCATAGCCCCCCAGGCCAAAGAACACCCCCTGCCCCAGGCTGAGGATACCGCCCTGCCCCCACACCAGCACCAGGCCCATGGCCAGCAGCCCCATGGCCAGGAAACGGGCCAGCAGGTTCAGCTCATAGGCCGAGACCAGCCAGGGCGCCAGGGCAGCCAGCACCATCACGCCCAAGGTCAAGACCATCTGCCGGCTGATCGTCAGGCCGGCCAAGAGCGTCGTCTTGCGTAAACTCATGTCCATCCCATCCCCCTTCAAGACCGCACCCTCAGTTGTCCAGGGCGCGGCTGCGCACGGCCACGACGCCCTGGGGACGGAACTGGATGAACCCGATGACGAACAGCAGCAGCAGCACCTGGGCCAGGCTGACATCCACCAGGATTTGGACAAGGGCGGAGAACAGCCCCACGATCAGCGAGGCGATGGCCGTGCCCTTCAGGCTGCCCAGGCCGCCCAGCACCACCACCAGGAAGGCCGGCACCACATAACTTTGCCCGACATTGGGGGTGACGGGGCCCAGCAGGGCCAGCACCACACCGGCCAAGCCGGCGATGCCCGTGCCCAGGCAGAACACCGACAGGTCCACCGCCCGCACATTGATGCCGGTGGCCGCCGCCATGCCCCGGTCCTGATTCACCGCCCGCACCAGCAGGCCGATGCGGCTGCGCGCCAGGAACAGGCTGAGCGCGCCCATGACGGCGAAGGCCACAATCAGGATGAACAGGCGGGTGGCCGGAATGGTCAGCCCTTCGAACAGGCCGGAAGGCACGGTCCAGGCATGGTTCAGCCATTCCGGCGCCCGCACGTCCACACCGATGGCGCCGAAGATGTTCCGCGCCGCCTGCTGCAGGATCAGGCTGACGCCCCAGGTGGCCAGCAGCGTGTCCAGCGGCCGCGTGGACAGCCGCCGGATCAGGGTGGATTCCAGCACCGCCCCCACGGCGGCGGCCCCCAGGAACGCCACCGGCATGGCGACGATGATGCCCAGCGGCCCCGGCACCACCTGCAAGGTCAGGTAAGCCAGATAGCCGCCCAGCATCAGCATCTCGCCATGGGCCATGTTGATGACCCGCATCAAGCCGAAGCTGAGCGCCAGGCCCATCGCCGCCAGGACGTAGAGCGAGGCGACGCTGAAGCCGTTGAAGACCTGCCCTGCTATCAGGGGCCATTCGCTCATGATGTCTTGCTCCCTCAAGCGCCGGGCGGCCACATCCGTGGCCTTGGCTATCCTCACTGCGCCCTGCGGTGCTCGCTCCGGCGGACGCGGTCGCGTCCTACAACGAGGTGAGGCAGATCCTCACCTCGTTGGCATTCCGGATCAGGACGCCGGACACTTCTTGCCCGGGAAGACCAGGGGGTCGTAGGGGTCGGGGGCGATGTCGCCCTTGGACTGCCAGATGATCTTGAACTGGCCGGTCGGGTCCAGTTGGCCGATATAGCCGGTCTGCACCAGGCTCTGGTTGGCGGCGAACTTCACCTTGCCCATGGCGGTGTCCAGATAGTCCAAGGACACGGCCGCCGCCCGAACCTTGTCGGGGTCGAAGCTGCCGGCCTTCTCCACCGCCGCCTTCCAGGCATAGACATCGACATAGCCATGGACCATGGGGTCGGTGACGGCGGCACCGACGCCGAACTTGGCCTGGTAGGCTGCCACGAACTTCTTGTTGGCGGGGGTGTCCAGGCTCTGGAAATAGTTCCAGGCCGCAAAGCTGCCTTCCACCAGGCTGGGGCCCATGGCCACGGCCTCCTGCTCACCAATGCTGAACGACATGACGGGCAGCTTGGCGGAGGGCAGGCCGGCGGCGGCCATCTGCTTGAAGAAGCTGACGTTGCTGTCGCCATTGAGCGTGCTGAAGATGATGTCGGGCTTGGCAGCCTGCACCTTGGCGATGACGGCGCTGAAGTCGGTGCCGCCCAGGGGCACGTATTCCTCACCCGCCACCTTCAGCTTATCGTTCTCGATATGCTTCTTCAGGATCAGGTTGGCGGTGCGTGGGAAAACGTAGTCCGAACCGATCAGGAAATAGCTTTTGTAGCCCTTCTCCACCGCCCATTGCAGGGCGGGCAGGATCTGCTGGTTGGGCTGGGCGCCGGAATACAGGATGTTGGGCGAACATTCGTTGCCCTCGAACTGGACCGGGTACCACAGCAGGCTTTTCAGCTTCTGGAACACCGGCAGCATGGCCTTGCGGCTGGCCGACGTCCACCCGCCGAACACGGTGACCACACCGCCGTCCTGCACCAGCTTGGTGGCCTTCTGCGCGAAGATCGCGGGGTCGGAGGCGCCATCCTCCACCACCGGCTCGATCTTCTTCCCCAGCACGCCACCGGCGGCGTTGATCTCCTCAATCGCCAGGATTTCGGCGTTCTTCACCGTCACCTCGCTGATGGCCATGGTGCCGGTCAGCGATTGCAGCACGCCCACCTTCACGGTGTCGGCGGCGTTCGCCACCGGCGCCAGGCTGGTCGCCGCCAGCAACAGGGCCGCAAGGCCGGCCGGCTTGTACATCCCCCTCATCACCATCCCCTTCCCGTCTGATTGTGCCGTTTGTTCCCTGGACACCGCCCTTTTGGCGGGGGCGGCGTTTACAGGCCTCAGGCTAAGGACGGGCCCCACAACGGGGTATGGGGCGTTTGACGTAGGGTGGAGGCGGCAACCGCCGGACCGCGTTAAAACGCCACGCTGGCAACGGCGGCCGCAAGGCCCGATATCCCCTTTACGTGTCAGTCACGTGACGGTGAGTTGGTTGCATAAATATAGGCCCGTTTCCAACCCGACCAACCAGGCCAATGATCGGAAATCCAGACTATGCCAAATGCCGGAGACAGGAAAAACTCTCCATCGCCGTGTCAGTAGGATCAAAGGAGGCACCAACACCATATGTCGGAAAGGGTGGGATCATGATCGGCCCTGAATGTGTTCTTAACAGCATTACCGGGATTCTGAACGCATACAGCCTGTCCCACGGGCGATTGAGCTGGTCCATGTTTCCCATCCTGAAATGCAACCTCAACCACCTGCCACCCCGTCGCCCGCCCACACCCGGGAAAGTTTCAGCCCGTCCGGTGGTGCCCGAGACCTGTGGAACCCTTTCATGACCGGACAGCAGCCCCCCATCCCCGCTTCCGAATCCCGCCGCATCGTCGTCCTGCTAGGCATGCACCGCTGCGGCACCAGCGCGCTCACGCGCGGACTTTTGACCTTGGGCGTGGATCTGGGCGACAGCTTGATGCCACCGAACGAGGGCAACCGGCGTGGCTACTGGGAAGATACGGAGGTGGTGGCGCTGAACGACCAGTTGCTGGCCCGCTTCGGCCATAGTTGGCACACCATCACCAGCATCCCCGATGAACAACTGACCGGCGAGGCTACCGCCGACCTGATGCTGGAAGCGGCCACTCTGTTGCGACGCAAGCTGAAGGAGGGCCGCGTCTTCGCCATGAAGGATCCGCGCATGGCGCGGCTGCTGCCCTTCTGGAAGGCCGTCTTCGCGCATCTGTGCCTGGACGCCGCCTATGTCATCGCGGTGCGCAACCCCGTCAGCGTGGCGGCGTCGCTGCGCCGGCGCGACAGCTTCCCGGCGGAGAAGAGCCATTATCTGTGGCAGGGCCACATGCTGGCGGCCCTGCACCACAGCGCCGGCCACGCCCGCGTCATCGTCGAATACGACACCCTGATGGCCGACCCGCTGCCGCAACTGCGGCGCCTGGCCGATGGCCTGGGCCTACCCCTGAATGTGGAAGAGGCTGAACGCTACGCCCGCGACTTTCTGACGGAAGAACTGCGCCACAGCACCTTCGATGCCGAGGATCTGCGGCTGGAACGGTCGGTCCCGCAGGAGGTGACGGTTGCCCACACCCTGCTGCATCGCTTGGCGCAGGACGAGCTTTCACCGGAAGCACCGGCCGCCATCGCCACCCTGGCCAGCCTGACCCAGGCTTTCGACCGCCTGCGCCCCGCCTTCACCTACATGGGCCGCATGGACAGGGCGCTGGGCATCCTGAACCATCAGGTGGAGGAACAGGCGCATCAGATCGCCACCCTGACCCAGAGTCTGTCGACCATCGACGCCCGGGCGCAGATGCTGGTCCATGAGGTCCGCATCCTGAACGACGTGCTGACCGAGGCCCCGGCCGGTCCGGAGGTACGTGCCGCACCAGCCGCCACGCCACAGTTGCGCCAGGGCCTGGTGAACGCCCGCCGGTTGAAGGCCAGGCTGGCCGCCATGGAGAACAGCACATCCTGGCGCATCACCCGGCCGCTGCGCGCCTTCTTCCAATCCTGGCCCATGGCGCGGCGGGCCGTGCACCTCGCCCTCTCCGTGCTGACCCTGCGCATGCTGGGCTGATGCTCATGCCGTCAGGCGGCCGCCGCCGCTGGCCTTTTCCCACAGCAGGCGGGCAGGCGTCCAGAACTGGCCCTGGTAGCCGCCCAGGAAACCTTCCATCAGGCGCAGCGCCGTCTCCAGCCCCAGGCTGTCGGCGTAGAACATCGGCCCACCCCGGTGCGCCGGGAAGCCATAGCCGTTGAGATAGACGACATCGATGTCGGACGCGCGCTGGGCGATGCCCTCGCCCAGCAGCGCCGCGCCCTCATTGGCCAGCGCCAGGATGCAGCGGGCCACCACCTCGTCATCGCCGATGACGCGCGGCGGCAGGCCGATCCCCTTGGCATGGACACGGGCCAGTTCGTCGACCTCCGGATCGGTCTCCCGCGCCCGGGTTGCCGGATCATACTGGTAGAACCCCTTGCCCGTTTTCTGGCCGAAGCGGCCCAGGTCGCAGATCCTGTCGGCGAAGGCGGAATAGGGCCGGGCGTCGCCGGCGGCCGCCCGGCCGGCGCGGATGGCCCGGCCGATGTCGTTGCCCGCCAGATCCATCATGGCGAAGGGCCCCATGGCCATGCCCCAGCGTTCCAGGGCGCCATCCACCTGCCAGGGCAGCAGGCCCTCATCCACCAGGAAATAGGCCTGGCGCAGATACTCCTCGATCATGCGGTTGCCGATGAAACCGTTGCAGACCCCGGCCACCACCCCGACCTTGCCCAGGCGGCGGGACAGCGCCATGGCGGTGGCCAGCACCGCCGGATCGGTCTTGGCGCCCCGCACCACCTCCAGCAGGCGCATCACCGGCGCCGGGCTGAAAAAGTGCAGTCCCACCACGCTTTCCGGCCGGCGGGTGACGGCGGCAATGGCGTCCAGATCCAGGGTGGAGGTGTTGCTGGCCAGGATGGTGTCCGGCTCGCACACATCGTCCAGGGTGCGGAAGATGTCCTGCTTCACGGCCATGTTCTCGAACACCGCCTCGATCACCAGATCCACGGCAGCGGTGGCCGCCAGGTCGGTGGCGGTGTGCAGGCGGCCCAGGCGGCGGTCGCGCTCCGCCCCATCCATGCGGCCCTTGGATACCGCGGCGTCATAACCCTTGGTGATGGCGGCCAGGCCCTTGTCCACCGCCGCCTGGTCGCGGTCCAGCAGGATGACCTCCAGCCCGGCATTGGCCGCCACGGTGGCGATGCCGTGGCCCATGGTGCCGGCGCCGATGACCGCCACGCGCCGGATGTCGCGCGGCTTCACGTCCGCGCCCAGGCCCTCGATGCGGGCGGCGCGTCGTTCCGCGAAGAAGGCGTATTGCAGGGCCTTGGACTCCGGTGTCGCCATCAGCTCGCGGAACAGGGCGAATTCCTTCAGCAGGCCCTCGCCGAAGGGGCGCTCCACCGCCGCCCGCACCGCGTCGATGCAGGCCAATGGTGCCGGCAGCTGGCGCTTCAGCCCATCCGCCTGACGCTGGAACCAGTCGGCGCTGGTGTCCTCCGCCAAGACCGCATGCCGCATGGACAGGCGGGGACGGGCATCGTCCTTGGCCGCCTGCGCCGCCACGGCCACGGCATCGTCCAGCAGGTCGCCGGCGGCAAGGGTGACCAAGCTGAGCTGGGCGGCCTTGGCGGCCGAAACCGGCGTGCCCGACAGGATCATGTCCAGTGCCGCCTTCACCCCGATGGCGCGGGGCAAGCGCTGGGTGCCGCCGGCACCGGGCAGGATGCCCAGCTTCACCTCGGGCAGGCCCAGGCTGGCGTTGGCCGCCGCCACACGGTGGTGGCAGCCCAACGCCACCTCCAGCCCACCGCCCAGGCAGGTGCCGGCGATGGCGGCCACCACGGGCTTGGCCGCCCCCTCCAGATCGGCGATCACGTCGGGCAAGGTCGGTGCCGCCATGGCGCCGCCCCGGGTGGCGGACGCGAACTCCTCGATATCCGCGCCGGCGGAGAAATGGCGCGGGCCGCCGGTCAACACCACGGCCCGCACCGCCGGATCGGCCATGGCCCGGGCCAGCGCCGCGCGCAGGTCCTGGCGCAAGGCGAGATCGAAGCTGTTGACCGGCGGGCGGTCCAGGGTCAGGACGGCGACGCCACCCCGCAGCTCGAATTGCACCGGCATCGGGAACGCTCCTTTGGTTCAAAACGGGCGGGGAAGGGTCAGAAACAGGCGGTGTCGAGGGTCAGGGTCTGGTTGCTGCGCCGGCCGACGATGTCCAGCCAGACATCGACGCGCGGCACCTCATTCTCGAAGAAGAAACGGCATGCGGCCAGCTTGCCGGCGCGGAAGGCGGGCTCATCCACATCCTCGCCTCCTGGACCGGCGGCCACCACAGCCTGATCCAGCCATAGCCAGGCCACCACGGCGTGGCCGAAAGCGGACAGGAAGGGGGTGGCCTGCGCCAGGCTGGCGGCATCATTGCCGGCGACCTTCAGATGGTCCACCAGGGCGCCAATGCGGGCCCAGGCCACGTCCAGGCCGTGGGCGAAGTCGGCCAGCGCCGGCAGTTCCCGCGCCCGATGCACCGTGGCATCCACCCGGTGGCGCAGGGTGGCCAGCGAGGCGCCATCGTCGCGCAGGGTCTTGCGGCCCATCAGGTCCAGTCCCTGGATGCCGGTGGTGCCTTCATGGATGGGGTTCAGGCGGTTGTCGCGGTACAACTGCTCCACATCGAAATCCCGGGTATAGCCGTAGCCACCGTGCACCTGGATGGCCAGGTCGTTGGCGGCCAAGCCCCATTCCGACGGCCAGGTCTTGGCCACGGGTGTCAGCAGGCCCAGCAGGCCGCCGGCTTCGGCACGGTCCGCCTCGGGCCCGTGCCGTTCCTCATCCACCAGCCTAGCGCAATAGAGCACCAGGGCCAGGGCGCCCTCGGCGTAGGCCTTCTGCGCCAGCAGCAGGCGGCGCACGTCGGCATGGTCGATGATGGGAACGGGGGCGCCGCCCCGGGCCCCCGGCGGGCGACCCTGCCGGCGGTCGCGGGCATAGTCCACCGCCAGGCGGTAGCCGCGATAGCCCAACATGGCGGCCCCCAGGCCGACGGACACCCGCGCCTCATTCATCATCTGAAACATGATGGGCAGGCCCTGGCCCACCCCGCCCACACGATACCCCACCGCCCCGGCCTGCCCGCCCGGCCGATGGGCGGCCCCCTCCCCGAAGTTCAGCAGGCAGTTGGCGGTGCCGCGATAACCCATCTTGTGGTTCAGGCCGGCCACGACCACGTCGTTGCGCTGGCCTGCGAAATCAGACCCATCGACCAGCACCTTGGGCACGGCGAACAGGGAGATGCCCTGGGTGCCGGCCACCAGCTTGCCGTCCGGTCCCGGCACCTTGGCCAGCACCAGATGGATGATGTTGGCGCTGGCGTCCTGATCGCCGCCCGATATCCACATCTTGTTGCCGAACAGGCGATAGCGGTCGCCCAGCCCATCCGCCCCGTCTGGTGCCGCCCGGGTGGCGACATCCGCCAGCGACGACCCGGCCTGCGGCTCCGACAGGCACATGGTGCCGAAGAAACGCCCCTCCACCTGCGGCAGGGCGCAAGCCCGCACCAGGGCCTCGTTGGCATGGTGGACCAGCAGACGGGCATTGCCGGCGGTCAGCATGGGATAGGCCGCGGCCGCCACGTTGGCGGCCATGAACTGGGCCATGGCGGCACTGTAGGCCAGCTGCGGCAGTTGCAGGCCGCCCACATCCGCGTCGAAGGGGGCGGCGAACATGCCGACCTCGGCGAAGGCTGCCAGCGCCTGATGAAACTCGGGCAGGATACGCACCTGGCCGTCCACCAACTGCGGTTCCCTTTGATCCGCCGCCTTGTAATGGGGCAGGAAGGTGTCGGCCGCCACATGGCCGGCGACGTCCAGCATCGCGTCCACCGTCTCCACACTATGGTCGGCGAAGTGGGGCCAGGCCAGCACGCCGGCCAGGTCCAGCCAGTCGTGCAGCAGGAAACTCAGGTCACAGGCGCGAACCGGCGGCGTGCTCATGGAAACGTCCTCTCCGGTTCGGGGGTCAGATGATTCCGGCGCCGCCGTCCACCGCCAGGATTTGGCCGGTGATGTGGCCGCCGGCGGCCGACGCCAGCAGCAGGGCCGCCCCCTTCAGATCGTTATCGTTGCCCAGTTTTCCCAGGGGCGTGCCGGTCACCAGCGCCTCCTCATGCCGGGCCAGGGTGCCGCGCGTCATCTTGGATGGGAAAAAGCCGGGCGCCAGGGCGTTCACGGCGATGCCGTGCGGTCCCCACTCCGCCGCCAGCACGCGGGTCAGGTTGACGACGGCGCCCTTGGTGGTGCCATACGCCACCGTGCCCATCATGCTGGGATGGTGACCCTGAAGGCCGGCGACGGAGGCCACGTTGACGATGCGCCCGCGCTTCAGGGGCAGCATGGCGGCCCGCGCCACCGCCTGGGTCAGGAAGAAAACGCCGTTCAGGTTCAGATCCACCACCTTGGCCCACTGCTCGGGCGTGTGGTCCTGGGCCGGCGCCCCCCAGGTGGTGCCGGCGTTGTTGACCAGCACGTCGATGCGGCCATGGGCGGCCATCACCCGCTCCACCAGCGGAGCCATGGCATCCTGCCGGCCGAGATCGGCGGGGATGGCACTGGCGGCGATGCCCTGCGCCGCCAAATGGGCCACGGCGGCATCCAGTTCGTCGGTCTTGCGGGCCACCAGCACGGGATGGGCACCGAACTCGCCCAGCGCCTCCGCGATCTGCAGGCCCAAGCCGCGTGAGCCACCGGTGATCAGGGCCACCTGGCCGCTGAGGTCGAACAGGTTGTGCAGGACGCTGGTCCTGGTCCCGGCCGGGGTGTCTGACATGACGGCGTTTTCCTCCTCGTTATCGGGGATGCCGGATGCGCTGCCGGGCCCGATGTCTTATGGGCGGCACGGAATGCCGCAGCTGGCACTGTATGCCAACGCCAGCAGTCGGGAGAAATAGAAATATCCCGCTGAAAAGACAGGATTATTTACCTATCTTGCCGGCCACGGGCGGCCGCAGTGGGCTGCTGCTGGGTTTTTCGGGAATGCCGACCTTCCAAGAATTTCTCGACCACCCAACGGTGGGTCCAACACCCCATGCACACTATAAAAGGATGCTGGCCGGAAAGGCATTCCGCACTGCCGAAACGCTCCTGTGGGCGACAGGACGGCCGTTAACGAATCCCTAACCATAAACCATTGGTGGTGTTGGCAGATTCCGAATCGGAGGGCGGTTTCGACACACGGATGACCGAAAGGGCAGCCTTTAACCAAGAGCCGCGTTTGCCCCCTGGGCGCGGCAGGTCTACGCGTGATGCATGTCACAGATTAGCCAAATGGACAGTTCATTCGGCACATCAAAAATATACGTTTCAAATCAGTGAATTAGGCCGTCTGCGCGGCGCTCGCGCGCACGCGTACACGTGTTCCGGCCAAGCGCCCTTGGACCAATTGTCCAATCCCGTCTGCATAATGAACTCGATAAATGGGGTGGTGGAGGTCTAGTTCTTGTGCAGTGCGAAACCTCAAGCGATGCGCGGGGATGTTTCATCCCCGGGCGCTTGGCGGGCGGTCAGGCCCTGGCCCCATTTGGGGGCAGAACCTCACAACCCCAACGCGCCGCCGGCTTGCCGGCCATAAAGATTAGAAAGCACGACGTTTACGATCAATCACGGCTTTGCGTGGACAGAATGACCCCGACCCTAAGACTTTTGCGGCACCTGCGCGGCCGCACAAAATCCCTGGCGGCGCTGGCGGCTTTGGCCCCGCTGCTCAGCGGCTGCGACATGGCGCTGCTGGACCCCATGGGTCCCATCGGTGCCGAGGAAAAGTCGATCATCATCCTGGCCACGTGCCTGATGCTTATCGTCATCGTTCCGGTCATCGCGATGGTGCTGTTCTTCGCCTGGCGCTACCGCGCCTCGAACAAGGCGGCGACCTTCACGCCCGACTGGGAACACTCCACCAAGATCGAACTGTTCGTGTGGGGCGTCCCCTGCATCATCATTGCGATCCTGGCCTACGTGACGTGGGTGTCGTCCCACACGCTGGAGCCCAGCAAGGCACTGGTGAGCGACAAGAAGACCATTGAGGTCGAGGTCGTCTCCATGGACTGGAAGTGGCTGTTCATCTACCCCGACCTGCAGATCGCCTCGGTGAACGAGCTGGCCTTCCCGGCCGACACGCCCGTCCACTTCAAGCTGACCTCCGCAACGGTGATGAACTCCTTCTTCATCCCGCGCCTGGGCAGCCAGATCTACACCATGCCCGGCATGGAAACGAAGCTGAACCTGCTGGCCAGTGCCGTCGGTGATTATGACGGCCTGTCCGCCAACTACAGCGGCGGCGGCTTCTCCGACATGCATTTCGTGGCGCACGCCATGAGCGACGACGATTTCGCCCATTGGGTCGAGAACGTCCGCGCCGGTGACAAGAAACTGACCATGGCCACGTACCGCGAGCTGGCCAAGCCCAGCGAGAAGGACCCGGTCAGCTCCTATGCCGAGGTCGAGCCGACGCTCTACCACGACATCCTGAACAAGTGCTCCGACGGTTCCACCTGCATGGACGCCGCCGTGAGCCTCGCCATGGCGAAAGAGGCGGTTGGCGGCGATGTCCAGCTGTGCAATCCCGCCAATCCGAGAGGGTTGTGATTTATGTTTGGTAAACTGACTCTAGAGGCCATTCCCTACCACGAGCCCATCATCATGGTGGCCGTGGCGATGATGGTCCTGGGTGGTGTGGCGGCCTTCGCCGCCCTCACCTTCTTCAAGCTGTGGGGCCCCCTGTGGTCCAAGTGGCTGACCTCGGTCGACCACAAGAACATCGGCATCATGTACATCATCCTGGCGCTGGTGATGCTGCTGCGCGGCTTCGCCGACGCCGTGATGATGCGTACCCAGCAGGCGATGGCGTCGACCGGCGCCGCCGGCCCGCTGCCGCCAGAGCACTTCGACCAGGTGTTCACCGCCCACGGCGTCATCATGATCTTCTTCATGGCGATGCCCTTCATGGTCGGCCTGATGAACATCGTCGTGCCGCTGCAGATCGGCGCGCGCGACGTGGCGTTCCCCTACCTGAACAACCTCAGCTTCTGGCTGACGGCCGCGGGCGCGCTGCTGATCAACATCTCGCTGGCGGTGGGTGAGTTCGCCCGCACCGGCTGGCTGGCCTACCCGCCCCTGTCGGAGTTGCAGTACAGCCCCGGCGTCGGCGTGGACTATTATCTGTGGGCCTTGCAGATCTCAGGTATCGGCACCCTTCTGGCGGGCGTGAACATGATCACGACCATCCTGAAGATGCGGGCGCCGGGCATGACCATGATGCGCCTGCCGGTCTTCACCTGGACCACCCTGTGCTCCAACATGCTGATCGTGGCGGCCTTCCCCATCCTGACCGCGACGCTGGCCATGCTGTCCCTGGACCGTTACCTGGGCATGCACTTCTTCACCAACGACGGTGGCGGCAACGCCATGATGTACGTGAACCTCATCTGGGCCTGGGGCCATCCTGAGGTGTACATCCTGGTCCTGCCGGCCTTCGGCATCTTCTCCGAAGTCATCTCCACCTTCTCGTCCAAGCGGCTGTTCGGCTACACCTCCATGGTCTATGCCACGGTCTGCATCACCATCCTGTCCTTCATCGTGTGGCTGCACCACTTCTTCACCATGGGTGCGGGTGCCAACGTGAACGCCTTCTTCGGCATCACCACGATGATCATTTCCATCCCGACCGGCGCCAAGATCTTCAACTGGCTGTTCACCATGTACCGGGGCCGCCTGCAGTTCACCGTTCCGGTGCTGTGGACCCTGGGCTTCATGGTCACCTTCGTCATCGGCGGCATGACCGGCGTTCTGATGGCGGTGCCCGCGGCCGACTTCGTGCTGCACAACAGCCTGTTCCTGATCGCCCACTTCCACAACGTCATCATCGGCGGCGTGCTGTTCGGCTACCTGGCCGGCTTCACCTACTGGTTCCCCAAGGCCTTCGGCTTCAAGCTGCATGAGGGTCTGGGCAAGGTGTCGTTCTGGTGCTGGCTGGTCGGCTTCTACCTGGCCTTCATGCCCCTGTACGCCCTGGGCCTGATGGGCATGACCCGTCGCATGAACCACGTCGACAACGTCGTCTGGCACAACTACCTGCTGGTGGCGGCGCTGGGTGCGGCGGTCATCGCCTGCGGCATCGGCGCCTTCGTCCTGCAGATCCTGGTCAGCGTGCTGAACCGCAAGTCGCTGCGCGACCTGACCGGCGATCCGTGGAACGGCCGTACGCTGGAGTGGGCCACGTCCTCCCCGCCGGCGTTCTACAACTTCCCGGCCACCCCGGTCGTCCACGGCCGCGATGCCTTCTGGGAGCAGAAGCAGAACAGCGGCGCCGGCCTGCAGCCCCTGCCCGCCTACGGCCGGATCCACATGCCCCACAACACGGGCACGGGTCCCATCCTCGGCGGCTTCATCGCCGTCCTGGGCTTCGCGCTGATCTGGCACATCTGGTGGCTGGTCGTCGCGGCCTTCGCCGGTGCGGTCGCCATCGGCATCGCGCACACCTTCAACGAGAACCGGGACTACTACGTCCCCTCCGAGACGGTGGCCGATACTGAAGGCAAGTACTTCAAGCAACTGACGTCGCAGGTCTGAGATGACGAGCAATACCCATCTTCTGGCCGGTGACGCGGCCCTCCTCACCCACGTGGATGTTCACGAGGAACACCACGACGACGGGTCCAAGACCACGCTTGGTTTCTGGATCTACCTGATGAGCGACTGCATCCTGTTCGCGGCGGTGTTCGCCGCGTTCGCGGTGCTGCGCGGACAGACGGCCGGTGGGCCGGACGCCAAGGAGCTGTTCAGCCTGCCCTACGTGGCCGGCGAAACCGCCTGCCTGCTGGTGTCCAGCTTCACCTACGGCATGGCCATGATCATGGCCGAGCGGCAGAAGCAGTCCGCCACCCTGGTGTGGCTGGCCCTGACGCTGCTGCTGGGCCTGGGCTTCATGTTCATGGAACTGCATGAATTCGCCGAGCTGATCGGCGAAGGTGCGGGCCCCGACCGTTCGGCCTTCCTGTCGTCCTTCTTCACCCTGGTTGGCACCCACGGCCTGCACGTCCTGTCCGGCATGGTCTGGATGGTGGTCATGATGGCCCACGTGCTGCGCCGCGGCCTGACCCACACCAACATCGTCCGCCTGACGTGCCTGAGCCTGTTCTGGCACTTCCTGGACATCGTGTGGATCGGTGTGTTCACCATCGTCTATCTCACGGGAGTGGCCGCATAATGGGCGCTTCGCATTCCGCTACCGCTGCCCATGGGCATGATCACGGCCATCATGGCGACAGTGCGCATGGCAGCGTGAAGTCGTACATCATCGGCTTCATCCTGTCGGTCATCCTGACCGCCATTCCCTTCGCCCTGGTCATGTCCGGCGCCCTGCCGGCCGAGACCGCCGTCCCGGTTTGCTTCGGCCTGGGCATCGTCCAGATCGTCGTGCACCTGGTCTACTTCCTGCACATGAACGCGGCCTCCAGCCGGTCCTGGAACATGGCCGCCTTCATCTTCACGCTGCTGATCGTCGCCATCGTGGTGGTGGGTTCCTGGTGGGTCATGCTCCACCTGAACGCCAACATGATGCCCGGCGCGATGCCGATGGAGTAAGCGTCCCCCCAGGGGAAGGGTTGGGCTTTTAAGCCCCCTCCCCTTCCCCTGGGATCGTTTCGTCCCTTAATGATTACCCGTGACGCGGCCACCAGGGCGATCACGGGGCCATCCGCGGCGGATCGTCCCGCGGGTGGCCCCGTGATCGCCTTAGTCGTTGATAAGCCTACGTTCGAACGCTAGTCCTGCCTGACACAGACATCCGTCCAGGGAGGCGCTAGGGACAGGATGGAAGACATTTCGATCCAGGATACCACCAACCAGAAGAACCTGTTGCTGCTGGTCACCCTGCGGTGGCTGGCCGTGGGCGGCCAGATCGTCACCATCGCCATGGCCCACGCCTGGTTCGATATCGAGCTTCCCCTGCTGCCCATGGGCACCGTCATCCTGTTCCTGGTGCTGCTGAACCTGGTCAGCCTGTACCGCACCCGCAGCCGCGCGATCATCACCAACACCGAACTGTTCCTGGGCCTGCTGCTGGACGTGGCGGGACTGACGGTTCAGCTGTACCTCAGCGGCGGGGCCAGCAACCCCTTCATCTCGCTGTTCCTGTTGCAAGTCATCCTGGGCGCCGTCCTGCTGCGGTCCCCCCTGACCTGGACCCTGGTGGGGGTGACCTGCGCCTGCTTCGTCGGCCTGACCGCCTATCACCGGGACATCGCCCTGTTCTCCCAGGGGCTGGCATCGTCGGGCGGCGCCTGGCCCCGGGTGTTCGACCTGTACCTGGCCGGCACCTTCATCTGTTTCCTGCTGGCCGCCGTTCTGGCCGTTAGTTTCGTCACCCGCATCAACGGCAATCTGCGCCTGCGCGATGCCCGCCTGTCCGACCTGCGCCAGAAATCGGTGGAGGAGGACCACATCGTCCGCATGGGCCTGCTGGCCTCGGGGGCGGCCCACGAGCTGGGCACGCCCTTGGCCACCCTGTCGGTCATCCTCAGCGACTGGCGCCGCATGGCCGCCAAGGGTGCGAAGGCCGATTTTCCGCCCGACATGGTGGATGAGTTGGATGAGATGCAGGCGGCACTGGCCCGCTGCAAGGAGATCGTCTCCCGCGTCCTGCTGACGGCCGGCGAGGCGCGGGCCGAGGGGGCGGAGCGCACCACCCTGGTCACCTTCATGGACGACGTGGTGGAGGATTGGCGGTCCGCCCATGCGGAGCGCGCCATCGATTACACCAACCACATCGCCGACGACGTGGTGATCGCCTCCGACACCGCCATCAAGCAGAGCCTGTTCAACGTGTTCGACAACGCGCTGGAGGCATCGCCCGGCTGGGTCGGCATCGACGTCGCCTGCCATGACGGCCTGCTGATCGTCACGGTGCAGGATCGCGGGCCCGGCTTCGCGCCGGACATCCTGGCGCGATTCGGCAAGCCTTACCAGTCCACCAAGAACAAGCCAGGGCGCGGCCTGGGCCTCTTCCTTGTTGTTAATGTGGCGCGCAAACTGGGTGGGCGGGTAACTGCCGTCAACAACCCCGCCGGTGGCGCCACCGTGGAATTGCGCCTGCCGACAAGTTCGCTGGTGATCGAGGATTCGGATGACTGACGAAAACGCCGCCGCATCCCCCGAAGGGGGCCCCACCCTGCTGATCGTGGAGGACGACCCCTCCTTCGGGCGGGCGCTGAAGCGGTCGTTCGAGCGGCGCGACTATCACGTGCTGCAATGCGACCGGGCAGAAGCCCTGCCGGAAATCCTGGCGCAGACCGATCCGGAATTCGCCGTGGTGGATCTAAAGCTGGCCGGGGCCTCGGGCCTGGAGTGCGTGAAGATCCTGCACGCCCACAACCCGGAAATGAAGATCGTGGTGCTGACCGGTTTCGCCAGCATCGCCACCGCGGTCGAGGCCATCAAGCTGGGCGCCTGCCACTACCTGGCCAAGCCGTCCAACACCGACGACATCGAGGCCGCCTTCGGCCGGGTCGAGGGCGACAGCAACATCGGGCTGAGCAACCGCGCCACCTCCATCAAGACGCTGGAGTGGGAACGCATCCACGAGACACTGGCCGATACCGACTTCAACGTTTCCGAAGCCGCCCGCCGCCTGGGCATGCACCGCCGGACCCTGGCACGCAAGCTGGCAAAACAACGGGTGAATTGATACGCACGGCCTTTGATCGGAACCGACCAAAGGCCCCCTCAGGCGCCGGGCGCCAGCATCCGCTGGCTCGGGCTTCCTCGATTTCCAGTCCGCCTCCGGCTCCCCGGCAATCTCCGGCGGCTGCGGTCGCAGCCTACAGCGGCATGAATGCCGCTGATCACGCCGTCAGCAGGCCGCCCTCGGCCGACCGGGCCGGACCATCCAGGACGCGGCCCGAGGCGCGGCCGCCGCTGAAATGCAGCAGCAGGGTTTCCGCCGCCTTGAGGTCCGACGTGTCCCGCCCCTCGCTGAAGCGGGCGTATAGGTCGGCCAGCAGCGCCGGCGCGTCACCCACCCGGTCCAGCCTGATCTGCAGCCGCGCCAGGCTGACCACCGCACGCAGTTGCCAGGACAGGGCACCCTGCTCCGCCGCCAGGGCCAAGGCCCGGCGGTAAAGCGCCTCGGGCTCCACCCCGTCGCCGCGCTGGAACAGCAGCTCGCCCCGCAGGCGCATCAGTTCCGGCAAGCACCAGCCTTCCTCATTGCGCCGTGACCGTTCGAACGCCGTGTCGATCAGGCCCAGGGCGGTGGTGGGATCGCCAGCCCGCCCCAGGGCCAGGGCGGATTCCCGCACCAGGGCCATGTAGCGGGGATGTGACAGGTCGGGGATGTCGGCCAGGCGGCGCAGCATGGCGTCCGTATCCGCGTGGGCGCCGGCGATCTTCACCTTCAGGATCAGGTCGAAGCACAGCCCCCACTGGTGCCACAGCTGCAAGCCATGCCGCTCCGCCAGGGACAGCAGCAGGCGGCAATAACGCTGTGCCGCCGTCAAGTCACCGGTCAGCAGCGCCATGGCACAGGCCGACTGGCCCAGCACAGTGCAGGTGGTGGCGGCATGCCCCAGGACGTCGGCGGCCTGCAAGCTCTGGCGCAGATGGTCCTGGCCGTGATCGACGGCGCCCTGAAGCCAAAGAATGCCGGCCAGCGTGCTCTGGGCCAGGATGCGCTGATCCAGGTGGAAGCGGATGCTCTGCCCCGGCGGGGCCGCCATCTCCGCCAGTTCCAGGGCCCGCTCGGTACGGATGCGCCCGCCCTCATGGTCGCCCAGGATGTGCAGGGAAGCACCGATCATGCGCTCCGCCAAGGCGGGCGCCACCCGGTCGGGGTTGCGGGCGGCGGCGGCCTGGAAATCATGCGCCAGGGCCAGGGTATGGCGCAGATGGCCCCGGTTGAAATGGATGACCCATAGTCCCAACAGGGCTTGCAGGTCGCTGCCCGGGTCGCCCAGGCGCGCCGCCATCGTCCGCACGGCGTCCCAGGTCGCGACCGTGTGGTCGTCGATGGCATTGGTCATGGTCAGGGCCATGCCCCGCAGCGCCGTCAGGTGCAGGTGCTGGCGTTCATCGGCGAAGGGGACGGCCAGCGCCAGGGCCTGGCCCGCACGCTGCCGGCAGTCCTTCCACAACGACAGCCGCATCCACAAGGGTGCCGCCGCCAAGGTCAGGGCCCGAAACGCGTCCTCCTGCCCCTCGGTCGCCAGGCACCAGTCCAGCGCCTGGCGGATGTTGTCGACCTCAGGGCCGTAGCGGACCAGCATGTCCCGCACCGGCTGCACATCCCAGTTCGGCAAGGCGCCTTGCAGCAATCCCAGATAATGGCGGGCATGCGCCTGGGCCGCCGCCGCATGGCCGCCGGCCGCCGCCAGCCGCTCGCCGGCATAAGCGCGGATGGTGTCCAGCAGGCGATAGCGCACCTCGCCCGCCGGCGCCCCCGCCGGGTTCAGGTCGGCAACCACCAGGGACTTGGCCACCAGGTCGGCCACCATGGCCTCCGCCATCATCCCCGCCACGGCCGGCAGGGCCGTGAGGCCGAAGCCGCCGTCGAACACCGACAGCCGGTCCAGCACATGCCGTTCGGGCGACGACAGCAGGTTGTAGCTCCAGTCCACGGCGGCGCGCAGGGTCTGGTGACGGTCCGCCGCCGTACGGCGTCCCCGGACCAGCAGGGCGAAACGATCGTCCAGGCGGGCCACCACGCCGGCGATGCCATAGACCTCGACGGGCCCCGCCGCCAGTTCCAACGCCAGGGGAATGCCGTCCAGGCGCCGGCAAATCTCCGCCACCAGGGACGCATCCTCATCGCGCAGGTCAAAGCCGCCCAGGCTGGCGGCCATCCGGTCCACGAACAGACGGACGGCGGCATGCTCCAGGGCGCGGGCCGCCGTCAGCCCATCGGCCCGGTCCGGCACCGCCAGCGGCCCCAGGCGGTGCACCTGTTCCCCCTCCGCCCGCAACGGCTCACGGCTGGTGACCAGGATGTCCAGGCCGGGTGCGCCGGCCAGCAGCGCCTCCGCCAGCCCCGCGGCGGCCATCGTCACCGGTTCGCAGCTGTCCAGCACCACCAGCATGCGCCGGGTCTTGAGGAAAGCCGTCAGGGCCGGCAGAGGGTCGTCGGCATGGATGTGCGGCGCCAGCCGGGCGGCGGCCAGCCCCGGCACCAAGGTCCCGTCCCTGACCGCCGCCAGGTCAATGAGCCCGACGCCGTCGGGATAGCGGCCCGCCACGGACGCCGCCACCGCCAGGGCCACGGTGGTCTTGCCCATGCCGCCCGGCCCCACGATGCTGACCAGCCGATGGCGTTCCAGCTTGGCCGCCAGCGCCACGATGACCTCTGCCCGGCCGACGGGTGTCCGGCCGGGGGATGCCGCAACCGCAGGCGACAGGGGCGACGCGGTGGTTCCGGCCGTGATGCCCACCATTTCGCGCAGGACGGGGGCGATGAAGCGATACCCCCGGCCGGGGTTGGTGGCGATGTAGGCCTGGCTGTCGTCGCCCCGGTTCAGGGCGTCGCGCAGCTTGGTCATCTGGACCCGCAAATTGTTATCGGCCACATGGGTGGACGGCCAGGCCAGGGCCATCAGCTCATCCCGCCCCACCTCCTGCCCCGCGCGCTCGACCAGCGCCACCAACAGCCCCATTGCCCTGCCCCCCAGGGCAACCGGCCGGCCGGCGGTCAGCAGATGGCGGGACGGATAGAGGCTGAAGGGGCCGAAGCGGTAGACCACTTCGGAGGCAGTGTCGGGCATGAGCTCAGACGGTTGGAGGATGGCGGGTAAGCGGTGGCAAATTATCCCAGCAATGGGCCGCCGGCCGCAACCCTCTCAGCCGGCGGCGGGCAGTTCCCGCGTCCACGGCGCCGACCCGGCGGTAAAACGATGGGCCAGGAAGTCCAGCAGCACCGCCACCCGCGCGGCGCGCGGCCCGCCGGCGGGGGTGATCAGGTTGATGGCCAGGGCGGGCGGCGCCCAATCCAGGAACGCCACCTCCAGCCGGCCGGCCTGCACGGCGTCCCACGCCAGGAAATCGGGCTGCAAGGCCACGCCCAGCCCGGCCTCCAGCGCGTCCTGCAGCGCGTCGGCGTTGGTCGCGCTCAAGGGACCCTTGACCCGCACCGCCTCCTCCGTCCCGTCCAGGTGGGTGAAGCGCCAGGTGTCGCCGGTGGCGAGGTAGCTGTACACCAGGCAGGCGTGATCCTTCAGGTCGCGCGGCCGCGCCGGCCGGCCATGGCGCCGGAAGTAGGTGGGCGCCCCCACCACCCAGCGGCGCACGGGGCACAGGCGCCGCGTCATCAGGCTGGAATCCGCCAGGTCGGCGATGCGCAGGGCCACATCGACACCGCCCGCCACCAGATCGACCTGCCGGTCATCCAGCTGCAAATCCACCGTCACGTCGGGGTAGGCCGCCAGGAATTCCGGCATGGCCGGGGCCACATGCCGCACGCCGAAGGACATCGGCGCGGCCAGCCGCACCCGCCCCCGGGGCTGGCTGGACTTGGCCTGGGCCTCCGCCTCCACCGCCTCCCCCTCCGCCAGGATTTGCGCGGCGCGCACCGCCAGCACCCGCCCCGTCTCGGTCAGCGAGAAGCGGCGGGAGGTGCGGTGGATCAGCCGCTCACCCAGCCGCGCCTCCAACCGGCTCATGGCCTTGGACACGGTGGCGTTGGACAGGTTCAATTCCTGGGCAGCGCCGGCGAAGGACCCGGTTTCCGCCACCTTGGCGAAGATGGCCCAGGCCTCGAGATCAGGAAGGGACATGGGAATGAAGACCACATAAATGGAAACGATGAAGTTCCATAGTTTCTATTTTCCGCAGCCGCGTCCAGGGCCATCTTTAGCCATGACAGCGGCGGCGACCAACGGAACCATCCGACGGCGCCGCCCGGAAATCGAAGAGCCAAGGAGCTTTGTCATGATCGAACGTCGTCCCTATGCCAAGCTGGGTGGTGCCAACCATGGCTGGCTGAAGGCCAAGCACCACTTCTCGTTCGCCAGCTACTATGACCCCAGCCGCATGCACTGGGGCAACCTGCGGGTCTGGAACGATGACGAGATCGCGCCCAAGTCCGGCTTCCCGCCGCACCCGCATGCCGACATGGAGATCATCACCTATGTCCGCGACGGCGCCATCACCCACCAGGACAGCCAGGGCAACGAAGGCCGGACCGAGGCCGGCGACGTGCAGGTGATGTCGGCCGGTTCCGGCATCCGCCACTCCGAATACAATCTGGAGGATGAGACCACCCGCATCTTCCAGATCTGGATCCAGCCGGAAACGCGGGGCGGCACGCCGTCCTGGGGCGCCAAGCCTTTCCCCAAGGCCGACCGCTCCGGCAAGTTCGTGACCCTGGCCAGCGGCTTCGACGGGGATGAGGGCGCCCTGCCCATCCGCGCCAAGGCCCGCGTCATGGGGGCCACGGTCAAGGCGGGCGAGCGCGTCAGCCTCACCCTGGACCCCAGCCGCCACGCCTATCTGGTGCCGGCCAAGGGTGTGGTCGAGATCGATGGCGTGCGGATCGAGGCCCGCGATGGTGCCGCCATCACCGAACAGTCGACGGTCGAACTGGTCGGCGTCGAGGATGCGGAGATCGTACTGGTCGATGCCGCCTGATTTGGGGTCGTTCTGGGCGCGCCTTTTCCCGTGGGCGCGCCCATTCCCCGGGATTGCCATTCGAATGAGGCCATTTCGCCGGCTTGGAATGGCCGTTCGGCTTCCTAAATCTTTGAAGGCGCTTGGGGTACAGGCGTCACGATTTAAGTGCAACCCTACAAGACGGGGCCGAGGCCGGCTGCTAGCCAGTCCACGCGTGCATCCGCGTGGCATACCTGCCCCAGTACCATGAACCAGACGGGAGAATTGACAGAATGAGCACGAAGCCGAACTTCCAGGGCGTCCCCGGCGCGTTGACGCCCCTGCTGGCCGATATGTTCGCCCTTTACCTCAAGACCAAGAACTTCCACTGGCACATTTCCGGCCCGCATTTCCGGGAATATCATCTGCTGCTGGACGCGCAGTCGGCGCAGATCTTCGCCACCACCGACGCCATCGCCGAGCGCGTGCGCAAGGTGGGCGGCACCACGCTGAAGTCCATCGGCCAGATCGCCAAGCTGCAACGCATCAAGGACAGCGACGCGGACGGCATCAAGGCGCTGGACATGCTGAAGGAACTGCATGAGGACAACGTCACCCTGGCCGCCATCCTGCGCGAGGCGCATGAGGTCTGTGACGAAGCCGGCGACGTCGCCTCCGCCAGCCTGCTGGAAAACTGGATCGACGAGGCCGAGGAACGCGCCTGGTTCCTGAACCAGACCATCGCCAAAGACTGATCCATCAGCGGGATTTCACTTCGCCCAGCGAATGATTTCGGCGCACGAATAGTCAAATCGCGCCCAAGCCTGCAAGCCGCCGGCCCCCCGCCGCCCTACCCTGGGCAACCGCGGGGGGCCGGATCCGGTCCCCCGCGCACCGACCTGATAGGGGACGCCAGGGACCATGACAAAGAACGATCCAACGCCGACGGCCGGTCCGACACTGGACACCATGATGCCAGCCCAATCCGGACATGAAGCCACCCGCCGGACAATGTTGGCGGGTGCCGGCGCCTTGGCCGCTCTGGCGGCCCTGCCCTTGAGCGCGACGACGGCCCTGGCCGTCCCTGAACCCCATCCCCATGACCATGGCCACCCGGCCGGCAAAGGAAATCAGACGATGAGCACGATCACCACCAAGGACGGCGTTGAGATTTTCTACAAGGACTGGGGCCCCAAGAGTCCGCCCAGCCCATCGTCTTCCATCACGGCTGGCCGCTGAGCGCGGACGACTGGGACAACCAGATGATGTTCTTCCTGGGCCATGGCTATCGCGTCATCGCCCATGACCGGCGCGGCCACGGCCGGTCCACCCAGACCGATACCGGCAATGAGATGGACACCTATGCCGCCGACGTGGTGGCGCTGGCCGCCGCCCTGGATCTGAAGGGTGCCGTCCACATCGGCCATTCCACCGGCGGCGGCGAGGTGGCGCACTATGTCGCCCGTGCCGAAAAGGGCCGGGTGTCCAAGGCCGTGCTGATCGGTGCCGTGCCGCCCATCATGGTCAAGTCCGACAAGAACCCCGGCGGCCTGCCCATTGAGGTGTTCGACGGCTTCCGCGCCAATCTGGCGGCCAACCGGGCCCAGTTCTACCGCGACATTCCGGCCGGCCCGTTCTACGGCTTCAACCGTCCGGGCGCCAAGGTGTCCGAGGGCGTGATCGACAATTGGTGGCGGCAGGGTATGGCCGGCGGCATCAAGGCCCACTACGACTGCATCAAGGCCTTCTCCGAGACCGACTTCACCGAGGATCTGAAGAAGATCGACGTGCCGGTCCTGATCATGCACGGCGATGACGACCAGATCGTACCGTTCGCGGATTCCGCCCCGCTGTCGGCCAAGCTGGTCAAGAACGGCACGCTGAAGGTCTACAAGGGCTTCCCCCACGGCATGGCCACCACCCACGCCGACGTCATCAACGCCGACCTGCTGGCCTTCATCAAAGGCTGACAAGCCCGAGCGACTTAAAGTCAAACGGGATGCGGAGGCGACTCCGCATCCCGTTATCTTATTTCCAGCTAATTTGATGTCGTGGTGGTTTTCAGGCTGAGGGTGCCGGCCGGCGACGTGCCGGAACAGTTCTCCGCCGTCCAGGTGCAGCCGGTACCGCTGACCACGTCCAGCCCACCGCCCGACGCGCTCATCAGCACATGGCCGGCGGCGCTGCCGTTCACCTGCACCAGCCGCGACTTGCCCGTCGTCGCCATGGCACCGCCGGCCGACTGGTCGCAATTGTCCATCGAGGCCAGCGTGCTGAACCATCCACGCAGCATGTAGGTGGCCCCGCCGCCCTCGTTATAACCCGTGCAACTGCGCATGCGGATTTGCACCAGGCCATAGACATGCGCGCCCGTGGTGTCGCCGGGCGATAACGCGCGGCAGTTGTTCTCGAACCCCACCTGCTCGATCGCGGCACCGCTGGAGGTGCCGTTGTTGTAGTAGAAGCCGTAACTGCCGTTGTCGCGGCAATAACCGCCATAGATGCGCACGTCGGTCGTGCCGCCGTAGGTGGCGTCGAAGTTGGTGGCCATCATGCCGCATTTGGTGTTCTGGGCGAAGAAGCAGCCAAGAATGGTGATGGCCGAACAGACCCCCCCCTGGGACTGCGCGAAGACGGCGCCGTTCTGCTTGCAGTCCTGGAAGAAGCAACCGATCAGCACGCTTTCAAAGACGTTGCCCTCGAACAGCAGGCCATTCAGGCCCGCCCCTTCGATACAGACCCCGTCCAGCGTCACGTTGTAAAAGAAATAGGAACTGCCGTAGGCGATGATGCGCAGGCCGTTGCCATCCGTCCCCGTCCCCTGGATTTTGAACCCGCCCAGGATGCGGAAATAGCGGACGGTGTTGACCGCCTGCAGGCTCATGATGTCGGTGCCGTTGGTGATGGATGACACCAGGGTCGCCCCTTGCGCCAGCAGCCCCCAGGGCTTGCCCACGTCGGCTGTGGACACGAAGGAGATGGTCTTCTTGATGGCATAGGTGCCGGCCGGAACGATGACCAGCAGGCCGTTGGTCGCGGCGGCGGCCAGGGCCTTGGCGAAAGCGGCGCTGTCGTCGGTAACGCCATCACCCACGGCACCATAGTCGTAGACGGTGGGGGTGGCCTTGGCGGTGGTGGTGGCGGCAACCTGCGCCACCTGGTCGTCCCCCCCGGCCACGGCGGCAGACGCGCGTCCGACCCCCGCCGCAGACAAGCCGAAGGGCAACGCGGCACCTGCCGCGATCAAATGTCGGCGATCCATGATTAACCTCGCTCAAAGGTCAGTAGAACCCCGCCGCTGCCCCTGCTAAGGCTGAATATTCCCAGGCCGTGGAAGTTCCGGCCCGGGCGCGTGAGGCCGATGATTTTGGGGATATTTGGGGGTGGTTTCCCACGCCCCCTCACCAGAATTGGCCTACCTGAATGACTGTGCAAGTGCAAAACGTCTGTCAAAGTTGTGGCATAGGACATACCCCGGACAGCAAATAGATCGCCGTATTCTTGCCCCAAGCGGCTATTCGAACACTCCATTCCAGGTTGTCGCCCTATATCCCCTCGCGTTCGACATATGTCGCACGCGCCATGTGACGAAACTGTGTTCGCCGAATGCCCAATGGCGGATACGCGCCATTGCAAGGCATTGTTGACTCTCTTGCAAACGCCATCGTTTTGTTCGTTGAATCGCGTTTATGAAAAATTGTACGTAACTGTTAGTTGCTCAACCCATCTCGCACTTGCAGCACCAGTCGAACCAAACTGATCATCTAAAAAGGGTAGGACCGTTGGGCCGGGCCACGCGCCATGGTGATGCCATGATCGGGTGGAAAATAAGGGCCGGACGATTTCTTAACCATAAAATGGCCGCGGCCCCAGCCCACCGGGAACCGCAAAGGCTTTGAAGGCAGGCTCCCCGGGAGGGACCACCCCATTGATGTGCAAGACCGGCCCCGGGCACCGCCCGGGACTGGGCCGACGGAGGTCGTCCCTTATGGAGGTTATCTGTGGTGCGCGGAAAATTTTGGCAACGGGCAGGCCTGGCTGGGCTGATGCTGCTGTCGGGATGTGCCGCCTGGCTGCCCCCGTGGGAGCAGGCCAAGCCCGCGCCGCAGAAGATCGCGGTCGCACGTCCGGCACCCAGCCGGGCTAAGGCCCAGGTTCCCCCTCCAGCGAGCGACAGTTCCACCAATTCCGGTGGCACCACCGGCCGCGTCGCTGCGGCCCGCCGCGTGCCCGCCTCCCCCGCCGCGCCAACCCCGGCGGTGGGAACGAACAACGCGGCGCTGACGGTGCCCACCGACGTGGAATTGGTGGGTTTGGACGAATCCCAGCTTCAGGCCCTGATGGGGCCGCCGTCTTCCCAGCAGGATTTGGCCCCAGGGAAGGAATGGCTGTATCGGCACGGGGCCTGCACCGTCGATCTGACACTGTACCCCGACATCAAGACGCAGGCATACCGCGTCCTAAGCTATGAGGTGACAAGTGACAATGACACCGGCGACCGCAAACGCTACTGCCTGGCCGACATCCGGGCCGTGGCTCAAGCCAAATGACATCCTGCCCACCACACCGATCCGCGTGGCGTTGGTCGACGACGACGACGCCTTCCGCGAGGCGGCGATGGGTGAGTTGGAAGACCAGGGTTTCGCCGTCACGGGTTTCCCCGACGCCAAGGCGCTGCTCGGCTTCCTGTCCAGCGACGACGACGATGGCCGCGGCCTGAATGACGGCGCCGCCGACATCCTGATCATCGACTGGTGCCTGGAACGGACGCTGGGCATTGACCTGCTGCCTGACCTGCGCCGGCGCGGGTGCCGCATCCCGGCCATCTTCCTGACCGGCATGTCCATGCCCGCCAATGAAACCCTAGCCCTGGACCGCGGTGCCGTCGATTTCATCGACAAGACGCGCGGCATCTCCGTCCTGGCCCGCCGCATCCGCCTGATCGTGCAGCCGCCCACCGCCCAGAACCAGCCCACCATCACCAAAGGCCAGGTCGGGGATGAGATCGTTTGCGGCAGCCTTACCCTTAAGCCCAAGGTCAACCGAGCCTTTTGGAATGGCCGGGACGTGATGCTTACCGTCACCGAATTTAGTATCGTGGAATTCATGGTGACCCATCTGGGCGAGCACGTCACCTACCGGGCCATCTATGACCGCGTGCATTGGAGCGGTTTCGTTGCCGGCAGCGGCGAGGATGGGTATCGGACCAACGTGCGCTCATCGATCAAGCGGATCCGGAGCAAATTCAATGCTGTCGATCGTGGCTTTGCGGAAATTGAGAATTTCGCGGCCTTCGGCTACAGATGGCGTGACCCTGCAGCACCTGCCGGTGCGGAGGATGAGCTGGGCCGCACGGCGGATATCCGGATCACTCACGGTTAGACTGGGGTTCCTGCTTACCATCTTCGCGGTCCTGCCGTTCATCCTGTACGGACAGTTCGAATCGGCGGACCGCAAGGAAAGGGACATTGTCACCAAGAACCTCCGGTACAGCAGCTGGCTGATCGCGCAAGGCCTGAAGCCGCTGCTGGACCGGGAGGGTGGCCCCCCCACGGCCACCCTGAATGATGAGTTGGCCAAGTACGATGGCGACGGCACCAATCTGAAACTCATGTTCCAACCCAAGGGTGGGGCCGCCGGCAAGGACGGCGGCTTCTACTTTTTGGCGTCGGCACCCAAGGTCGGCATGGCCGACCTGGGCGCCACCCTGGACAGTCTTCAAAGCCACGGCATCGTCTCGCAGGTGGCGGAAAGCTGCAGTTGGGACAAGCCGGTGGACATCCGTTATGTCCAACCCACGGGCCATGAGGAGATCCTGACCTCCGTCGTGCCCATCCAGAGCCGCTGGGGCTGCTGGGTCCTCGTCTCCTCCCACGTCACGTCGGAACTGCTGGCCACGGCCATCGGCCGCCCCTATTGGCAAACGCCGCAGGTGCGCCTGGCGCTGATGCTGTACCTGGCGGTGGTGGTGGTGGCCCTGCTCACGGCCCTGTCCGTGCGCCGCCACATCCGCCATTTCCGCCATGTCGCCCGCGAAATCCGCCAGGGCCGCGTGGCCGGTAACACCTTCGCCAGCCGCAACGCCATTCCCGAACTGGACAGCGTGGCGCAGGACTTCGACGGCCTGGTGCACGATCTGCACCACGTGGCCGGAATCATCCGCCAGACGGCGGAGGACAATGCCCATTCCTTCAAGGGGCCCGTCGCCACCATCCAGGCCTGCCTGGAACCGCTGAAACGCCTGGTGCCGGCGGATCACCCCCGCGGCAAACGCGCCGCCGAACTGATCGAACTGTCGCTGGACCGGCTGAAGGCCCTGATCTCGGCATCACAATGCCTGGATAACACCATGGCCGACATGATCGAATCGCCGCGCGAAAGCGTGGACCTGACCCAGATCGTGGCCGACATCCTGAAAAGCTATCGCGAGGTGGTGGTGGCACGGCAAATCCGCCTCAGCCGCCATCTGCAGCCCGACGTGCACGTTCGCGCCGGCAAGGTCGCCTTGGCCGTCGTGGTGGAAAACATCCTGGATAACGCCGTCAGCTTTTCCAGCGACGGCGGCGCCATCACCGTGCGGCTGGTGGAAGAGGACGGGACCATCAATCTGGATATCGAGGATAGCGGTCCCGGCATCGACGCCGACAAAATCCACAACATCTTCGACCGCTATTTCTCGCTGCGCCCACCCGACCATGCCCGCCGCCATGCCACGGAAAAGGCCCCCGGCCACGCCGGCCTGGGCCTGTGGATCGTGAAACGCAATGTGGAGGCCCTGGGCGGCACGGTCGCCGCCAGCAACCGCATCGGCGGCGGCCTGCGCGTCCACATCGTTTTGCCATCCGTCAACTGACTTACAACTTATAAGGGATATTTCATTGCGCGACACGCCCGTGCATCTATAATGGCGGCACCCGCCCTTCCCCTTCCAGTGACTGCCGACGTGAACGTGAACAGCGCGGGGGATGGGCGACGGCCAGGAGGAAACCGCCGCCATGAGCACGCCCCCCAACATCCTGCTGATCACCACCGACCAGTACCGTTTCCCCCGCTTCTCCTACGGGCCGGAGGGTGGCTTCGACGAAGCGCTGAAGCAGATCCTGGGCTTCCAGGGCGCGGTGGACGAAACCAACCCCTATGCCGCCTTCTTTCCCGGCCTGCTGCGCCTGCGCCGCAACGCCGTGGTGCTGCGCAACCACACCATCGCCGCCAGCGCCTGCACGCCCAGCCGCACCACCATCTACACCGGCCAATATGGCACGCGCACCGGCGTCACCCAGACCGATGGGCTGTTCAAGAATGGCGACGCCGCCAACTTCCCCTGGCTGGCGGCGGATGGCATCCCCACGCTGGGCAGCTGGATGCGCGCATCGGGCTACAGCACGCACTATTTCGGCAAATGGCACGTCAGCAATCCGCCGGACCATAGCCTGCAGGCCTATGGCTTCGACGATTGGGAGGAGTCGTATCCGGAACCCCACGGTTCATCCGCCAACAACCTGGGCACCTACCGCGACATCGGCTTCGCCGATTCCGTCTGCACCTTCCTGAAGCGCAAGGCCCTGGGCCTGGACTATGACCGTGCCGCCGCCACCAAAAGCGCGGACATCCCCGATAGCGCGGCGCCGGATGCTTCCAAGGCACGGCCCTGGTTCGCCGTCGCCTCCTTCGCCAACCCGCATGACATCGCGACCTACCCGGCGGTGATCGCCAAGGCCCTGCCCTCGGACACCGGCGGCCCCGGCGCCACCCAGTCCGTCTTCGGGCCGCTGACCGTGCCCTTGCAGGGCGACCGCACGCCACCGCCCACCGCCGGCACCCTGCAAGTCCCACTGAACCCCCTAGGGTTTCCGCAGGACAGCGCCCGCAACCCGCCCACGCTGGATGAGGATTTGCTGGCCAAGCCCAGCTGCCAGTTCGATTACGCCTACAAGATGGGCCTGGCACTGTCGTCCAAGACCGGCCATGCCATCGGCAGCGCCCTGCCGGCCGGCCATGACCTGGACGCCGCCGTGGAAGCCACCCTGAAAAGCTGCATCCCGTTCCAGCTGGCGGACCATCCCGCCGCCTCGGCCCGCGACTTCATCCAGCTTTACGCCTACCTGCACGCGGTGGTGGATACGCACATCGACCGGGTCCTGCGCACGCTGGAGGAATCGGGCCTGGCGGAAAACACCATCGTCGTCTTCCTGGCCGACCATGGCGAGTATGCGGCCGCCCACGGCATGATGATCGAGAAGTGGCACACCGCCTATCAGGAGGCGCTGCACGTGCCGGTGGTGGTTCAATTCCCGCCGTCGCACCCGGTAGCGGGCGGCCTGCGGCAGTTGGACCAGGTCACCAGCCACATCGACATGCTGCCCACCATCCTGGGCCTGGCGCGGGCCGACCAGGCCACCGCCGAGTCCCGGCTGAAGGCCACCGGCCGGCCGGTGCCGCCGCTGCCGGGCGCCGACCTGGCCCCGCTGATCCGCGGTGAAACCGACATCGTGCGGGATCCGGACGGCCAGCCCCGCCAGGGCGTGCTGTTCATCACCGACGATGAGATCACGGAGCCGCTGCCCCTGATCGGCGACCCGCACGAAGCCAACTCCCTGGAACAATTCGCCGTGTTCGACGCGACGGTGGCGGCCGTGCGTGATGGCGCCTATGGCAAGGGCCCCGTGCCCCGCCTGGCACCCGGGCCGGTGCGCCAGCCCAATCATGTCCGCTGCGTGCGCACCGCCCATTACAAGCTGGCCCGCTATTGCGACCCCGTCCGCGAGGGGGAAGATCCAGGGCAGCATGTGCCGCAGGAATGGGAAATGTACGACCTGCGCCACGACCCGAATGAGGTGGTGAACCTGGTCCAGGTGCAGGCCTCGCCCCCCACGGCGCGCGCCGGACTGCCTATCTGGACCACCCGTGTTGAGGTGCAGGCGCGGGCGGATGAGTTGGCCGTCCTGCTGGCGACCCTGGAGTCGCGGGACTTGCCGCCCGTTCCCTGAACGCCCCTCGTTCCCAGGATTCTCGCTGAAGACGCGCACCCCGGCGGCACTCCCGCCGGGGTTTTTATCATTTCAACCCCGCCGTTTTGCCCGCCCTTGAAAGGGGAAGGGCCCGTCCTACCCTTTCTGAGCGTACAGGCGCATGCGCCATACGTCCCTTTGTGCGCTGTTCCCCCACACCTTTCCTGACACGGCTTGGTCACTGGCCCCGCAGACACCCGCCCCTTAGCGTGCTTTGCAACGGATACCAACCCTGAAGCGGAGCGGTCATAAAATGCATGACGTGACGGAGCGCGTGCCCACCCGGGCCTTGCGGACCACGCAAATCCATCCGGTGCTCTTGTCCGGCGGCGCCGGCACCCGGTTGTGGCCCCTGTCCCGGGCGATCTATCCCAAGCAGTTCCTGGCGCTGACCTCGGACCGGACCCTGTTGCAGGAGACGGCGTCACGCGCCCTGGGGGATGCCGGCTTCGCCGACCCCATCGTGATCTGCAATGAAGAACACCGGTTCATGATTCACGAGCAACTGCACGGGATCGGCATCGAACCGCAAAGCATCATTCTGGAGAGTGCCGCCCGCAACACCGCGCCGGCCATCGCGGCGGTGGCCCTGTGGCTGCTGGACCGCGATCCGGACGCCCTGATGCTGGCCCAGCCTTGCGACCACCTGATCGGCGCCCTGCCCGACTTCTACCTGGCCGTGGCCAAGGGCGTGCCGGCGGCGCAGGCCGGCCATTTGGTCACCTTCGGCGTCGTCCCCGACAAGCCGGAAACCGGCTATGGCTACATCCGCGTCGGCGCCCCGCTGGGTGCCGCCGACGGCGTGCGGGCGGTCGAGCACTTCGCCGAAAAGCCGGACACGGCGACGGCGGAGCGGTATGTCGCCAGCGGCAACTACCTGTGGAACAGCGGCATCTTCCTGATGTCGGCCAAGCAGTACGTGGCCGAGCTGGAACGCCTGCAGCCCGACATGCTGACCGCCGTGCGCGAGGCCATCGCCGCCGGCAAGGAGGATAACGGCTTCTTCCGCCTGGATGAGGCCGCCTTCTCCGCCGCCGCATCCCTGTCCATCGACCACGCGGTGATGGAGCACACGGAAAAGGCCGCCGTCATCCCGGTGGAGATGGCCTGGTGCGACGTCGGTTCCTGGCAATCGCTGTGGGGCGTCAGCCACAAGGACGAGGCCGGCAATGTCGAGCAGGGCGACGTCATCCTGCAGGACGTGAAGAATTCCTACGTCCATTCCGACGGCCGCCTGGTCGCCGCCATCGGGGTGGAGGATCTGGTGATCGTCGCCACCGACGACGCCGTGCTGGTGGCCGATGCCGCCCATGCCAAGCATGTGGGCAAGGTGGTCGAGCAACTGCGCCGGCGCAACCGGTCGGAAGAGACCCATCACACCACGGTCTACCGGCCGTGGGGTTATTACCGCGCGGTGGACATCGGCTACCGCTTCCAGGTCAAGCGCATCATGGTGAAGCCGGGTGCGCGCCTCAGCCTGCAGAAGCACCACCACCGCGCGGAACACTGGATCGTCGTGCAGGGCACCGCCTTGGTGCAGCGCGACGGCGAAGACCGGCTGGTGCGGGAGAACGAGAGCGTTCACATCCCCATCGGCACGGAACACCGCCTGGAAAACCCCGGCAAACTGCCCTTGCATCTCATCGAAGTACAATCGGGCGCCTATCTGGGCGAAGACGACATCGTGCGTCTGTCCGACAGCTACGGCCGCGCGTAAGCGCGGCGCACCTGGAAAGGGAGCGCCATTGAGATCCAGACGGGCGGGGACGGGGGGCAACCCGTTTTTAAACCAAGACGCGGACCCGCAAGGGCAAACGCGTCAAGCCCGAGGTCAAATCCGATGCCTGCAAATCGTCACCGTCACCCCTTCTTCACCGGGGGGGTGGCGTATGAGCGCCCCCTCGCCCGGCTTTATCCGGACGCGCCCCTACACGCGGCGCCGAAACCCGGGCGTCTGAAACAGCGGCTGATGCTGGCGGCCACCGGCCTGACGGTGGCCGGCAGTATGGCCATTCCGGCCAACGCGCAGACGGAAACGTCGGCCGGCGACACCGTCGCCACGCGCCAGCACCCCGACTACGACCCTGTCGGCGTCCGCGTGGGCGGCTTCATCCTCTACCCCAGCCTGACGCTGGATGAGGTCTACGACAGCAACATCTACGCGACCCAGGGTGGGGACACCGGCGACCTGATCACGGTGCTGCAGCCCAAGCTGGAGCTGAAGTCGAACTGGAACGTCCACCAGCTGAACTTCCATGCCAGCGGCGACCTGAACTGGTACGCCGACCATAGCCGCGAGAACTACAGCAACTATGATCTGGGCGCCGACGGGCGGCTGGAGATCTACCACGACGCCTGGATCGCGGGCGGGGCGGACTACAGCCTGTGGCATCTGCCGCGCACCTCGCCCAACAACATCGTCGGCCAGGCCGATCCCACCGAATACAACCAGACCTCCGCCAACGTGGTCGGCCACAAGGATTTCGGCAATCTGTTCGTGGAGTTGGGCGACAGCTACAACCGCTACGACTTCCAGAACGCCGCCACCTTCGACGGTCGCACCATCCTGTGGGAACGCCAGAACCACGATGAGAACGAGGTCAGCGTCCGCGCCGGCTATCGCATCGAGGATCTGTATGAACTGTACGTGAGGGGCGCCTACAACACGCGCAACTACGACAGCGCGTCGGACATGAGCGGCTATGACCGCAATTCCAACGGCTACACCATGGTGGTCGGCGCCAAGTACAACCTGACTGGCGTCACGGCGCTGGATGTCTTCGCCGGCTACCGCTCGCAGGATTATGACGATCCGCGCCTGGGCAACTTCTCCGCCCCCACCGGTGGCGCCAAGATCACCTGGAACGCCACGGCGCTGACCACGGTCACGGGCGAATACACCCGCGACATCCAGGAAACCATCGTCGTCGGCTCCGCCGGCTACTTCGCCAGCAAGGAAACACTGGCAGCGGACCACGAGCTTTTGCGCAACGTGCAACTTCACTTGCAGCTAAGCCATGAGTCTGACGACTTTCAAAATATAGGCCGTTCAGATGACGTGTATGGCGTTGGTCTGGGCGCAAAGTACATGATGAGCCAAATGACGGCGATCAATGTGCGCTACAACTACCAAATCCGGTCATCTAATCGCGAAGGGACCGGCTATGCCGACCACAACATATTGGTCGGCTTAACCCTTCATCTGTAAGGTAATACTGGCCTGATTTGCCACGATCACAGGCCATAAGGGGGCGGCCCCCGTTTGATCACAACCGCCGCCCCCCACTTTTGATAAAACCGAAAGGGTGGGCCCGTGCAATACGGGCCGCCACCCGCGACCCCCCAAGCGAGCCCCCGGCAGCGACCCCGCCGGCGTGCCTCCGATCAAGCAGAAGGTGCCGGAATGCTGCCTTCCCGCCGCCCCGTTAAGTCCCTGCCCCGACTGGCCGCCCTGGCGGTCGCGGCGGGTGCCATCCTCCTTCCCATCCTGCCCGCCGGCGCCCAGAACAACGGGGCGCCGCCCGCCCCCAACACCGCAGGCGCCCCCGGGGGCGCTGTCGTCGCCAACAACGACACGGCGGTCAGCCCCGGCGTCGCCGCCAACGATTACCAGCTGGGCCCGGGCGACCGGGTGCGCATCACGGTATTCGGCCAGGCCGACCTGTCGGGCGAATACGCCGTCGACGGCACCGGCATCCTGTCCTTCCCCCTGGTAGGGCAGGTGCATGCCGGGTCGCTGACCGCCGGCCAGCTGGGCCACACGCTGGAGTCCAGCCTGTCGCCCAACTACCTGAAGAACCCCCGCGTCAGCGTCGAGGTCCTGAGCTATCGCCCCTTCTACATCCTGGGTGAGGTCAAGACCCCCGGCAGCTACGCCTACGTTTCCGGCATGTCGGTCCTGAATGCCGTGGCCCTGGCCGGCGGCTTCACCTACCGCGCCCGCGACGACGACTTCCGCCTGACCCGAACGGGCAAGGACGGCAAGAAGACCCAGGTCGACGCAGACCCCACCACGCCGGTTCAACCCGGCGACGTCATCACAGTCCGGGAGCGTTACTTCTGATGACTTTGCCCGAACAGCCCCGCGCCCTTGGTGGTGGTCCCATCCTCCCACGGCGCCTCATGGCCGCTCCGCCGGCCCCCCGCCCCGTCTATATGCCGCCGCCGCAACAGCAGCCGCGCGACATGCTGGACACCTACCGCAAGATTTGGGCCCACCGCCGCCTAGTCCTGGCCTGCACCGTCGGTGCGGCCTTGCTGGCCGGCGTCGTGGCCTACAGCATGCCGTCCCGCTATTCGGCGGAATCCCGCGTGCTGGTGGGGGTGCCCCAGCCGGCGCTGGAGGGCATCGGCGCCACCATGGCCTCGGTCACCCTCAACGCCGAACGGGTGCAGAGCGAGGGGCTGGTCGCCCAGTCGCGAGAGCTGACCAAGAAGGTCATCGCCAAGCTGCACCTGATGGACGATCCGGAGTTCAACCCGGACGCCAAGACGGCCGCACCGGCGCAGCCCGGCTGGACGCACCTGCTGCCCGGCGCCTTGGCCGACTGGCTGTCCAAGCCCAAGGCCACCGCCCCGGCAGCACCGGAAAACCAGGCCCGCCAGCAGGCCCAGATCGAGAACCGCACAGTCGATATCGTGATGTCCAAGCTGGACATCGCCACCGTGGGGCGGACGGACGTCCTCAGGATCCAGGCCACCACCCGCGATCCCGATACCTCGGCCCTGCTGGCCAACGCGGTGGCCGACGCCTACCTGGACGAACAGCGCGATGTGAAGATCGGCGCGTCCAGCAAGGTGGAAGAATATATGGAGGGCCGCATCGCCGACCTGCGCCACCAGGTGGAGGATTCGGAGAAGGCGATCGAGGATTACCGCCGGCAGTACGGTCTGTATGACCAGCAGAACGGCACCGGCATCATGGGCCAGCGGCTGACGGAGCTGAACACCCAGCTCATCACCGCGCAGACGGCCAAGGCCGACGCCGACGCCCACCTGGCCGACGCGCAGAACCTGGCCCGCCAGGGCCTCAACGGCGAAAGCGTGCCGGAAGTCCTGAACAATCCCCTGATCCAATCGCTGAAGCAGCAGCAGGCCGCCGCCGAGCAGCGCCTGGCCCAGCTGTCGGCCACCTACGGCGACAAGCATCCGCAGGTGACCGACGCCAAGGCCCAGATCGCCGACGCGCAGCGCAAGATCAAGGCGGAGATGCAGGGCATCATCACCGGCCTGCAGAACGTGTCCCGCACGGCCAACGCCCGCTACCAGGCCGTGCTGCACGACTTCAACGAGGCCAAGGGCTCGCTGGGCGCCGACAACCAGAACACCATCCACCTGGAGGCGATGGAGCGCGACGCCGCCGTCAACCGCCACCTGCTGGAAACCATGCTGACGGAAGAAAAGCGCCTGATGGGCCGCCAGCAGCTGGAATCGCCGGACGCCCGCGTCATCTCCGTGGCCACGCCGCCGGCCGCCGCCAGCTATCCGCCCAAGGCCCTGATCCTGCTGCTGGGCACGCTGGTGGGTGCCGTGGCCGGCATGCTGATCGCCCTGCTGATGGAGGAGGCCGACCAGACCTTCCGCCAGAGCAGCCAGATCGAATCCGCGACCGGCATCCCGGTCATCGCCCTGGTGCCGGAGGTGAAGGGCAAGTCGCCCACCGCCCAGGTGCTGCGCGAGCCCGTGTCGCCCTTCGCCGAAACCCTGCGCAAGATACACGTGGCGCTGGAACTGTCGGAGCTGGAGTACAGCCCCCGTACGGTGCTGCTGTCCTCCGCCGCGCCCGGCGAAGGCAAGAGCGTGATCATCGCCGCATTGGGCCGGCTGCTGGCCAGCCATGGCCGGCGGGTGCTGATCATCGACTGCGACTGGCGCTCACCGTCCCAGCACAAGCTGTTCAACGTGTCCAACAAGCACGGCCTGGCCTCGCTGCTGACCGACGACAGCGTCGTCCTGGACGACTGCATCCACCACGACACCCTGTCGGGGCTGGAACTGATCACCGCCGGTCACTGGACGTCCAAGGACACCCGCATGCTGACCTCGGACCGCATGCGGTCCATGTTGCAGACCTTCGCCAAGAACTACGACCTGGTGCTGATCGACACGGCCCCGGTGCTGGTGGGGGCGGAAGTGCTGTCCATGTCCCGGATGGTGGACAAGGTGCTGTTCACCGTGCGCTGGGACCACACGCGGCGCAACGCGGCGCTGCAGGCCCTGCGCCAGTTGGTGGAGGTGCAGTGCGACCTGACCGGGGTGATCATGTCCCGTGTCGATCCGCGCCGCTACCGCCAGTACGGCTACGGCCCGCTGAACTACGATTACGCCCGCCCCCTGGCCGACCATTTCGGTTGAGGATACCCCCATGGACCGCGAGGCCTTGCGCGACTTGCCGCTGGAGGGGATGGGGTACTCTCCTTCCTCCGTCCCCTCCACCCACGCGGCTCTTTTGACCCGTGCCTATCCGCCGGAACTGATCGGCTCGGCGCCGCAATGCGCCGATCTGGCGGAATGGCTGACGCGACTGGGATGCGAGACCACGGTGTTCACCGGCATGCCCTATTATCCGGGCACCGAAGTCTTCGCCCAGTACAAGGACTTCAAGGGCGGTCATGAGATCATGAACGGTGTGCGCGTGGAACGCGTGCGCACCATGATCCCGCGTCGCGGCTCGGCCAAGGCCCGCATCATGGCCGAGGCCAGCTTCCTGCTGGCGGGGCTGTGGGCCCGGGCGTCGGGCCGGCTGAAGCCCCGGCCCCTGGTGATTTCGCTCTGCCCGTCCATCCTGACCGTGGCCCTGGGCTGCCTGGTCCGCCAGCGCGACGGCCGCCACGTCGCCTTCATCCACGACATCCAGTCCGGCATGGCCAAGGGCCTGAACATGGTGTCCAGCGGCGGGCTGGTGAAGGCCATGCGCTGGTGCGAGCGCACGGTGCTGAACCGCGTGGACCTGATCGTGGTGTTGACCGAGCACATGGCCGACCAGTTGCGCGAACTGGGCGTGACCAAGGATATCGAGGTCTTTCCCATCTGGGTCGACACCGACCGCCTGTATCCCGAAGCCCCCGTCCCCCATACCCCGGCGAACGACAGCCAGAGCCTGTCCCTGGCCGCCCGCCTGCTGTACAGCGGCAACTTCGGCCTGAAGCAGGGCCTGGGCCAGGTGCTGTCGATGGCGGAGGATTTGCAGCGCCAGGCCGACGACGTGGAGATCATCCTGCGCGGCAGCGGCAGCATGCGCCCCGCCATCGAGGAAGAGATCGCGACCCGTGCCCTGCGCCGGGTGCGGGTGACCGGCCTGCTGCCGGCGGATGAACTGCGCCGCGGCCTGACGGAAGGCGACATCCATCTGGTGCCGCAGGAGCCCGACGCCGCCGCCTTCGCCATCCCGTCCAAGATTTTCAACATCATGGCGGTGGGCCGGCCCTTCGTGGCCACGGCCAAGCCGCACAGCCCCCTGTGGCACATCCAGGAGCGCAGCGGCGCCTTCCTCTGCGTGCCGCCGCACGATACCGAAGCCTTCACCCAGGCCGTGATGCGCCTGGTCCGCGACACCGCCCTGCGACGCGAATTGGGCGACCGTGGCCGGCGCTTCGTGGAGCAGCATTATTCCCGTTCCCATGTGCTGGGCGGATTCACCCGCCGGCTGGATGCCCTCTATGCCAAATAAGCGTCCCACGGCGGGGGCTCGCCCCCCTTCCTCACCCCGGTCCTTCGTCATTTTCGAGCCTGACGCCGAAGGCCATCCGTGTGAGTGGCTGAAGCACCTGATGCATTTCGCCGCCGTCGACGAGCGCGACTACCACGTCTCCTTCGTCGTGGCGCGCGAGCTTTACGATGAGTTGGCCGCCGACGGCGCCGCCAGCCGGCAGGACCGGGTGCGCGTGCTGCCGCTGGAGCCGTCGGAACAGGCGATGTGCCGCCACCCCGTCCTGCCGGTGCGTGGCTTCGCCCGCTGGTGGGTCATGCGCCGCTATCTTCAGCGCACCCAGTCGGAGGCCGGGCACTTCCTGTCGCTGGACCATCTGACCCTGCCCCTGGCCCTGTCGCTGGGCGCCGGCGGCCGCCGGCTGTGCGGCATCCTGTTCCGTCCGTCCGTCCATTACCGCGCCCTGGGCAATTACGAACCCACCGGGCGGGAATGGCTGCGCGACGCGCGCAAGGCGGTACTGTACCCCCTGATGCTGCGCAACCGGTCACTGCACCGCGTGCTGACCCTGGACCCCTATTTCCCCACCTACGCCCAGACGCGCTACACGCGCGGCGAAAAGGTGCGCACGGTGGTCGACCCCGTGCATCCCTTCGTCAATGAACAGCCCGAGGACCGCAAGCTGGCCGACCAGTTGCCGGCGGGCCGGGTGACCCTGCTGCTGTTCGGTTTCCTGACGGAGCGCAAGGGCATCCTGGCCCTGCTGGACGCCCTGCACCGGCTGCCGGCCGAGGCCGCCGGCCGGATCGGCGTCATGATCGCCGGCAAGGTCGATCCGGCCTTGCGCGACCAGGTCCATGCCGGCCTGGACCGGCTGGCCCAGGACCAGCCGCGCCTTTGGATTCATCTGGAGGACAGGCGGCTGGCCAGCGGTGAGATCAACGCCCTGATCAAGGAATCCAACATCATCCTGGCCCCCTACCAGCGCTTCGTCGGGTCCAGCGGCGTGCTGCTGTGGGCGGCGCGCGCCGGCAAGCCGGTCCTGACCCAGGATTTGGGCCTGCTGGGCTATCTGGCGCGCACCCATCGGTTAGGTCTCGCGCTGGATACGACCAATGCCGACACTCTCTCCAAAGGCATAGAATATATATCGGAAAGCGAAGAGAAGAGTTATTTCGATCAGGAGTCGGCCGCGAAGTATATTCAATACCAAAGCCCCCATAACTTCGCGTCAGAAATATTCTCGAGTCTTATCGGCGCCCCCTGACGGGGTATGTCTTTTAGATTTTGTTGCGCCGCACCACCAAGCCTCAACTTGGTCACAGGACTTCTCATCATAGGCATGGCCTGATTTAGGCGACCCCGTTGGCTGTTGATCAGCCGCCCCTTGGCCCCCCGCACCCCGCGTTGCCGCGGGAAAGCCGGGCGCCACCGGTAGCCGCATCTCAGGAACCCAACCCATGCCCCCAGCCCTGTCAGACGCCCTCTCCACCCCCCTTGTCACCCTGCCCGACACCCCGGCGGCGACGGCCCAGCCGTTGTCCCGCCCGCCACGGCCGCCCCCTGGCGCCCTCCGTCGTCACCGGCGTGGTGGCGGCCGGCGACGCCGTGGCCATCGCCGCGACCGGCCTGGTCGCGGCCGCCCTGGCCGACGGCACCGTCGCCCGGCCGCTGTTCGGCCTGGCCCTGATCGTCGGACTGTTCGTCGGCATGCACGCCCTGCGCCTGACCGGCGCCTACCGCTTCGACCACCTGTGCAAGGCGGCCGACAGCCTGATGCCCCTGTCGCTGGCCTGGGCCGCCACCGCCGGCGGGCTGGTGGTGGTGCTGAACCTGCTGGGCGCCTTTGATGCGCCCATGACCAGCTGGCTGGCCATCTGGTCCCTGCTGGCCCTGGCCGCCCTGACCACCGTGCGCCTGGGCGTGTGCCTGGCCTCGGGCGCCTGGCAGCGCGCCGGCCGCCTGACCCAGAACGTCGCCATCGTCGGCAGCGGGCCGGAAGGCCAGCGCCTTCTGCGCCACTACCGCGCCACCCCCAGCGACCAGCGCAACGTGCTGGGCGTCTATGACGACAACCGCCATCCGCATGCCCGCTTCTGCGTGGGGTATCCCATCCGCGGCGGCCTGGACGACCTGCTGACGGAAATTCGCGAGGGCCGGGTGGACCGCGTCATCCTGGCCATGCCGCTGTCGGACGAAAACCACGCCCTGGCCACCGCCTTGGACACGCTGAGCCTGGCGCCGGTGGACGTGAGCCTGTGCCTGGACCAGGTGGACATCCACCGCCAGGGGGCGGGCTGGACCGAAGGGGCGGGCGACGAGCCGCCGGTGCTGGACCTGCTGCGCCACCCGTTGACCGGCTGGCGGGCCGTGGCCAAGACGGTGGAGGACCGCGTGCTGGCCGCCATCATTCTGGCCATGATCTCCCCCATCATGCTGGCCGTCGCGATCGCCATCAAGCTGGAGAGCAGGGGCCCGGTCTTCTTCAAGCAGAAGCGCCACGGCTACAATAACCAGTTGATCGAAGTGTACAAGTTCCGGTCCATGTACCACCACATGGCCGATGCCAACGCCGAGAAGCTGGCCCAGCGCAACGATCCCCGCATCACCCGCCTGGGCCGCATCCTGCGCCGCACCAGCCTGGATGAGCTGCCCCAGTTCATCAACGTGCTGCGGGGCGAGATGTCCATCGTCGGCCCCCGCCCGCACGCCCAGTCGGCCAAGGCCGGCGGCCTGCTGTACCGCGACGCGGTGGAACGCTACGACAGCCGCCACCGCATGAAGCCCGGCATCACCGGCCTGGCCCAGGTCAGCGGCTGGCGCGGTGAGACCTCCACGGTGGAGCACATCGTGAAGCGGGTGGAACACGACCTCCGCTACATCGAGACCTGGACGGTACTGGGCGACCTGAAAATCATCGCCCGCACCATCACCAGCAGCATTTTCACCAAGAACGCCTACTGATTTTGACCTGGTACCACTGGCCTTTGACCATAACCGGCCAAAGGCCCCCTCAATCGCCGGGCGCTGCCATCCGGCAGCTTGGCTTCCTCGTTCCGCCCTGCGGTGCTCACTCCGGGCCGGCCGTCGCCGGCCTCTAGCGGCACGAATCATTGCCTCGTGCCGCCGTATTACATGAAGGGATGATGCCCATGCGCTGCCTCTGGATCACGCTGGCCGACCCCGATCCGCCCCACAACGGACAGTTCATCTATTCCGGCGGGCTGATCGGCAGTTTGGCGCAAGCGGGCGCCGACATGGCGGTGCTGGGCCTCAGCCGCCCGGACGGGAAGCGCAGCGACGGCGACCGTGAGGATGCCGGCGATGGCGCCATCGCCTGGCACCTGGCCGAGCACAAGCCCCGGTCGCGGTGGAGCAGCCTGCGTTCCCCCCTGCCCAACATCGCCCACCGCTGCGGCACGCCCGACATGCATGCCCGGCTGCGCCACCTGTTGGCAACCGGCCGCTGGGACACCGTGGTGGTGGATGGCATCGGGTCCGGTTGGGCGCTGGCCGATATCGTGCGCCAGTTCCCCAATCGGCGCCAACGGCCCAAACTGGTCTACGTTTCCCACAACCACGAGGAATCGCTGCGGTCACAGTTGGCGCATAATCAATCCAACCCGTTGAAACAACAGGCCATGCGGTTTGATTCGGCCAAGGTGACGCGGCTGGAACGGGCACTGGTCGGCCAGGCCGACCTGATCACCGCCATCACCCCCGACGATGCCGACCTGTACCGCGAGCGCTTTCCCGAGAAAAGCATGGCGGTCGTCACCCCCGGCTACCGCGCGGTCGAGCGCCACAAGCAGCCCATCAGCCGCGACCTGCCGCGCCGCGCCGTCATCGTCGGCAGCTTCGACTGGATCGCCAAGCGCATGAACCTGGAAGAGTTCATCAGCGTGGCCGACGCCATCTTCGCCGCCAACGGCGTGGAGCTGGAGGTGGTGGGCAGCGGTGATGCCACGTTCCTGGCCAGCATGCGCAAGCGGGTGCTGGCCACCCGCTTCACCGGCACGGTGGACGACGTGCGCCGCCATATGGATGAGGCCCGCATCGCCCTGGTGCCGGAACGCAACGGCGGCGGCTTCAAGCTGAAGGTCCTGGACTATGTCTTCAACCGCCTGCCCATCCTGGCCCTGAAGGGCTCGGTCGCCGGCGTGCCGCTGGAGCAGGAGGAAAGCATCCTGCTGTATCCGGGGCATGAGGACCTGGCCATGGGCGTGGTGCAGTCCATCGACGATCTGGACCGGCTGAACAACCTTCAGGACGCGGCCTACAAGGCCTGCCGCGACAGTTTCCACTGGACCAGCAGGGGGCCGCAGCTGCTGTCGGCCATCAGTGCCGCATGACGACCTGGACGGAATGGGCGGGCTACGCCGTCTCACGGGAAAGCGCCGCCCACCAGGGGACGCTGACGGTTTTCGACTGGGTGCTGCTGGTCGGGTTCCTGCTGGGCATCTATACCGGCTTCGCCATCCAGATCACGCCCAACGTCCCCTTCCCCGCCGCCATTTCCGGTGTCACCGGCGTCGTCCTGCTGTGGCGCCGGCGGCATCGCATCTCACCCGGCGGCCTGGCCGCCTTCCTGGGCGTGACCCTGCTGCTGCTGGCGTCCATCCTGTACGCCCCGGGCCTGGACCTGCTGTCCAAACGCACCACCGGCCTGCTGCAGATGATCTATTCGCTGGTCATCTCGTACGCCCTGTTCCTGACGGTGGTGGAGGCCGGGCCGGCGGCCTTTTGCCGGCTGATGCTGGTCTTCATCCTGACCATCATCGTCGGCACGGTGCTGGAGACCTACGCCGGCCTGGGCGCCATCAGCGACGCCGTGCGCCAGAAGATCTACACGTCCGGCGTCTATGACGCCGATATCCGGGATGAACTGCTGTACGGCAAGGTGCGGCCCAAGCTGTTCACGTCCGAACCCTCGGCCGTCACCTTCTCCTACACCCTGTTCAGCTTCTGCTGGCTGCTGACCAGCACCTGGCGTTACAAGCGCGTCGGTTATCTGTTCATGATGGCCGCCGCCATGGTGGCCATGCCCGGCCCCACCCTGTTGTTGATGCTGTTGCTGCTGGGCCTGCACGAGATGGTGCCGAAAGGCGGCGATGAGGCCCCCACCCTGCTCAGCGTGCGCCTGATCAAGATCGGCACCGTGGCCGCGCTGGCCCTGATCGCCTTCGCCGTCATCGCCAGTTCCGTCTATTCCGCCCGCCTGGACAACATCGCCAACGGCGATGACGAGAGCTTTTTCTACCGCGTCATCGGTCCCTTCCTGGTGACGGTGGAGGTGGTGAAGAACCACCCCATCCTGGGCATCGGCCTGACGGGCGAACAGATGATCGCCGACACCATCGCCACCGTGTTCCTGCGCTCCGGCTCCTTCTCCCCTCTGTGGAACATCCCGGAGCCGAACGAGGTGATGACCAATTACTTCTGGCTGCACTGGGTCTATCTGGGCCTCTGCGGCGGCATCGTGCTGATGCTGGCCATCACCGGCTGGCTGCGCAGCCTGGGCGTCCGCGCCCTGGCGCTGTGCTGGCTGGGCTGGGCAATCCTGGGCCAGGCGTCCGGCGCCTATGTCAGCCCCAAGACCTGGACCGTGCTGATGCTGATCGCGGCCTGCAGCATCCTGCACGCCCAGGCGCATCGGAAGAAAACGGCGGCCCCGCTTCCCGCCCCACCGCCCGCGCCGCGCCCCTATCCCGCCGGCACGCTGGTCGCCATCGGCGGCAACGGCCGGCCACGACACCGGCCGTAGAAACGCCGGGCATCCGACGGACAACAACAAAACCGAACGCCCCCAGAGCCCCGAGGCAGTGCGATGACCCTTGCGACCCAGTGGACGGCCCCCGAAATCGCAGAATGGACGCCGCAGCGGCCGTGGGAGACCAGCGTTCCGCAAACCGGCATGGCCCGGACGGACTGGGTACTGCTGGTCGTCTTCCTGCTGGGCATCTACACGGGCTTTTCCATCCAGATCACGGCAACCGTCCCCTTCCCCGCCGCCATTTCCGGCATGGCGGGCGTGGTGCTGCTGTGGCGCCGCCGGCATGCCATCTCGCCCGCCGGGCTGGCATCCTTCCTGGGCGTGATCCTGTTGCTGCTGGCGTCCATCCTGTACGCGCCAGGCCTGGACCTGTTGTCCAAGCGCACCACCGGCCTGCTGCAGATGATCTATTCGCTGGTCATCTCCTACGCCCTGTTCCTGACGGTGGTCGAGGCGGGGGCCGCCGCCTTTTCCCGCCTGATGCTGGTCTTCATCGTCACCATCGTCATCGGCACCCTGCTGGAAAGCTACGCCGGCCTGAACCGGATCAGCGACGCGGTGCGCCTGGCGATCTATCATCAGGGCATCTACGAATCCGACATCCGCGACGAACTGCTGTATGGCCGGGTGCGGCCCAAGCTGTTCACGTCCGAACCTTCGGCCGTCACCTTCGCCTACACCCTGTTCAGCTTCTGCTGGCTGCTGACCACCGGCTGGCGGCACAAGCGCCTGGGGTACGTCGCCATGATGGCCGCCGCCATGGTGGCCATGCCCGGGCCCACGCTGCTGCTGATGGTGCTGCTGTTGGGCCTGCACGAGATGGTGCCCCCCGATGACGACACCCAGTCCTCCGCCGCCGGCCGCATCATCAAGCTGGGGGCCGTCGGCATGCTGGCGCTGGTGGCCTTCGCCGTCGTCGGCAGCACCGTGTACGCCAACCGCCTGCATGAGATCGCGTCCGGCAACGACGAAAGCTTCTTCTACCGCGTCATCGGCCCCTTCCTGGTGGCGGTCGATGTGGTGAAGCACCACCCCATCCTGGGCGTGGGCCTGACGGGCGAGCAGCTGGTCAGCGACAACATCGCCGACGTGTTCCTGCGGTCCGGCGCGTTCTCACCCCTGTGGAACATCCCGGAGCCCAACGAGGTGCTGATCAACTATTTCTTCCTGCACTGGGTCTATCTGGGTATCTGCGGCGGCATCATCATGATCATCGCCATGAGCGGCTGGCTGCGCAGCTTAGGCGTGAAGGCGCTGGCGATGTGCTGGCTGTCCTGGGCCGTCCTGGGCCAGGCGTCCGGCGCCTATGTCAGCCCCAAGACCTGGACCGTGCTGTTCCTGATCGGCGCCGCCAGCGTGCTGCACAGCCGGGCGCGGCAGCGCACACCGGCGCCACTGCCCGCACCGCCGGAACCCGTGGGCGAGCCAGCCCCGGGCACGGTGCCGGCTTCCCTGGTGACCTGATCCGGCACTTACCGACCATGTGGGGCCGGGCCCGGACCGACGTCCGGCCCGGCCCTTTTTGTTTCCCCCAGCGTCTGCCCGATACCACCGGCAGCGCCGAATAAAGAACCCGGCCCGATCAGTCAGGATCGGGCCGGGCTTGGTCGTTGTCGGGCCGTAGGACGGCTGCCGCTTATTCCTGCGCCAGTTCCGCCGTGATGTTGGCCAGCGTACCGGGGGATTCCTGGCGGGGCAGGAACAGGAAGTTGTTCACATAGTCGCCGAACTGGCTGCGCGGCATGCCTGGCCGATAACCTTCGATGTCCTCGCGCCGCTGCATGGTTGCGACATCGAAATGATCCAGCGTGCGCAGCTTGCCGTGATGCAGGAAGTATCCCTGGTAATCGATGGCGTCGAAGAAGCGGGCGATGCGGTCGATGGACCCGCGGGAATGCCGCTCCTCAATCTCCACCAGGATACGGGGGCGGGAGCGGGCGATGGTCAGGCGGCTGCCTTCCAGCACCGCCTCCTCATGCCCCTCAACGTCGATCTTGATGAAGGCGACATCGCCGGAATAGACGGCGTCCAGGGGCGATGCCGTCACCTTCAGCTCACGCTGGGCCGGCTTGTCCGCCAGGGCGGTGGGCGACAGGGTGGACAGGCCCGTGTCGGGCTGGCCGGCCACCATGGGGATGTGCAGGCGGGCCATGCCGGAGTCCTGCGACAGGGCCGTGGGATAGACCACGACATCGTCGCCGAACTTGGCCGCCAGGCGGGCCGCCAGCCAGGGCACCGGCTCGAACGCGTAGACGCGCCGGGCATGGGGCCGCATGAAGTGGATATAGCAGCCTTCGTTGGCGCCCACGTCGATGGCATCGCGCCCGGGTTCGCACAGATGGCGCACCAGACGGATTTCGGATTCGCCGAAATGCTCGAAGTACTTATGTTCAAGCCACAGCATCATCGGCGTGGGACAAACGGTGCGAACGATAGACTTCGCACTGCGTCTCAGCGCACCCGGGATCATTCGGCCACCTCCTTCGCGAAGGACGCTGTCGGCTGGGGCCGGGACCACAAGGCTTGGAAAACACCAAGCACGGCGTCCCGGCTCTGCCGCATCGCCAAGAAACTCACGCCGGCGGTGGCCATGCCGGCCGCCGCGGCCACCGCCAGCGCCAGGACCGGCGCATCCAGCAGGCTCGCAGGCATCACAAAGCGCCGCAGTGCCCAAACGACGCCGGCGACCGCCAGCGAGGCCCAGAGCGACGGCAGGATGCTTTTATAAAGATCACGCTGCGTTACCGGACCTTGTCCAGACGCCAGCAGGAAGCAAACAGGCAGACGCACCATAAGCCCCACCACCGCGTAGGAGGCCGCGACGCCCACCGCGCCGAAAGGCAGGCCGGCGACGAAGGACGCAACCCCCAGCCCCACGTCGATGGCGGTGGAGCGCAACAGGTCGCGCGGCCGCCCCTGGGGCAGGTAGATCAGGCCCGCGGTCATCAGCACCGGCTGTACCGCCGCGACGATGGCGAAACAGGCGACCAGCGGGGACATGGCGTCCCATTTCGGCCCGAACAGCAGGTTGGTCACCCAATCCGACGCCACCGCCGCCCCGACGAAGGCAGGCATGGTGACCATGGACACGCGCTCGATCAGCACGCCGAAGGCACGGCGGAAGCGCTGGGGTTCATCGACCAGGCGGCTCAAGGCCGGCATGGCCACGGAATAGAGCGGCGCGTTGATGCTGTTGATGGGGACCAGCACCAGGCGGGCGGCACGTTCATACAGGCCCAGGGTGGCGGCCCCGAACATGCGGCCCACCAGGATCTGGTCGATGCTGCGGCCCAGGGTCGACAGGATGCCGCAGCCGGAAACCGACAGGCCGAAGCCCAGCAGGTCGGGAATGCCAGCGGTGCGGCGCGGCGGCGACGGCCGCCAGCGGCACAGGGTCCAGCAACCGGTCATCACCAGGAAGGGGGCGGCCAGGCGCTGGGCCACCAGGGCCCAATGGCCGAAGCCGGCGAAGGCCAGGCCCACCGCCACGACGAAGGCGATCAGCTCGCTGCCCGTCTCGGCCACGGCGATGGCGGAAAATCGCATTTGCCGGCGCAGCAGGGCCCAATGCTGGACCGTGGCGCCACTCATGACGAAACCCAGCGCCAGCCAGCGGGTGATGGGCACCAGGTCGGGCTGGCCGTAGAAGCCGGCGATGACCGGCGCACCCAGGGCCAGGCAGCCGGCGATCAGGCATCCGGCCCCCGTATTGATCCAGAACAGGGCGCTGACCTGTTCGTGGGTGATGTCCGTCCGCTGCATGGTCGCAGCCGACAGACCGAGTTCCTTTACGATTTCAAACAGGGCTGTCAGGGCGCCGACCATGGCGATAAGGCCGAATTCAGCCGGTGCCAGCACACGCGCCAGGACGATGACGGAGCCGAACTGCGCCACCAGCTTGACCAGCTGGGCGCCCAGCATGACGGTGCCCCCGCGGGTCGCCCGACGGCCGATGTCACCGACAAGGTGGGCCGTATTCAGATCGACGTTCCGATCACGCATCAACACCTCTCACCGGTTGTTCCTCCCGCATCCGGATGGAACAGCCGTTGCCAGGGAGAAGAAAAACCAATGCCCGGTCCCGATGAGGGCAATCACCGGGAACCGGGCATTGGCGGCGGTCCCTCGCCGCATCCAGGGTGTTGGGGCCCCCGGATGGGCGATGTGACCGGTATCAGGCGAGGCCAGCCTCAGGCATGGACCGGTGCGCCGCGGACAGTGCTGATGTTGTCCACATACCAGCGGTAGGTCTGGGCCAGGCCGTCATCGATCGATGTCGGCGCCCGCCAGCCCAGGGCTTCAAGGCGGCTGTTGTCCATGATCTTGCGCGGCGTGCCATCGGGCTTGCTGCGGTCGTGATGGATGCTGCCCTTGAAACCCACCACGCGGCAGATCCGTTCCGCCAATTCGGCGATGGAAACCTCCTGGCTGCTGCCCAGGTTCAGGGGTTCCTCCTCCGAATAGTGCTTCATGACGAAGACCATGCCGTCGGCGGCGTCGTCCACGAACAGAAGCTCACGCAAGGGCGTGCCGCTGCCCCAGATTTCCAGGGACTTGGCGCCGTCCAGCTTGGCCTGGTGGGCCTTCACCATCAGGGCCGGCGCCACGTGGCTGGCCATCAGGTCGAAGTTGTCGCCGGGACCGTACAAGTTGGTCGGCATCACCGAAATGAAGTCACAGCCATATTGCCGACGATACGCCTGGCACAGCTTGATGCCCGCGATCTTGGCGATGGCGTACCACTCGTTGGTCGGTTCCAGCGCCCCGGTCAACAGCGCGTTCTCCGGGATCGGCTGGGGCGCCATGCGGGGATAGATGCAGGACGACCCCAGGAACAGCAGCTTCTCCACGCCCGAGCGGTGGGCGCTGTCGATGATATTGGCCTCGATCATCAGGTTGTCGTAGATGAACTCGGCCGGGCGGCTGTTGTTGGCGTGGATGCCGCCGACGTGGGCCGCCGCCAGGAAGACGGCGTCCGGACGCAAGTCCTTCATCCACCGGTCCACCTGGGTGGACGACCGCAGGTCGCAGTGGTGGCGCGACACCGTCAGGATGTCGCACCCCTCCTGCTCCAGCCGGCGAACCAGGGCGCGGCCGACCAGGCCGCGGTGGCCGGCCACCCAGACGCGTTTATTGCGCAGCTCGTAAGGGGGCTTGTGCATCATGCTGTCCTTCCCACTGCTTGACGGGGGTGTGATCCAGGAGGGCGCGGTCGGCGTTCACCATTTCGAACACCAGTTCCTCGAAGGCGATCCGGTGCTGCCAGCCCAGGACGGTCTTGGCCTTGGTCGGATCGCCCAGCAGGAAGTCCACCTCGGACGGGCGGTAGTAGGCCGGGTCGACGGCGACCAGGACCTTGCCCGTGCGGCGGCAATAGCCGCGTTCGTTGAGGCCTTCGCCCCGCCACACCAGCGGACGGCCGATGCAGTGGAAGGCCAGCTCCACGAACTCGCGCACCGAATGCGCCTCGCCGGTGGCCAGGACGTAGTCGTCGGGCTTGTCCTGCTGCGTCATCAGCCACATGCCTTCGACGTAGTCGCGGGCGTGGCCCCAGTCGCGGCGGGCCTCCAGGTTGCCCAGGTACAGGCAGTTCTGCAGGCCGCGTTCGATGGAGGCGACGGCGCGGGAGATCTTGCGGGTGACGAAGGTCTCACCCCGCTCCGGCGATTCATGGTTGAACAGGATGCCGTTGGAGGCATGCATGTTGTACGCCTCACGGTAGTTCACCGTGATCCAGTAGCCGTACATCTTGGCCACCGCGTAGGGGCTGCGCGGATGGAAGGGCGTGGTCTCGGACAGCGGCTCGCTGCTGATCCCACCGTAGAGTTCCGAAGTGGACGCCTGGTAGAAGCGGACATCGTCCTGCATCTTCAGCGACCGCACGGCTTCCAGCAGGCGCAGGGTGCCGGTGGCATCGACGTTGGCGGTGTATTCCGGCATCTCGAAGCTGACGGCCACATGGCTCATGGCCGCCAGGTTGTAGATTTCGGTCGGCCGCGTCTCGGCGATCAACCGGGTCAGCGCCAGGCTGTCCGTCATGTCGCCGTAGTGCAGGCTCATCTCAAAACCGCCTTCATGGCGGTCGCGGTACAGGTGATCCAGGCGGTTGGTGTTGATGGACGACGAACGGCGCTTGAGGCCGTGGACCACATAACCCCGCGCCAGAAGGAACGAGGCAAGGTACGACCCGTCCTGTCCGGTGACACCCGTGATCAACGCGGTTTTATTCGACATAAATTGCTCCGTTCATCAAAAGGTGGGAAGCATTCGCAGCAAACTTGGGGGGGCTTGTTTCAGGGGTTCTTGGTCTTGAGGGCGCCCCTCCGCCCGTCCCTGCCGGGACCCGGTGCCGCCGCCCCGACGCTCAATGGTCGGGGTACAGGACGGCCCGGGCGACCCGGTCCCAGGTATAGGTTTCCATGACGTGGCTCTGCCCCCGGGCGCCCATGACGGCCAGGCGCTGGGGATCGGACACGGCCTGGATGATGAGATCGGCCAGAACCAGCGGATCGGCCTGGGGCGCCAGGAAGCCATAGCGGCCGTCGCCGGTGATTTCCGGCAGGCCGTTGCGGGCCAGGCCCAGGACCGGCGTCCGTGAGATCAGGCCTTCCAGGTACACCTGGCCCCAGGGATCGTTCAGCATGGGCTGCACCAGCAGGCTGGCCCGGCGGTACAACTCCTGCAACTCGGCCCAGGGCAGGCTGGACCGGAAATCGATGTTGGGATGCTGGGGCACCCGGTCGCGGACCGAGGCGTCGGCGACGATGGTCAGGGTCAGGTCCGGCCGGCGGCCCACCGCCTGCTGGAACGCCTCGATCACCAGTTCGCCGCCCTTCTCGCGGAACAGGTGCTTGCAGACGAACAGCAGGTTGGGCTGGACGTAATCCTTGGGGCCCATATAGGGCTTGATGTCGCCCATGCCGGAGCCCACCGCCGTCACCCGCGCCGCCGGCACACCGTAGTGATCGACGATGTGATCGCGGACGAAGCGGCCGAAGGTGAAGATGTGGTCCACGCTGTTCAGGGCGCTGCGTTCCAGATCCTCATACGCCGCCAAGGCCCGGGGGCTGTAGCCGGCGATGTCGGGGCGATGTTCGGCCGCCAGCGCCCAGGTGTGGTCGCAATAGAGGTAATGGTGAACGCGGGACGCCCGGTCGAACATGGGATCGGCCGTCGCTTCCGCCTCCACCACCGGCAGGTCAAGCGCACCAGTGTGGATGATGTGGCGGGTGCCGCGCTTCGCCGCCTCGGCCGCCAGCTGGCGGGCCAGGTGACGGCGGGCGGGGGCGGCACGATACAGCTGTTCCGCCGTCATCAGGCGGCCATAGCCGGCCATGACATGGCGCGCCGCCAGGCCCACCTTCCAGGGGGTGGACAGGTGCGGATGGAAACCCTCCACCGTCACACCCAGTTTCTGCAGGGCCACACCCAGATTGCGCGGAGCGCCGGACCAGGTACGGGGATGGGACGGATCGCCGAAGACCGAGGTGATGGCCACACGGTCGAAGCGGCGCTCACCCAAGGCGGGCTCCATCTCGGGCAGTTCGACGGGCCCGTCGCCGGCAAAGGCGCCGAAACCCGGTGGAACGAAGGCGCCCGTGGCGGGCTGGGACATGGGGGATGGGGCGGTCACGGCCTTGATCTCTCCCGTCACGATGGGGACTGATCCGGCGGGGAGGCTGCTCATACCCCGAGGGGTGGAACGGCCCGGGTCGCAACCCGCTGGATAACGTGATGGAATTCAAGCAAGACTGGTGTCAACAGCGCCAGTGACCAACCTGTGACCGGGCCGGGTTTATCTGCCCTAATTCAGTCACAGGAACGGGGGTTGGGAAAAAAGACATACGCCCTTTAATGAATGTCACAACCCTGTTTTGTCACAGCACAGAAATTCTGCCACGGTCCATGATCCATTACTTCCTAGTGGCCGCCGATGGGGACACCCCGTGTCTGCAAGAATTCCCGACGCCGCAGCAGTTATCGATAACACTGTGACCTCCACCATGAACCCGGAACCGCCCGCCGGGGCATCCGTCGGCGACTGGATAAGCCAGCGCGTCGGCTCGGTTCCCGGCGCCACGCCGGATGGGGACGGCCTGATTTTCCTGACTCAGGACATCACCGACGTCAGCACCATCAAGCGCGTGCGCGAGTTCCTGGACAACGGCCTGCCCGTATTGGTCCTGGGCTTTGAACGCGAGCGGTACAACAGCGGCTATCGCCCGCCCTGGCGGCACGTGCTGCTGGGCCGGACGGTGGACGGCAAGTACATCCATCGCGCGCAAGCGCTGCTGGGCGCGCTGAAGGTCATCTTCCGCGAACGCCGGCGCCTGACCGACGCCACCGTGCTGTATGCCCGCAACATCGACCAATTGCTGCTGGCACTGGTCATGCGGCTGTTCATCAGCCGGCGGGCGGAACTGGTGTATGAGGTGCTGGACATCCAGCCCATGTTCGTCGCCCACGGCCTGCGTTCCATCATGCTGCGCCTGGTGGAGAAGCTGTGCCTGACCCAGGTGAAGCTGCTGGTGCTGTCCTCCCCCGGGTTCCACCGCCACTACTTCGCGCCGTTGCAGAAATTCCGCGGACCCTGGCTGCTGGTGGAAAACAAGATGCCGCGCCCCGGCCTGCCCGAGCGGCCGCAGGCGGCAAGCGTGGTGGCCAGTGCGGCGGCCCCCATGCCGCAAGCGGCGTCCGAAGCCACCCCGGAACGGCCCTGGGTCATCGGCTATTTCGGCCTGATCCGGGGGGAGCAGACGGTGGACCTGATGCGCCGCCTGGCGCAGCGCCTGCCCGACCGTTTGCAGATCAAGTTCCGCGGCGTGCTGACCACGGTGGACGAGAAGAACTTCTTCAAGACGCTGGAGGCCTGTCCCAACATCGTCTACGGCGGCCGTTACGACCACCCGACCGAACTGGCGGAGATGTACGCCGGCGTCGATTTCGCCTGGGCGCTGGACCTGGAGAACACCGAGCACAACTCACGCTGGCTGCTGCCCAACCGCTTTTACGAGGCGGGGTATTTCGGCGTGCCCTGCCTGAGCGTGGAGGGCTTCGAGGTCGACCGCCTGGTCCGCCGCCACGATGTGGGCTGGGGCTTCCAGCCGCCGCTGGAGGACAGCATGGTCAATTTCTTCCGGAACCTGACGCGCGACGAATACGACGCCAAGCGCCGCCGCCTGCTGTCCCTGCCGGAAGAGACCTTCGTGGCGGGTGAAGAGATACGGGCGCTCTGCCGTTTTTTCGCCCGGCGGGCGGCACCGCCCCTTGAGAAACCGCCGTTTGAGGAACGGATGCATCCGCATCCGGCCTCCTGATGAACACGCGCTGAAGGGAACAAGGCGATGAGCGATACCGTGGTGGTGACCGGCGGCGCCGGTTTCATCGGCAGCCATGCCTGCAAGGCGCTGGCCCAGGCGGGCTTCAGCCCCGTGACCTATGACAACCTCAGCCGCGGCCCGCGTGAGGCGGTGATGTTCGGCCCGCTGGAGGTGGGCGACATCGCCGACCAGGCCCGGCTGACCGCCGTGCTGCGCGATTACCAACCCTGCGCCGTCATGCACTTCGCCGCCTACGCCCATGTCGGTGAATCGGTGGCGGAGCCGTTGCTGTACTACCGCAACAATGTGGCCGGATCGATCACCCTGTTGGAGGCGATGCGCGAGGCCGGCGTGTCCAACCTGGTGTTCTCCAGCACCTGCGCCGTCTACGGCGTGCCCAAACAGGTGCCCATTACCGAGGATCATCCCCAGGCGCCCATCAACCCCTATGGCGCCAGCAAGCAGATGATGGAACGCATCATCGAGGATTGCGGGCCGGCCTGGGGCCTGCGCTCCGCCATCCTGCGGTACTTCAACGCCGCCGGCGCCGACCCGGACGGTGATCTAGGGGAGAATCACGACCCCGAGCCGCACCTGATCCCCAACGTCCTGGACGCCGCCCTGGGCCGCAAGGACGGGCTGACCATCAACGGCGATGACTACCCCACGCCGGACGGCACCTGCATCCGCGACTACATCCATGTCAGCGACCTGGCCGACGCCCATGTGCTGGCGCTGAAGCATCTGATGCGCGAGGGGCCGTCCGTGGCCCTGAACCTGGGCAACGGCAGCGGCTATTCGGTGCGGGAGGTGCTGGAGGCGGCGGAAAAGGTGACCGGCCTGCCCATCCCCTGGCAGTTGGGCCCCCGCCGTCCGGGCGACCCGCCGGCCCTGGTGGGCGACGCCACCCTGGCCCGCCGCATCCTGGGCTGGACCCCCAGCCGCGACGCCCTGGAGGTGCAGATCACCGACGCCTGGCGCCGTCGCCTGCTGGATCTCTACGTGCCGGCGGAAGAGGTGGAGACCGCCACCGGAACCACGCGTCGAACCGCCTGAGGCTCCATACCAGCGGCACGAGATCTGAACTCGTGCCGCGGTAGGACGCGACCGCGTCCGCCGGAGCCTTTTGGGGAGCCGAAGGCGGACTGAAAGGCGAGGAAGCCAAGCCAGCGGATGCTGGCGCCCGGCGTCTGAGGGGGCCTTTGATCGTTTACGATCAAAGGCCGCGCGGATTAGATCGTCTCGATAAAGCCGTCGCGCACCGCCACCGGCCAGGGGATCAGCCCCTGGCCGGGGCATGGGCCGGCGACGCAGCGACCGTCGGCGATGTCGAACAGGGCGCCGTGCCAGCCGCAGCGGATGACGTCACGGCCGGTGAGGTCCTGCCCCAGGTAATCGTCCAGCTTGAAGGCCAAGGGCACGCCGGCGTGGGGACAGCGATCGACATAACCGATGATCGCATTCCCTTGGCGCACGACGAAACCGTGGAAACGGTCGCCCTTGACCTCCAGCACGAAGTTGCGGGCACCCGGCTCGGCGAGGTCGTCCAGCGCGCACAGCCGCACGCCGGCCGGCGTTTTGGTCAGCCGGGGGCGGATGCCGCCCCGGCTGTTCGCCTCATCCTCCGGGGCGCCCGTTCCCATCAGCCCCAGACCGCCCGCAAGGCGCCGATGAACTGCGGCACCGTGGCGACCGTCAGGCCGGCCAGGTTGATGCGGCCCGAACCCGCCATGTAGACGGCGTGGTCGCGGCGTAGCACGCCCACCTGCTCCGCCGACAGCGGCAACAGGGAGAACATGCCCCGCTGCCGGGCCAGGAAGGCCAGGCGGTCGTCACCGGTGGCCAGGGCCTGGCGCACCTGGTTGATGCGGGTGCGCATCTCATCCACTTCCGTCCGCCAGCTTTCCGTCAGGCCGGCATCATCCAGGATGACACGCACCAGGGCAGCGCCATGGTCCGGCGGCATGGACCAGTTGGCCCGCGCCAGCGACAGGATGTTGGTGCGGATCAGTTCCGTGCGGGCGGCGGTGGCGGCCTTCACGTACAAGGCGCCCACACGCTCACGGTAGAGGCCGAAGTTCTTGTCACAGGAATAGGCCAGCAGGGCGTCGGGCACGGCGGCCAGCACCTGGCGGGCGCCGGCGGCGTCCTGCTCCAGCCCATCGCCCAGGCCCTGGTAGGCCAGGTCGATCAGCGGCACCAGGCCGCGCGCGGCCACCAGCTCGGCCACGGCCTTCCACTGGGCGGCGTCCAGGTCGGCGCCGGCGGGGTTGTGGCAGCAGCCGTGCAGCAGCACGATGTCGCCGGCGTCCGCGCCGTTCAGCGCCGCCATCATCTCATCGAACAGCACCACCTGGGTGGCCTGGTCGTAATAGCGATAGGTGGCGACCGTCAGCCCGGCGCTGTTCATGATGGGGGCGTGATTGGGCCAGGTCGGCGTACCCAGCCAGACCTTGGCGCCCGGCTTCGCCTTGGCGATCAGTTCGGCCGCCAGGCGCAGGGCGCCGGTGCCGCCGGGGGTCTGCACGGCCGCGACCTCATCCGACGACAGGCCGCGCCCGAAGACGATGGGCTGCAGCAGTTCGGTGTAGCGGATGTCGCCTTCCGGGCCCAGGTAGCTCTTGCTGGTCTGGGTTTCCAGCAGCCGGGCCTCAGCCGCCTTCACGGCGCGCAGCACCGGGGTGGCGCCGGTCTCATCGCGATAGACGCCCACGCCCAGGTCCAGCTTCTGCGCGCGCGGATCGTCGCGATACAGCGCGATCAGGGACAGCAGCGCGTCGGCGGGCTGCGGCTTCAGCGCATCGAAAAGGGCGGCGGACATCGTGAAAACTCCCGGGGGGTTCAGGGGCGCCGTTCCGGCACCCGGCTAGGCTGGTGAATGATTTTATGCGAATACCGTGACAATGTCCTTTCATTGGCACGGCAGTGGGGGCAATTCTGGGAAGCACATTCCACAGGGCGTCAAAAAATGAAAGACCTTGATCAATTCGATGAGATCGATCACCGCATCCTGCGCGCCCTGCAACGCGACGCCAGCCTGAGCCACGCGGCCCTGGCGGAAGAGGTCGGCGCCTCCCCCGCTTCCTGCTGGCGGCGCATCCGCGCGCTGGAAAACGCCGGCATCCTGGGACCTGCCGTGCGCCTGGTCAATGCGGCCAAAGTGGGACGGGGCGTCAGCGTCATGTGCCAACTGCGCATGAAAACCCACGCCACCAAGGACCGGCAGGAGTTCGAGGCCTTCGTCCAGACCCGGGGCGAGGTGATGGACTGCCACAGCATGTCCGGGGAATGGGACTATCTGCTGCGCGTCGTCGTGTCCGACGTGGCGAGTTATGAGCGATTCCTGATGCGCGAACTGCTGAGCCACCCGGCCGTGGCCGCCGCCGCGTCCCATTTCGCGCTGAGCCAGGTGAAATATACGACGGCCCTGCCGATCTGAGGTTTTCATCCACCCAAGGCCATTCAAGCGCGAAATCGTTTCAGCGGCGCACCGTTTGGCGCGCCCTTTGAAAGGTTTTTGCGGCCCGCGCGTCGTATCCTGAAGCCGACGCGGCCAGGGCGGCATTTAACCGTTTGACATCCACCCTGGCACGCCCTCTATATCGTTTCAAATGAAACGACTTGGGCAAAGGCCAGCCATGACCCAGCACCCCATCCCCGGGCACAACACCCCGCTTGAAACCATGAGCGGCTTCGCCAACAGCTTCGCGACCGAGGCGGTGGCGGGCGCCCTGCCGGTAGGCCGCAATTCGCCGCAGCAGGTGCCCTTCGGCCTGTTCGCCGAACAGCTGTCGGGCAGCGCCTTCACCGCACCGCGCGCGGAAAACCGCCGGTCCTGGCTGTACCGCCTGCGTCCCACCGCCAGCCACGCGCCCTTCAAGCCCTATGGGCGCGCCGGCCTGCTGCGCAGCGGACCGTTCGATGAGGTGCCGCCCAATCCCAATCGCCTGCGCTGGGACCCGCTGCCCCTGCCCGACGCGCCCACGGATTTCGTGGACGGGCTGGTGACCTATGGCGGCAACGGTGATGCCGGCACCAACAACGGCATCGCCATCCACCTCTACGCCGCCAACCAGCCCATGGCGTCACGGGTGTTCTACAACGCCGACGGTGAATTGCTGATCGTCCCACAACAGGGCCGCTTGCGCCTGGCGACGGAGATGGGCCTGCTGGATGTGGCGCCGGGTGAGATCGCCGTGGTGCCGCGTGGTGTGCGTTTCCGCGTGACGCTGACCGACGGCACCGCCCGCGGCTATGTCTGCGAGAACTACGGCGCGCCCTTCAAGCTGCCAGACCTGGGGCCCATCGGCGCCAACGGCCTGGCCAACCCGCGCGACTTCCTGTCCCCCGTCGCCTGGTTCGAGGATTTGGACGAAGCGACGGAGGTGGTGCAGAAGTACCAGGGCCGCCTGTGGACCACGACCCTGGACCACAGCCCCCTGGACGTGGTGGCCTGGCACGGCAACCTGGCGCCCTACAAGTATGACCTGGCGCGGTTCAATACCATCAACACCGTGTCCTACGACCATCCCGACCCGTCGATCTTCACCGTGCTGACCGCACCGTCGGAAATCGCCGGCACCGCCAATTGCGACTTCGTCATCTTCCCGCCGCGCTGGATGGTGGCGGAGGATACCTTCCGGCCGCCGTGGTTCCACCGCAACGTCATGAATGAATTCATGGGCCTGATCCATGGCGCCTATGACGCCAAGGCCGGCGGCTTCGCACCCGGTGGCGCCTCCCTGCACAATTGCATGAGCGGCCACGGCCCCGACCGCACCAGCTATGAACGCGCGGTGACCGCCGACCTGAAGCCGCACAAGATCGAGAACACCATGGCCTTCATGTTCGAAAGCCGCTGGGTCATCCGCCCCACCCGCTTCGCCACTGAAACCCCACTGATGCAGCTGGACTACGACGATTGCTGGGCCGGTTTCGCCAAGGCCCAGTTGCCCTGACCCATGGACCTGATGATGATTGATGAGACCCATAACCCGGCCCTGACCAGCTGGGTCGCCAGCGCCAACGGCCATGCCGACTTCCCCATCCAGAATCTGCCCCTGGGCGTGTTCAGCACGAAAGGGGAGGTGCCGCGCGGCGGTGTCGCCATCGGCGACCGCATCCTGGACCTGGCCAAGGCCGGCCGGTCCGGCCTGCTGACCGGTGACGCGCTGGACGCCGCTATCGCCGCCAGCGGCCCGACGCTGAACCCGCTGCTGGCCCTGGGCGCCGGCCCGCGCCGCGCCCTGCGCCGCCGGCTGTCGGAATTGCTGGCGAATGACGCGGAGCACCGGGCCACGGTGGAAGGCCTACTTTACAATGTGGCTGACTGCACCCTTCACCTGCCGGCATCCATCGGCGACTACACCGACTTTTACGCCGGCATCCACCACGCCCTGAACGTCGGACGACAGTTCCGCCCCGACAATCCCTTGCTGCCCAACTACAAGCATGTGCCCATCGGCTATCATGGCCGCGCCTCTTCCGTCCGTGTCTCGGGCACGGACGTGCGCCGCCCCAACGGCCAGCGCAAGGCCCCGGATGCGGAGGCGCCGACCTACGGCCCCAGCCAGCGCCTGGACCTGGAATTGGAACTGGGCATCTGGATCGGGCCGGGTAACGAACTGGGCACGCCCATCGCCATCGGCCAGGCCGACGCCCACGTGGCCGGCCTGTGCCTGCTGAACGACTGGTCGGCCCGCGACCTGCAGGCCTGGGAATACCAGCCGTTGGGCCCCTTCCTGGCCAAGAACTTCATGACCACCGTGTCACCCTGGATCGTCACGGCCGAAGCCCTGGCCCCGTTCCGCACCCGGCAGCCGGCACGGGATCAGGGCGAGCCTAAGCCCCTGCCCTATCTGTGGGATGAGGGCGACCAGGAACGCGGCGCCTATGCCGTGGACCTGTCGGTGCTGATCCGCACCGACAAAATGCGCGCGGCGGGCGAGGCGCCGCACCGTTTAGGCACCGGCCCGGCCACCAACATGTACTGGACCGTGGCGCAGTTGGTGGCCCACCACACCAGCAACGGCTGTGACCTGAACCCCGGCGACCTGCTGGGCACCGGCACCATCTCCACCCCCGACGACAGCGGCGTGGGCAGCCTGCTGGAACTGTCGCGCGGCGGAAAGGCGCCCATCACCTTGCCGAATGGCGAGACCCGTGCCTTCCTGGTGGACGGCGACGAACTGATCCTTGCGGCCCGCGCCTCGGCCGACGGATACACCGCCATCGGTTTCGGGCCTTGCGCCGGCGTGATCACGCCCGCCATCGCCCTGTCATAAGGAAAACAGGAACATGAGCCAGAAGGTCATCATCACCGGCGGCGCCGGCGTGCTGGGCAAGGCCGTCGCCGCTGCGTTCAAGGCGGCGGGCCATGGCGTCGCCGTTGTCGATCATGCCCCGGCACCGGTGGGTGCCACCGACGGCCTGGTGCACGTCGGCGGCGTGGACCTGACGGACGCCGCCGCCGCCCTGGCCGCCTTCGCCCAGGCCAAGGCCGGCCTGGGTGGGGCCGACGTGCTGGTCAACGTGGCCGGCGGCTTTCGTTGGCAGACGGTGGCGGACGGCGATCCGGCCGCGTGGGACAAACTGTTCGCCATCAACGCCCGCACCTGTTTGAACATGAGCCGGGCGGCCATCGGCGCCGACGGCCTGGCCGATGGCGGCGCCATTGTGAACGTGGGTGCCGCGGCGGCGGAAAAGGCTGGGGCCGGCATGGGCGCCTATGCCGCGTCCAAGGCGGCCGTCGCCCGCCTGACGGAAAGCCTGGCGGCGGAACTGGGCGGCCGCATCCGGGTTAACGCCGTGCTGCCCCTGGTGATGGACACGCCGCAGAACCGGGCCGACATGCCCGACGTGGATCCCAAGAGCTGGACCACCACGGCGGCCGTGGCCGACGCCATCGTCTTCCTGGCCAGCCACCAGGCCCGGGCCATCAACGGCGCCCTGGTGCCGGTAACCGCCCCCACCGCCGACTGAGAGGAGCCCTCCATGGTTGCACGCCTGAGCGAGGCCCAACGCGCCGCCGACCTGCCCACCCTGACGGGCTGGGCCCTGGCGGATGACGGCGAGGCCATCACCAAGACCTTCACCTTCAAGGATTTCGTCACCGCCTTCGGCTTCATGACCCGCGTGGCCCTGCTGGCGGAAAAGGCGGACCACCATCCGGAATGGTTCAACGTCTACAACCGCGTGGAAATCCGCCTGACGACCCACGACGCCCAGGGCCTGTCCCAGCGCGACGTGGATTTGGCCCGCGCCATCGAGGGGCTGCTGGCCTAAGCGGCCTTGCACCAGGGGCTGGTTGGCGATTAAAGCTGATAGGCCGCTAACCAGCCAACCCGATGGGCCGCCGGTGAAAGTCCTTATCGCCGACACCATTCATACCGCCGCCGAGCCGGGCCGCATCGTGGAGGCCGACCTGACGGCGGCCGGTGCCACGGTGATCGTGCGCCTGGCAGCGGGGGAATTGCTGGCCGATGCCGTGCTGCGCGAGGCGCCGGACCTGGTGATCGTGGACATGGCCCGCCCCGACCGCGACGGCCTGGAAGACATCCGCCACATCGCCCGGCACGATCCGCGTCCCATCGTCATGTTCGTCGACCATGACGACCCCGCCTTCATGGAGGCGGCGATCGAGGCTGGCGTCAGTTCCTACAATGTCGTCGGCGCCTCCCTGCCCGCCATCAAGCCGGTGGTGCAGGCGGCGGTCGCCATGTTCCGCCGTTACCGCCAGGTGGAATCCAGCCTGCACAAGGCCGAGACCAGTTTGCGCGAACGCGACCTGATCGACCGGGCCAAGGCCATCCTGATCCGCCAGCGCGGCATCGGCGAGCCCGAGGCCTATCGCTGGCTGCGCCGCCAGGCCATGGAGCAAAGCCGCAAGCTGGCCGCCGTGGCCGCGGACGTGGTGGCGGCCGACAAGAACAAGGGGAAAAGGCCATGAGCATCCCGCATCCCGTCCGGATCGGCCTGCTGCGCCTGACCGACAGCGCCCCGGTCATCCATGCCCAGACCGCCGGCCTGTTCGCGACCGAAGGGCTGGCCGTGGAACTGTCGGTGGAACCCAGCTGGGCCAATCTGGCGGACAAGCTGTCCTATGGCCTGCTGGACGCGGCCATCCTGCTGCCCCCCCTGGTGCTGGCCATGGCGCTGGGCCTGCGGCCGGCGGCAAGCCCGTTGATCATCCCCATGGGCCTCAGCCAGCATGGCGACGCGGTGACGCTGTCGAACCGCCTGGCCGATCCCATCCTGGCGGGCGGCGAACGGCCCCCGGCAGCGGAGGCCGGCCGCCGCCTGGCCGCCCTGCTGCGCGGTCGCCCGCGCGTGACGCTGGCCGTGGTGCACGCCTGGTCGGCCCATGCCCTGTTGTTCAAGACCTGGCTGAGTGCGGCCGGCATCGACCCGCAGGCCGACGTGGACTGGACCATCGTGCCCCCGGCCGATACCGCCGCCGCCATTGAGTCCGGCCGCATCGACGGCTTTTGCGCCGGCGCGCCCTGGGGGGCGGTGGCCGCGTCCGCCGGCGTCGGCCGCACCGTGGCGCTGTCGTCCGAGATCATGCCGGGCCATCCGGAAAAGTGCCTCGCCGTGCGCGAGGCCTGGGCCGAGGCGAACCCCGCCGCCCTGCAAGGCCTGCTGCGCGCCCTGACCGCCGCCGCCGCCCATTGCGCCGACCCGGCCAACACGCCCGACGTCGCCGCCACCCTGGCGCAGCCCGCCTTCCTGAACCTGCCGCCCGACCTGATCGCCGCCAGCCTGCCCGGCGGTGCGCGCACCGGCACCGGCCAGGATACCGACGTCTGCGTCTTCACGCCCCCCCAGGCCACCCGCCCCACCCTGGACCAGGCGCACTGGTTCCTGGACCAGATGGCGCGCTGGCGCGACCTGCCGATAAGCGGGCCTGAGGCCACCGCCCTGGCCGCCCGGATCTATCGGCCGGATCTGTATGATGGGGCGACAAACCAGGAAAGCGCGAAGTGACATCGCCCAAGCGGCGAACTGCGGGGCAATCCATGCCTCATTGATCGCGCCCAAAAAGGCGCACATATTACGTTCCAAAGGACGCGCATGGTTATGCGCATAACTTCGGAGCATGGTCATGCACGGTGGGTCATCTCGGCAAGTTCCAGCAGCCCGCAAGAACACAAACGTGTCGCTTCCTGAGGACATGGTTGCGGAAGCCAAGACATTGGGCATTAGCCTCTCACGGGCCTGTGAGCGCGGGTTGGCAGTAGAGATTTCCGAAAAGAAAGCGGCCCTTTGGCTGGAGCGAAACCAAGCCGGGATTGGCGAATGGAATAGCTTCGTTGAAGAAAACGGTGTTCCATATGCGCGCTTCCGGCAATTCTGATGGCCCAGCTGGACCTTTATCGGGTTGCCGGAGAACCTGGATATGCGCTCGAAGTTCAGGCCGACCTCTTAAAAGGCCTCGCAACAGCTGCAGTGGTTCCATTGTGGCCCCGGAAAATCAGCCCCAGAGCGCTGGACCGATTAAATCCCATTTTTGTGATTGATGGCGACGATCATGTGATGGTGACCCAATTCATTGCCACCATTCCTAGGAAAGAATTAGGGCCAATTGTAGGTTCTCTAAGTCGCGCTTATTACTTCGACATCATAAACGCCTTGGATATGCTCATTTCCGGCTCTTAACCGATGCTGAGAAACCCTTTCCCGGGGAATCCTTTCTCACCAATAATAGCCTTTTGATAGAAGAAAGGCCGCGACCGGGCGATGTCGCGGCCTTTCCATCTGGGCTTGGAACGCGTCAGGCGGCGCCGACTTGCGGCTCCACGGTGACTTCCACGGGCTGCTCCGCCACCACGTGCCAGGCACCGACAAGGTCGGTGCGATACTCGTAGCGGATCACACCCGAGGTGGAGCCGGCCCGCAGCAGCAGGGTCGACTTGTAGTTCTGCGGGATGACCGGGCCGATGCCGGCGCGCGGCGGCCAATGGATCTCCGGCCAGCCGTTCAGGTCGATGCGGACGGTACCGGGCAGCTTGCCGCCCACGATCTCATAATTCCAGGTACCGGTGACGTGGGAATCCACCCGCACCGGCGGGCTGACGGCCTGGGTCACCTGGGAATGGCCGGTCACTTCCCCCTTGGGCGTATAGACCGTCAGGTTCAGCGTATTCCGGGGGGCGCCCAGGGGACCGGTGGAATGAACCAGCAGATGGAACAGGCCGGCCGGGCCGGGGGCGGAAAGTTCAGAGGTGCTCATGGTGGGATTCCTTCGGGAAAGGTCGCGCCTGGCTGAAAGCGGCGCTGATTTTCGGGACTGGGGCGGGACCTCAGACGGCGTGAACCGGCTGCTCCACCACGCGCCACGGACCGGTCAGGTCGGTGCGATATTCGTAGCGGATGACACCCGACGCGTAGTTGGGCTCCAGCACCAGGATGGCCTTGTAGTTCTGCGGAATGACGGGGCCGATGCCGGCCTGCGGCGGCCAATTGATTTCCGGCCAGCCGTTCAGGTCGATGCGAACCTTGGAGCCGGGGCCGATCACGGCCTCATGGATCACGGTGCCCGTGACGTGCGAGGCCACATGCAACGGTGGGTTGGTGGCCTGGCCGATCAGCGAATGACCGGTGACCTCGCCCTTGGGCGTGTAGACCGTCAGGTTCAGGGTATCCGTCGGGGCGCCGGGGGCGCCACCGGAACGAAGATGCAAGGGGAAAAGGCCGGCCAGCGCCGGGGCTTCAGCGGTGCTCATGGTTGCTTTCCTTCCGAGTGTGCTTGGCGGAATTGATGGGCCGCTGTTGCGCCTCCCGCGCCAGCGGCCCACAACCTATGATATGCACATACGGAAGTTTCAATCGAGTTACGGTGATGCGTTTAAGTTGCAAATCTCATAAGTTACCCCCACTGGATAGGTGCGACTTCAGCCGCCGCGCAGCAGCGACAGGACCAGCAAGACCAGGAGAACCAGCGCCGTCACCTTCCAGAAGCGCAGCGGGTCCCGCTCGTAAAGCGGGCGGCGGCGGGCCGGACGGGGTGCGGGGTTGGCGGCACCGGCCTCAAGTTCCAGGGCGAATTCCAGCACGTCGCCCTGCCGGTCGACGGGATCGGCGCTCACCGCCTTCATCACCGCCAGGTCCAGCCAGGTGGGCAGGTCGGGGCGGCGCTGCTGCAAGGGCGTGGGCTGGCCGAAGCGGGGATGCTGGAAAGGCTCGATCTCGCCATACGGGTAAGCGCTGGTGAACAGGTGATAGGCGGTGACGCCCAGGGCATAGAGGTCCGCGCGTTCGTCGCCCATGCCACCGGCCAGCAGTTCCGGCGCCATATAGCTGGGCGTGCCGGGGGCCTGTTCCGCCGCCGGCTCTTCCAGGCCGGGCAGGCGCACCACGCCCAGATCGATCAGGCGCAGGCCGCCCTTGCCATCGATGATGGCGTTGTCCGGCTTGATGTCGCGATGAATGATACCGGCACGGTGCAGGGCCGCCACCGCCTTGGCCAACTTCACCACCAGGCCCACCCCCTCCGCCACACCGATCCGGGGCGGGTTCTTCAGCCGCCCGGCCAAGGTCTGGCCGGGATAGTAGGGCATGAGTGTGTACAGCCGGGTCTGCCGGCCGGGCGGCACCGCCATCGCCTCGCCCAGCCAGGGGGACCGCACGCGGGCGGCCACCCAGCCTTCGCGCACGAAGGCCAGGCGATGGCTGGCGTCGCCCGTGACGCTGGGCTTGGGAAACTTCAACACCAGGGGCGCCTCACCCGCCGCCGGCGCCGTCAGGAACACGGCGCTGTAGCGGCCGTCGGACAGGTGGTGGCCGATGCGGTAGCCGTCCACGACATCGCCTGGCCTGGGTAGGGCCAAGATGGGCAGGTCGGCGGACAGGGACGCCAATTCGCCGTGATCCGCCGGCGGCAGGGCCATCACGTCGATGACCAGGGCGGTGGCGTTGTCCTGGCTACCGGCCGCAAGCGCGGCATCGACCAGTGCCCGGCTGGCCCCCTCGGGCGTGGGCTCGCGGGCCGCCAGGCGCACCAGATCCCGCGCCGACAGCGCGCCGTGCACCCCGTCGGTGGTCAGGACCAGGCGGTCACCCTCACGCAAGGGTTCGGCGGCATAGTCGGCGCGCAACGCATCCTCCAGCCCCACGGCACGGCGCAGGATGTGGCGCTGATCCGGGCCGGGATGAACGTGGTCCTCGGTCAATTGACTCAGCCGGCCGTCGCGCAGGCGATACAGGCGGGTGTCCCCGACATGCAGGATATGGGCGACACGGCCGCGCAGGATCACGGCGGTCAGGGTGGTGGCCATGCCCTGGCGTTCCGGGTCGGCGCGGCCCTGGCCATGGACCCAGCGGTTGATGGCCTCCGCCGCGTGCGCCGCCGCCCGACGCACGCCCAATGTCTGGCGTTCACCCAGGTAGAAATCGATAAAGCCACGCACCGCCAGTTCCGCGGCCACCCGGCCGGCCGGCGCGCCCGACACACCGTCGGCGATGGCGGCCACAACCCCTTGGCCCTGCCGTTGCGCGGCGGTACCAAGGCAGGCGCCCACGTAATCCTCATTCCGGCTGCGGCGGCCGGTTTCACTGCACCAACCCACCCGCACCTCGATCTGGCGCGTCGCCATCAGCCCAGCCCCTCAAATATGCTTATTATTTGATCATTTGTGCGCACCGCCGCTCCCTTGCCCATAAATTAGGCAGTTACCGAATGCGGCGCGATATTGAAACCCCAGGTTTTCCGCGCCTGCGAGCTTGGCACGGCGGTTGCGAAGAGGGAAGCCATGGCCAGGACGCCCGCGGCGGCGGTCCTGTGCCCGGGTCGGCCCCAACGGCGGGGCCCGCCCGCCTCCGGATGCGCAATGGCGCGCGTCCCCTCGGGATTGATCGGCGGGCCAACGGCGGCTTGTCAGCGTCCGGCAGCGGACCCTACCCCCACCCGCATCGGCGGCCAGCGATGGTCCGCCCGACCCCGATCCACCACGCCCTGACCGGTGACAGGCGGCGCCCCGCATGGCAGCCCCCACCGGCCAAGGTCCGCAGCGCTGCTGCCCGGAGGCACCGATGAACAAGAGTTTCCTGAAGGCCGGACACCTGCCCACCCTGTTCGCGGCGTTCCTGTACTTCGACATGAGCTTCATGGCCTGGGTCATCCTGGGACCGTTGGGCGTGCAGATCGCCAGGGATTTGGGCCTATCGCCGGCGCAGAAGGGCCTGATGGTGGCGGTGCCGGTGCTGGCCGGCGCCTTCTTCCGGGTGATCAACGGCATCCTGGTGGATCACCTGAAGCCCAAGCTGACCGGTATCCTGGCGCAGCTGGTGGTGATCGCCGGGCTGATCGCGGTGTGGTGGTTCGGCATCCACAGCTTCAACGGCACGCTGCTGACCGGTGCGGTACTGGGCGTGGCCGGTGCCAGCTTCGCGGTCGCCCTGCCGCTGGCCTCACGCTGGTATCCGCCGGAACACCAGGGCACGGCCCTGGGCCTGGCGGGGGCCGGCAATTCCGGCACCGTGTTCGCCAGCCTGTTCGCCCCCGCCCTGGCGGTGGCCTATGGCTGGAACAACGTGCTGGGCCTGCTGGCCATTCCGCTGGCGATCACGCTGGTGGCCTACACTGTGCTGGCCAAGGACAGCCCGGAATGCCCGCCAGCCAAGTCGCTGGCCGAATATCTGGCGGTGCTGAAGATCGGCGACGCCTGGTGGTTCATGTTCTTCTACAGCGTCACCTTCGGCGGTTTCGTCGGCCTTGCCTCCTCCCTCACCATCTACTTCAACGACCAGTATGGCCTGAGCCCGGTGGTGGCCGGGTACTTCACGGCGGCCTGCGTCTTCGCCGGTTCCCTGGTGCGCCCAATCGGCGGGGCGGTGGCCGACCGTATCGGCGGCGTGCGCTCGCTGACCGTCATGTACGCCATCGCGGCGCTGGCCCTGATCGTCGTCAGCTTCGCCCTGCCCCAGGCCTGGATGGCGCTGGTCGTCTTCGTCGTCGCCATGCTGGCGCTGGGCATGGGCAATGGTGCGGTCTTCCAGCTGGTGCCACAGCGCTTCCGCCGGGAGATCGGCGTCATGACCGGCCTGGTCGGCATGATGGGCGGCGTCGGCGGTTTCTACCTCGCCTCCAGCCTTGGCTATTCCAAGCAGCTGACGGGCGGTTACCAGGCGGGTTTCCTGGTGTTCGCCCTGCTGGCCTTGGCGGCGCTGGCCGGCATCAGCGGCGTGAAGCGGCGGTGGCGCACCACCTGGGGGGCCGCGTCCCTCAGCACCGCCCGCGTCTGATCCCGATCACCTGAAAGAAGGATGGGACCCATGGATACCCATATGCCCCCGCGCCAGAAACTGGTGGTCGTCGGCAACGGCATGGCCGGAATGCGGACGGTCGACGAACTGCTGAAGCGCGCCCCGCTGAAGTACGACATCACCGTGTTCGGCGCCGAACCGCACGTGAACTACGACCGCATCATGCTGTCGTCCGTGCTGGCCGGAGAGAAGGATCTGGAACAGATCGTCATCAATCCCCGGTCCTGGTACGATGAAAACGGCATCGACCTGATCGTCGGCGATGCGGTGGTGGCCATTGACACCGCCGCCCGCACCGTCACCTCCGCCGCCGGCCGGGTGGTGGCATACGACAAGCTGCTGCTGGCCACGGGGTCGCGCCCCATCGCCCCGCCGGTGCCGGGCCTGGACCTGCCCGGCGTCTGCGCCTTCCGCGACATCGCCGACGTCAACACCATGATCCAGGCGTCGGAACAGCACAGCCGAGCCATCGTCATCGGTGGCGGCCTGCTGGGGCTGGAGGCGGCCAACGGCCTGCTGCGCCGGGGCATGCAGGTGGCCGTCGTGCACCTGATGGGCACGCTGATGGAACGCCAGCTGGACAAGGCGGCGGCCGAGCTGTTGCAGCGCGAGCTGGATGAGCGCGGCATGAACTTCTTCACCAATGGCCAGACCGAGGCGATCTTCGGCGATGGCCGGGTGCAGGGCGTGCGCCTGGCCGACGGACGGGAGATCCCTGGTGACCTGGTGGTGCTGGCCATCGGCATCCGCCCCAACGTGGATTTGGCCAAGGCCGCCGGCCTGGCCATCAACCGCGGTGTCGAGGTGGGCGACGACATGCGCACCTCCGTGCCTGAAATCTTCGCGGTGGGCGAGTGTGTGGAACATCGCGGCAAGACCTACGGCCTGGTGGCCCCCTTGTGGGACATGGCCAAGGTCTGCGCCGATCATCTGGCGCGGGAAGATGCCGTCAGCGATTACGTCCCCGCCGCCATGGCCACCCGCCTGAAGGTCACGGGCATCGATTTGTTCTCCGCCGGCGACTTCATCGGTGACGAGACGACGGAGGAGGTGGTGTTCCGCGACGCCGCGCGCAACACCTACAAGCGCCTGGTGCTGCGTGACGACACGCTGGTGGGTGCCGTGCTGTACGGCGATGCCCAGGACGGCGGCTGGTACTTCCAGCTGCTGCGCGAGGGCAAGCCGCTGGGGAGCTTGCGCGACACGGTGATCTTCGGCCAGGCCTTCGGCAACCTGGCGGCCGGGGCACCCACCGCCGATCCCACCGTCGCCGTGGCGGCATTGCCGGATGCGGCGGAAATCTGCGGCTGCAACGGCGTGTGCAAGGGCAAGATCCTGGGCGCCATCGCCGAACACGGCCTGACCACGCCGGAGGGCGTGCGGGCACGGACCAAGGCGTCCGCCTCCTGCGGCAGTTGCACGCCCCAGGTGGAACAGCTGCTGACCCTGGCGCTGGGTGACGGCTATGCCGCCAAGCCGGCGGGGGAAAAGCCGATGTGCAAGTGCACCAGCCACAGCCATGACCAGGTGCGCCGGGCCATCACTGGCCAGGCGTTGCGCACCATGCCCGAGGTGATGGGCGCCCTGGGCTGGACCACGCCCGACGGCTGCCATGTCTGCCGCCCGGCGCTGAACTTCTACCTGCTGGTGGCCTGGCCGGGTGAGTACGTGGACGACCAGCAATCGCGCTTCGTGAATGAGCGCATGCACGCCAACATCCAGAAGGACGGCACCTATTCCGTCATTCCACGCATGTGGGGTGGGCTGACCACGGCGGATGAGCTGCGCGCCATCGCCGACGTGGTGGACAAGTACGCCATCCCCACGGTGAAAGTGACGGGCGGCCAGCGCATCGACCTGCTGGGCGTGAAGCGCGAGCAACTGCCCCATGTGTGGAAGGATCTGAACGACGCCGGCATGGTCTCCGGCCACGCCTACGGCAAGGCGCTGCGTACGGTGAAGACCTGTGTGGGTTCCGAGTGGTGCCGCTTCGGCACGCAGGACAGCACCGGCATGGGCGTGAAGCTGGAGCGCATGACCTGGGGGTCCTGGCACGCGCACAAGGTGAAGCTGGCCGTGTCCGGCTGCCCCCGCAACTGTGCGGAGGCGACCATCAAGGACTTCGGCGTGGTGGCGGTGGACAGCGGTTGGGAACTGCATGTCGGCGGGAACGGCGGCATCCATGTCCGCGCCACCGACCTGTTGTGCAAGGTCACGACGGAGGAGGAGGTGCTGGAGTACTGCGGCGCCTACCTTCAGCTGTACCGGGAGGAGGCGCGCTATCTGGAACGCACCGCCCCCTGGCTGGAACGCGTGGGCCTGGCCCATGTGAAGGCCCGTGTCGTGGAGGATGAGGCGGGACGCCGAGCCCTGCACGCCAAGTTCCTGCATGCCCAGACATTCAGCCAGAACGACCCCTGGGCCGAGCGGGCGCCGGGCGCCGATGCCGCCGCCCCCTTCCGCACCCTGGCCACGGTGGAGTGACGATGATGGACAGCGTTGGTATCGAAAACCGCTGGGTGGACGTGGGCGTGGTGGCGGACATCCCGCGCCAGGGCGCGCGCGTGGTCGCCACCCCCCGGGGCGACATCGCCATCTTCCGCACCCTGGACGACGCCGTCTTCGCCCTGTACGACCGTTGCCCGCACAAGGGCGGGCCGCTGTCGCAGGGCACGGTGCACGGCCATGCCGTCACCTGCCCCCTGCACAACTGGGTGATCGATTTGGACAGCGGCCGGGCCCGCGAACCGGATGAGGGCTGTGCCAACCGCGTCCCCGTGCGGGTGCAGGACAGCCACATCCTGATCCAGATGGTGGCGTGATGCCGGAGGGCGCGGTCCACGACAGGGCGCCGGCCGATCGAGGGCCACCGCCGGGCGGCGTCCGTTCCACCTGCCCCTATTGCGGCGTGGGTTGCGGCGTGGTCGCCCGGTCGGACGGCACGGTGGCCGGCGACCTGCTGCACCCGGCCAACCGCGGGCGCCTCTGTTCCAAAGGATCGGCCCTGGCCGAAACCCTGAAGGATGGGGAGCGCCTGACCCGCCCCCTGGTCGACGGGCGGCCCGCCGACTGGGGCCAGGCGTTGGATCTGGTGGCGAACCGCTTCCGGGCCACCATCGCCGAACATGGCCCCGACAGCGTCGCCTTCTATGTCAGCGGCCAATGCCTGACGGAGGATTATTACGTCGCCAACAAGCTGATGAAGGGCTTCATCGGCAGCGCCAACATCGACACCAATTCCCGGCTGTGCATGGCCTCCTCCGTCGCCGGTCACATCCGCGCCTTCGGTGCCGACGTGGTGCCGGGCACGTACGAAGATCTGGAACAGGCGGATCTGGTGGTGCTGGTGGGCAGCAATTCCGCCTGGTGCCACCCGGTGCTGCACCAGCGCCTGCTGGCCGCCAAGGCCAAGCGCCCCATCCGCATCGTCGCCATCGACCCCCGCCGCACCGCCACCTGCGAGGATGCCGATTTGCACCTGGCGGTGCGGCCCGGCACGGACGTCGCCCTGTTCAACGGCCTGCTGGCCCATCTGGCGGAAAAGGACCGGCTGGACCAGACCTGGCTGGCCGCGCACACCGAAGGCTTCGACGCCGCCCTGACCGCCGCGCGCGAGGGGGCGGAGCACACGGCGGAAGTCACCGGTCTGGACCCGGCCGACCTGGCCCGGTTCTACGACTGGTTCGCCGCCACGCCGCGCGTCGTCACGGTCTATTCCCAGGGGGTCAACCAGTCATCGGCGGGCACCGACAAGGTCAATGCCATCATCAACTGCCACCTGGCGACGGGCCGCATCGGCAAGCCCGGCTGCGGCCCGTTTTCCATCACCGGCCAGCCCAACGCCATGGGCGGGCGCGAGGTCGGCGGCCTGGCCAACCAGCTGGCCGCCCATATGCGTTTCGACCAGCCGGATGCCATCGACCGCGTGCGCCGCTTCTGGGGGGCGCCCAACCTGGCGACCAAGCCGGGCCTGAAGGCGGTGGAGCTGTTCGACGCCATCCTGGACGGGCGGGTGAAGGCCGTCTGGATCATGGCCACCAACCCGGCCGACAGCCTGCCCCGGGCCGACCGCGTGCGCGAGGCGTTGCGCACCTGCCCCTTCGTCGTCGTCTCCGACTGCTGGCCCACCGACACCACCGCCCTGGCCGACGTGGTGCTGCCGGCCGCCGGCTGGGGGGAGCGTGACGGCACCGTCACCAATTCCGAACGGGTCATCAGCCGTCAGCGCCCCTTCCGCACCGCCCCGGGCGAAGCGCGGGCCGACTGGCGCGTGCTGGCCGCCGTCGGTCAGCGCATGGGCTGGAAGCAGGCGTTCTCCTGGGCCACACCAGCGGCGGTGTTCCGCGAGCATGCGGCCCTGTCGGGGTTCGAGAACAACGGCAGCCGCCCGTTCGACATCAGCGGCCTGGCCATGCTGACCGACGGGCAATACGACGCATTGGCGCCGGTGCGCTGGCCCGTGCGCTGGGCCGGGGATGAGGGCGGGCGTCTGTTCGGCCAGGGCGGTTTCACCACGCCCACCGGCCGGGGCCGCCTCGTGCCCACACCCTTCCGTGAGCCCGCCACCCGTACCGATCCGGCCTATCCCCTGCTGCTGAACACCGGCCGCATCCGCGACCAGTGGCACACCATGACCCGCACCGGCCGGGTGCCCCGCCTGCTGGCCCATACGGGGGAGCCGCGCGTGGCCCTTTCCCCCGCCGACGCCGCCCGGCTGGGCGTGGCCGACGGCGACCTGGTGCGCATCGAAAGCGTCCATGCCGCCACCACGGTCCGCGCCACCCTGGATGCCGGCCAGCGGGTGGGCGAACTGTTCCTGCCCATGCATTGGACGGATGAGTTCTGCTCCGCCGGCCCCACCGGGCGCTTGGTCAACGCTGCCCTGGACCCCGTCTCCGGCCAGCCGGAACTGAAGCTGACGGCGGTGCGGGCGACCGCCGTACCAATCGCCTGGCGCGGCCTGCTGCTGCACCGCCAATCCGTGCGGCCGCAGGGTGTGGGCTATTGGGCGCGCGTGCCGTTGTCCAACGGCCACGCCTTCGAATTGGTGGGCAGCGATCCCCTGCCCGACGGGGCCGCCCTGACGCCGCTGGTGGAGGGGTTGCTGCACCCGCCGCGCGGGGCGGAGTGGCTGCAATTGACCGATGCCGGGCGCGGCACCCTGCGTGTCGCCATCCTGGTGGATGGCCGGCTGGAGGCCTGCCTGTTCCTGGCCACCAGCCCGGCGGCCAGCCTGCCGGCGCGCGAGGTGGTGGCCGCCCTGTTGGGCGAGGTGGTGACCGACACCGCCCGCCCCAGCCTGCTGTCCGGCCGCCCCGCGCCCGGCGTCGCCGCCACCGGCCGCACCGTCTGCGCCTGCTTCTCCGTCGGCCTGACCACCATCCGCGACGCCATCGTCACCCGACGCCTGACGACGGTGGAGGAAATCGGCGCTTGTCTCAAGGCCGGCACCAACTGCGGATCCTGCATCCCGGAACTGAAGGAGATCCTGCGCGATGTCCATGCCAACGCGTGACACCACCGGCCGTGCCAGCCTGGTGGGTGCCGGCCCCGGCGATCCGGAATTGCTGACCCTCAAGGCCCTGCGCCGGATAGAGGCCGCCGACGTGGTGCTATACGACAAGCTGGTGGACCCGCGCATCCTGGACCTGGCGCCGGCCCATGCCCGGCGCATCGACGTGGGCAAGCGTTGCGGCCAGCACGCGATGAGCCAGGCGGCCATCAACCGCCTGATCGTCAGCCATGCCCAGGCGGGATCGCACGTCGTGCGCCTGAAGGGCGGCGACCCCATGGTGTTCGGCCGCGCCGGCGAGGAACTGGCCGCACTGGAGGCCGCCGGCGTCCCGGCGGAGGTGGTGCCCGGCATCACCGTCGCCTGTGCCGCCGCCGCCAGCATGGCCATGCCGCTGACCCAGCGCGGTTACAGCTGCAGCCTGCACTTCATCACCGGGCATGGCGCGGATGAGGTCCTGCCCCCCCACGACTGGAACGCCCTGGCCGCCTGCGACGGCACCATCGCCATCTATATGGGCAGCCGCACGCTGGCCGCTGTGACACGGCAATTGCTGGCCGCCGGAGTGAGCCCCGCCACCCCCGCCATCGCGGTGGAGAACGCCACGCTGGCGACCGAACGCCGCCTGCCCGGCACCCTGGCCGACATCGCGGCGGTGGTGACGGCGGCGAATGTCACCGGCCCCACCCTGGTACTGGTGGGACGGGTAGTGGCGTTGCGGCGGCGGGAGGCGGTAGAGTTGGCGCTGATCGAATTGCGCACCCGCGCCGCATGACGAGTTGAGCCTGAGGCCCATGCCTGACGAACACATCTTCGCCCAATATGTCCGCACCTTGGGGCGCGGCCCCGGCCGTTCCCGCTCCCTGACACGGGAGGAGGCGCGGACGGCCCTGGGCATGGTGCTGAACGGCGAGGCCGACCCCCACCAGGTGGGTGCCTTCCTCATGCTGCTGCGCTATCGCGGTGAGGACCCGGATGAGATCGCAGGCTTGGTGGAGGCCGCGCGCGCGGCCGCCGGCCTGGATGACGGCGCGGTCAAAGGCATGGCCGACCTGGACTGGCCGTCCTATGGCGCCGGCCGCACCCGGGATGAGCCCTGGTTCCTGCTGTCGGCCCTGGCGCTGGCGCAAGCGGGGCACCGGGTGATCATGCACGGCAGCAACGCCTTCACCCAGGGCCGCGACGTGCCCGACGCCCTGGCCGAACTGGGCCTGCGCCCGGCCACCAGCCGCACCGATGCGCAAGGCTTGCTGGCGGAGACCGGCTTCGCCTACCTGCCGCTGTCGGCCATGAGCCCGGCGTTGGACCGCCTGCTGAACCTGCGCCACCTGCTGGGCCTGCGCAGCCCCATCAACACCGTCTGCCGCCTGCTGGACCCGTTCGACACACCGGCCGCCGTGGACGGCGTCTTCCACCCGCCCTACATCGACCTGCACCTGAACGTGGCCCAGCGCATGGGCCGCCCCCGCCTTGTGGTGGTCAAGGGCGGCGGCGGCGAAGTGGAGCGCAACCCCGCCAAACCCACCACGGCCTACGTCCAGGTGGGCGCCGCCGCCCGCGAACTGCCCCTGCCTGCCCTGACCGACACCAAGGCGACGTCGCAGGGCCTGCTCAAGGTCTGGCGTGGCGAGCCCGGCCTGGAGGCCGAGACCGCCACCGTGGTCGCCACCATCACCCTGGGCGTGCTGGCGCTAGGGCTGGCGGAGGACGCGGCGACGGCGGACCGGGTGGCGGCGGAGGTTTGGGCGGGACGCAAATCCATCAACGGCTGATCCCACCGCCATAATCCCCCCGACATGAGCGTCGTCCCATATGGCCAAGTCGCAGTCTCACCTTGAAGCCCTCCATGCGACGGCACGGCACAAGGCCGATGCCGCCAAGGCGCGGGCACAACCGGACCATTCCGCCGAAAAACCCAAGGATGTCATCCTGGCCGCATGCGCGCAGATCGGGGAACGCCTGGCATCAAAGGGGTTCGTCTTCCTCAAGAGCGGCCCCACGCTGAAGCGAACAGACGACGATCTCACCTTCACGATCCAATTCCAGTCCGACCACAACAATGTCGCTGGAAAACGGGCCGCTGTCTGGATCCACGCGATGGTACTCTCGCGAAAGCTTGCGGAGTGGGACAAGCGGCACCCGAAACCATGGAATCATGACCCAAGACCTTCCGGCCCGACCATTGTTGCCGGTGGTCAAATTGGAAATTTGACGTCCCCTCCTGGTTGGATGGAATGGAACTTCGCCGATGCGGTGACACGCCAGGACGTCATTGATGACGCCGTGACATCCATCGAAACGTTGGCCCTATCGTTCTTCGCACTGTTCGGGGATCCGGCCGGCAACATGGCAGATATCGCCGCCCGCCAACTGGTCAGCCTAAAGCCGCTGGAATACGCGATGGCAACCCTGGGCCGGGAAGCGGCGGAAGCGGTCGGTCGGTCATACCTGATGCGGCACCCGCAGCTCACCGCTTCCTTCAGCCAGGCCCTCATCGAATTCCAGCAGGGGGCCAGTCTGCCAACCGCATTGG